>JBEKGJ010000023.1:0-69642 GCA_050012855.1 Verrucomicrobiota bacterium | reverse complement strand
GCGATCATCGCCCATCGCACCATCCTTTCGGCCTGACCTGCTCCCCAGAGCACGTATGCCGCCGTGATCAAGTCACCGAACGTCATCTCCTTTTTCGGTTTAATGTTCATCACCGACATGATGACCTCGAAACGCTTCGGCTTCTATGGGGTGAAACCCTACCTGGCTGATTCACCAGACGGCAGGGGCGCAGGGAGTTACAGAAATACTTGAATTTCAGGCTACGTTGCCTGTTGGAGCCTTTCGCACAACGACATGCACGTATCTCGTCCCGCAAAGGTTCTTTGAATACGAACCCAAATCTGGAAACCCCGATTATCCCGCAGCTCCTTTTCGGATATTCCTGTCTTGCAGCACGCCTCGAATTCCAAGACGCTGATTTGGAGGATGATCCGGCATTTTCTTACCCCAGTTGTTTGGCACGGGTCAACTTGGGAAATTCAGCCAGTTTCACGCGCGGCGATATTCGCCCCCCAGCTTCGCGGACAGCGTAGGGAATTGTCACCGATCTTTACGTCACGAGCGAAATCTACATCAGCACGGTGGCGGGTATTCCTGAGCGTTCACGGTCAACGATACAGGTAGGGTTTTACCCCATAGACAAGTAGTGCCATTGTGCCGAGATTCCGGCAAGCAAGTTCATGGAAACCCTGTTGGCCAGCGGCAGTGGCTGGGGAGGGCGTTCAATGAGGAAGGACTTGAAATGAACGATAGAGTCAAGAGGCTTGCTGTGGCAGTGGGTGGCGTAGCCGTGGTCGCATGGCTGGTCTTCATTGCGCAGGTGACGAACGTCTATTCAGAAATTGATGCGGACGGATGGAAGATCGCAATTGCCGTCTCCATCCCATGTTTTCTCGTTCCGTTTGCGCTTGTTCAAGGAATTGCCTGGGTCATAGCCGGCTTCAGACTGCTGACTCGGCATCAAGAGGATCGGTCATCGAAGACATTCGTGGGGCGAACCGGTGCCCCGCATCTTACCTCCGACTCTGGGTGAGAAGTATAAACTCTGATAGACTGAACATCCCATATCCGGTTGCCTCGAACCAGTTGAGGCTCGCTTGGACGAAGGCACGCCGGCAAAATATGAACAAATGCAAGCTCCGCCGCAGCGGACGCCACTGGCTTTGCGTAGCATAGCACTTTTTGAAGCTGCCAAGGGAGTTCTCGTGCTCGCCGCCGCCTGCGGGATCATTTCTTTGCGACATACCGATTTACATGCGGCGACGGATGCTTTCCTGCTCCGGCACGGGGTTAACCCGGAGCGGCACTACACACGCCTGTTTATTGAATCGGTGGCCAAGGCCACCAACCGCCACGTGGGCGAAATCGCCGCGCTGGGATTTGCCTACACGCTGATTCGCTTGGTGGAAGGTTATGGGTTATGGTATGGCAAGCATTGGGCCGAGTGGTTTGCCGTGATTTCGGCGGGAATGTACCTGCCGCTGGAGTTTCAGCATCTTGCTCACCACACAACGATCCTCAACGCGGGCGTGATGTTCTTCAACGTCGTGATAATTCTCTACTTGGCGAAGTGTTTGAACCAGCAACGGTGTCACCGGCGCTCGGCCTCACATAACAACACTGAAAACGGGAAGTCTCCTTCGTAGCGGCACATCCGGTCACCTTTGTCAGTATTTCAACCACCTCGGTGATCCGCGAAGTTTCCTGCTTCTCGCTGCCGGGTATGTCTGGATACAGAGTATTCTCCCATGATCGAGCATTCTTTGTCGGCCGAGTATCTGTCTGCGATTGCTTAACAACTCGGCCATTCCGAGCTTTTGACGGATCGTCAGGCGTACCGCCAAACGCTCCAGGATCGTTTATACGGGGTTTTGACGGGGTAGTGGGGCTCTTGGCTGGGTATGGAGCGTCGAAATTCGGGAAATCCTAGGGCGCAAATCAACAATTGACCGTAAAATTGGCAACTCGGCGGTGAATTTCGGTAATTGTGCGGCCGCGGTGGGGCACTGACTGGTACTCAATCGGCTGCTGCTCCGGCTGTTCTTTCTGCTTATGGTGACTTGAATCCGGGCAGGGGGGACAATGCTGGGCCAGTTCCTGTTCCTTGTGGTGGAGTGCGTTCGCGGCGTACTTTTCAGCCTTGCTTCTCTTGGTCGGCGGGTTATGCTCGAAATTGTTAGTCCAATTGATCGCGTAATGCGTCGAAACACACCAGGCAGGGCAATGGGACAGGACCTTGGCACCCACTCCTCGGCGGGTTCTTCGTCCCCTGGCAGAGGGGAGAGGCCCCCGGCCAGTCCAAAGCTACGCAGGCTCTTTGTCTGTGTATTGCGTCTGGCCGTGGCCGTGGTGATACTGGCGGTCGTGGCCGGCTTGTTCTGGTTGCGGGTCAGCCTCTACCACAGGTTCGTTCTCTTCCCACGGGAAGAAGCGGCCTGGCAAGCTCTCCGCGCGCAGCGCCAGGTTGTGAGCGTGAACGAAAGCTGGAACGAGTATCGCGGCATCCTGCACAGCCACTCGCATTTCTCCCACGACAGCGAAGTCGCTTTCGAAGACATCCTCCGCGCGCTCGAAACCGCGGAGCTCGATTTCATCTGCATGAGCGATCATCCGGTGGACGGTCGCGCGGATTTCGCCTGGCAGTGGCGCGGCATTCACGACGGGAAACTCTTCATTCCGGGTTTCGAGATGAAGGAAGGAATGATGCCGTTTGGCGTAAACCGTGGTGTGGTGCTGAGCAACCGGACTGATTCCGCCACGCTGGCGAGGCAGATTATCGAGAACCAGGGAGTACTGTTCTACGCCCACCCGGAAGAGCCGCGTGATTGGGACCGGCCCGAACTCACCGGCATGGAAATTTACAACCTGCACACCGACTTTAAACGAACCGGTGAGAACTTGAGCGGCTTGCTTCCGGATATTTTCCTGAGCTTGCGTAAATACCCGGATCACATTTACCGGCTCATGTTTCATCGGCCAACCGAATTTCTCCAGCGCTGGGATGACTTGAACCGGACGCGCCACATCACCGGCATTGCGGGAAACGACTGCCATCAAAACGTGGGTTTCCGTGCCTTCTCCACGGAGTCGGGCACCATCCAGGTCGAAGACACAAGTCCCAAGACCCTCAAGGAATTCAAGCTCAACTGGTTTACGCGGCTCCTCGCGCGCTCGCTTTTGGGTCCGCTCGAACCGAACCGGAAACTTTTCCAGGTGCAACTGGACCCGTACGAGCGCTCGGCCCGTTTTGTGAATACCCATGTCCTGGCCCGCGGGTTGAGCGAAACGGCCATTCTGGATTCCTTGCGGGCTGGCCGCGTGTTCATCGGGTTCGACATGATCGCTGACGCCTCTGGTTTCCGGTGGCTTGCCCACAACCAATCTGGCTCCGTGGTGATGGGCGAGACCCTGTCATTTTCCAAGGAAACAACTTTGCGGGCAACCTCGCCCCTGCCCTGCCGTTTCACCATCGTCAAGGACGGCGGAGTCGTCCACCGACAGGCAGGCCGCGCTTTGGAATGGAAGCCAATGGGACCGGGAAAATACCGCGTCGAGGCTGAACTCAAGCTGTTGGATCAGTGGGTACCTTGGGTTTACGCGAACCCAATCGAATTGCAGTAGCGCGGCACCAAGGTATCCCGTGTTTCGTTCCCAGAGGATGCAGCGAGCGAGTCTCTTTGCACGACGGAGTATGTTCCCCGGCTTTTTCAAAAACCCGGCCCTTTCTACCTTCTGACCGCTCGCAGGAAGGTACGCCAAACGATCCAGGATCGTTTATACGGCGGTCTGATGCGGTGGTGGTACTCTTCGCTGGGTGGCCGGCTGAAAATCCAAGAATGCGCGGGTCAGACATCGGAAGTTGAAGCCGATCCGCCACCGAAACGCAAGCCGATGTCTCTATGTGCCAGGCTGTTAACCCTGTTTCGCAGTTATTGGATCTGGTATTTGGCCGACGATTTATAGCGATTTATCTTGTTGGGCGTGGTGAACGGTGTATGTTGTCAATTCTAACGGAGCTAAGTGTACCAGGTGTCCGACTGCCATTCGTATGGGTAGTCCCTCCCTGCTATCCCCTGCACTGTGAAATCGGAGCCGCAATGGCGGCTCAAAACAGACAACAAACAAATTCAGAAAGATAAACGTATGGCTACAAAAGCAGTCGCAAACAAGTGCCCCAGTCCGAGCGTTCAGGACGCCAAGAACCACAAATCAACTCCTTCGCATGAGTTGATTGAAGCAAGGGCTTACGAGATATGGCGTGCGGAAGGGCAGCCAGCGGGCTGCGAGCAGAAGAATTGGTTCCGGGCGGAAGCGCAATTGCAGGGCGCGTAGATCGGCCTTCAATGAGGTTCTTTGCCGCGGGTTGCGCTTGGGGGTAAGGTCTTATGCACAAGACAGTATCTTCAATTGTGGCCTGCGTGCTTCTTTAGATACATTCTGCTGAATCTCAGCCATGTCGGCAGATTCCACGTTGAGCCAGTTCATCTGGGTACACGCAAACCGGGCACCGACAGAACAGATCAACCTCGATTCATCCGCCTCTGGTCCTGGACATCAATCCGCAGATGCAATGTGAAGGGGCAGAGGCGTACCGCGTATTGCATGGTGAACGAACCCCGCTTGCGTCCTCGGGAGAAAAGTCTTGCGGGCGGAACATCACGCGTCATACTGTGAGTCACGCATGACTCAGTGTCCAATGAGCGCAAAGTACGGACCATCGCCCGGCATTCTGCCAGGGATCGAACGCCATTCGTTTCGGGTCGCAGTAGTTATGGTTGTTTTCATCGGGCTGATTCTTGCGCCGCAGTGCATGGGCCAGAGGCCTCCTCAGAACCCGATGACACAAACGCGTTACACGCCCAAGAAGCTAGGTTACAAGCTCTTTTGGGAAGATCAATTCAATGGGAACCAACTCGACCCTCACAAATGGGCAGTGCGTGGCGTGGGACCACGAGCGCTGGGTTACGTATCAGGCGAGGCGGTCAAAGTTGAAAACGGCTGCCTGAAGTTGCTGGCTTTGAAGAAGGACGGTCGCGTTCTCGTTGGTGCGGTCGGCACGCAAGCGGCCTTGACGACCCGGTACGGGTATTTCGAGTGCCGGGCAAGATTGCAGAAGTCGTCTGGAATCTGGGCTGCTTTCTGGATTCAATCGTCTCGAATATCCCAGGGGGAAGATCCTGCCACGTTTGGTGCAGAGATCGACATCATGGAGTGCTTCAAGAAGCTGGGCACCGACATTGTGTCACACAACGTGCATTGGGCGTACGGACCCAATCAAAAATCGACGCATGGGATGCAGAGCTACCGAAAGGGTGTCAGCAAGGGATTTCACACGTTTGCAGTGGAATGGATCCCGGAGAAATACATTTTTTACGTCGATGGGTACAAGTACATTATGAGGTCACGACTGGCATTTCTCATATCGAGGAATACATGATTCTGAGCATGGAGGTGCCTTCGAATGCGGCTGAACTGAATACTGCCGTTTTCCCCGATGTGTTTGAAGTCGATTACGTGAGGGTCTATAAGAAGGCGCGGTGAATGTCCAGGTCATAGTTGCCGAGTATTTCCCCCCATTCATTAAATCGGCGCCCATTTCCACGTTTCAAGCGCTCGCCAGGTGCACCGCCAAGCGCTCTGGGATCGGTTATACGGCGTTTTGATGGGGTGGTGGTGCTCTTAACTGGGTATGGCGGGTTGAAATGTTGGAAAAGCCAGGGCGGAAATTGGGAATTGACCGCATGTTCTGTGCTTCGGTAGTGGAAATAGCACTGCCGCGGGTTACGGCGACCGCAGGCGATAAAGCCGAGCCGCGTAATTCGTCCACTGGGGATCGCTGAAATAGGCCGTGCCGTCGGTCAGCGTATTGGTTCCCACTGGCGACCAAGCGGGACTGACCAGGTTCGTGCAAGCTTCCACCACGACCGTCAGGTTGCTTGTTCCGGTGAAGGTGAAGCCGAATTGATTGGTGCGTACGCCGAAACTCGGGTCATTGCTCTGCACCTGTGCGTCCCACAGCATCGTCGGATGCCCATCAAACGTCGAGCTCCAACCCGTGGCGCCAGGCAGGTAATAGACGGTCACATGGGTTGCACCGTAAAAGACATTTAAACCAAGGCTCGGCGCGTTGCCCTGGAAATAGACGTTCGTAAGGGTGGTGCAGCCATAAAACACTTGGTCAGCGAGGGTGGTGACGCTCTTGGGAATCGTGATGCTGGTTAGGCTGGGGCAGTTTCCAAAGGCTCCGACCCCGATGCTGGTGACGTTGGTGCCGATCGTTACGCTGGCCAGGCTGGTGCAGTCCGAGAACGCATTTGTTCCGATGTTGGTGACGCTGTTGGGAATCATGGCGCTGGTTAGTCTTGTACAGCCACCGAATGTTGCACCGCCGATAATGCTGACGCTGTTGGGAATCGCGACTGTGCTCAGGTTGGTGCAGAAAGAAAACGCGTTGTCCCCAATGCTGGTGACGCTCTTGGGGATAGTGACGCTGGTTAGGCTGCTGCAGCCAGAGAATGTTGCATAGCCGATGCTGGTTACGCTGTTGGGAATGCTTACGCTGAGCAGACCTGCGCAGTCATCAAAGGCGTAGTCCCCGATCTTTGTGACACTCCCCGTCATCGTAATGTTAGATAAACCGGTGCAGCCATAAAAGGCAGCACTACCGATGGTGCTAACGCTGCTCGGGATCGTGATACTGGTTAGGCCAGTGCAGCCATAAAACACTTGGTCACCAAGGCTCGCGACACTGTTGGGAATCGTGATATTGGTTAGGCTGATGCACCCGGAAAATGTTGCGTATCCGATGCTGGTAACGCTGTTTGGAGTCGTGATGCTCGTCAAGTTGGTGCAGTCATAAAATACATAATCCCCGATGCTGATGACGCCGTCGGGGATCGTGACGCCGGTCAGGCTGGTACAGTCCGAGAACGCGTTGTCTCCGAGGCGCGTAACCGGCAGGTTAATGACGGTATTGGGGATGGTCACAGCGCCGCCGGTACCGGTGTATCCGGTAATGGTGATGCTGCCGCTATTGTTCGTGTAGTTGAATTGCGCTTGCACCGTGGCCGGCAGGATCAAAAGAAGCAAAAGCAGCAATCTCGTTGCGCAGGTGGTTCTCACACTCATGGGAGTCTTTCTTCCAGACCGTTGACCAAATGGCATCATAACGTTCATCACGACCACGGCGGGGCCGACTCTCCTGTTGCGCCGGCATGCGGCGTGACGGATTGCAAAGCTGGTGTGCGCCGCTTGAGCGCACAGCCCGTTGCGAGCGTCGCTGAACGGCCGAGCTGGCAAGCCGAACGGCTCACCAAAGACCCGGTGTGGAGAACAGACGCCCCCTGGCGTGCCGCAGTTCACGCACATCCTCGTCAGATTCTGCCCAGCAAGAGCAGGACAACTACAATCGCCAGGACCGCGCCCAGTCCGCTGCTCGGATAATAACCCCAATTCCGGCTGTGTGGCCAGTTAGGGAGACTGCCAAACAACATCAACACCAGCAGTACCACCAAGACAGTTGCCAACATAATGTTCCTTTCAACGTCCGAAAAGGTCCAGCCGACCCGCCAGCAGTCGTTGTGCGCTGTCTGACGTCCCATGTTGGATGAGTCGGCTGTTTTTCATGACACAAGAATGAAACCCAAAAGCAGTTCAGCCGCTATGGGGTGAAACCCTACCTGGCTGATTCGGGAGGCGACAGGGGCGTAGGCTGCGAAGTGCGATGTAGCTCACGCTGGATGGTGTTCACCAACAGGAGGTTGAAACTGACAATCCCGAATACGTAGAAGAGGTCAAACGGTGATGGCGGGGTCACCGGGCAGGCAACGACAATGACCCCGTTTCGTCGTCCGTTTCATTGTCATCGCACACGGCGGCGGATATTCCTGGCCGTTTTTGGCCCACCATGCACGAAAATCCGATCACTCCGGGGATTAATTGCGGTCAGTCACGCACCGCCGCATCGCAACGTGGAACCAGTTCATTCCACCCGTGTACCGGAGCGTGGAATCTGGCAGAAAGGTGACAGATGGCAAAAGCCGTGATCTTTTCCTGCCTCGGTCGGAGAACATCTGTGGACCCGACGGCCTTTTGCGCTCTGGAGCCGGCGCCGATTGGCGTTCTGGGGGACGGAGAAGTGGCATCACCCCCGATCTGACGAGGACCTATCGAAATCAAAACCGGCTGTTCTTGAGGAGACGAAAACAGCGACTGTCGCCTGTGTTTACAGGGGGATCGTGTTTTGATTTTCCGCAAAGTTTTGTCACAGCCACTCCCCCCTTTTCCCCACCCGCTGCAGTTTTCCGCTTCTTGATTCCGCGGCCTGATTCCCTCTTGGTTGCTCGTTCCGTTGGCGAAATCGCACCCCGTCTCAAGGCGGAATTTCACCCGCCGCGGTGCTCACCCCTCTCCACGTTGATTCACCGCAGAGTTTTTGGACCTGACACCACGTGGCGCGGTGATTTTCGGGGTTGTGTGCGGCGGAGTGGCAAGCTGCCGGGCGGTGAACGACCACGACCGTTTTTTCTACGGGCCATTTCCCTCGGCTGTTGGGGCGATCCAACCCGATGGGTTTCGTGGCAGGACCGGGGGAAACTGCTCGCCTCGATATGATACTGCGATGTGATACTGCATGCCGCGAAATGGGTCCATTTCGGGGTCAAATGGAGGCGAACCTGAACAACTCAGAAGTGGGAATCAAGCCCGTCAGTATTGATGATTCCGCGTGTGTCCACTTGGGGAAAAAACCTGGTCTCTGGATTTTCAGTCCTCTGCTCTGCCAACTGAGCTACCCAGCCGCCCGCCCGCGAACGCGCTTTTCAACCGGTCCCGGCCGCCTTTGGCAAGCCGATTCCGCCGGGCTCAAAGCTGCTGCATCGCCTGATCGAGCGCGGCATAAAGCTGGTTCATCGTCGCCTCGGTTTCGTCGCCCATGTTCGAGATACGGAAGGTCGTGCCCTTGATCTTTCCATAACCGCCGTCAATCAGGAAGCCTTGGTCCTTCACCAACTTCTGCAGCTTCGGCACGTCCACCACGCGGCCGCCCGGCCGGGCGCCGTTGCTGACGCAGGTGAGCGTGACCGATTCGAAGCCCGGTTCCGGGAACAGAACGAAGCCGTGCTTGGCCGCCCAGGCGCGGGTGAGTTCCGCCAGTTTGCGGTGACGCGCGTAGCGCGCCTCCAGGCCCTCGGCGAAAATGTCCGCGAGCTTGGATTCCAGCGCATAGACGTGGCCGATGCTCGGCGTGCTCGGCGTCATGCTTTGCTCCGCGTTCTTCTGGAACTCGACGAAATCGAAATAATAGCCGCGGTCCTTGATCGTCGCGGCCTTCGCCAGCCCGCCGGGCGAACAGACGAAAAGGGCCGTGCCCGGCGGCAGCGCGAAGGCCTTCTGCGTTCCCGCCAGCAGCACATCAATGCCCAGCGCATCGAACTCGATTTTTGTTGCCGTCATGGAACTGACCGAGTCCACGATGAACATCACGTTGGGATGCTTTTGCTTGAGCGCCGCGATTTCCGCCAGCGGGCTCATCACGCCGGTGGAGGTTTCGTTGTGGATGACCGTGAGCGCGTCGAACTGGCCGGTCGCGAGTCGGGCGTCAACCTGCTCAGCGCGGATGGGCGACCCCCATGGCACCTGGAGCGCCTCGGCGTCCTTGCCGCAGCGTTTGGAGACGTCCAGCCACTTGTCCGAAAACGCCCCGCACATGCAGTTGAGGACTTTTTTAGCGACGAGGTTGCGGATGGCGCCTTCCATGACGCCCCAGGCCGAGGAGGTGGAGATATAGACGAGCTGCTTCGTGTAGAGCAGTTGCTGGAGTTGCGGCTGGATGGTCGCGTAGAGGTCTTTGAAGCCCTGGCCGCGATGACCGATCATCGGCTTGCGGAAGGCCTGGAAGGTCTTCTCGCTGACCTCGACCGGACCGGGAATATGGAGTTTGACGTGCGCCATAAGGTGCCCGCGAAAATTTCACAAGCGCGCGGCGCTGGCAAGCCGAGTTTTCGCCGGCGCTTCATCGGTGCTGGCGGAAGGGCGGATCCGGGCAATCGCCGGATGCGTCCCGGCCGGATGCCGGTTTACCGGTTTACCGGCTTTTCTCGCGGCGAGGAATGGTCTAACCTGCTGTCCATGCATCGGCGCTTGCTTGCTTTGTTGTCGCTCTCCACCGGCCTGTTCACTCTTCCCGCCGCCGCCGCGCCGGTTTATCGGGACGTGCCTTTTCTGCAGGCGGTGGCGGCCCGCATCACGACCCTTCCCGAATTGCAGGGCGCCGCCTTTCTCCGGCTGGCGCTGGACCGCGAAGGAATCGTCTATGTGCTGACGGACCGGGGCGTGGCGCGGGTGTTCGATGAGAGCCTCGGAATGGATCACGGCTACCGGCCGCTGGCCGGCAAGCTGGCACGCGATCTCACCGTCGCCGATGGCGAATTGTTCTACCTCTTTGACACCGGATGGCTGTCCAACGGCTGGGCGGGCCGGCCGGCGGGCCAGTTCGACAAAGGCGCCTACCAGATGTTTGCGGTGGCCGCCGATGGGTCCGTGTTGGTCGCGGGCGAGCGGAGCCTGGCGCTGGCGCGCACCAACCTGCTTGCCGTGCTCCCGGTCACATTGCCCGGCCCAGTCAGCCGGTTGTATGCGTGGGGCAACCAGTTCTATGTCCTGGCGGGTGACACGATCCAGCGGATCGAAAACGGTCGGATGATTCCGTTTCATCGGGCCAAGGAGATCACGGCGCTGGCGTTTCGGCCCAACGAGATGATCGTCGGCAGCAAGCGCGGTTTTTATGGACTGGCGCTCTCCGACGGCAACCCCACCTTCCCGTTGGAAACCAAGTTGCCATGGCCGGAAGTCACCTGCCTTGCGGTGGCCACGAACGGACTTTGGGTGGGCACCACCCGCGGCTTGTTCCTGCAGACCGCTCCGGGCCGTTTCCGCTATTTCGCCTCGAAGCGCTGGCTCGAGGACGACGCCGTGACCGACCTCCAGGTCACGCCATCCGGCGATGCCTGGGTGCTGACGCGGTTCGGGTTGAGCAAAATCGAATTCCGCACGATGACCCTGGCGCAGAAGGCGGCCTACTACGAAAAGAAGATCCGTCAGCGCCACCTCCGCTACGGCTTCTGCTCGGAGTTGCGCCTGCTGCGGCCTGGCGACCCGGCCAGCGCCGAGATGATTGACACCGACAACGACGGCGGGTGGAGCAGCTACTACCTCGCCAGCCAGGCGTTCCACTATGCCGTCACCGGCGAGGAGTCGGCCCGCGCCCATGCCTGGGAGACATTCGACGCGCTCGAGCGGCTGCAGACGATCAACGGCCTCGACGGTTTCCCCTCCCGCACCTTCGAGCGCACGGGTTTCAAAGTCTCGGATCCCGATCGCTGGCACCAGGCGCCCGATGCGACCTGGGAATGGAAGGGCACGACGAGCAGCGACGAAATCACGAGCCAGACCTTCGCTTATGCCGTGTTGTATGAAACGGCCGCCATCCATCCGGCCGAGAAGGCGCGCCTCGCCGCCGACTACGACAAGATCATTGGGCACATCGTCCGCCACAACCTCTACCTGGTGGATGTGGACAACCAGCCCACGCTCTGGGGACGGTGGCACCCGGAGTACGTGAATCGTTATCCACCGACCGTGGGCGACCGCCGGCTGAACAGCGCCGAGATCATTGCCTTCCTCCAGTTTGGCTACCGCGTCACCGGCAAGGAGCTTTACCGGGAAAAGGCCCTCGAACTGATCAATCGGTTCGGTTACCTGGCCAACATCACCAACCGGATGGAGAACCTTCGCGTCACGCCCGGCGTCGAATACCAGGGCATGCAGATGGGCTCGGAATGGAACCATTCCGATGATGAGCTGGCGTTCTTTAATTACTGGACGCTCTACCGTTACGCCTTCAACGACCGGCTCCGCGCGCTTTACGCCGGGGCCATCCGCGACCACTGGGAGCTCGAGCGGGGTGAACGCTGCCCGGTCTGGAACTTCATCTACGGCATGACCGGCACGCCCTGGTTCGACCTCGAAGCCGGCGTGTGGACGCTCCAGCGTTTTCCGCTGGATCTCGTCAGTTGGACGGTGACCAACTCGCACCGGCACGACCTGACCCGGCTGCCGTCGAACTTTCGGGGGCAAGAGACCGAACAGCTCCTGCCGCCGGACGAACGCGCCATCATGCGCTGGAACGGCAATCCCTTCACGCTCGACGGCGGCAACGGCGGCCAGACCGAGCTGGCGGGTGACGAGTTCCTCCTGCCTTACTGGATGGGCCGGTATTTGAAGTTCATCCAGTGAGCAATCCGGAGTGGGTGCTCGCGAACTCAGCGTTGAATGGCCAGCAGCAGCTTCCGGACTTCGTTCAGCCGCGCCTTCGGTTCGCGCTTGCTCAGCCGGGGAAAGCGGCCGCCGACCTGGATGAAATCGCCCCCGCGCGTCAGCATCAGCTTGTCACCCCGCGTTTCGACGGCGGTGACGCCACGTTCGGCGGCCAGCAATTTGAGCGCGGCCACCTGGAACAACAATTCCGCGGCTGGCGGCAGCGACCCGAAGCGGTCGCGCAATTCGGCCCGGAGCGCCACGAGCGTGGCCTTGTCGGTCGCCTGCGCCAGTTTGCGGTAAATCTCGATGCGGTGCCGCGGCTCCGGCACATAGTTCAGCGGCAAGGCCGCCGAACCGCGACGGAAGTCCGAAGTCCGAACATTGAACTTCGAGTCTTCCTCCGGCGACGCGGTGACCAAGGTCGCCACCTCACGCGGCACCGCAATTTTCAGCGGCACTCGTGATTCGCGCTGAACGGGTGGCGGCGTGATTTCCCGGCTGGTTTCGCTCACGGGGCCGAATTCGAGAAAGTCGAAACGCACGAAAACCTCGACGCGTGGTTTCACCGGTTCGCCCTTCAGCGCGGCGACGCTTTGCTGAAGCAACTGGCAGTACAGCTCGAAACCGACCGCGGCGATGTGTCCACTTTGTTCCGCGCCCAGCAGGTTGCCGGCGCCGCGGATTTCGAGGTCGCGCATGGCGATCTTGAAGCCGCTGCCCGGCCGGCTGAACTGCTTGACGGCCGCGATTCGCTTGCGCGCGTCGGCCAGCAGACCGGCGTGGCGCGGGATCAACAAATACGCATAAGCCTGGTGTTTGTAGCGCCCCACCCGGCCGCGCAATTGGTACAGATCGCTCAGGCCAAAACGGTCGGCGCGGTCAATGATGATCGTGTTTGCGTTCGGAATATCAATGCCACTCTCGATGATCGTCGTGGAGAGCAGCACATCGGTTTCGCCGCTGACGAAGCGCGTCATCACCTCCTCGAGATCGTCGGCGTGCATCTGGCCATGACCGACCGCGATGCGGGCGGAAGGCAGCAGGGCGCGGAGTTTGAGTGCGACCGCCTCGATGTCGAAGATGCGGTTGTGCAGGTAGAACACCTGGCCGCCGCGGGCGAGTTCGCGCTGGATCGCGTCCCGGATCAACCGCTCGTCGTAGGCGGAGATGATCGTTTCAACCGGCAGCCGGTCCTGCGGCGGCGTTTCGATGGCGCTCAGGTCGCGCGCCCCGGTCAGCGCGAGATACAGCGTCCGCGGGATCGGCGTGGCGCTGAGCGTGAGCACGTCCACCAGCTTGCGGAGCTGTTTCAGCGTCTCCTTGTGCCCGACGCCAAACCGCTGTTCCTCGTCAATAACGACCAGACCGAGGTCCTTGAACGCCACGTCCGGCTGGACCAGCCGGTGCGTGCCAATGACGATGTCCACCCTGCCGACGGCCAGATCGGTGATCGCCTGGTCCTGTTGGCGCCGCGTGCGGAAGCGCGAGAGCAGTTCGACGCGCACCGGGTAATCCGCCATGCGCTCGCGGAAGGTGTTGAAATGCTGCTGCGCCAGCACCGTCGTCGGCACGAGCACGGCCACCTGCTTGCCGGCCAGGACGACCTTGAAGGCGGCGCGGATGGCGACCTCGGTTTTACCGAAGCCGACGTCGCCGCAGATCAGGCGGTCCATGGGCTTGGGCTGTTCGAGATCGCGTTTGGTTTCCTCGATGGCGCGGAGCTGGTCGGGCGTTTCCTCGAACACGAAGGCACTGTCGAATTCGCGCTGCCAGGGTGCATCCGCGGGGAAGGCGAAGCCCGGCTGCGAGGCGCGCGCGGCCTGGATTTCGAGCAGGTCGGCTGCAAGGTCGCGCACCGCCGCGGCGGCCTGGGCCTTGGCTTTGGCCCAGCGCGTGCCGCCGAGCGTGTTCAACGGCGGTCGCGCCTTGCCCGCGCCGACGTATTTGCTGACCAGGTGCGCCTCGGTGAGCGGCACGTAAAGCTTCGGGGCCGGCTGGCCGGGGTCGCGCGGCGCGTATTCGATCACCAGACATTCGATTTCGGATTTCGGATTTCGGATTTCGGATTTGGCGGTGCCCGCCGTCGCGGGAAGATTTTTCAGACCGAGAAATCTTCCGATCCCGTATTGCAGGTGGACGACGTAATCTCCCTCCTCGAGTTCGGCGAAGTTGATGTCGAGCGCGGATCGCGCGCCGGTGGCATGGGGGGATTTCAACCGGCGCGGGCGGTGCGCCTTGTAACGCCCGAAAACCTCGGCGTCCGTGACCACGACCAGGCGCGCGTCCTCGCACAGAAAACCGCGGGCCAGCGAGCCAAGGCTGATCGAAAGACCCGACGGCGCGGGCGGCGTGGGCGCGCCCGCCGGGGCTACGCGCCCGCCGGCATTCTCCTCGGCCAGCCCAAGCTCCTGCCAGATTTCCGTGAACCGCTGGCGTTCGCCGTCGTTGTTGCAGAAGACATGGACGGCGTAGTCCTGCCGCAGCCAGCGGTGCAATTGCGCGAAGAACTCGCGGCGTTGAACCTCGGCCACCGGCGCCTCCGGCGCGCGTTCCCCCAGCGGACGGAACAAGTCCAGGCTGCTGAACCTCAGGCCCGTCGGGGCGTCGCCGGCGACCGCTTCCTCCCCGCCCGCCGCGGGTTCTGTCGCTTCCCGGAGCGTGAGCAGCGTCAGGCCGTGGGCCGCCGCGTCGCCCAGCCATTGCTCCCAGCCGATGAAAAAGGGGTCCGCCGCCGGCACGGATTCACGATAGTGGCCGGCCTGCACAAGGAGTTCTTCCGGCTCGCAAAGAACGAGCACCGCGTCGGATGGCAGGTAATCGAGGAGCGGTGCCGTGGCGACCGCGGTGGCTGAGGCCGTCCCGCTCGCCAGTTCGCGTTTCAGCAGACCTAGTTCGCCGGCGGGCGGCAGGTCAATTTCGGCAACCTCCTCGCGCGAGATTTGCGTGAGGGGATCGAAGTAACGCAGTGACGCGAGTTCGTTGCCGACAAACTCCAGCCGCACCGGCCACGGGCTCGCAAGCGGAAACACGTCGAGGATGCCTCCCCGCAACGCCAGTTCGCCCCGCTGCGTGACCTGCGCCTCGGGCTCGTAGGCCTGATCCTCCAGCCATTCAACCAGGTCGAGCGGATCGGTCATCTCGCCCCGCCGCAGCCGCCGCAGCCGTGATCGCAATCGCGCCGGGGTGAAGGTTCGCTGCAGGAGTGCCGTGACCGAGGCGACGACCAGCGGGGCGGGTTTCGGTTCGACGCGGGCATCCCGGAGCAACGTGGTCAAGGTTTCTAGCCGGTCGCCGATCACGTCCAGGCTGGGCAGCTTCGCCTCGTGCGGCGGGGCTTCCCACGCCGGAAAGAACAACGGTTGCGCCGCCGAAGCCCCGGCTTGGTTCCAGGTCGCCAGATCCGCGATGAACTGCTCCTGGGCCTTCGCACCCGCGGTAACGACGACGATGACTCGCCGGGGGAAGGCAAGGTGGAGCGAGGCGGCGAGAAACGGTTGGGCCGGGACAGCGACGCCGGCACAAGACAACAGACCCCCCTGCTCCGCGCGTTGTCGGAGGGCCTCCCACGCCGGAGTCTGCGCGACGGCAGCCAGAATCTCTCCCGCCGTCGAAGATGCTTTCGACCGCAAACCGGTCGAACTTTGCGCCGGGCGCGCCGCGCGTCAAGCTGCGGTAATTGCCCCCGCCGCCGCGCTTGAACCGCTCGTCGTCCAGCGCGGAGCCCTTGACGATGAACTCCCGCAACCGCTGCGTGGCCCAGATGCGAAACTGTGTGCCCCGATGCGACTTCACCCGGTAACCAACCGAGATGATCACGTCGAGGTTGAAGAACTCGACCTGATAAACCTTCCCGTCGGCGGCAGTTGTTGCAAAATCTGCAACAACTCGTTCCCGCGCCAGTTCCCCATCCTCGAACACGTTCTTGATGTGCCGCGAGACGACCGACTTGTCGCGCTGGAACAACTCCGCCAACTGATTGAGCGACAGCCAGACGGACTCATTCTCCAGCCGGACTTCGAGGCGCGTTCGCCCGTCCTCCGTCTGGTAGAGCACGATCTCGGAATTGGATTTCGGTTTGCTGTGCATCGTTGCAATCGCGGCCAGACACCAAAGCCAAGCGCACGTTATCGGCGCTGTTCGAACCCCTTGACCAGTTCGGCTTGACGCGCGGCGGTCCGCCTGATGCCGCAAGCTGCCCAAATCTGATCAAAGAAAGGGTGAAGGATCTCCCAGGCAGGTTTCTCCGACGTGATCTCACCTCTCCATTGAACAGCGTCACGCAGTGCGCTTCCCGCAAGATCACTCGGGCTCACCGTGATCGCGTAACCCTTGATTCCAACTAGACCAGCTTCGACTCGCAATGGCAACCGCAAATTCAAGCTCGACTTGGCGACAGATAGAAAGTTCTCAAGTACCTCGACGAAGTGAGTCTCGATGTATCCGCTGGCAATAAAGTCTCTGGGGGCTGAAAAGCCTCCGCTCCTTTGTCGCTCACGCAAGTAGTCTGAGTTAAGGATGCAAGCATCCACGCTCCAGATTTCACGGCTCAAGAACAACTGCGTGAAGTGATACAGCTTGCCCCCCTGCGGAGCTTCGTAAACGAGTGCACCAAATGCATTTCGCGCGGGACTCCATCCACTCACCAATCCCATGGGTCGGAGCCCGCCTCGACTGGCTGCGTCAAACGCGTCCAATTCGGTTTCCATCGGAGGCACAGATTCAATAGGGTAAAGTCGGAGATACGCCTTTCCGCCTTCTGGAACGACCCACGTGTCCGATTTCTGTCCCAAACGCTCATCCGGAATTAGATCACTAATGTCTTCATGAAAGATGGCTGCGTTCTTTGTCGCCTTCCTTGGGACGAAAAGAGCAGAAGCCGTTCCCTTTGTTAAGTTGTGGGCAAGGACGAGTCGAAGTTCGTCAACCAAGGAAGAGGTTAGCCTCTCCAGTTGACTTGCCATGCAATTATCCATACTTTGTGGAAGAGCGTAAGTGATTGGCCATCTTAAGTGTTGGAGGTCAAACGGCAGAGTTTCGGCGCTCGGTTCCCCAAATGCAGTGTTCATCACTCCGATGATGGCCGCGTGAGAGCGACACCGGAGAGCGTAGCCATATTCGATTAGAACATTTGGATTCGATACCATGCGCGGCCTGCGAGAGGAACCAATCAACTCCGGAACGGATTGGGCGACAAAAGTGAGGTCGGCTACAAATACCACGCATTCTTCGATTTTCCGTAGAATTGTCTCGGTAATTGGCGGCGAACCGGCGACGCCTTTGGTGTCCTTGTCTAGCTCGACTTCGGTATCGCGCAACGCGCTTTCAAGCGTCGCATCGGACCGAAGGCGCTTGAGACCTTCAAGCAAAGCTTGCTCAATGAAACCGCGATTGGTACTCGACGGAGTATCACTTTGCCACGAATAGAAGACTGTTAGTCGTTTCGGCATCTTGTTTCAAAACTCACGTTTTGACGTATATCTCGGAGCCCTTCTCAACGAATTCCTTCGACTCCGCGTCCATGCCGAGCTTAACGGCTTGTTCCTCGCTCGCGCCTTGTTCGACAGCGTCTTTGCGGATGTCTTCGGTGGTTTTCATCGAGCAGGAGTGCTTCATGCCGTAGCCAGCAGGGTTTGCTCGGACCGCTTCAAAGGCCGGCAGGCCAGCTCGCGCGTGATCGAGGGAAAACACTCCAGAAAGTCCGCGAGCGTGTAGCTGTCCTCCAGGTAATCGAAAAGCCTTTTGACCGGCACGCGGGTGCCCCGAAAGACCGGCGTCCCGCCCAGAATCTCCGCGTCCGGCGTGCTCAGGTCATTCGACTTCATGGGCGGAATCTAGCGCAGCTCACGCCTCCGTGTAAACCTCAGAACCTCAAAACCTCTCTCCGCGAACTCCTTCGCTTTGAGCGCCTCATCTTCGCTCACGCCTTGCCCGGCAGCGGACGATCCAGCCCTTCACGTTGCGAATGAGCATCCCGCGGCGGAGGCATGTCCGGTTGTCGCCGCCGGATCGCGGCGAAGACTGGCCGCAGCGGCTCCGAGGGTCGAGGCGGGTTAAACCCTCCCAACGCACCCGGTCATGCGAATTCGCTGCGACTGGCCTTTCTGGCACAGTCGCGGTCCGGTTTTGCGAATCGCGGCGACTGGCCTTCGACACCGTCGCGGCCCGGCGGTCCACAACCCAAGGCCCGGAGCCGTCATGGCCGCGGTAGCCGGCCGGCTCGGGAACTTCGCCTTCTGCCGGTCATGGGCGTTCCGGTAAGCGACCGCGGGCAGCGACGGAATTGCATTTCCGCCCGGTGCGCCGGCGGCTGCCTTGTCCCCGTGCGGAATTTAATCATGGTGGCGTTGGATGTGCCGACGCCAGAGCGCGCCGTCGAACTGGCGGCCCAGCTCGCGCCCGCCGTCGGCGCCTTGAAAATCGGCAAGGAACTCTTTACCGCGGCTGGACCCGACATCGTTCGGCGGCTTCGCGCCACCGGCGCGCCGGTGTTTCGCGATCTCAAGTTTCACGACATTCCGAACGCGGTGGCGCGGGCCGTGGAAGCGGCCGTGCGGCTCGACGTGCAGATGTTGACCGTCCATGCGAGCGGCGGCACCGCCATGCTGGTGGCTGCGGAACAGGCGGCGCAGGCCGAGGCGGGCCGGTTGGGTCGTATGCTGCCGCTCGTCCTCGGGGTCGCCGTGTTGACGAGTCTGGACGACGCGACACTGGCGGAGGCGGGCATTAACGTCGGCGCAGAAACGGCGGGCGGACTTGCGTGGCTATTTGTCATAGGCCATCACCTCAACCAGATGCCGGCCGGTGTTGGCCGAGTTTCGGGACATGGTGATGCGGATGTAGCGAACGGATCGTGGGACGAATTCGCAATTGTAGCCTTCGGCGGTTGAGGGGGCACTGTTGTCACGCCAGTCGGCGGCGAGTTCCCAACTCTGGGCGTCCAGCGATGTGGCGACGGTGAAACCATAATGTCGCGCGTCGCCATAATAGCCGATCACCACGACGCGGCCCACTGTTGTTGGCTTCTCCAGATCAACCTGCCACCACGCAGCCGGATCGATTGTTACATCCGTAGCCCAGAACTGATCGGTATTGCTGCTGCGGCCGTTATTGGCCAGGTGGGCCGGATGACCAGGCAAGGTATGGGAGCATTGAACCGGTTTGCCCGTGGTCAGGCTTTCCAATTCACGTTCGCCGCCATTGAGGATGACCGGGCCGTACTGGGCCCAGAGTTGTCGGGCGATTGCCACGCTGTCGCCTTGCGGTTGACTCGGGTAAATGTCCCGGGCATCGGCCCAGTCGGTTTCCCATTTCTCGAGCGCTTCCTGGAACTTGCGATCGTCGAACGGCTGTTTGTTCTTCAACGCGATTTCCAGGTCGCGGAAGAACCAGTCCCAGCGTTTGAGATAGAAACCGGTGAGCAGGCCGGACCATTGTTTGCGGGCATAATCCCGGGGCGCTCTTGTCCCCCAGAGGGTCAGGACCCGGCGGGCGTTCCATTCGAATCGGGCCTGCTCGGCGTCCGTCGTGCCCCAGCGGCGCGCGTCCGCCAGCCAACTGCCCAGCAGGAATTCCTCGCGGCTGCCCAGCAGTGTGTCCAGATCGCGGATCAAATGCAGGAAGCGATCCGCCGTCGCGCGGAAGGCAGTGGCGTCTCCCGCTTGTTGCGCCTTCACAGCCTCGTGTTGCAGGTTGCTGGCGTGATTGGCCAGCGCTTGGCGGGCGATGTTGACCAGGTCGAATCGATAGGTGGAGGTGTTGCTGAAATACGGCGCCGCATCCAAGAGCTGTTTCCAGGCCAGGGACAGTGAATCATCGTCATAGGGTGTGCCGTTGGCCGGTTTCAACGAGGGCACTTGAGCGATGATCGAATTGTCATCGAATCGGGCCTCGTAAACACTCTGCCGCAGAAGCGCCCAGGCCGCTTCGGCGTCGGGATTGGGACGGCCATAGCGGTGCCGGCTGTAGTGCCGGATCCAACTGTCCAGATCGACTGGTTCTTCCCGCCAGGCCATCTCGAACATTAGATCCCAGACAACCGGGTTGTAATCGAGCCCCTCATTGACAAACCCGAGGCCGGCCAGTTTGCCGCCAGCAGGATTATGGCGAATGGCGCAGGGATCGGCATTGATCTTGGGCAAGGCGCCGCCCAGAGCGACAGTCCGGCCGAAGTTCTGCACATTGCACCACAACCATGGTTTCCCACAGAATGCCTCGGTCCGATTCCACATCGGGGTGGATTCACAGAAGAGGTCCAGGATCGCCATCCGCTCGTTGGGGACGGCATCCAGGAACGCCCGGATGCGGGGCTGAGTCCAGAACTGGGCCTGGTTCATGAAGGCCCAGCCTTGCAAGACCCAGAGGGCTTGCGGGTCGCTCGTTGCCATGCCGTCATAGATGGCCCGGCTCAAGTTGGCCAGGTATTTCACGTCCCCCGAGGGCGGGGTCATTTCGATGAAGGTGTCCGCCGCATAGACGTGATCCGTGCCGAATCGTTTATGCTGTTCCTCGAGATAGATCCGAGCCAGTTTGGGGAAGAGCGGGTCGAGCGGGTCCAGCAGAGCGGTCTCCCATTCGATCCATTTGATGCGGTGGGATTTGGCCTCCGGATGTTGAGCCAGCAGGACCGCCGGCAGGTGCCCGGTGAAGCCTTGCAGCACCGGAGTCATGCCCAGTTCCCGTTCCCGGGCCAGGATTTGTTTCTGGAGCTCCTCGTGGCGATTGATCCAGTTCTGGGTCAGGGGCGCGCCCCAGTTGTCCAGGCAGCCCATCCATTGGAATGGCAGGTAGGGTGGGCCGGCCAGGAACTGGAAAATCTGGTCCTCGCTCATGCCTTCCCGCCGGCAGACGGCTTGCCAGACCGCTTCCTGGCCTGTCACCGAGAGTGGCAGGTTCACCCCGTTGAGGGCCATCCAGTCGATCAGCTTTTCCCATTGCGCCCAGTCCCACCACGGCAGCGAATAACCGAAGCAGCAGTAGTTCAGGAAATACCGGTACTTCGCCCAGGCGGTCCTGGTGAACTTGGGATGAACCGGCGGCAGGGGATTGGGGAGGGTCAACTGGCTGCCGTAGAGCGAGACATGGCAGTGGCAGTAGTCGCGCAGATACCAGTTGAGGCCCATGGCCATGGCCACGCCGTTGTTGCCACGGATCAGGATCTTGCCCCCACGGCTTTCAATTTCAAACAAGTCGCAATTGTGGTCGGCTGGAATGGTCTGGAACCGGAACTGATCGGCTCGTTGAGCGAGCAGCCGGTGGGCCAGGCTGCGGGCGGCCTGGGCGGGATCGCTGACGCTCGCTGAGACGACACTTGTCCCGCAGACACACAGACCGATGGCGAGGATCCCCGCGATGGCTCGGACTGATTGAATTACTGCACTGAATTGCGAGGTTGATTGCATGATGGCGCTCCTTGATTCCGGTCGGCCACCGCCGGCGTTTTGTGATTTGTTGAGCCGCTTCGTCAAACCAACATACCTTTTGCACGGTCATTTGCTCACCGCCAGGACGATTCGCTGATCTTCGCTGCGCCTGCCCCCAACTTCCACCCTCGGCGATCCGGGCAGTCCCGCCTCGGGTGCATGGTCTTGGTGCCCGGAAGGGCCTGCCTTGCCGCGTGGACGCCCCGCCTTCCCTGATCGCCATCCTCACCCAGAATGGAAATCGCCGCGTGTTGCACTTGCTGAACTGGACGGGCGACGCGGAAGACGAGGCCAACTCCCTGCCGCCAGTCGAGAACGTCACTGTACGCATGACAACCCCCGATGGCGCAAAAGTGCGCCGGCTTTCGACTTTCCTGGAAGCTCCACTCCGCCGAAAGGAATCCGGCCGGGAATTGGAACTACGCCTTTCCCGCGTGGAGGCTTACCAGGTTGACACCGTCGAATTCGAGTGAGGGCAGACACTTGAGCACCCTTGCACACATTGAATCCGAAGGATAGCATTACCCTTCACAAGAGCAGAGTCATGAAAAACATCACCATCGCCACGTTGGCCTTCTTCCTCTTGCTGGCACTCGCCCACGCCACAAACCAGCCGCCCAATGGCTGGCAATCCATCGCCCCACGCGAGGAGATTCGTCCCCGGTTCTCTTATGAGCCGCGCGGCGGTCCAGACCGCCAAGGCACCTTCGTCATCCGCGCGGACGCCCGTGATGGCCTGGCCGGGTGGTGGTCGAAGACCTTCGCGGTGCAGGGCGGCCAGTCGTATCGTTTTAGCGCCATGCGTCGCTGCGAGAACGTGACCAATCTGCGCCGCAGCGTCCTGGCGCGCGTCCGATGGCTCGATGCCAAGGGCCAGCCGGCGATGCGCGACTCGGCGGAGTCCGCGACCCTGCTCCCGGGCAAAGCGGCGGCGTGTGAGCCGGAATACCCGACGGATCACCCCAGCGGCGCACAAAGCTGGGTCGAGGTTGCCGATACCTATCGGGCGCCGTCCAATGCCGTGAACGCGGTGGTGGAGCTTCATCTCCGCTGGGCGCCGCGGCACAGCAAGGTCGAGTGGGGTCAAGTGTCGTTCGCCGAAGCGTCGCCACTACCCCCGCGACTTGTCCGTCTGGCCACGGTCCATTTCTTTCCCCGCGGTGGCAAGACCCCAGAGGGCAACTGCCGGCTCTTTGTCCCGTTCATCGAAGATGCCGCGCGGCAGCGGGCCGACCTGGTGGTGCTCGGCGAAACCATCACTCGCGCCGGTACGGGGCTTTCGTTTGAGGAAAGCGCCGAGCCGGTGCCGGGACCGTCCACGACATTTTTCGGAGCTCTGGCGAAAAAGCTCGACCTTTACATCGTCGTGCCGGTGGTCGAGCGAGAAGGGCATCTCATCTACAACACGGCCGCGCTCGTCGGTCCGGAAGGCACGATGATTGGCAAGTATCGCAAGGCCGTCCTGCCGGGTGGCGAGTGGGACAACGGTGTCCAGCCCGGCTCGGAGTATCCGGTGTTTCCGACGCGCTTCGGGAAGGTTGGCATGATGATCTGCTTCGACGGGTTCTTTCCCGAAGTGGCGCGACGGCTCGCGCTCAATGGCGCGGAGGTCATTGCCTTTCCTGTCTGGGGTTGCAACCCGCGGCTCGCTGCCGCCCGCGCCATCGAGAACCACGTTTATGTCGTCAGCAGCACCTACGCCACGCCGGACATGAACTGGATGGTTTCCGGCATTTTTGATCACGAAGGGAACCTGCTCGCCCACACCGAGAAATATGGCACGGTGGCGGTGGCGGAGGTGGATTTGAACCGGCGAATGCACTGGCCCTGGCTGGGCGACTTCAAAGCCGAGTGGCCCCGGCACAGTCCGGCGGACCCACCTGGAAAATGACGGCCATGTCCACGAGATCATGAAGGCGGCACCTTACCTGGGTTTGATATTGCTCGCATCCAGCCTGACCTCGGTTCCGGCCGTGGACATGGTCACGATCCGCCCAAAAGAGAGCGACGACGTGCTCGTCAATCCGGGAATGGGCTTCATGACGTTCCAGCGGTTCAACGGCGACCGCCTCAACGAAGGCCTGGAATGGACCGAAGGTTTCCCTATCGAGTACCAGCCCTTCATGGGCAGCCTGACCAATCGGGACCACCCGCTCACCTCGCTTGCCTATTTTCGCGTGTACTGGAAATTCATGGAACCCGAAGCGGGCGTCTATCGGTGGGACCTGCTCGACAAGGCGCTCGCTACGGCGCAGGCCCGCGGGCAAACGCTCATGTTGCGCATCGCGCCTTATGGCACCGACGCCAATAATGACGTGCCCGCCTGGTATCGAGCGCTGATCGCCGGCCAGACGATGGAGAAAAACCTGCCCGTCGAGAAATGGCGGGTGAATCCCGAGAACCCTCTCTACTTGCAGCGTTTCGGCGGCCTGATTCGCGGCCTGGGCGCGCGCTATGATGGGCATCCGAACCTCGAGTTGGTGGATGTCTCCATCGTGGGCGCCTGGGGCGAAGGGGCGGGCGCCGAGGCGTTGACCGACGCGACACGCGCCGCCCTGCTCGATTGCTATCTCGACACCTTTCACCTCACGCCGCTGGTGCTGCAATTGCAGGACCCCAACGCCACGCATTATGCCCTTTCCAAACGGGCGGTCGGATGGCGGGCCGATTGCCTGGGCGACCTGGGCGGGTTCAGCAAAACCTGGTCCCATATGAACGATTATTATCCACAAACACTCGTCCAAACGGGAATGAAAGACGCCTGGCAACGCGCCCCGGTGACCCTGGAGGCCTGCTGGGTGATGCAGTTCTGGAAAAATCAGGGTTGGGACATCGATCACATTATCGACGAGTCGTTGAAATGGCACATCTCCTCGTTCAACGGCAAATCCTCGCCCGTGCCTGCCGAGTGGTGGCCGCAGGTCAACCGTTGGTTGAAGAAAATGGGCTACCGCCTCGTCCTGCGGAAGTTCACCTATCCGGCTCTCGTCAGGCGGCAGGAAAAGCTGACCTTCACTTCCTGGTGGGAGAACAAAGGGGTGGCGCCCTGCTACCGGAAATTTACGTTGGCCCTGCGACTAAGGAACGAGCAGCGAACGGAGACCCTGGCCACGAACGCGGATATCACGAGCTGGCTCCCCGGCGACAATGTGTTCGACAGCGCCGTGACCGTTCCCGCCGGGTTGGTTCCGGGTGAGTACGAACTGGCCATTGCGTTGCTCGACCCGCAATCAATGCTGCCCAAAGTCAAACTGGCCATCCAAGGCCGAGCTGAGGACGGCTGGTACCGGCTGGGAACACTCAAAGTGGCACCTTAATAAAAACCGCGGCCACGGTTGGCATTGTCGCGTCCAAATGCCATCAAGGCGAACCGGTTCCCGGGTGTTGGCACAAAACCATTGATGAGCACGAGGGATATTCAACCGGAAGCGGCGGCTTCGGCGGGACAACGCCGGAGGATCTTTCCACCGTCCTTTCCGCTACCTATGACCAACCGACGCAAGTTCTTGAAACAAACCGCCGGCGTAGGGCTGATGGGACTCGGGGCCGGAATAACGCCAACCTGCCTGGCAGACACTCCGCCTGCACCCGAGGGAAAGGCCGTAACGCCCCTGTCGAACGCGCGGATTTCTTTGCCCAAAACCGGCCTTGAATTCATCGACACGAGTTTCGAGAACGCATCACCGCTCTGGTATGAGTTGGCTCCGGACGGCAGCATCAGTGTCTATCTCCTCTACGACCACGAGCGCTCTTCGTCCAACCGCGCCGCCGGGCATTTCCATTTCTTGCTCCAGGCCAAAGCCGGGTCCCGACTCACGCTGGAGTTCAAGAACCTGGACAACATCTGGAACGGGCAGCCTGGCTCGGTCGCCAAAGAGTTGAAAACCGCGGTCATCTCGCAGGACGGGCGGGATTGGAGGCCGATGGCATTGGAGAGCCTCCCGGGGGATCGCGCGCGGCTCACCCTCCAGATGCCCGGCCCAAGGCTCTACGTGGCGCGGGTCGAGCCTTATCGCCTTTCTGACCTCAATCGTCTCCTCGCGTCCATCCGGGACAATGCGCGAGTGAAGATCGTTTCCATCGGCAAGACCGTCGAAGGGCAGGAATTGGAGATTGTCCGCATCGGCAATCCGCGGGCCCGGTATCGCGTCTTCCTCCGGGCGCGGGCGCATCCGTGGGAAGCCGGCAGCAGTTGGGTGGCGCAGGGACTCATCCAACGACTCCTCTTGGAGGACGAGCAGTCCAGGAGATATCTCGAGCGCTACTGCGTTTATATTCTGCCGATGGCCAACAAGGACGGCGTGACCCGCGGGCGCACCCGTTTCAACCTGCAAGGCAAGGATCTCAATCGCGATTGGGACAAGCCCGCCGACCCACAACTCGCCCCGGAGAATTACGCCCTCGAAAAGTGGCTCGAGGGAATGATCCAAGCCGGCCAGCCTCCCCACCTGGCGCTCGATTTGCATAACGACAGCGGCGGCCAACTGCACATCAGCCGGCCCCCGGTGCCCCGGTTAAAGGAGTATCTCGAGCGCATGGCGACGTTCGAGCGGTTGCTCCGCCAGCATACGTGGTTCACGGAAGGCAGCACCGGGGAAACCTTCCGGAACTCGGGCACCTTGGGCGAGGGTTGGCTGGAGCGTTATGGTATCGCCGCCGTCGTTCACGAATTCAACTGTAACTGGATTGAGGGCCTCAAGGACTACCCGTCGGCCCGGCACTGGGAGGACTATGGAGCAAGGCTCGCGACTGTCTTCTACCAATATTTCGACTCCGACTCCTACTTTCCTCCTCCCGAATCCCAAGGCGGCTGGCGCAAGCTCGAGCAGGCGGGGGACTTGCAGAGTCTCGCCGGCATGGTTCCGGACAGGCTCGCGGAACTCAAGCAGTGGCTCCTCGCCTCGGACGATCGGAACTTTGCCGCGGTGGTCATCCGCCATGGCTACATCGTCCTGGAAGTTGAGCGGGGCAGGAGCGCCCAAACGGATTCAAGCCGCGTCGCTTCGGTTTCCAAGGCGGTTTGCGCCACCGTGCTGGCGATCGCGTCGGAGCAGAGTCAGCGTGGATTGACGCCCAAAAAGATGCGATTCGATGACCCGGCCTTCGAGTTCATTCCCTGGGCCCAACCGCTGAGCGACCCGCGCAAGGCCCGCATCACGGTCAAACAATTGCTCAACCACACCTCCGGCCTGTGCC
The DNA here is from genome assembly GCA_050012855.1 of Verrucomicrobiota bacterium. Taxonomy (GTDB): domain Bacteria; phylum Verrucomicrobiota; class Verrucomicrobiia; order Limisphaerales; family J093; genus JAJXZJ01. The sequence continues at coordinate 42,748 of JBEKGJ010000023.1, read as the reverse complement.
CCGAGGCGACGGGCGCGCCCAACGACGGCACCTGGGAGTATATCCTGGGCCACACCGGCGACCCGTTGACCACCAAGCTGGCATTCGACCCAGGCACCGCCTGCGGCTATTCCACACATGCCTTGGCGCATGCATCGCTGGTTTGCGAAACCGTTACGGGCAAGCCTTACGACCAGTTCGCCATCGAGGCCTTGTTCAAGCCGCTCGGCATTGAACACTGGTGGTTTCAGTACTACGAAGGAGGCGAGAAATGCGGGCGGCATCCTTCGCACGGGCTGGGGATGCCGGCGCGCGAGCTGGCGCGCGTCGCTTACTGCCTGCTTCGAGGTGGACGCTGGCACGAACAACAAATCGTCCCCGGCTGGTTCGTCCAGGAAACCGGGGCCCCAACGCATGCCGTAACCGGCCATGAGCTGCGCTTCAAGATCAATGCCCAGGCCTTCTCCCACGGTTGGGAACTGCCCGCTCGCATGACGGGCGAAGACGGCCGCTCCGGTGAGGGCATCCCCGCCGACGCCCGGGACAAGGCCGGTTCAGGGGGACAACTCATCGCCTTTGTGCCGAGCCTCGACCTGGTTGTTACCCGCCAGACCGGCGGCAGCGGCGCCTGGCCCTTCGAAGAGTATCTGCGCCGGGCTTGCGCAGCAGTCTTGCCGGAAAGCCGCGAAGCCAAATGAGATTGATGAACAACCCGATGAACTGCTTGTTAACGTGCCTCCTGCTGACCCTGCCGTGGCTGGCCGGCGAAGCACAGGCTGGCGAAAACGTCCTGAAAGACGGCGGTTTTGAACAGTACCTCGACCAACCCGATGAGCAGGGGAACCCCTTCAAGGTCTGGTCGGGCTGGAAGTGGGAAGGCAACTGCCGGCGTGTGGCCGATACCGACATCAAGCACGAAGGCCGGGCCAGCGCTGAAATGCTTAGCTACGGCGCCTGCAAACTCGGCATCAGCCAGACGGTCAAGACCGAGGCTGGCTGGTACCGACTCTCAGGCTACGTCCGCGCGATTGATCTCAAGACCGGCCTCTATGATCGCGGGCTGGTGGTATCATTCGAACCGAAAGGCAAAGAGTTGATGACGGATCTGCCGACGGGGACGTACGGCTGGCGAAAGTTCGACATCACGCAACAGTTTGAAGAAGCGTGCGACAGCAACTTGCTCTATATCTACCTGTTCGGCTCGGGCAAGATTTGGTTGGACGAACTCCGGCTGGAAAAGATCGAAGACCAGAGCGGCAAGAGCGGCCTGGCTCTCGGCGAGGTGGAGGAGGCCTTGCACGGCCTCTCGGGCCCAGACGGGCTCAAGTGCCCTTCCTGCGGTCTGGGAGTCGCTGCGAAAGCCGCCAAGTGTGCCGTTTGCGGTGAGCCGGTTTCGGGCGTGGCGGAATACGCACAAGCGAATAAGTCATTCGGGAAAGTCGCGGAGTTGATCTCCCAGGCCGAAGAAAAGGGGTTTGACGTGCTTTACTGGCAGGCGGCGGCCATCCCGATGCGCGTTGGCCTCAACGAACGCTGGAACAGCTTCCCCGAGGAACGGCCCGAGACGCTGAAATATGTCGAAACCCGCGGTCAGGACCTTATCCGGGAAATCGCCGCAGTTCTCGCCGGCAAGACCCAACCTCGACACGCGCCCCCCAAACCCGACTTCACCCGGATGAAGCTCAAGGGCCGCAACTTCTGCGAGGGCGAGGTTCCCACATTCATCTATAGCGTCCACAGCGGTCCCAGCCCGGAAGCCGAGCCGTTCTTCAACCGGCACACCACGTGGGTCTATACCTGCATGGCCCCGGGCGCCGACCGCTTTAATTACAAGGACATGCCCATCTGGGAAGCTTTCAATCAGTACCCCGACACCCACCGCGTCTGGGACGGCGGCTGGTGTGGACACATCATCGCCGACAAATGGTCCGGCGGTGTGAGCGGGGCCAACTGCGTGATTTGCCTGGAAAGCCCCCATACTCGCCAGGCCTGCGTGGAAGCCTATCAGAAGGTGCTGCCCGCCCAAATGCAGAGCAAGACCCGCCTGATCAGCCTGTTGGATTACGAGTATTTCTACATCTGCTACTGCGACGGCACCCGCGACATGTTCCGCGCCTGGCTGAAAGAGAAGTTCGGCGTCATCGGGAAACTCAACCAGGCCTGGGACACCCATCAGCGCGATTTCGACGAGGTTCAACTGCCGGATTTTCGCCAACGGGAACCCAATGATGCGAAGCGTTATGACTGGCTCGATTTCAACCTCTGGCGCTTCACCCAGTTCATGAAATGGGCCAAGGCTCAACAACGCCAGCTCGATCCCGACATCCCCATGGCCACCTGCGCTCCGCACTACAACTTCAACAAGGAGTGGGGCCAGAGCGGCAGCGACGTGGAAGCGCTGGCCCACGAGGTCAACGACTTCTGCATTAACGAATCGCCGGCTTCGACCAAGTACGTCGATTTCCTGCGCTCGCTCAGCGACAACCGCAAAGCCATTGTCGAGGTGGAAGGCAGCGAGTACCGCAACACGATGGCCAGTTTCCTCCACGGGCTGTCCGCCCTTTCGCTCTACTGGGGTTGGACCGATAGGCCGGGCGATGGCGGCGCCGTGCTCTACGGTCACGGCAGCCGGCCCCCGTATTGCACCCTCCCGGAAGCAGAGCGATTTCTCCGCACCGGACTGGACCTCCGCCGCCTGCGCCAGGAAATCCTCGCCTTCCAGCAGGACATCAACGCGCCCGTGGCGCTGCTCTACTCGAAAGCCTCCCTGCTCCAGGTCCCCGAGACCGGCGGCGACAAAACCCCCTACCTGCTGGAGTTGGAGCGGACTTACGATGCGCTGCTGGAGATCGGCGTGCCGATTGATTTCATCACCACCAGGCAGGTGCTCGAAGGCAAACTGCCAAAATATCAGGTGTTGGTCATCCCGGCCGCCACCTGCGAACAGGCCGAAGTAGTGCAAAAAGTGATGGACTTTGCCAGGCGCGGCGGCCAGGTGGTGCTGGTGCCCAATAGTTGGTTCTTCGACCAGTACAACCGCAAGCAGGATTACCTCGCCCCGTTGAACCTCCAAGTGAGCAGCATGAAAGCCCCAAAGATCGTCGCGGGCCAGGCCAGCACCGGCATCCAGCGAGACGCGAACGGCGAGGAAACCGAGGCCCCGTTCCTGATGGGATTGATGGTGGACAATGTCATTACCGACGTGCCCAAGGCCAAAATCAAGACCGCCAGGAGCGGTGTCTTTCGCCAGGAAATGGAATTGCAGGGTGCCGGCGTGCGGCACGTCCTCAAGGTCGGCGCGGGCAACCGGGTCCTGGGCACGTTCGCAGACCGCCAGCCGGCGATCGTTCAGGTACCGATGGAAAAGGGCAGCATTTACTATTTGGCCATCCCGCTGGTGTCCGACAGCATGGTTGAGCTGATGGATGCGGTGCTGGCCGGTTGTGGCGCGCAGAGCCCAATCCGGTTCCTGACACCCGAAGGCAAGCATGTCAGCGGCCTCGAATACCGGGCCATCAAGACCAGCGACGGCTGCCTGGCCTTCGTCAACAACCTGGATCGCAAGCGCGATCAGCAGGTCAGGCTAACGGCGAACCTCACCTTTAGCATACGAAACCTGACATTGGAGACCGACTTGGGGCCGAGTTTTGTTGTTCCCGCCGGCGAGACCTATATTCTGAAGCTCACGAAGCCATGAAACCTACCCGCGTCGTCGTCGCCGCTGCACAAATGAAATTCCGCCCCGCCATCGCGGACAACGTCTCCTGGATTAGTGAGGTGATTCATTCGTCCGCCAAAGCCGGCGCGGACGTCATCCTGTTTCCCGAATGCGCGGTGACCGGATATGATTGCGATTTTGCCGCCGTTTCGCCACTTGAGGTGGCAGCGGCCCTGCAGAGCGTCGCCCGGGCGGCTCGCGCTGCGGACTGCCATGTGCTGCTGGGCAGCCCGACCTTCGCCGGGCGTAAAAGGTTCAATTCCCTGGTGGTGTTCGATCGCCGAGGACGAACCGTCTTCTGCTATTCGAAGATTCACCTTACGGCGCGAGACGCGCGTTTTTTCACTTCGGGAAATGCGCCGGCGTTTTTCCACCTCGCCGGGGTGCCATGCACGGCGATCATCTGCCACGAGCGGCGCTATCCGGAGCTGGTGCGCCTGCCCGTGATGCTGGGCGCGCAAATCGTGTTCCACGCCAATGCGGGGCTGGACTCGCTGCCGGTTTCGAAGAGCAAGCGGCATGGCCGCGACGGGATAGCGCTCCGCGCGTTCGAGAACGAAGTCTATTATGTGTTCGCCAACTCCGTTGGGCCGCAGGGGGCGGGCCGGTGGTCGGCCGGCGACTCGAAAATCGTGGCGCCGGACTCGCGGGTGCTCGCCCTGGCCAACAACCGCGACGAGACGGTCATCCAGGCGGAACTCGCCCTCGCGCGCGCCGGCCGCAAGTACGCCCGCGAGGCACTGCAAGAACCGGCCTTCCTGCGCATCCACTGGAAGGCAATGCTGGCTGCGTGCCGACGCCAACTCCGGCAACCCCACGCCATACTTTCATGAAAACCGACTTCAATCGATTCATCGGCCGTCTGGTGCTCCTTATTGCTGTGATGCCGGTATTTGCCGGCGCGCCGCCCGCGATTGATTCCAGCCCGCTGCACGACAAGGCTGCCTATTTCCAGCGCGATCTCCTCGACAAACATTGGCTGGACGGCCTCTACGTAAGCATTGTGCCCTCCGCCCCGCCCGGCACAAAGTCGCCGCATACCGTTGACCAACCCGGCAACGTGATTCATTCGGGGGTTTGGACCGGCCGTTATCTTGCCGGGGTGGGCTATCAATATGCGGTGACGCGGGACCCTTGGGCGCGCCGGCACGGTGGGGAGATCCTGCGTGCGCTCAGGATTCAGCAGGAAGTCACCGGCAAGCCGGGACTGCTGGCGCGCGGCTACGTCAAGGGACACGGCCCGGTCGAGGATTGGGAGCGCAACGGCCAGGACTCGCCGAAGTGGCACCAGGGCCAGGGCCGGTTCTCCGATTACCGTTGGCATGGCGACGTGAGCGTGGACAACTTCAACGCGGTGCTCTACGGCTACGCGATCTATTTCGATCTGGCCGCCGACCCGTCGCAACGCCGGTTCATTGCCGAAGACGTGGACAAGCTGATGACTCACCTGCTGGACAATCATTGCCGCATCATTGACGTGGACGGCGAAGTGACCCTGTGGGGACACGTGGGCATTGATCCCGACCCGGCGCGGGATGAGTATTATTGGAAGGTCTATGCGGCCAGGCTCAAACGGACCAATGCCGCGGATGAACCCGGGCGACCCTCACTGCGCGCATCGCTGATGCTGCTGCCGGATTTGCTGATCGCGCACCACGTCACCGGGAAGGGACGTTACCTGGACTTTTATCAACGTGTGGTCGCGCGGTTCAAAAACAACCCGGACCGGCTTCGCGACCCGGGCCCGTTCAGCCTCGAACGATTGGCAAGAGTGAACCATAGCAGCGAGGGCCAGGCATACGAAGCCCTTTATAACCTTATTCGTTACGAGAAGGACCCTGAGTTGCTGAAGATCTACCGGAAATGGGTCGCGGAACTCTGGGAGATGAATTGGATGGAAGGCAACTCGCTGTTCTCCTGGATGACCTGCGCCTTGCTGCCGGATTACCGCGCGCCGGCGAAACCAGGCATGTCTGCAACCGGGCCGCGCGAAATCCCTCATGCCCAGGAAGCCATGAGAATGGCGGTGGAAACGCTGCACTTGTATCCCGTTGACCGGGTGCTACGGCCGGTCATGAACTCACTGCGCACGGATATCGAACGCAATCCGTTTGCCCGCGGCGAAAAACTTAGTGCCCGACCGATTCCAATCAACCAGCGTCCCCTCGACAACGAATACGCCTGGAAAGGCAATCCATACCAGATGGACAATTGGCTCAAGCCGAGTGTCATCACGTTCCAGTTTTCATGCGACGACCCTCTTGTGGCCTGGTTCTCCGACAGCACGGGCACCGTGTCCATGACGCGGGACGGCGGGAAGGAGTGGCAGGACGTGAGCGCGGGGTTGCGCGGCGCCCGAGTGCAAAACCTTGTCGCTTCCAGCCGGCGCACGTTCGTTCTTCAAGTCCAGACCGACCAGGGCATATTCCTGAGCCGTGATGGCGGCATGAGTTGGCGTCCCGTTCCCGAGGGAGAGGCCGTCAAATTCCCGGTGTCCGATTTCAAAAGGTGGCTCCGGGTCTCCGGCAATCTTTTCTGCCGCATCACGGAAGAGGGGCGGTTGGAGATCAGTCGAGATCAAGGTCAGACGGGCGCGCCGAGTATGCAGGGGTGGCGCATCCCGCGCGCAGCCTCGTTTTTTGCCACGCCGCGCGGCCTTGTCGCAAGCGGGCCAGGCGGTTGCTATCAGAGCGCGGACGGCGAACACTGGGCCGAGCTGAAACTGTGGCGCGAGAACGAGACCGGCGCAGCGGATTTTCTCCATGCCTATTGGATGGGACGGTATTATGGGTTCATCAAGAGCGGAGAATAATCCAAAGATCATTCGGTGGATCAGCCCATGAACCCCCTGATTCGAGGGTGTTTTTTCTTGGGAAGCACGGCTCTAACACTCGCCAAGGGAGTCATTCTGAATCAAGCAAGCGCCGCCGAAGCAACCAGCCTCGGCTTGGTTGGCGTATTGACCACGCGGCACACACTGGCCCAGGCCATGCGCTACCGTCGGGATCCCGACCTCAGTTGGGAGCCCGGGTCCAGTTATTCTTGCGGAATGCGGAGACCTCGGACCTCGGAGTTGCGCCCGTCTTCGGGCTTGACAGTGAGATTCCGCGGCCAAACGCCGGAGGCTCTCCTGACGAGTGGCGCCTGGGCGTGGCACGACATGGAAGCGCTCCGGGTTGTCAGCGGTTTTGGCCCGCTCCGCCCAGGCATATCGGCAGGAATGCAGCGTGATCTCCTCGATCTCAAAACCGCGACACCGCTGCTTGAACTCCGTCGCCCGGTCGGAGGCGCGAATCGACCGCAGATGCGGAAACAAAGGGCCGGTCTTGGGCAGGCCTTCCTGAATCTTCGCGAGCGCGTCGCCGAAGTGGATCTAGGCCGTCTGCTTCGTCTTCTGGCGGCGGTAGCTGATCAGCCGGTTGCGCCAATCGACGTCTTCGGCGTTGAGGTTGGCGACATTTCCGGGGAACCGCCCAGATGCCATAGAAGCTGGTAGAACGCCCTGCGTTCGGGGTTGGTCTCCCGCTCGACGATGTCCGCATGTTTGGCGAACGTGATGGTCCGTTTGGGGCCATACCGAACCGCCGGCCACTGGCGCTCGGGAATCACCGGCCAGGGAAGCCAGTTCATGTCCAACGCGAAGTTGTGCAATCGGCGCAGGAATACATTCGTTGCCACCGCCCCGTGGTTCAGTGCGGCCAGCAGATGCTCGGCCTGGGTTTCCCGGACGCGACGGTGGCGGATGCTGTCGAAGGCATGATCCTTGACGGCGCGGTCCCAGCGTTCCCAGGTGGATCCCGTCTTGGTGTTCACAATCGCGTCCATGACGGCCTGCCATGTGCGCCTCCACTTCGGGCCACTGGCCGCCAAGCCGGTCCGAGAGGGTTGGAGGTTCAGCCAAGCGCGGAAAAACTCGAGTATTCTTTATCATTGATTCCTGCTGGCTCTGGCAAGGTCGGAGCCCGGCAGCAGGCAGCCTGCGCTTCCCAGAAGACTGCGGTTGGAACAAGAGCTGTTGGGTGCTGCGGGGTCCGGCATCCCCGGCCTTCACCGGAGCCGATACAGCGCCAGATTGTCGAACCAGCACACGTCGGTGTCGGCGACCTGGCCGGTGACGTTGAGGAGAATGACCAGTTTTCCCACGGCGGACGGAACGGTGATTACGCCGAACGCTTTCGGCCACGCGCCTTCGTCCGGCCGGAACACGAACGTGCGGTCGTCGTGCTCGTGCGTCCAACGACCCTCGGCCGTTTGCCAGCGTGCGATCAGGGTCGGGTTGGACGCGCCGCGGGGCAGGCACTCCGCCTGGACCGCATAAGTTTCGCCCGGCCGCACGTCGTGGGATTGGATGAAGCAGCCCGATTTCACGCCGGCCGCGCGCCCGGCGCCGCCACCCACACCGGCATCCCACGCGAACTTGCCGGGAGAGGTCTGCTCGTCCTGCCAGGTGCTGAACTCGGCCGGCAACGCGCCTTCCTGCCTGCTCGCGGGTTGGGCAAAGTCCGCGTTGCGGGCGAGGTTGGTCAGCGTGCCGGCGGCGCGGAGCTTCGCGATTTCGTCCTGCGCCGCGCGCATCGGGTCGCGGACCTGGGCGATGGCGCGGGTGATGCCGGGCAACGCTTCCTCCCACAGGCGGCCCTGACCGACGCTGTTGGGCACGCTCGTCGGCCGGCCCCACCAGCGGCATTGCTCCCCGTAAACCCACACATATTCGTCGGCGGCGTCGCACGCGAAGGCGAGATTCCGTTCCAGGCGCGCGAGGCGGGAACCGTTGATCGGGCCGCGATAATAATGGTTCGTCGCGTTGTTCAGGAACATGTCGAGGTAGAAGCCGAAACCCGCCTGCACCTGCTGCCGATATTTTGGACGGTTCGCCGGCGAGACGAGGCGGATGGCGGCGCCGTTCCACGAACGCAGCTCGTGCGCGGTGCGCAGGTATTCCTCGGCGCTGTCGAGGTAGTAGCCGTCTTCGCAGCCGTCCACCAACACCATCGCCGGTGGTGCCGCATCAAGCATCCCGTCAATGAACGCCGGCAGCAGGCCATAGCCGGCGGACGCGAGAATATTCTGCGGCAGGTCACTTTTGCCGGCCTTGAAATTGATGCTGTTCATCCAGAGCGTCAGCAGGACAGCGTCGGGAAATTCGCGGGCGACGGCCTGCGCGAATTGGGCCCCGCGTTTCCGCGCCCATGCCGCCGTATCCGCGAAGGAGCGTCTCCTGGCGGCGTCGAACTTAAACTGGTGCGCCCCGTAGGATTCGAAATCAATCGCCAGCCCCTTGCCGCCAGCCTGCTTCACCAGCCACGCGCAGTCCCCGGCCTTGTCCGCGAGGGCTGTCCAGCCGGGGTCGTCGGCCCAGTCGAGGTCGCCGGGCGTGGCGTTGAAGCGAAGGAAGTTGTCGGTGAACCGCGTGAACCGGCACGATTTCAGATCCGCCAGCGCGTCTTGCAGCCATTCGCGTTTCCAGGGCCGGGCGTCCCAGAGCGCCTCGGTGCTGCGGCTGGCGCCCTGATCGTCTTTGGTTTCGACCTTGAACATGACGCCGTCGAAGGGCGTGTTCGTTTCCATCGCGTGCCAGGCCTCCCGCAGCAGCGCCGTCGAGGGAATGTCCCAGCCCAACTCGATGAATTTCCGATGCCGGGCCGCGGGTTCGTCGGCGCTCAAGGCGTGGGTCAAGGCAGCGAGGGCGAGCGCGGCCAGGACCACGCCAAGCCTCCAGCGAACTTGCTCCAAGGGTTTCATGGACGGGATTGGGCCGTGGCGCACCGCGCCAATTCAACTTCAAATCATGGGCCGGGGGGTGCGTAATACCGGACGTAGTCCACGATCATCCGCGTCTTGCTGGTCGCGAGGTCGCCGTAGCCGCCAACCGGGATGGTGCCCGCCCAACCCTTGTCCTCCACTTCCGTGCTGAGAATCAGGTATTGCGGACGCTTCGACACCGGTCCGGTCGCCCAGGTGAGCTTGCCGTCCACGTAGAATCGGTTCTCGGTGGGGGTCCACTCGAACCCGTAGAGGTGAAAGCCCCGGTCCAACCCCAAGCGATCGGTCAGCTTGGCGCGGGTTTTGTGCTCCGGGCCGTAGCCGTCCCAGTGCAGGGCGTGCTGGATCGTGTCCCCAATGTTCTTGCCGGGTTGGTCGAAGACGCGGTGTTCGAGGATGTCAATTTCGATCCCGCCCTGTCCTGGGTCGCCGATGTGACTGCCCATGGAGGGAATTTGCGACCAGAAGGCCGACCACATGCCGGGCGAGTCCTCGAAGCGGATGCGCGCCTCATAGTAGCCAAAGGTGCGTTCGAAGCGGCCTTCGGTGCCGATCATGCCGGTGTGGTGTTTGCCGTTGGCAGTGTAGGTGGTGATGGTGAGGAACCCGCCGCCCACCGACACCGTGTTGGTGACGTTCTCGCCCGTCCGGCGCGGGCCGAGTCCGCGATGTTGCCATTTCGTCAGGTCGAGCATGGTGCCATCGAACTCATCGGCCCATTCGAGGTGATAACCAGCGGGCGGCGCGGCCAAACCGGAAAGGCAGGTCACGACCGCCAGCCACCGGGCGCAGCGTGGGAGCATCATGGCGGGCAATGTAGTCCGACTGACCGCGGTTGAACAGGCCCTTTGACCGGCAGGAGAACGGCGGTTCAGCGCACTTCGAGGGTCAGCACCCAGTCATTCGCGCCAGCGCCATTCTCGCCCGGCGTGCGGACGGTTTGCGAGCCGCGGTTCGGCAGCACGACGCCCGGCGTTGCGGGTGCCGTGTCCTGTGCCGGGTTGAACCACGTGGCGATGACTGGTCCTGGGAGCCGATCCAGGTTCAGCACGATCTCGCGAGAGGATTGATCGTCCGCCGGAGCATAGATGACGGCGAGGCGACGGTCGGCCGTGCATGCGGCGGCGATGTGACCGGGGCCGTTCGTGGCGTTCGCCACGAGTTGGTTGTCGCCGTCGGGCACGAGGGCCGGCCAGGGTCGCACGGCGAAGAACGCGCCCAGCCGCGCCATGTCACGCGTGCCGGTGCCGTTCAACGCCTGCTGCCAGGTGTCCTTGTGCGGGAAGAGTGTGGGGCCATCGAAGTGCCAGATTGGGTTGTTGCCGAAGAATTGGCCCGCGGCGCCGCCGAGCATCGCGCACCAGGCCTGGCGCCGGATCTGTTCCGGCCGGGAGTTATGCTCGCCTTCATAGATGGTTTCGATCAGCACGAAGGGACGCGCGGGCTGGCGGGCGTGGGCGGCGAGGAGCGGACGATACAGGTCGGCGACATAGCTGTAAACCGTGTCCACGGCGAGCCAGGATGCGTCGCCGAACGTTTCGGTGGCCGCCGTCTGTCCGCCGTGCGCGGTCATGAGCTGGCGGGCGCCGCCTTCGCGCAAGCCGGCGGCCAGTTCGTTGCCCGTCCAGCGTTCGGCCGGAGGCAGAGCGAAATCCCCGCCCATCATCCAGACCACATTCGACAGATCCGCGAACCGTTCCCCCACGAAACGCCCGTAACCACGCAACACCGTCGGTCCGCCGGCCTGGATCTCCTTGAACCAGCCTTCGTCCCCACCGCCCCAGCCCAGGTAGGCCGGGCAAAGCCATACCGAGATGCCCCGGCGTTGTGCCGCCGCGACGACCCGATGGGCGTACGCGAAGTAAGCCGGGTTCGGCTGGGTGAAGTCACCCGGCTTGAGGAACGGCTGCACGCCGTCGCGCAGCGCCGGGGCGCAGGAGGCGAACTTGTGCTCGACGAGATTGACGATGATCGCACTGAAGCCGCGCCTGGCCCGGTCGTCGAGATAGCGAGCGGCGTCCGTTTCCGGGAGTTGGGCGATGAGGGACCACGCGGAATCGCCGAGCACGAGAAACGGTTTGCCGGCGCTGTCCGTCAGATGTCGCCCGTCCGCCCCTGCCTGGAGCGGGAACTTCGCCGGCGCCGCACGGAGCAACGGAATCGCCGCGAGAACGCAGAACACCGTCACGACGAACCCAACCGCACGGCGGAGATGCGTTTGCATGGGACAACTTGGCGGTACCGGGCGAAGCGGATCAAGACATTCCTCGGCGGACCGGTCCGGGGTGCGAACCAACGGCCGTGCCATCGTGGCCACCGCGCCGTTGAACGGCGATCCGCAGTGGAGCCGGAGGCTCGACGCAATCACGCAATCATTACCAGGCGGCCTGTGACTGGGCGCTTCCGCCAGCCCGTGAAATGGCTACCGGACAAAGCCCTCGGCCATCGCCACCGCGGTCAGCATCGCCTTGGATTTGTTCACGGTCTCCTGCAATTCGCCTTCGGGTGTCGAGTCGTTCACCCAGCCGCCGCCGGCCTGGACGTACGCTTTGCCTTCCTTGAGCAGCGCGGTGCGGATGGTGATGCAGCAATCGAGGTTGCCGCTGAACGAGAAATAGCCGACGCAGCCGCCGTAGGGTCCGCGGGTCGTGCCCTCCAGCTCGGAGATGATCTGCATGGCGCGGATTTTCGGCGCGCCGCTGAGCGTGCCGGCCGGGAAGGTGGCGCGCATCAGGTCGAACGGCGTGCGGTCCGCCGCGAGCCGGCCTTCCACTTGCGACACGATGTGCATGACGTGGCTGTAACGCTCGATGATCATCAGGTCCTTCACCTTCACCGAGCCGTAATCGCACACGCGGCCGAGGTCGTTCCGCGCCAGATCCACCAGCATGACGTGCTCGGCGCGTTCCTTGGGGTCGGCCAGCAGTTCCCGCTCCAAGGCTTGGTCCTCCCCGGGCGTGGCGCCGCGCTGGCGCGTGCCGGCGATGGGCCGGATCTCCACCGCGCGGTCCTCGCAGCGCACATGGATTTCCGGTGAGGCGCCCACGAGAGCGAATCCTTCCAGTTCGAGCAGGAACATGTAGGGCGAGGGATTGATCGTGCGGGCGGCCCGATACACATCGAGCGGGGGCGCCGTGACCGGTGCGGAAAAGCGCTGTGAGCCGACCACCTGGATGATGTCCCCGGCGGTGATGTATTCCTTGGCCCGCGCCACGTTCGCGAGGAACTTCTCGCGCGGCGTGTTGGACGTGAACGGGAGGGCCGGCGCATTCTCGGGCAGGCTCACCGGTTGGTGGTCGAGGGGTTGTTCCAGCAGTGCGACCAGGCGCTCGATCTCGCTTACCGCGTCGTGGTAGGCCTCGTCCGGCGGCACGCTCCCATCGAGAAACGCGTTGGCCAGCACAGTGATCGTCTGTGCGACGCGGTCGAAGACCAGTAGTTCGTCGGCGATGAGAAAATAGGCGGTCGGCGTCCCAAGTTCGTCGGCGGGCGGACGCGGCACGACCGGTTCGATGTCGTGGATGAACTCGTAACCAAGGAAGCCGACGGCGCCACCGGTAAACCGTGGCAGCCCGGGCAAGGCGACCGGCCGGTAGCGGGCCATCACGCGTTCAACGACTACGAGGACGTCGGCGACCGCGCCCGGACCGGGCGTGCGCGACACCGTGAACTGTTCGGTCACCCGGCCGTCCTCGCGGACTTCGACGACCGGGCCGCGCTGGATGACGACGGCGCGCGGGTTGCAGCCGACAAACGAATAGCGGCCGAGATGCTCGCCGCCTTCCACGGACTCGAACAGGAAGGATTCGCCCTGCCCGCGGAGCTTGCGGTAGGCGGAGAGCGGCGTTTCAAAATCGGCGAGAATGCGGCGGTACACCGGGATCAGGTTGCCCTGTCCGGCCAGTCGCGCGAATTCGTCCGGGCGCGGAGCGATCATGGTCGTTTCAGCCCGCGGGCCGCAGCAGGCGCCGGAGCGAGAGCAAAGTGAACAGCAAGACAGCCACGCCGTAAAATAAAATGCCGAAGCCGATACCCACCGGAATCACGTCCGGATCACCGAAATAGATCAACCCGCCGCCCAGGAAGGCCGGGATGGCGGTCTGCCCGACGAGGCAGCCGAGGAACAGGCCTCGGCGGGTTTCGTTAACGCGGTCGGCCAGCCAGACGCGATAGGCCCGCTCGCCCATTGTGCGCATCAGCCAGGCGGACTGGAAATTCCGCGCGGCGATCAGCAGGCTGGTGGTGGCGATGGTAACGGCCGGGAACGGCCACGCGGCGACGAGGCCGCATATCACGGCATTCAGGACAAGGCCCCAGCGCCAGCCCAGGAACCGGGCGATGGGATTGGCCTCAAGCAGCAGGCGGGGCGTGGCGATCCACGTGCTGAGGCAATCCAGTCCGCGGGCCAGGACGAGCACGCCGGCGAGCACGAGGTAACCCTCGCTGCCGAATGGGACAAACCCGTCCATTATTTTTTCTTGCCGTAGATTTCCTCCGGCTTCTGAAGTTGGGCCTCGGTGACCTTGAAGGTTTCGCCCTGGCCTTCGACGGATCGGAAGAAGCAGGAGCGGTAGCCCTCGTGACAGGCCGCGCCGATCTGCTCGACCTGGATTAGCAGGGTGTCGCCGTCGCAGTCGAACGCGATGTCCTTCACCGTCTGCGTGTGGCCGCTTTCCTCGCCTTTCATCCAGAACTTCTGGCGTGACCGGCTCCAGAAATGCGTCTTGCCGGTGGCGATGGTCTGCGCCAGCGAGGCGCGGTTCATCCAGGCCATCATCAGCACCCGGCCGGTGGCCCGTTCCTGCACGATGGCGGGGATGAGGCCGCTGGCGTCGAACTTGAGTTTGTCGTAGAAGCTCATGTGTTTCTCGGGAGGAAGGTGAACATCACCGCGGCTAAAATGCAAACAAACGCCGCGAAATGGTTCCAGCGGAGCCGTTCGCCGAGATAGAGCACGGCAAAGCCGCAGAACACGGTCAGGGTGATGATTTCCTGCAGGATCTTGAGCTGCGTGGCCGTATAAACGGCGTTGCCCCAGCGGTTGGCGGGCACCTGCAGGCAATACTCGAAGAAGGCGATGCCCCAACTGACCAGGATCACCAGCAGGAGCGGGCGGCTCTTGAATTTCAAGTGGCCGTACCAGGCGACGGTCATGAACAGGTTGGACAGGAACAGCAGCAGGATGGGCAACCAGCGGGATTCCGTCCAATTCATCCGGCAAAGTTACGGTTTTGCAGGCCCCGACTCAATTCAGAACAACTCCAAACCGAACTTGACGCCCGCCAGCGACTTTTAATACGTGCGCTATAGAACCCGACATTCCCCAACCCTGTTGGCCAACGGGGCGATGTGGTGAGTCTTCCAATGGCGGGATCAGATTCTACTGCCGAAACGCGGCGTGACGATCATGACGGGGTCACCCGGTATTGGCACAATTCTTCCACGCGGTGGTCAAGACGGGCCTTCCTTCACTCGACGGCTGGAACCGTCCGTGCGGAAGCCGGCGCACTGGTGCCGGCCGCGCGCGGTCAAGCGTGAACGGGTCAATCCTCGCCTTTGCCACGGACCACGCTCCCCAACAATTCCCTGACGGGAGACCTGGGGGCGCTTGAGCGGGCGCGACGCGGCCGGCACCTCAGGTGCAGTTCAATCTTTGCCTTGATACACCCGGACGTAATCCACGTACATGTCGGCCAAACCGTTATACCGCGACAGATCGACGGGCCAACCACCACCGGTGGCTAGATTGACCAAAAAGAAAAGCGGCTGCCGTTTGGAAAGGGGAAGCGTCGCATGCCGGCCCACCTCGAGGTCGTCGCAGTAGTAGATCGTGGCCGTCCCCGTGATCTTGCAGCCGTAGGTGTGGAACGTCTCAAACCAGGCCGAGGGGATGCCGAACTTGCTCATGCGAATCGGATTGTGCAGGCCGTCGTAGGCCTGCTTCTCGAGCGCGCGGCCACCTTCACCCTGGTCCCAGCAGTGCGGGGTGATCATGTAGGTGCCGAACGCGTTGGGTGCGCGGGGGCCTTCCCCGCCATAGGCTTCGATGATGTCCAGTTCATCGCAGGGGACCTTGACGCCCTTGACCTGGTCGGTCATGTAATCCGTCAGGAGCCAGAAGGCCGGCCACGTTCCGATCGCATTCGGTCCGATAAACCGGCATTCAAAGTAGCAAGGAGCCTTGGCCGTGATGCCGCTGGCGTCGTTCTTCATGGAGGAGATCAGCCCCGCACTGTGCAGCTTGTCGCTGGCCCGGATGCGCAGGTAAGAGCCGACCTGCGAGAACGGATTCTTCGGGGACTCGTGGCCGGCGAAGGTATGCACGCTGAAGTCCTGCCAGCCGCCCGGCGGCTTGTGGTCGTAATAGGTGGCCTGGGAATTCGTGCTGGAGATGGAGAGCGGTCCCTTGAAATCGTCGGCAAAAACCAGCGACATGCCTTTCGCCGCCGGCGGTGGATCCTGGGGCATTCCTTCGTGCCAGGAAACGCCGCCCTTGTTGTAGAGTTGCAGATAGCAATTGTCTTTGAGGGCGCCGTTCTCGCCGCCGATTCTCACGGTGATCGGGCCATGCGGGTAGGCATCGGCTGGAAAAACGAACGCGCCCTTGCCTTGCGCATCGAGGACGACGGTGGCCACGGTGGAATCGGAACCAAAGACACCGCCTTGCTGCCAGCACTTCACGGTCAGGCGCTTGAAGCCGGGCGCCGCGAGGGTGACGGCGGTGTCCCCTTGTGCGTCGGAGCCATAGTCCGGCGACACCACGGACACCTGGCCGCCGAGGGTTTCGTCAGCGCTTTTTTCGGAGTCGACGCTGAGGGTATCAAAGGACAAATCGCTCTCGATGGGCAATAATTTCTCTCCATCCTTAGGCTGGCCGACGGTGAAGGTGATGGCGGTGATCGGGTAGTCTATCTTGCCGTTCCTGTCTCCTCCCCACGTCTCATGGCCGGAGTCGAGGTCAATGACGATTTCCTTCCAGCCGGTAAAAGCGATGATCCCGCCTTGCCCCGTATTCTTGCTGTACTGGTGCGTTTCGCCACTGGCATCGCTCACCTGTACCCCATAGGAACACTTCGAGTTGTCCCCCCTGAGCCAGAAACGCAGTTGGTGGACCGGCGCTGAAATCCTAACCGGGTTCGGGACCCCAAGGTATTGGAAATTCCCGGTGCGGACGAAGTGGTAATGTAACTTCAGACACTGCTTGCCGTCGTGCGGTTGATCGGTCGAAAGCTGGACGGAAGCATTCTCGTTGGGGATGTTGACCACCCACACGGTGGGGGGCGAAGCAACATTCTCGAAATCCTGCACCATCACCGGCGCCGCTCCCGCAACGGGCGCAATCCGACAGGCCAGCAGGATGGACAACCAACCCATGTTTGCTTTCTGGCGTATGTTCATGTGCCAATTCAATTTCCTGACTTGCGTAACGACGGCCGTCGCCGGTGCCACCGCCAAACTCGCCCATTGAGAACGTGACCAGCTTTGCCCGCCTCGACCACATGGAGCGTTCGTCGCGGCTCCGTGGTGAGGTTGTCGTTTTGTTCCCCGCCTGTCCATCCCTGGCAATGGAAGGTCCAAATTTGGTTGGGCCGGTGGGGCGAGCGTTCTCGCGAGCCGAGACACAAATTCCAACTCACACGAATTCGACCCTCGCACCTCGACCTTCGCAGTTCTCTGGTGGTCGGGCTTCCTTCTTGACGCTCCCCGGCAAAGGCGATTCGATGACGACGCGCCATGAAACCCGTTCTCAATCGTCGCCGTTTCCTCGAAACCTCCGTGCTCGCCGGCGCGGCCGCCGGTGTGATCACCCGCGCCGCCGATGCCCCGCCCGTCCCGCCGGCCGCCCGCCCGGTCATGCCCACCGGCAAGATCGGCAAGCTGACCGTCAGCCGGCTCATCTCCGGCGGCAACTTGATCAGCGGCTGGGCCCATTCGCGTGATCTCCGCTATGTGCCGTCGCTGATGCGCGCCTACAACACCGAGGCGAAGGTGCTCGAAACCCTCGCCCTGCTCGAGCAGCAGGGCGTCAACACCATCATCGCCGACCCGGCGAAGAAATGCATGGAGATCTTCGCCAAGCATTGGAAGGTCGGCGGCAAAATCCAGTGGATCGCCGAGGGCCACCCCGGCCTCGACGACTGGAAAACGGACATCAAGCGTTCCATTGATTTCGGCGCGGCCGCGGTGTACGTGCAAGGCGTGATCGGCGACCAGTGGTTGAAGGCCGGCCGCGTGGAGCTGCTGGGCCAGTGCGTGGATTTCATCAAGACCCTGCGCGTGCCCGCGGGCATCGGCGCCCACAAACTCGAAGTCATCAAGGCGGCCGAGCAGGGCAAGTTCGGCGCTGAGTTTTACGTCAAGACGCTCCACCACCGGAATTACTGGTCCACGCGCCGCCCCGACCAGACGCAGGACGTCGTGGACAATCCCACGGACAATTACTGGGACGTTGACCCGGAGAAAACAATCGCTTTCATGTCGGAGGTCGAGAAGCCGTGGGTCGCGTTCAAGACGCTCGCGGCCGGCGCGATCGCGCCCGAGTCGGGCTTCCAATTTGCGTTCGCCAACGGCGCGGACTTCATCTGCGTGGGCATGTTCGATTTCCAGGTCGAGGCGGACGCCGCGCTGGTCCGGAAACTCCTGACCGCGTCGGAAATTCAAAACCGACAACGCGCCTGGCTGGCCTAGCCGCCGACCTTGGGCGCCGCTCTTTTCGGCGCCCGCCAGACCAGCGCCGCGGCTAGCAGCAGCGTGGCCGCCGAGAGCGCCAGACCGGACAGAAATGCCCGGTCGCGGTAAACCAGTGTGATTGTGTTTCGTCCGGCCGGGACAACGATCGCCTGCAAGGCATAATCCGTGCGTTCAATCCGCACCGCGGTTCCATTGACCCGGGCTTGCCAGTTCGGGTGGAAGGTCTGCGCGATGACCACCAGGGCCGGGCGATCCGTTTCCACCTGGAATTCCATGCGGTTGGCGCCGGTGGTGACATTGGAAACGACGGCGGGTCCCGGGCGGGTGTCGGGCAGGCGGGTGCGGGCCGACTCGCTCAACAGCACCTGCCAGCGCGGATCGAAGGCCGGTTGCAGGAGTTGGTCCAACATGGCCTCCGCCGGGACGAACTGCGGCGACTGGCCGGCCGTGACGAGGGGCGGCGCGTTGGTGCGCGGCACCCAGGCCGTGGCGTTGTCGGGCGCGCTTTGGAATGCCACCCCCAGCAGATCCAGCACACCCGTGGCGACGACCGGGTTCGCCAGATAGAGCCGGCGTTCGAGCGCGTCCTCCTCCGCCAGCCGCAGCGTTGCGGCGCCATTGACCTTGGCCACGCCGTCGAGCAGGTTGAGGTTCGACCATTCGGCCAGCCGTTTGCCGACATAGTCCGCTTCCAGATCGGCCACGGTGCTGTGCAGCAACGCTGCCTCGGCCGCCGGCGTGATGAACACCCGGCCGGCTTCGGGACGCAGCGCGGAGGCCGTCAACCCAAGGCCGGGTTGCAGCCACTGCGCGGGCAGCGTTGGGTTCTGGTGCGGCGTGTGGACGGCATAATCGAGCCAGATGCAGGCCAGAACCGCGGCAAAGCCCAACCGCCTCATTCCGGCAAGGGATGAGAGAATGCCCAGGCCCAGCGCCCCGGCGGCTGCAAGCAAGAAAAGCGCCCGAACCATGACGTTGAGGGTGGCCGCGTGCATTTCGCCGAATGCGGGCGCGTGCCGTGCATCGAACCAGGCCGCCAGCACCATAAGGCCTAACAGGCTGCCAAGGACCCAGCCGGCAGCACGAGCTGTTCGCGCCGGAACACTTAGGCTGGCTGATGCGAGCTTTTTCAAGCCAAACGCCCCCAGCAGCGGGACCACAAACGCGATCAGCAAAACCCATTTGACCGGATAGCGCGTCCATTGCAGGAACGGCAATGCCCGATGCAACGGGCTGACGTCGCCCAGCGACAGCACGAGTCCGGTGAATGCCAGCAGCGCGAGCAGGGCAATCCGCCTGGGGCGCGGTCCGATGAAGCCAAGCGCCGCCAGCGCCAGCAGCGGCCCGCCCAGATAAACCGACGAGAAGAACTCCTGTCCGGGCTGGAAGAAAAGCCCTTGGGGGTTGCGATAGCAGTGGAATAACGGAAGGAGAAAGTTCACGGCCCCCCATGGCGGCAGCGCCCACTTCGCAACGCCGAACCCGCTGCTGCGTTGCGAACGCGCCAACAAATCGAGGAACGGCAGCAATTGCGCCGCGCCGAGCCCCAGGGTCAATGCTGCGACACCTCCCAAACGCGCCGGACCACGCAGGTGGTTTCGCCACCCGCCGTCACCACGCCGGCCAAGGGTCATCACCGCCAGCGCCAACCAGGTCATGGCGATCAGCTCCGGCGCACCGGTGAGCAGTTGCATGGCGCTGACGATGGCCGCGACCGCAATCGCCCTTCCTCCGCGGCGTGCCGCCTGCTCGCCAGCCAGCACGACCCACGGCATCCAACCCAGCGCCGCGATGTAATTCGGCCAGAGCAGGCACGACTGCGTGACGCCGTTGAAGACGAAGGCGATTCCCGCCAGCGCGGCGCCGGTTCCGTGAGCGGTCCAGTGACGCGCCAGCCAGTACATGCCGAACCCCGCCAGCCAGAGATGCGCCAGGCAAAAAAGATCCAGCGACCAGGGCAACGGCAGCAGCAGGTAGATCAACGCTCCGGGATAGAGCACCATCGTCCCCCATTGGGCGAGAAACGGGACGCCGCAGTGACTCAGCGGATTCCACAACGGCCATTCCCCGCGCCAAACGGCTGCGCGGTGATAAAACACCGTGGGATAGGCGAGCACCCCAAAGTCCCGATGGAAAAACGAACGCGATCCCAGCAGCACCCCGGGGAACATGACGGCCAGTAGGACCGCCAAGAGAGCGGCAAAGCGGACCGGACTCAGCCGGTCGCAACTGGGCTCACGATTCATCCTGGTGACGGTTTGGCTGCGAGGCGGGCGATGCGCCGTCGCGCCCGGGCTTCCATGCCGCGTGCCACATCCCGCTCATCGGCTCGCGCCCGCTTCCACCTGCGCGAAATAGCGGTTGATCAATGTGAGGTTGGTTTCATCGGTTTCGTCGAACGCGGCGGGCTGGTCGGAGTCCACATCCAACACCGCGAGCAGCGCGCCAGCGGAGTCAAAAATGGGGACGACGATTTCCGAGATCGTGGAGGAAGAACAGGCGATATGGTGGGGAATCACCCGCACATCCGGCACATTCTGGAGGCGGCGTTCGCGCGCACATTTGCCGCAGACCCCGCGCGCGAAGGGAATCGTGAGGCAACCGTGTCCGCCCTGGTAAGGGCCGATCTTGAGCAGTTCACCGCCAACATTGCGGTAAAACCCCACCCAGTCGAAATCCTCGAAGGCGTGGAACAGTTCGCTGGCGACGGTGGCCATGATGGCGATCGCATCCTGCTCCCCAGTGCAGAGCGCGTCCAGGCGCCGGAAAAACTGTTCGTAGCGTTCCGGCTTGGAGCCCGCAGGCGGAGTGCCCCCGGTGTTCACGTCAACTCCTCGACGGCTACGGCCTTCAAACGCCGGCGCTGAAACCACGCGACGCCGACCAGATCATAGATCCCGCGCCAGACCCGGTTCCAGATCCCATATTTCGAAACCCCGGCAACCCGCGGCCGGTGGTTTACGGGAACTTCCTTGGTTCGAAAACCGCCACCGGCGACAAGGATCGGCAGGAACCGGTGGAGCCCGTTGAAGCCCGGAAGGCCGGCGAGCGCCGCGCGCCGGAACACCCGCAACGCGCAGCCCGTGTCGCGAAAATCGCAGCCCAGCGCGGTGCGGCGCGCCGCGCGCGCGACCACGGAGGAAACCCGGCGCAGCCACGAATCCCGGCGGTTGGCCGTGCGGTCACCGCCCACGAAGTCCACCTCGCTCAGCAACGCCAGCAGGCGGGGCAGTTCCGCAGGATCGTTCTGCAAATCGCCGTCGAGCGTGGCCAGCAGCGGGGTGGCGGTGTGTTGGATGCCGGTCCAGATTGCGGCGCTTTGGCCGGCATTGCGCAGATGGCGCAGGCCGCGGACACGCGGATCCTGGCGCCGCGCCTCGGCGATGCGTGCCCACGTGGCATCGGTGCTGCCGTCGTCCACGAACACGAGTTCCCACGGGCGGGTTTCGTTCGCCAGCGCCGCCGCCACTTCGCGCAGCATGGGCAGCACGTTGTCCTGCTCGTTGAACACCGGGACGATGATGGCCAGATTCGATTCCACAATAACGGCACTTAATCCAGCGCCAGGCCCGCCGCCAGCACAGCGGGCGGCCACCTAACCGACAGAGAGATCGAAATCGGAGAATTCGTCATGGTGCGCCCGGCGATGACACACTCTCACCGGCGGAACAATCCCGGCGGCGGGGCGCCGCCCATCCGGCCAAGCATTTTCTGGAATTTGCCCATTTTCTTCATCATCTGCTGCATCTGGCCAAAGCGCTGGAGCAGGTTGTTCAACTCGGACACTTTCACCCCGCTGCCGCCCGCGATGCGCAGCCGGCGGCGCGCATTCAGGATTTGCGGATTCCGGCGCTCCAGCGGCGTCATCGCGCAGATCATCCCTTCCATCCGCCGGAAGTCCTTTTCGCTCTTGCTGAGGTCGGCGCCTTTCAGCATGTCGCCGCCCCCGGGCAACATGCCCACGAGGCTTTCCAGCGGGCCCATGCTCCGCATCTGGCGAAGCTGCACGAGAAAATCGTCCAACGTGAACTGGCCCTTGCGCATCCTCTCCTCGAGCCGCTTCGCCTCATCCGCGTCCACCGCCTCGGCCGCCTTTTCGACCAGGCTGACGACGTCGCCCATGCCGAGAATCCGCTGGGTCATGCGCTCGGGATGAAACGGCTCGAAATCCTCGAGCTTCTCGCCGACCCCCATGAACTTGATCGGCTTGCCGACCACGGACCGGAAGCTCAGGGCGGCGCCGCCGCGGGCATCGCCGTCGAGCTTCGTCAGGATGGCGCCGGTGATATGGAGCGCCTGGTCAAAATGCGTGGCAACATTCACCGCCTCCTGGCCGGTCGCGGCGTCGAGTACGAGCAGGATTTCGCGCGGCTGGACGACATCGCGCAGGCGGACGAGCTCCTGCACCAGCGGTTCGTCAATCTGGAGCCGGCCGGCGGTGTCGAAGATCAGCACGTTGCGCTGGTTCGCGGCGGCGAACGTGAGCGCTTCGCGCGCGATGCGCGACACGTCGGTTTCGCCGCGTTGGACGAACACCGGCAGATCGAGCTGGCGTCCGAGCGTTTCGAGCTGGTCCATCGCCGCCGGCCGATAGACGTCGGCGGCCACGAGCAACGGCGCCCGCCCTTGTTTCTGGAGCAGGCGGGCGAGCTTGCCGCTGGAAGTGGTCTTGCCCGAGCCGTGCAGGCCGACCATCAGCAGGCACGCGGGCGAACCGCCCAGGTCGAGGCCGGTGTTTTCCGAGCCAAGCAGTTCGACCAGCTCGTCGTGGATGAGTTTGATGATCTGCTGACCGGGCTGGATGCTTTGGATGACCTGCTCGCCGATGGCCTTGGTCTTGACGCGCTCCACGAAATCGCGGGCGACCTTGAAGTTCACGTCGGCATCCAACAACGCCATCCGGACGTCGCGGAGGGCGTCGGCGACGTTGGACTCGGAAATGCGACCGAGCCCGCGGAGGTTGCGGAAGACGTTTTGCAGCTTGCCGCTCAGCGAATCGAACATGCGCTCAGGTTAGCCCAGGGGCCGTGGGAAATCCAAGCCCGTTCCCGGAGCCCGGGGCGGCCGAGGGTCAACGCGCCAGCGGGCCGGCGGCCAGCGCTCGAGCCAGCGCTTCAGCCACGACCGCGGAGCCGCCCGCGTTCAAATGAGTGTCGTAAATGGTGTTGAACAGGAGTTCCCCGGTGCGGTCGGTGGCTTCCCGCAGCGCGGGGGTCAGATCAATGAACCCGATGCCGGTGCGGTCGCATTCGGCGGCGACGACCGCCGGCAGATCGTTGGGCCGCCAGGTCTTGATGTTGTCCGCGGCCGCCGCGCTGAACTCGAGCCGTCCGTGGCAGATGCGCTGTTTGCAGGGCATGTAGGCCAGCCAGGGACGCACGTTGTGCTGGCGGGCGAACGCGACATACCGGTCCGCGAATGTCGCCAGCGCCTGCAGGGCCTCGGCCGGCTGATCGGCGCGGCTTCGCGGTGGCGGCTGTAGCGTCACGGCAATGCGTCCGTGCGCGGATTGGAACCAGGCGTCCACCGGCAGTTGCGGGGCGGGCAGAGCGGTGCGGCGCGACAGCTCACCCACGGCGCGCAACAGCGAGGTCTGCGGGTGAACCTCGCGCCGTGGACGTTGGCCGGTCCTCTGGAACCGTTGCCCGTCCGCCTGCTCCCGCCGGAGATCTTCCATGTCGTTACCTTCGTTAAACACCACCAGCGTCTCCCGCACTTCCGGACAGAGGCCGTAATCCTGGAGGTAGCTGAGATAGGTGAAGGGGCCGGTGCTGGCGACGCCCAAGTTCAGCACGCGCCGGTTCAGGCGCCGCCCGAGGATCGTCGTGAATAACTCTTCCGCCGGCAGGTAACCGAGTTCGGTAAAGGAATCGCCCACCACGGCAATGTCCCAGGCCTTCAAGTTGTCGTCGTTGCGAAACCCGAAACGATTGTAATGGACCGTCACGACGGGTTCATCGCGGTAGGTGTCCGTGGGCAGACCGAGAGCCCGGACTACGCTTCGGATGACCTGGCCGGTCCAGTCCCGCGGGCCGGGGCGGCGGAAGAAAACCTCGCCGGTGGGGACGGTCGGCTTTTGGTAGTACGGGGGAATGCGCCGCAGGAACGCCTCCTGTCGGCGGAAGTCGAATTTGGCCAGGCGGAAGCCAACCTCGGCGGCGGCAATGACCACCACCACACTCACCAACGTCAGGCAAAGCTGCGCGTTGAACCGCGCGAAGCGCCGGTGCCGATGCAACACCGGCAGCAACGCCAGCACCGCAGCCGTGCCCACCAGCGGTGTGCGCGCCCATCCCCAATGAACGGCCAGTTCCGGCCGGCCGCCCAGCAACCAGCCGGCGGCCAGCAACAGGGCGGCCGTGATTCCGTGGATAAGGCAACTGACGCCGAGGCTTGGTCCGTCGGCGGGGCGGACTCCATCGTTTTGCGCTTCCGGTTGCACTCAGCGAATGCCCTAAACCAAGAACACAGCAATTACATGCTCAAGGTGGTGTTACGCGTCGCGCACCACGGCCGCGAGGCGCTGCTTGAACTGGTCCACCAGTTTTTCGTGCGCCGCGTTCACTTCGACGTCGGTCAGCGTGCGTTCGGTGTGCCGGTAGGTGAAGGCGTAGGCGAGGCTTTTCTGCCCCGGCGGCACCTGCTTCCCGCGAAACACGTCGAACAGCTCGAGGCGCTCGAGGCTGGCCGGTTTCGCCTGGCGGACCACCGCGAGCACCGCTTCGTGGGTCGTCGTTTCCGGCACAATCATCGCCACGTCGCGGCGGATGGTGGGGAATTGCGGCAGTGCCTTGAAGGACTTATTGGCGTTGCGGCGTACGAGCAACTCGTCGAGGTCCAGCTCGGCCAGCAGTACCGGGTCGCGCAGATCGTGATGCCGCGCCAGGGTCGGCAAAAGCTGGCCCAGTTCGCCCAGCGTCAGTTTTCCCCCAAGACTGATGACCGCGGATTCCAGGAACCACGCGGTGGTCTCGGTGCGCCGCTGGAGTTGTACGCCCCGCAGACCGAACCGCTCGAGAAACTCCTCGACCAGCCCCTTCAGGTCAAAGGCGTCGAACCGGGCGCCGCGTTCCTCGCCGCTCCAGAACACCGGTTGCCGCGGGCCGGTCAAGGCGATCGCCACGTGGCGGCGTTCGACCGCTTTCCCGGCCTGCTGCCGGAACACGCGCCCAACCTCGAACAGGGCCACCGTCTCGGTCTGATGGCTGACATTGTGGCGGAGCGAGTGCACCAGTCCGGGCAACAGGCTCGGCCGCAGAACGTCCATGTCCGCGCTCAGCGGGTTGGCCAGCGCAACCATCTCCGCCTCCAGGCTGGCGCGCGCCTCGGATTTCGCGATGAGCGTCTGGCCCTGCGCCTCGTTCAACCCGAGGCCGGACAGGATGCGCCGCGCCTCGGCGAGCTGATCATGCACCGCGTCATACGCGTTGCTGCCGAGCGCGCCGCGCGGCGGCGTGGCGGGGATTTTGTCCACGCCGTGCAGACGCCCCACCTCTTCGATCAGATCGGCCTCGCGCTTCAAGTCCACGCGCCAGGTCGGGATGCGGAGCGTGACCGGTTCGGGCGCCGCGGGCGCGGCCTCGAGCGGCCGTGGCTTGCGGCTGGCGACTTTCAAACCGAGCTGGCCGAGGTAAAATTCGATCTCCCCCGGTTTCAATTCGAGGCCCAGCAGCGCGTTGACCTTCGCGTGTCGCAGCGTGATCTGCCGCGGTTCGGCCGGCGCCGGATACGCATCCGCCACCTCGCCGTCGAGCTGGCCGCCGGCCGTCTCCAGGATCAACTGTGCGGCGCGGCGGCTGGCCCAGTCGGAGATGCCGATGTCGGCGCCCCGCTCGAAGCGGTAACTTGCGTCGGTGCGCAACCCGAGGGTCTTCGAGGTGCGGCGGATGTTGGTCGGTTTGAAACAGGCGCTCTCGAGCAGCACGTCCACCGTGCGGTCGTTGATCTCGGAGTTCTGTCCGCCCATCACGCCGGCCAGCGCGATGCCCTTCCGTTCGTCGGCGATGAGCAGCGTCTCGTCCGTCAGCGTGCGTTCCTGGCCGTCGAGGGTGGTGAACTTCTCGCCCGCCCGCGCGCGGCGCACCACGATGGTCGGCGTGCCGTCGTCGGCGCGGGCAATGAGATGGTAGTCGAAGGCGTGCAGCGGTTGGCCGCATTCCAGCATCACGTAATTCGTCACGTCCACCACGTTGCTGATGCTCCGGAGGCCGACTTTTTCCAGCGCGGACCGCAGCCAGTCCGGGCTGGGGCCGATCTTCACGCCGCGAATGACGCGCGCGGTG
The DNA here is from genome assembly GCA_050012855.1 of Verrucomicrobiota bacterium. Classification (GTDB taxonomy): domain Bacteria; phylum Verrucomicrobiota; class Verrucomicrobiia; order Limisphaerales; family J093; genus JAJXZJ01. Next base: position 16,315 of record JBEKGJ010000023.1, on the reverse strand, counting down.
TAGCGCGGGCAGAGTTCGGGGTCGTCAATCCTGACCGCGACGAGGGCGGAAGTTTCAAGTTTCAAGTTTTCAGTTTCGAGTGGCCCTGACTGAACACTTGAAACTGAACCCTGAACACTCGGCGTTTTTAGAACATTTCCCGTCACTGCGGCGATTTCGCGGGCGATGCCGATGACGCTGTTCCAGTCGGGCCGGTTCGGCGTGATTTCGAGGTCATAAACGACATCGCCTCCGGCGCGACCGAGATACTCGGCGAACGGTTTTCCGACCGGCGCGTCGCCGGGCAGGATCAGCAAGCCTTCAATTGGGTCCGGCAGCCCGAGTTCCTGCGGCGAGCACATCATGCCCTGGCTGGTGATGCCGAACACCTTTCGTTCCTTGATGACAAACGGTGCCTTGTCGCCGGGCTTCAGCGGCAGCGCGAAGTTCGGCAGGATGAGCGGCACCTTGTCGCCGACGTTATGGTTCTGGGCGCCGCAGATAATGGTGCGCTCGCCCTTCCCGTCATGGACCTTGCAGACGGAGAGCTTGTCGGCCGCGGGCACTTTGTCCTTCGTGAGAATTTGCGCGACGACGATGCCGTCGAACTCGCCGCCGATTTTGTGGACGCCCTCGACTTCGAGGCCGAGCAGGGTGAGCCGCTCGGTCAACTCTTCGGGCGACCAGTCGAAATCAACGTATTGTTTGAGCCAGTTCAGGGTGACTTTCATTACGCGCCGGGAAAATTACCCGTGAAACGCCCGCTTCTCCAGCCGAATTTCTGGGGAAACAACTGGAGCCGCGCGGCGAAAACGACGAGTTCCCTGCCGCTCCCGCGAAATCCTGGCCTCCACCCGCAAGGTGCTGGCCGGTTCCCGCGAAATCCCGAAGGCTTACCGCGAAGTGGTGGACTCCTCGCGTGAAACCCCGGTCGTTCCCGTAAAACCCTGACTGGTTCCCGCAAAGTCCCAGGTCATCCCCGCGAAGCCCTGACCTCCTGACGCGAAATCCCAGGTGCTCCCATGAAATCCTGAACGCCTGCTGCGAAATCCTGCGCGACTGCAAAAGACTCCCAAGCTGTTTTTTTTGAGCTGCTCATGGGGTAAATGCCGGTCGGGACGCGGTTCAGCGCCGTAGGCGCGACATCTTTGTAGAAACCGCCCCGCAGAAGAGTCTCGCCCGGCACCGTTGGAATGCGCGGAACAATTTCGCCGTGGATCACTTCAACTGCCGGAACACGAAACTCCGGACCAAGTTCAATCCCCTAGTTTCATCGTCCACATGCCGCGCGGGTTATTGGTCGTTCCGGTGCCAACGGTTTCCGTGATCCGGTGAATGGCCACGTGGCCATCGTGAAAGAGGTAATTGAATCGGCCGGCATGCAGTCCGTACGTCGTCTGCCCCCAGTTCGCTACGCCTCCCGAGACAATCTGGTAGGGACTCTGGTCCTGGTCCGAGGCGGGTCCCGTGGGGCCCATGCAGAAGGAGGGCCAGTCGTTGCCGGCGATGTTCCCGCCTTCGGCTTGTTCCACCAGCAGGAAAGTGCCGGCGGGGTCCATCACCACGGTGTCTTTATAGCCGCGCGGTTCCCAATCCGGCAGCGAGGCGGGCGCCGAACTGCGCAGGTTGTAGTAGATCCCCACCCCGTATTCGGCTGGCGGCAGCGGTCCATTCGCCGTCTCGATCGTGAAGGACGGCCCCGCATAGTTCATGGCATAGGTCCGGCGCTGGCCGAACGTCGCCCAACTGATGGAAATCTCGATCCGGTCGGCCGGGCATCTGAGAATCGGGGGCACGGAGGAGCCGGCCAGGCCACCCGAAATGCCCAGAATCAGGTCCGCATCCGGGTCCGAACCGCCGATGTAGCGGTTAATGTAATCATCCCACGACAACTGGTACTGGTAGTCGCCCGTGGAATAGGCGGTGGGCGGGTACTGGTCAGTGTGATCGGTGACGAACAGGCTGAGGCCCAGCCCCAGTTGCTTCTCCTGGGACATGCACTTCAGCCGCTGCGCCCGCGCCTTCGCCCCCGCCAGCGCGGGCAACAACAGGGCGGCGAGAATGGCGATGATCGCGATGACCACCAGCAGTTCGATCAAGGTAAAGGCCCTCCCCGGCTGCGGGTGAGGGGAGTCGCCGCGGGCGCCCAGTTGGCAGGATTCGTTCCTTGGCTGGTCAAGATTGCAGGGCATAAGCGGGTCTGTAGGGGGCTAGCGATCGGTCAGATAGACCTCGAGTTTTTTGTTGATGGCGAACCGCTTGCCATTCGGCGCGGACGGCACGCTGCTCAGGTACCCTTTGGCCACCAGTTCATCCAGACTGTGGGGAGCCTGTCGTTGTTCCGCTCCGTACTTGCGGACAAGCTGGGTTAGCTCCGCCAGCTCCGTTGAGCTGCGGGCTTCGCTGGGGGACGCCGCCCCGGCTTGTGCGGGGGTGCTCGACGGTGGAGGCGCCGGGTTGTGCCGGCCGCATCCCGGGAGACAAAGGAGACTGGCCAGCAAGCAGACCCGGAGAGCCCGCCGGGCGGGCAGCACCTTCACCGCCCCACTGGCATCCCGCGGGACGAACTCCGTCCCGGCGGCGATCCTCCTCGGTTCCGGTTCCACGGTCACAATCGTTTCTCTCCCAGGGCTCGCGCGACGAACTCGGCGAACAGTGCAAAATATACACCGCGGCCTGGTCGCGACAAGGCGGAAACGGCTTCGACGTTACGGTGTTACGGTCGCGGCTGCTGACAAAGTAGCCGTGGGTACATCTCCCCTCCGACCGAACTTGAGGTTCGCAAGGTCCTCAAGGTCCACAAGGTAGATCCGCTGGATGGCTTCTTCCTGGCTGGGTTGGCTGTTCAGCGAGCTGAAACCGGTAGCTACTCGCCAAACCAGCGGCTGCCGGGCCGCGGTTCACACTTGCTTGACGATGCCCCAATAGACATCAAGGCGCTTGGCCAGGTAAAGCTTCACCGCCTTGACGAGCACCCGCGCCTCCAAACGCTGGCCGGCCGCCACCACCTCCGCCAGGGTCATCTCCGGCCGCACCCGGAGGCAGTCCTGGGCAATGATCGGTCCCTCGTCCAGATGCATGCTGACGAAGTGGGCGGTCACCCCGAGGATTTTGACGCCGTGTTCGTAGGCCTGCCGGTAAGCCTGGGGGCCCGGAAAACTGGGCAGGAGCGACGGGTGGATGTTGATGATCTTGTTCTTGTAGCGCCACACGAAGTTCGGCGAGAGAATCTTCATGAAGCGCGCCAGCACCACGAAGTCAATCCCGCGTTCCTCCAGTTCCGCCAGGACCTGCTTTTCCGCCGCGAGGCGGTCCACCCAGGGGACCAGCACGAACGGCAGGCCGTGCCGCCGGGCCAGCGGTTCGAGATCCGGGCGATTGCCCAGCACCACGGCCGGTTCCGCCTTCAACCGGCCCGCCTTCGCCTCCGCCATGATGCTCTCGAAACAGTGCGGTTCGCGGGTCACCATGAGCGCAAAGCGCTGGCGCCGGCGCGGCTCGGTGTAGCGGAGCTTGATTTCCATGCCCAGCGTGCGGGCCAGATCGTCCAACCCGCGCCGCACGGGCTCGGGCTGCCAGTCCTCGCCCCTCCAGGAGGCCTCGAGGGTCATGCTGAACTGGCCGCGCGTAACCTGTTCCTCGAGCGCCTCGATGTTCGCGCGGTGCTCGAACAGGAAATTGGTGACGCGGGCAATGACGCCGGTCTTGTCCCGGCCGATGACCGTAACCGTGGCGAACTGCTTCACGGGCAGACATTACACTCCGGCCGTGACCGGCTCGGAAAGCATAAAATCCCCGTCCCGACCCAACCCGACCCAACCCATTCGCCCACCGGCCGCGCAACTTTTCCCCGGTGGCGTTGTATAACCGGTTGTCCGACAGTTCTGGCATGGCAATCCCATCCATCAAAACCGTTCTGGCCCAAGCGGGCCTGATTGACGCCGTCGAGTTCGAACGATGGCGGCAGGAGTGGCGCAACCCGCCGCCCGCCGCCCCCGGCACCACCGAACCCGCGCGCCGCGACACCCTGTTCACCACCCTCCAGAAGCGTCACGCGGTGAAGACCGGCCAGGGCGAGGACGTGTTCCTGCGCGGCCTTGCCGCCGCGCTGGGCTGGACGTACCACGAGCGCGTCGCCCTGCCCGAGGACCTGCCCAAGGAGGACCGCAAGGAGCTGCTCGGCAAACTTTCGACCAAGGTGGCCTTTCAATACATGGTCATGCCGGTGCGGCTGGAGGAGGGCCGGCTGCAGGTGGCTGTGAGCGATCCATTTGATCCCGCCATGCTCGGGGCGGTTCAGTTCGACGCGCGCGGACGGGTCGAGTTCGCGCTCGCCCCGCGCGAGGAAATCGAGAAGGCGCTCAAGGAATCCTACGGCGTCGGGGCTGAAACCCTCGAAGGCATCGCCGTGGACGAACCGGCGGAGCCGGAGATGAACTTCAACAAGGAGATCACCGAGGGCGACCAGGACGCCAGCGTGATCAAGTTCGTCAACCAGGTCATCTGGGAGGCGTTCAAGGACCGGGCGACGGACATCCATTTCGAGCCGATGGAGGACAAGCTGCGGATCCGCTACCGCATTGATGGCATACTCTACGAGACACCCATGCCCGAAACCCTCAAGCGCTACCAGTCCGCGATCATCTCCCGCATCAAGGTCATGTCCGGGATGAACATCGCCGAAAAGCGCCTGCCCCAGGACGGCCGCATCAACGTCCGCATCCGCAAAACCGAACTCGACATCCGCGTTTCGACCGTGCCGACCGTCTATGGCGAGAGCGTGTCGCTGCGATTGTTGACCCGCGAGAAAAAGAAGATCACCCTCACCAACCTCGGTTTTCCCGACCGCGAACAGCAGATCATCGAGCGCATCATCGCCAAACCGCACGGGATTTTCCTGGTCACCGGGCCAACCGGGTCCGGCAAGTCCACCTCGCTCTATGCCTGCCTCCAGCAGATCAATTATCCGACCAAGCGCATCATCACCATCGAGGAACCGGTCGAATACGAAATCGAAGGCATCAACCAGATCGCCGTCCGGCCGGAGATCGGCCTCACCTTCGCCATGGGGCTGCGCCACATCCTGCGCCAGGACCCCAACGTGGTGATGGTGGGGGAAATCCGCGATCTGGAGACAGCCGAGATCGCGATCCGCGCCGCGCTCACGGGCCACCTGGTGTTCAGCACGCTCCACACGAACGACGCGGCGAGCGCTTTCACGCGGCTCATTGACATGGGCATCGAACCCTTCCTCGTCGCCTCCTCGGTCGAGGCGGTCATGGCCCAGCGCCTGGTTCGCACCCTCTGCCCGCATTGCCGCACCGAACAGCACGTCGAGCCGGAATACCTGCGCCGGATCGGCTTCCCGGAGGAAAAGATCGGCCAGGCCCGGTTCTCCAAAGGGACCGGGTGCGATAAATGCCGGCAGCTCGGCTATCAGGGACGCACGGGCCTCTATGAACTACTCGCGGTGACCGAAACCATCCGGCCGCTCATCATGAACCGCTCCCCGGCCAGCACCATCGCCCAGAAAGCGCTCGAGGAGGGCACCCAGACACTGCGCATGGCCGGCTGGCTCAAGGTCGAGCAGGGCGTCACCACCATCGAGGAAGTCCTCCGCGTCTCGCAAATCGAGCAGCACCTCGCCGCCCTGTTGGGCGACGAGCGTACGCTGGCTCTTCCCGCCCCGTGAAACTGACCCGCTGGCACCTTTGCAATGTCCTCGCCCGCACGGGCGAAAACCGCGTGCTCTGGCAGTTCGGACGCGACGGAAACCAGGCGAAGCTCCTGGCCGAGCGTGTCGTCTCCCCCGCCCAGGCCGCCAGCGCCCGCCTCGGCGTCAAAACCGTCTCCGCCCTCTGGCAACCGCGGCTTAATGTCGCCTGGCTCCCCGCCGACCAGGTCTTCCTCCGCGTCATCCACCTGCCGGCAGGCGACCCGGCCGAGCTGCCGGGCATGGTTGAACTCCAGCTCGAGAAGCTTTCGCCCCTGCCGCTGGCCCAGGTCGTCTGGACCTTCGAACCACTGCCCCCGGTGGACGGGCGGACGCAAACCGTAATCGTCCTGCTGGCGGACCGCGCCGGCGTCGAGAGCTTCCTGGGTGAGTTGGAGGGACTGGGCTACCTCGCCGACCGCCTCGACCTGCCTCAACTCCATGAGCTGCTGGCCACCCCGGACCTGGACGACGGCGTCTGGATTTACCCGCGCAGCGACGCCGGGCAGATCATTTGCCTGGTGGCGTGGCGGCACGAGCGCCGGCTCCAAAATCTCGATCTCCTGCGGCTGTCCGCCGGGCCCGAGGCCGGCACCCAGATGGTGGAAATGCTCAGACAGGGCGCGTGGGCGGGCGAACTGGAGGGCTGGTTCAGTCCCAACGCGAGGTGGCATCTGGTCGCGGAAGCCGCGCTTGCCGCCGAACTCGAACCGCCGCTGCGCGCCCTCGCCGTCGGCGCCATCGAGCTCATGGAGCCGCTGCCACTGGCGCGGGTTGCCGCCCTGGCCGCCGCCAGCCCCATGCCCGCGAACCTGGTGCCACCTGAATTCCAGGTGCGCTACCGCCAGCAATTCGTGGACCGGCTGTGGATGCGGGGACTTGGCGGCGTGGCCCTGGCGTACCTCGTCTTCCTGCTGGGCTGTTTCGGTTACCTCCAGTGGAAAGGCTTCCAGAAAGGCGGCCTCGAACAGCAACTCGCCGACCAGCACGGCGCCTATACCAACGCCCTCCAGCTCAAAGCCCGCGTCGTTGTCCTCCAGGACCAGGTCAACCTCAAATTTGCCGCCCTCGATTGCTGGCGGGCCACCTCCGAGTCCATGCCCCCGGAGCTCACCCTCACCAGCTTCAGCTTCCAACGTGGCCGGAAGCTCCAGATCTTTGGCAACGTCGGCGCCGACCAGCAGTCCAAGGTCACCGAGTTCAATGAATCGCTGAGCCGTGCCAGCGTCAACGGCCAGCCGCTCTTCAGCCAGGTCAGCACCAAATCCATCCAGGCCCCGCTCGCCGGCCAGAACCAACCCGCCCGATGGAGCATTGAGTGCGACCTCAAACGCACCGATTTCTGATGACCAGCTTCATCAACAAACTGAACCTGCGTCCCCAGGAACGCCGCATGGTCGTCATGGCCCTGGTCGTGGTGTTCATCGTGTTGAACTTCATCTTCGTCTGGCCCCACGCCGGCGATTTCACCCGCGTCAACCGCCAGATCGCCAGCGCCCGCAAAACCCTTGGCGATTACCAGCAGGAAATCGCCCGTACCACGGAGTACCAAACCCGGCTCGACAAGCTGCAGCGCCTCGGCTCCGCCGTCCTGCCCTCCGACCAGGCCGTCCAGCTCCTTTACACCATCCAGGATCGGGCTCACCTGAGCGATGTGCTCATCACCGGCACCCGCACCCAACCGCCCGCTGCGACCGGCGGCTCCACCAACCAGTTCTTCGACGAACAAAGCGTCGCCCTCGACACCACCACCGGCGACAAGGAACTCGTGGCGTTCCTGCTCGCGCTCGGTGCCGGCGATTCCATGATTCGCGTCCGCGATCTCGACCTCCGCACCGATCCGCAACTCTACAAGCTCCTTGGCAAGCTCACCCTCGTGGCGAGTTACCAGAAAAAACCCAAGATCGCGCCGCCGCCGGCCGTTACCACGAACGTGATGCCAGCACGACCGGGGCCCGTGGGTGCCCGTGCAGGCGCAACCAATCGCGCCGCAGCGCCCCAGCCAGTCAAACTTAATCCCGCCCCGCCGGGGCGGCCCGTCACCAACAACGTCACTCTCAATCGAACCAATAAGCTCAAGTCGTGAAAACGCTCCTTACCCTTTGCTCGCTGGCAGGCCTCATGCTGGCGGTCCCGCCTGGTCTCCAGGCCCAGGACGCCCCGCCCGCCCCGCCCATGCCGCCCTCGCCACCCATCCGCCGCGCGCGGACCACCAATGTCACCGTTGCGCCCACCAATGTCACCCCCGCCATCCCCGTGCCGGGCCAGCCCCAGCCGGCCGCCCCGGCCACGCTGCCGCCCGTGCCGGTGCCCGCCAATGTCACCCCCGCCATCCCCGCGCCGGGCCAACCCCAGCCGGCCGTGCCGGCCTCGTTGCCGCCCGTACCCGCCCCCGGCACTCAGCCCATGCCAACGCTGGCGCCTCTGCCCGCGGGCGCCACCAACGCCATCTTCCCGGCCAACAACAGCCTCGCCGCCCTCGGCCCTGACGACCTGCTGCCGGAAAACAGCCTCACGCGGTTCCAGGGCATGCCGCTGGACCAGTTCCTGCAAATCTATGCCGAGATAACCGACCGTGTTGTTCTGCGTCCCTATGCCCTTCCCAACACGCCCATCACCCTCGACGCCAGCAAAAAAGGGCTGACGAAAAGCGAAGCCATGCACGCCATGGACACCGTCCTCGAGCTCAACGGCATTACCATGATCAACGTCGGCGACAAATTCGTCACCGCCGTGCCCAGCCAGCAGGCCCTGCAAGAGGGCGCGGCCTTTAGCGATGCCGACGCCGCCGACCTGCCGGAAGCGGGCCAGTTCATCACCAAGGTCGTCCAGTTGAAATACGCGCTGCCCAGCGAACTCGCGCAGCTCGTCGGCAGCTTCGGCAAGCTTCAGGGCGGCGTCGTGGCGATTGACAGCACCCAGACGCTGGTCCTTCGGGATTACGCGGCCAACATCAAGCGGATGATGGAAATCGTCGAGCGCGTGGACGTCCAGATTGAAAGCGATTACAAGCTCGAGGTCATCCCCATCAAATACGGCAAGGTCGAGGACATCTACGCCACCATGGGCGGCCTGATCGGCGGCGGCGGCCTCGGGGGCACCGGCGCCCTGGGCGCGCGCCAGACTTCCCGTCGCACCGGCGGCGCCGGCGGCGGCGTCGGCACCGGCAATCGCCTTGGGGTCGGCCAACAGTTTGGCATGAATCAACAGGCCAACACCCTCGGCGCGAATCAAAATCGTCCCGGCCAGCTTCCCGGCCAGACCGCCGGAAACGCCTTTAACAACCGCCTCCAGCAAGTCGTCAGCGGCATCGCCGGTCAGGGCCAGAACCAGATGCTCCACGACGCCAAAATCGTGCCCGACGAACGCTCCAATTCACTCATCGTCTTTGCCTCGAAGGACGACCTCCGCATGATCACCAACGTGGTCGAAAAAGTGGACCGCCAGATGGCCCAGGTGCTCGTCGAAGCCATGATCCTCGATGTCACGCTCAACGACGATCTCTCCTATGGCGTCCAGTCCTACCTCCAGGACCAGTCTGGCAGCGTTGCCTCGCAAGGCAACATCAACGGCGGGTTCTTGACCAACGCACTCCCCACGAGCGGCCTCGGCTACCTGGGCACCTATAATAACAACATGTCCGTCCTCGTCCAGGCGTTGTCCAGCAAATCGAAGGTCGAAGTGCTGTCCACGCCGCGCATCCAGACCAGCCACGCCGTCCCGGCGTCCTTTTCCGCAGGCTCGACCGTGCCTTACGTCTCGGGCAGCAGTTCCAGCGGTCTCTACGCCGGCGCTTACACTTCCTTCTCCCAGCTCCAGGTTACCACCACGATCAACGTCACCCCGTTCATTACCCCGGATGGCCTCGTGGTCATGGACATTGACCAGCAGATTGACGATCTGACCGGTTTCAAGACCTTCCCGGGCGTGGGCGACATGCCGATGACCAGCACCCGCAGCGCCACCTCGACCGTCTCCGTTCAGGACGGCGACGTCATCATGCTGGGCGGTTACATCCGCACCAGCCACACCCTGTCCAAGAACGGCGTGCCGGTGCTGCAGGACATCCCCGGCCTGGGCGCGCTCTTCCGCAGCACGACCAAGAACAAGGACCGCAGCGAACTCGTCGTCTTCCTCCGCCCGACCATCCTGCGCACCCCGCGCGATGCCGCCATCCTCGCCAGCAAGGAGCGCACCCGGCTGCCCGGCGTGCGCGAAATGGAGAAGGACATGAAGGCCGACGAAGCGGCTCGGCAGAGGCACGCCGACCGCGTCACCGGCGCGGACAAACAACCGGACAACCAAGGGGACGAGTGAGGAAGAAGCACCGCCACCGCCTCAGTCCCCAAAACCGATCCCCAGCGCGCGCGCCGCGCGCACCATGTCGCCGTCCGGCGGCACCGTGCGCAATCGGCCGATGGCCTCGGTGATCTTCACCTCGCCCACCGCCGGCGGCCGCAGCGATACCATGTAACCAAAACGGCCCTCCGCGATCAACGCCACCGCCTTCACGCCAAACAGCGAGCAAAGCACCCGGTCGAACGTCGTCGGCGCGCCGCCTCGTTGCAGATGACCCAGCACGCAAACCCGCGCCTCCTTGCCGGAACGCCGCTGCAACTCCGCCGTCACGATCGCGCCGATGCCGCCCAAGTGAGCCTCACGGTTGCCCTCCGCCGCGCCGTTGGTGATCATGTCACCGCCCTGCCGCCGCGCCCCCTCCGCCACCGCGACCAGCGTGAAATGCTTGCCCTCGCGCTCGCGCGCGGCGATCGTCGCGACCATCGGCTCATAACTGAACGGAATCTCCGGGATCAGGATCACGTCCGCGCCCCCGGCAATGCCGGCGTGCAGCGCGATCCAGCCCGCGTAACGGCCCATCACTTCGAGCACCATCACCCGCTGGTGGCTCTGTGCCGTCGTGCGCAGCCGGTCCAGCGCGTCCGTCGCGCACGCCACCGCCGTGTCGAAACCGAACGTCACCGCCGTCGCCTCGAGGTCGTTGTCAATCGTCTTCGGGACGCCAATCACCGGAATGCCCGCCTCGAACAACTGCTGGCCGATGGCGAGCGAGCCGTCGCCACCCACCACCACCAGGGCGCTCAAATCGTGGTCCGTGAAATTGCGCTTCGCTTCCGCCAGCACCGCCTCCTGAATCCGCTTTGCCTCGCCCAGCCCCACCTTCGCCGCAAACCGGCCCTTGTTCGCCGTGCCGAGGATCGTGCCGCCGACGAACAGCAAGCCATCCATTTCGTGATAGTCCAGCCGGCGCAGATGGACCGGCGACAGCAGGCCGTCGAACCCGCCCAGGACACCGATGGTTTCCCAGCCGCGCTTGGCGGCCGCCTTGACCACCGCCCGGATCACGGCGTTCAAACCCGGACAGTCGCCGCCCCCGGTCACAATTCCAATCCTCGTTGGCATAATGTTCCGCCGAACATAGTGCGCCGACCGCGCCGGCCAAGCGAAAACTCCGGGTCGTGGCTTGGTTTCCGCCGGCACGCGGCGTTTGGAGTCCCGGCTTCAGCCGGCATGGACCGCGTAAACGCGGAACTCCCAACCCGCCGAAAGATGCCTCTGGCCCGCCCCACCGAATCAGGACACGGCGAAAACTCCGCCCCGCTTGACCGCCGGCGTCCAGCCTCTAACGTAACCCCCATGCGTGCGCTCACCCCGGCAGCCCCAGCTTTCTGCCTCCCGGTCGGCTCCGCCGTCATCACAGCCGCCCGCCGCGTTGCCGCTTCCGCCGGCTGCCTCGGCCTGCTGCTTACCGTCGTGCTGGCCACCGGCTGCCTCAGCGGCAAGCGCATGACCTACATTTACACCCCCGGCTACGGTGTCGAAAGCGACCAGTTCCTCCGCTCGCTGGAGGGCCTCCGATCGGAAATGAAGCCGGGGAACCGCGTAACCCTTCTCGAAAACGGCGACGCCATTTTCCCCGCCGTCCTCGCCGCCATCCGCGGCGCCCAGCAGAGCATCAACCTCGAAATGTACATTTTCGAGGATGACTGGACCGGCCGCGAGTTCACGGACGCCCTGTGCGAACGCGCCCGCGCCGGGGTCCAGGTCCGCGTGCTCGTGGACGACCTGGGGGCGCGCCTGGGCCGGCTGGCCGGGGTCATGACCACCGCCGGCGTGCGGTTTGAAATCTACAAACCGCTCCGCCTTTACAGCCTTTACCGCCTCAACCATCGCACCCATCGCAAAATCGTCACCGTGGACGGCCGCACCGCGTTCTGCGGCGGCTTTGGCATTGACGATCGCTGGGGCGGCGACGCCCGGAATCCGACCGAATGGCACGACCTGGTCGTCCGCGTCGAAGGCCCCGTCGTCGCCCACGTCCAGCGCATCTTCATGGAAGACTGGCTGCACACGACCGGGGAAGTACTCTTCGGCGACGCCCAGTTCCCGCCACTGCCGCCGGCCGGCGACATGCTCGCCCAGGCGGTGGCCAGCTCGCGCACGGACCAGAGTTCCATGGCCAAGCTGATGATCTTCATGGCCATTCAAACCGCGCGCAAAAGCATCTGGATTGAAAACGCTTACTTCGTGCCCGACCCGCAGATTCGCCGGGGCCTCATCGCCGCGGTCCGCCGCGGCGTGGACGTGCGGGTCATCGTCCCCGGCAAGTACATGGACATTCCGCTCATCCGCCGGGCCTCGCGCTATCGCTACGGCGAACTGCTCGACGGCGGCGTGAAGATTTACGAATACCGGCCCACCATGCTCCACACCAAGGCCATGGTCGTGGACGACATCTGGTCAACGGTCGGCTCCATCAACTTCGTAAACCGCTCGATGCGCAGCAATGCCGAGGCGAACATTGCCATCTACGACCGTGGGTTCGCCGGGGAGTTGCGGCAGGTCATGGAACACGACATCTCGCGGTCCGAGGTGTTCACGAAGGAAAGCTGGAAGAAGCGCGGCCTGGCCTCCCGCCTCAGCGAAGCCTTCGCCTGGCTGTTCAGCGAGGCGTACTGAGCGTCGGGCCATCCCGAACCTGCACGCCCGCACCGTCGGCGACCCGCGGATCGCCCAAACCGTCCCGCATTCCGCCCCCCAATTCCGGCCATTCACCCCTTTTCCATCACCGTCGCGAGCCGAACCGAGTAAATTTGGCTAATGATTAATATGAATAACTCGACTGCCAACCGCCCGCGCGTTCGTCCTTGTCTCCTCCCCGCCCTGCTGCTGTGTCTCGGTCTCCTGGCCGGCCGCGCCGCCGCCCAGGGCTGCGTCGCCGTCCGCGGCACCGGCCTGCCTCTGAACACCGGCCTGCCCGGCGAACTCGCCCCGCCCGAGGGCGACTGGGTGGCCAGCCTCTCCGCCCGCGAGCTCCATTCGAGCCGGCACTTCGTCGGCGATGTCGAGCAGACACAGCGCCAGGCCGCTGGCAATCAGGTCATCAACAATCAGGTGTTCCTTGACCTCGGTGTGCAATACGCCCTCTCCCCGCAATGGAGCCTGCAGTTGGCGGTGCCCTTCACGTTCTCCGACCGGTCAATGCTGGCGCCCACCAACTATAATTCCTTCCGCTACCACACCCAGGCCGCCGGCCTCGGCGACCTCCAGCTTGGCCCCAATTTCTGGATCTGGAATCCCAAGAACAACCCGAAAGGCAACATCCAGGTCGGCCTGGCGCTCAAGGTCCCCACCGGCGAAAACGGCGCCACCGACACCTTCCTCACCAAGACCGGCCCCGTAAACCACCCGGTGGACCAGTCTATTCAGCCCGGCGACGGCGGCTGGGGTTTCACCACGGAAGTAAACGCCTATCAGGAGCTGTTCCCGAAAATGGTGGCCTATTTGCAGGCGTTCTACCTGTTCAATCCGGAGAATCAAAGCGACGTGCTCACCTGGCGTGACAACAGCACGACCATCCCGGGAATGGTCACGTCCACGCCGAAACAGGCCGCCTATTACGAGCACTTCATGAGCATTCCCGATCAGTATTTCGCCCGCACCGGGCTGAGCTACCTGGCGGTGCCTTCCTGGGGACTGACCGCCACCGTGGGAGCCCGGGTTGAAGGCATCCCCGTGCGCGACCTGATCGGCGGCAGCGACGGCTTCCGGCGTCCGGGCATGGTGGTGAGCATCGAACCCGGCATCTCCCTCATGAAGGGGCGTTATTCGTTCGACTTCTCGGTGCCCTATGCGCTATATCGTGCCCGGTTCCAGAGCGTGGCGGACGAGCGCGCCTCGGCCCTCAGCGGCACCTGGGTACACGGCGACGCCGCCTTCGCCGACTTCATGTTCGTCGGCACCTTTGCTGTGCGGTTTTAGCGCCCGGCGGCGTCGGTCACCTCGAAATCGCGCAGGCTCCGCACGGTTGGGAACCCGTGACGCATGAGGGTGGCCTCAAGCTGGTAATGGCCCGGCTTCTTCGGCGCGGCCATGATGAAGCTGACCTCGCGCCGCCCGAGCGCCTTGACCCCGGCAAACGCGGATCCGGTCTGGACCGGGGTCCCGTCCTCGAGCACGCGGAAACGCACCCGGCCGATCCAGTCCCGATCCAGGTCGTTGATCACGCTCACCGTGACCTTGCGCGCCTCGAGCGGCGCCAGGCGGTCGGCCCAGAAATCGAGCATCACGCCCACCGGCGCGAACGCGTCCTTGACGTACCGCTCGAAGTTCGGCTCGAACGTGAGCGTTTCGAGATCGATGAAGTGGTCGCTGGTCTGGCCGTCGGGCCGGGAATAGCCCAGTCCGCAAAAGTGCAGCACGCCCGCGCAGGCGCGGTGGCCGCGCCAGAACTCGGTCAGCGCCGCCAGCGTGCGGGCGTAAAACTCGCGCCGCTGCGCCACGGTCGAATTCTCGCCCAGCAGGTTGCGATAAACCTCGCGGGTCAGCGTCGTGGGCGAACCGTCGCGATTGAGCCAGAGCCACCCGTATTCGTTCAGGATGATCGCATTGTGCCCGGTGTTGGGGATGACATTGCCCCCGGGCGTGCCGGACACTTTCTCGATCCCGGCGAGTTTGAACTTCGGGTTTTGGAACAGATAGGGGTGTGACTCAAACGAGTCGCCGGCAGCCTGCGTCGGCGACCAGCCATTGTCCCACGGGCGGTTGGAGAGGTCGAGCCCTCGCACCATCTGGATGGCCTTGCCGGTTTCCTCGGTCCTGGTTTCGTTCTGGGCATCCCAGAGGACCACGCACGGGTGGTTCCAGCGCTCCTGCATCCACTCGGTGTATTCCTTAGCCAGTTCGGCCGCCGGCGGGGCATCCTTCGAGTTGGACAGGTGCCAGAGCGGAAACTCGTCTTGGATCAGGAACCCTTCCTCGTCAGCGATGCGGTACCACATTTCCGGGGGAAACCCGATACAGTAGCGCAGCGAATTCCAGTGCATTTCCTTGAACTTGCGGTGCAACCGCCGCACCCACTCCTCGCGCCAGGGCCGATCCTTGCGCTCGCCGTCCTCGAAAAACCGGTAGAGCGTGACGTTGCTGCCGCGCAGGAAAAAGGGCTTGCCGTTCAACCGGGCCCGGCCGGTCGCCGGATCGAAACTGAACGTGCGCATCCCAAACCGCGTCGTGAACGTGTCCGCCCCGGTGTCCACCGTCAGCTCGTAGAGAAACGGATGCTCAGGCGTCCAGAGCCGGGCGTTCCGCACCGGCACCCGCGTCTCGATGGTCTTTTCCTCACCCGCCCCCAACTGTAGTGGCGGAGAGTCGAAATTGGTGACGCTCCGACCGCTGCGCGCCTCGCGCACGATGAACTTCACCGGAGCCGTCTGGGCCGTGCGGCCGTTGCGCAGGACCGTCTGCACGAGGATGGAACCGGCCTCCAAGTCTGGAGCCACCTGCACCCGGACAACGTGCGGCGTCGCGGACAACGTCAACTCGACGGAATCGAAAATACCGGGAATGTACCGGACCTTCTCGAAATCCCAGCCGGACGGCACGTTGGCGGGCACGGCGGCGCGCGAGGCGCCGACGCGAACCAGCACCTCGTTGGTGCGTCCGTTGCCACGCAGCCGCCGCGTCACGTCGTAGATGGCCGGCGTGAAACTGCCCGGATGATCGCCCACCAGCACGCCGTTGAGAAAAACCCGCGAGCCATAGGCGGCCTTCTGCACCTTCAACGTGGCGATTTCCGGCACGTCCCCGGGCAGCGTGAACGTGCGACGGTACCAGAACGCCTCGCGCAGCGTGTTCGTCTCGCCGACGCCCGCGAACGCCGGTTTCGCCATGTCCACCAGGCCCGGCACCGGCACCGTCCGATCGAACTCGGCCGGCACCCTGTCCATCGTGCCTTCGGCGATCTCCCATGTGCCATCCAGGCTGAGCACCGTCCGCGCCTCGCCCGCCCGCACCAGGAGCCCGTCCGCCGCCGCCGCCAATAGCGCCAGCGCGACCGCCGCTTTGACCACCCGTTTTCCGAGGAATTCAACCAATGAATAATGCATACATCTCCGCCACAACAGGGTTTTCAGCTTTGTGCGCCCATTTCAATCAAACCGGGACGCGAAAGCAACCCCAGATTCGCAGGCAACCGCCGTGCGAATTGCCTCAAGTAAAAGGTAACCAAGGAAGGGAAAGGGGGTGCGGGGGGAAGGGGTCGTTGACTCATCATGGTGGACACCGAGCAGAAAGGCACCAACATGAGTCGAACGAGCCGAGCGGAAT
>JBEKGJ010000022.1:0-73473 GCA_050012855.1 Verrucomicrobiota bacterium | reverse complement strand
GAGCCCCCGCCCCTGGCCAAGAGCTTCCGTGCCTTCCACACTCAACTGACCGATTACTTCCAGCAACAACTGGCCGCCTGAAAACTTGACCTGTCCACTCCATGTTTTGAACTTCAAGGACTCTAGCCTGGCGGGTGGTTGCCAGCGCGAGGGTTTTTCGGCGGTCGTTGGAGGTTAGGGCGTCATAAGAACCCCGCAGGGTGGCCTGGTGTCGGTTGCGGCAGTGTTGGGTCCACCGAATTGCCGGCCCGCCGGCGGGCACTGACCAAAGTCCCACTGGCAATTGGCCCGATCTCGTTTACCGTTCCCGCACTGGAACATGAGCGAGAACGTCCCAACGCCCTACAACGCCACCGTAACCGGCCGCGAAGCCATCAACCCGCAACTGCTCGTGCTGCGGGTCGTGCCCGACGGACCCCTCTTCGAGTTCGCCCCCGGCCAGTATGGCGTGCTCGGACTGCGGGGCGGAGAGCCGCGCGTGCCGGAAGCCGCGCCCGAGGAAGCCCCACCGCCGCCGGACAAGCTCATCCGCCGCGCCTACAGCATCGCCTCGTCCAGTCTTGAGCGGCAATACCTCGAGTTCTTCATCACGCTCGTAACCAGCGGCCTGCTCACACCGCGGCTTTTTGCCCTGCCTCACGGCGGCCGGCTGTTCCTGGGACCCAAGGGCACCGGCGTATTCACTCTCGACCGGGTGCCGCCCGAGAAAGGGGTGGTCTTGATCGCCACGGGCACGGGCCTGGCGCCGTACATGTCCATGCTGCGCACGGCGCTGATTGCCGAGACGAATCGCCGGTTCGTGGTCATCCACGGCGCCCGCTACAGTTGGGACCTTGGTTACCGCGGGGAACTCGAGTGTCTGGCGCGGCTCCGGCCCAACTTCACCTACCTTCCCACGATCACGCGCCCGGAACAGGATCCGCATTTCCGTGGCCGCACCGGTCGGTTGCAGGTCTTGCTCGAACAGGGCGTGGTCGAGCAGGCGGCGGCGGTGAAGCTCGATCCTGCGGTGGTGGACGTCTTCCTGTGCGGCAACCCGGACATGATCAGCGCGGTCAAGCCGCTGCTCGAGACGCGCGGGTTCACGCTCGCGCGCGGCAAGGAACCGGGCACCATCCACGTCGAAGAATACTGGTGAGCCGGGTGTCGCGCCCGCCGCAGGCGAGCTTCGTCGGGTTTGGTCGGCGGACACGCTGCCGCGTGTCCTCATCGTGACGAGCAGGGTCCCAATCGCAGATTGGGTGTCACCTCACTGACGAGAATGACGTGCCAGGAAAACGCTGACGGCATTCCAGAATGCCGCCGGGATTGAGGAGCAACGCGACAATACCCCCGGAGTGGCTGATGATGGGTCGCGGGCCGCTGGGCCGCGACTGGATTGTTCAGCCAACGGCCGAACGTCCGGTAGTGACCACCGGTCGCACAGCACGAACTGCCCGCCCAGCTTCCTGCCGCGCCGCCGGTTCTTGTGCGCCATGTGCCGAACCGCGCCGACGCAGGCAGAAGTTACCAATACTATTGACCCCTTCGCGTGTCTTGCAGACCGGCGACAATTCAGCCGACGGCAATGTTGACCAGCTTTTTGGGGACAAGAATCACCTTCCGAATCGTCTTGCCGGCCAGGAACGGTTGCACCCTTTCGGCTGCCAACGCCGCCGCCTTGAGCGCATCGTCCGTCACCGTCGCCGGAACCCGGATGACCTCGCGCAGCCTGCCGTTGACCTGCACGGGGATTTCGAGCGTGTCCTCGACCAGCAGCTCGCGGTCAAACGTGGGCCACGGGGCGTAGGCCAGTGACGAAGGTCGAAGGTCGAAGGTCGAATGCAGCTTGCTCCACAATTCCTCCGCCACATGCGGCGCGAAGGGCGCGAGGAGTTGCAGGAACGGCCTGAGCACGGCCACCGGCTTCGTTTCCCACGACATCGCTTCGTTCACGAACACCATCATGGCGGAGATCGCGGTGTTGAAACGCAGCGCCTCGAGGTCCTCGGTCACCTTCTTGATGCAGGTGTGGAGCGCCTTGAGCTGCGGGGGCGTGGCGGGCCGGTCCTGGACCGCGGAGTTGAGTTTGATGTCGCCCAGGAATTCCGCTTCACGCTCCGGGTGGGCAGTGCAGTTCTGCTCGAAGGCGGTTTCGCTGGCCTCGTCCACGAACAGCCGCCAGACGCGGCCGAGGAAACGATAGACGCCCTCGACACCCTTGGTGCTCCACGGTTTCACCATTTCCAGCGGCCCCATGAACATCTCGTAAAGACGAAGCGAATCGGCGCCGAACTCCCTAATCATGTCGTCCGGGTTCACCACGTTGCCCCGGGCCTTGGACATCTTCTGTCCATCTTCGCCGAGGATCAGGCCCTGGTTGACCAGCTTGAAGAACGGCTCCGGCGTGGAAACGTGGCCGAGATCGAACAGCACCTTGTGCCAGAACCGGGCGTAAAGCAGGTGCAGGACCGCGTGTTCGGTGCCGCCCATATAGAGGTCAACGCCGGGGGTGGGGACCGAGTTTTCAGTTTTCAGTTTCAAGTTTTCAGTCTGAACACTTGAAGCTTGAAACTTGAAACTTCCCATCCAATAGCGCTCGGCTTCCTTCCCGACGAACGCGTTGCCATTCTTCGCGTCGAGGTAGCGGAGATAATACCAGCAACTGCCGGCCCATTGCGGCATCGTATTGGTCTCGCGCGTCGAACCGTCCGGCAGGTTCACCCAATCCTGGGCGCGGGCGAGCGGCGGTTGGCCGTCGGCGGTGGGCTTGTAGTCGTCGAGAGGCGGCGGCAGCAGGGGCAGCGCGCTTTCGGGCAGAGCCACGTGCTGGAGGTTGCCGGCGGCGTCGCGCTTCCAAACAATCGGAAACGGCTCGCCCCAATAGCGCTGCCGGCTGAACAACCAGTCGCGCAGCTTGTAGTTGATGGTTTTCCGGCCGAGGTTTTTTGCCTCCAGCCAGGCGGTGATCTTCTCCTTGGCTTCGGGCGTGCGCAGGCCGGTGATCGCAATGTCGGGTCCAGTGGAATTCACAGCCACGCCATCATTCACAAAGCCGCGCCAGTCTGTCTTCGGATCGGGCGGTTGGACGACTTGGACGATGGGCAGGTTGAACTTGGTGGCGAACTCGAAATCTCGGGTGTCATGCGCGGGCACGGCCATGATCGCGCCGGTGCCGTAACTGGCGAGGACGTAGTCGGCGATCCAGATCGGGATCCGCTCGCCGTTGACCGGGTTGATGGCATGGGCACCAGTGGAGACGCCCGTCTTCTCCTTCGTGAGTTCCGTGCGCTCAAGATCGCTTTTGGTCGCGGCAAAAGCCCGGTAGTCGGCAACGGCCTGCCGCTGTGTCGGCGTGGTGATTCGGTCCACCAGTTTGTGTTCCGGCGAGAGCACCATGTAGGTCGCGCCGAACAGCGTGTCCGGACGGGTGGTGAACACACTGATCGAGTTTTCAGTGTTCCGTTTCAAGTTCTCAGTTCCTGAACACTGGCCACTTGAAACTTCAAACTTCACCTGGGCTCCTTCGCTGCGGCCGATCCAATTCCGCTGCATCTCCTTCAGCGAGTCGCTCCATTCGATGGTGTCGAGATCGTTGAGCAGTCGCTCGGCGTAGGCCGTGATGCGCAGCATCCATTGGCGCATCGGCTTGCGGATCACCGGGAAGCCGCCCACCTCGCTTTTGCCGTCAATGACTTCCTCGTTGGCCAGGACGGTGCCGAGTTCGGGGCACCAGTTTACCGGCGCTTCGCTGACGTAGGCGAGACGCTTGCTGTCGCGGTAGGCGTGGCGGCGGGCTTCGATATCCGTAGGACAGGCGTCCCGCCTGTCTCCAACTTCCAAGGAAGATTCAGAAGAGACTGGAGCCAGGCGCGACGCCTGTCCTACGCTTTCCAGGTCCGCCGGGTATTTCAGTGTGCTGATCGGCTCGGCGCGGTTCGTCTCCGGGTTGAACCAGGAGTTGTAGAGCTGGAGAAAAATCCACTGCGTCCACTTGAAATAGTCCGGGTCGGTCGTGGCGAGTTCGCGCGACCAGTCGTAGCTGAAGCCCAGGCTCTTGATCTGGCGCTTGAACGTCTTGATGTTCGCCTCGGTGGTCTGACGCGGATGCTGGCCCGTCTTGACCGCGTATTGCTCGGCGGGCAGGCCGAAGGAATCCCAGCCGATCGGGTGCAGCACATTGAAACCGCGGGCCCGGCGATAGCGGGCGAGGATGTCCGTGGCGGTGTAGCCCTCGGGGTGGCCGACGTGCAGGCCGGCGCCGGACGGGTAGGGGAACATGTCGAGGATGTAATATTTCGGCGGAAGGTCGGCGGCTCCGGCGGCGCGGTTCTCCAGCCCGTGGCGCACCGCAAACGGGTGTTCCGGCGGCAGTACTTCGCCCGGGTTCCAGGCGCGAAAGGTCCGCTGTTCATCCCAGGCGGCCTGCCACTTCGCTTCGATCAAGTGAAACGGATACTGTCGGCGCGACATAAAACCGGGATCATGCGGAAACGACCCCGGTCCGGCAATCGCCGAATTACCGGTCCAACCGGCAAGCGTCGGCGTGCGGTGTCGAAACAGTCGTTTCGCGGCACGATTGGGGGAGGCCAGACATGGCAGCAGGAAGATGGCGGCGCTTTGCCGGGCCGGGCGGGGTGTGAAATCGTGACACCTCATCCTTGATCCGTCTATCCATCCGATGCGGAGAATGTAAGTCGGCGGTTGGATGCGGCTCCAGCGGGCGCGCGTCCACGCCTACGCGCAGGCCGTGATCCGGACGTTGCCGGCGGACGGGCACCAGCGCGGACCCAAGCCTGGATGGCGAGAGACAATCGCCCAGCGATTCATCGCTGGGTTTCTGGGGCGAGAAGGGGGAAGAGTCCCGTCAGGGGCGGAAGAACCCGTTCGTTTCGCCACGAGATTTCTTCCGCCCCTCCGGGGCTTGCGGTCTTTTTGAACATCGCACCCACCGTTGAAACGGGGGGCTATTCTCGGTCGCTCCTGCGATTCAGGAAAGGCGTCGGTGGTGGCGCGTTGCCGGAAAACGAAGCGCGCTTCCGTAGTGTCGCTACTGTCCCGACACGCGAAAGAACACGTTGCCGGTTGGCGGGAGTGGCAGGGTGGCGGCGGTGTTGGTCGTCGTTACGCCGGCATCGGTCCAGACACTTTGGGAAAGATCGGTGGATTGCTGCACGGTGAATGGCGCCATGCCACCCGTCCACTGAAGCGCGAGGTTGGTTCCCTGGCGGTTGGCCTGAGTGATGGTAATCGGAGGGATGAGAAAGGCCGTCATGACACCGTTAGCGGGGTTGGTTGAACTCGGCGCGCTGCTGAAATCCACCGTGTAGTCGAGATTGATGATGGCGTTGGTAATAGTGCCGACCGCGGTGACTTGCTGGATAACTCCACCCGGTATGTTCGAAAGTGTTGCCGTGAGCGTGCCATGAGTGGCATCGACGCTGCCTTTGATGTCGCCGAAAGTGCTGACGCCCTGGCTGTCGATCTGGATGACCTCCCCCAGCGCCGTGCCGGGCATGGTGATGACCGGCGCGTTCCCCTGGCCGAAGACGAAACCCTCCATGTCAAACACGAGGTTCGCATTCGTGCCGGAGACCTGGATTGCGATCACGGCCTTGCCAGTGGAACCGAACGTGAGGTTGGTCCATGCGCCCACATAACGTCCCTCGATCTCCTGGAGGTCCGCCAGGGCGACCGGCGAAGGCAAGATGAGCAGCGCAAGAATGACGGCGGTCCAAACCAGCAGCGACTGGTTCTTAGAATACAGGTTGGTTGGTTTCATGGTAGTGGTGGGGATTCGCTTGAGTGAGCACCGGGTGCGGTCAACGGAGGAACGTGGTTCCACCGGGGCGGCGCGACGTTCGCGCCGTCCTGCTCCGCGCCGGCTCACGTCCGTATGTCCTACGCGCCCGGGAGCGGGTCCGTGGGACCGGATGCCGCCCTGCCGCCCGCCATTGGCATGACAACGACTTATGACCATGTTAAACTGGTCGAACAGGCACTTGAAAAAGTAAAGGACAAAATGCAGAGAACCAGCACTGGCGCGTCCGGCCAACCGCGACCGGGTGGATCGAACTGGTGTGAGGCGGGGCACGGGCGGCGTGGTCGCGGGTGACCGCGGCGGTCGGTCCGGTGCGGACTTGCATCAGCGGTTTGCCGGAGATTAAATGGCCGACAGATTCCGATGGGCACGTCCTGCTTTGGCTGATTGCGTGTTTCCAGGGACCAAGGCAAATGCCGTTGCATTCAGCCGCCGCAGGCCAAACCACTGGAATCCACGATGACACTCGCTTCAGCCCTCGCACGACCGCCACGCAGGTGGCCCGCCCGTCTGTGGCGAGATAGTGCATGGCCGATGTTTCGGGCGCGGCCCAGGGGGAAGCTGTTGATTTGCGCGAAGGCACTCGTCTGTTGCGGGTCACCGGCCGGCGCTCCCGAGCCGGGAGGCGATTTCGCGGTCCCCGAGTTGCACGAGACCGGCCGGTCCTCCCGGCGCCGGCAACGATCGTCGGCCATGCCCGCCGGGCGGCCGGTGACAGGCCTGCAGCCTGACCCGGGGCTTCCGGACCTGCTTCCCATTCTATGACCACCTTTCCCCAAGATTTGATCGACGCCTTCAATGCCGGTAAAGCCGTTGCCGTTGTCGGTCCGGGCCCCTCGGTCGCTGCGGGTCTCCCGAGTTGGGCTCAGATACTCGAAGGGCTCATGGCCGAACGCGAGGGACCGTTCACCGGCTCCGCGGAAGGCCGGGAACTCCGGGGCGTCCCCGGGCAAGGGCGGTTCTCCCAACTCGTCGATGAGTGCCGGCGGCTCGGCGATGATCCACGCTGTCGCCGGCGCATCCAGGCGCTCATGCGTCAGGGATCGGCCGGTCCGGGAGAATTGCACCGGTGGATTGCGCGACTCCCCTTCAGCGCGGTGCTGACGACCAATCAGGACGACCTGCTCGAGCGTGCGTACGGTCAACCGCAAGGCGCGGGCACCCACCCTTTGGTATTCACGCGCCGGACGGCCGCGCAACTGCCGGGCTTCGCTGGTGAACAGCGCTTCTTCATCTTGAAGGTGCATGGGGATGCCGGCGACGTTGAATCCCTGGTCTCGGACAAGTGGGGGTGCCTGGAGGTCACGTGGGTTAACGCAATCTCCCGGGCGGCGATCGCCCAGCTTCTCTGCACCCGGACCGCTCTGTTGATCGGTTATGGTCAGCGGGACTGGGATCTGGAGTTGTTCCTCCGCGAGCATGCGCTGCTGTTCCAGGCCTGCGGCCGCAAGCATTATGTGCTCGTGGCGGAGGAGGCCGATGTCGCCTCAAGGTCGTTTTGGGAGGGCTACAACATCGTCCCCCTTGCTTACGCTCCTGGTTGCGGCCACGAGGGATTGGAGATTGAGCTGGGTGAGCTATGCCGGCAGATCAAGCCGGGGACGCTCACGGCGGAAGCCAGTGTGACCGGCGGCATCAGGCACCTGATTGAAGTGGAACGGGAGTTCTGCCAGAAATTGGGGACCTACATTGAAGCCGAGCGGGCCCGCTACATCCAACTCCACGCGGGGGCGGGGCTCGATGCGACCGACCGGGAACTTGTTGACCGGAGCATTGAATACTGGGACTCCCGGGAGGCGACGCGCACCGGGCTGGAGGCGCAACTGTTGCAGGCCCAAAAAATGGAGTCCATCGGTTCGCTGGCCGCCGGGATCGCGCACGACTTCAACAATATTCTCACCGCCATCCTGGGGTACATCGACTTGCTGGCCGCCGATGGCCGGTTGGACAAGGACCAGGAGGAACATGTCCTTCAGGTCAAAGGAGCGGCGATGCGGGCGGCCCAGTTGGTTCGACAGTTATTGGCGTTCGCCCGCCGGAGCGTAGCCCAGTTCAGCCCGACGGATGTGAACGAGGTGGTGCAAAACCTGGCGAACATGCTCCGACGCCTCGTGGGGGAGGACATTGCCATGGAGATTGCCTTGGCGCGGGATCTCCCGGTGGTGACGGCCGATCGAGGGATGCTCGAACAGGCAATCCTGAATCTCACCGTGAACGCGCGCGATGCGATGCCCAAGGGTGGAACGCTCAGACTGGCAACCGCGGCTTGCGAAATCACCAGCAACGACGTGACGATGATGCCCGAGGCCCAGGCTGGCCGGTGGGTGTGCCTCACGGTGGCGGACAATGGCTGTGGCATGTCGCCCGAGACGCGCTCCCGGATCTTTGAGCCGTTCTTCACCACCAAGGATGTTGGGAAGGGGACGGGGCTCGGCCTCTCCACGGTCTATGGGATTGTCCAACAACACAACGGCTGGATCCAGGTTCGGAGCGAACTGGAGAAGGGCAGCGTGTTCCAGGTCTTTTTGCCAGAGGGTGGCCCGGCGGAACCGCTGCGGCAGGAGGCTCGCCACGACCCGCGCCTGCGCGGGCACGAAACGATCCTGATCGTGGAGGACGAACCGTCGCTCCGGCATTTGGTTTCCTCCATTTTGCGGAATGTTGGCTATCGGATTCTCGAAGCCGCCGACGGGTGGGAGGCGCTCCGGATCTGGGGGGACCACGGCGACGAAATTGACGTATTGCTCACCGACATGGTCATGCCGGGAGGGATGAGCGGGTCCGAAGTCAGCGCGGCCCTGCTCCAGCGCAAACCCGGCCTGCGGGTGATCTACACCAGCGGATTCAGTGTTGATTTCGAGGCGAAGGAGGAACTGGGTCGCACCTTTTTGGCGAAGCCCTACACGCCTCAAACGCTCCGGGAGACGGTACGCAGGATTGTCGAGGCAACCTGAGTTTCCGCCCGCCCCCGGGCGGTGTCAGCAGCGGTGAACGCGCGCCGTCGTCGGTCGCCGCTCGCTCAGCCCGATTCCATGGTGCTGGTCTTGCGGTCGCGGAGACGCAACACGCTGTCGAGGATCGCGCCTTCGGGGCAGAACTGGCGGCGGCCGAGGTCGAGTTCGAGTTTGTTCGCGCCGATGCGCATGGCCTCGGCGGGGCCGAGAGCCCTCCGGCGGGCAGGGAATCCGGCTCGTCACGCTTCGCCGGGGAACAGGGAGAAGCAAAACGTCAAGGAACTGCCGGGCACGGCCTGGGCTGGACAGGGTTCGTCAGCGGCGTTCGAGCGGCAGCCGGCCCATGGCCAACAGAATACCGTGCAGGAGGGCGTGCGGATTGGGCGGACAGCCGGGGATGTAAACGTCCACGGGAAGCACGGCGTCCACGGCGCCACGGGTCGCATAGTTTACGCCAAAAATGCCGCCGCTGCACCCGCAGGCGCCCACCGCCACCACCAGGCGCGGGTCGGGGGTGGCGTCGTAGGTCTTCTGGAGGGCCAGTTCCATGTTGCGCGTGACGGGTCCCGTCACCAGCAGCATGTCCGCATGGCGCGGCGAGGCGACGAAGTGGATGCCGAAGCGCTCCACGTCGTACACCGGGCTGTTGAGGCCATTGATTTCCACTTCGCAGCCGTTGCAGGAGCCGGCGTCCACTTCGCGGATGTGCAGGGAGCGGCCGAAGATTTGGCGGGCGCGTTCTTCGATTTGTTGACCGAGAGCTTCGAGCGATCGGCCCGGCAAGGGCAAGGAAGTGCCCGACCCAGATTGGGCGGTGACGGGCGGCGCGACCAGACCAGCGTGGATGCCGTCGGTCTTGAGGCCGTAGCTGGCGCTGGTCACCAGGTCGTCGCGGTGGCGGGCGGCACATTCGCAGACGTTGGTCATGCGGATGGCTTGGTCGGCGTCGGCGCAGAGGCCGCAGAAGACACACTTGCCCAGGTCGAACCGGGCGACCCGCTGACCGTTCGCGTCCTGATACGAAATGGCGCCGGTCGGGCAAACAGCGGCAGCAGGACGGGCGTCTTTCCAGTTGGCCCAGTCAATCTCCGGGCGGCCGCGGGCGTGGGCGGACACGTCGGGCGAGGTAACGGGGTAGCTCGTCGTGACGATGCCGGTGGCGAGGCTTTTGCCAAGAATGCCAAACATAGGTCAGCGGTCGGTTCCGGAATACGACAGGTTGAAGCTCTTGTTCACGACGGGGAAGTCGGGGATGATGTTGCCCAGAATCGCTTCGCTTAGTGCGGGCCAGTTCTGGAGCGACGGGTCTTTGATTTTGCACCTGGCCAGCCGGTTGCCCGGAGCGGTGCGAATCCAGTGGAAGATTTCGCCCCGCCAGCCTTCGACGTAGCCGAGGGCCACGCGGTTGGCCGGCACCTCGCCCACTTCGGCGCGCAAGGGGCCGCCGGGCAGCCTCGCGGTGAACTGCTCGATGAGCGAAAAGGACTCGCGCACTTCGTCCACGCGCACCTGCAGGCGGTGTTTCACGTCGCCGACCCGATACACGGGCACCTTGACCTTCACCTGGTCGTAGGCGGCGTGCGGGAAATCGCGGCGCAGGTCGTGGTCGAAACCGGAGGCCCGGCCGGCGATGCCGACGATGCCCAGGTCGCGGGCTACTTCGGGCTTGAGCAGGCCGGTGGTTTCCAAGCGGTCGAGGGTGGACGAGGAGTCTTCGATGAGCTGCACGAGCGACGCGAACTCGGGCCGCAACTGCGCGACCAGTTCGGTGAGGGCTTGGAGCTGGCCGGCGTCCCAGTCGAAGCGCACGCCGCCCAGGCAGGCCATGCCGCGCAGGAGACGGTTGCCGGTGAGGTGTTCATTGATGCGCAGGATTCGCTCCTTCAGCCGCAGGGCGTGCATGTTCGCCGTGACGAAGGCCACGTCCGTGCAAATCGCGCCGATGTCCGCGAGGTGATTGTGGAGACGCTCCAGTTCCAGACACACGGAACGCGCCACCCGGGCGCGGGGCGGTGCTTCGACGCCCGCCGCGCGCTCGACGGCATGGCAGAAGGCCGTCGCGTGGGCGAAGCTGGAATCGCCGGAAATGCTCTCCGCCAGGCGGACGCCATGCGCGAAGGGCAGATGCTCGAATAGTTTCTCCGTGCCTTTGTGGGTGTAGAACAGGCGCAACTGGAGGTAGAGCACCGGCTCGCCGGCCACGCTGAACCGGAAGTGTCCCGGCTCGATAATGCCGGCGTGCACTGGTCCCACGGGCACCTGAAACACGCCTTCCCCTTCCACCTGGCGGAACTTGTGGCGTTCGCCCTGAAACGGCGGCAGCACGGTCTTCAAATCGAAGTCCTTGCGCAGCGGATAAACCTCCGGCCAGTCGTCGTGCAGGGCGCAACGGCGCGGGTTGGGGTGGCCGATCAGCTTCAAACCGAATAGGTCCTGCACTTCGCGCTCCTGCCAGTTCACGGCGGGAATGGCGTTGGCCAAGGACGGGAACTCCGGCATCGCCGCGGCCACCGGCACGCGCAGGATGAGAAACCCGTGCGCCGCATCGAGGGCCATCGCGTAGTAGAGATGGAACACCCCGGCGTCCGCTCGGGCGTCGTCGGCGAACACGTTCACCAGGCGGGCGTTCCAGTTGCGATACAGGTGGGCGCAGAAACCGGCGACCGTCTCCAGGCGGGCATGAAAATAAACTTCGTTGAGGCGCGGGGCGACGCAGGCGTCGAACCGGCCTTGAAAGCGCCGGGTGATTTCTTCAACCGCGGGCTGGAGGTCGTTGGAAACGTGCGCCAGGTTCACGGCTTGCCTCCGATGATGCCCGCCGCCTGGTGCAACAATTCGAGCAGCGGCGCGGGCAGCCACACGCTGAAGAGCAGCAATCCACCCAGGAGCATCGCCATGGCCGGCACCCCGTCCAGGCGGCGCGCGTCGCTGGCGCGGTCGCCGGGCTTGCGGGCGCCCAGCAGGATGCGGGTGAGTTGTTGCAGGATGCCGCAGAACGACGCCAGCAGCGCCACCAGAATCAGCACGCTGACGGTTGTTTGCTGCGACGCGATGCCACCGCTGATGATGGTCAGTTCGCTCAGGAACAGTCCGAACGGCGGCAGCCCGACGGCGGCGAGGGCGGCCAATCCCATCAAGAGCGCCGTGACCGGCAGCACCTTCCCCACGCCCGGGCCGATGACCCGGAATTCGAGCGAGTGGAAGGTCTGATGGATGTTGCCCGCGGCGAAGAACAGCACCGGTTTGGTCAGCGCGTGATAGCCCATGTGGAGCAGCGCGCCGAAAATGGTCACGGGCGAGTTCAGGGCAAAGCCAGTGCAGATGAGGCCGACGTGTTCCAGGCTCGAATAGGCGAGCATCCGTTTGAGGTTTTTCTGCACCAGAATGAAGGGCGCGGCGAGGAACATGGAGAACAGCCCGAAGCCCAGGAGAAAATAGCGGCTGAACCCGGAGTCCAGGCAGGTGGTGGTGAGAATGTGGAACCGCAGCAAGGCGTAGAGCGCGATCTTGAGCGACACGCCCGAGAGCATGGCGCTGGTGGGCGACGGCGCCTCGCTGTGCGCGTCGGGCAGCCAGGTGTGCATGGGCGCGAGACCGGCCTTGGTGCCATAGCCGACGAACGCGAACACGAAGGCCAGCTTGAGCAGATGCGGGTCGAGCTGGCCGGCCACGCTCATCAAATAGGACCAGTTGAAGCTGGGCAGCGACTGCGGGTTGTTTTTGCAGGCGGCGGCATAAACAAACACCGTGCCCATCAGGGCCAGCGCCAGGCCCAGGCTGCCGAGGATGACGTATTTCCAGGCGGCTTCGAGCGAGTTGCGCCGGTTGTAGAGCGCCACCAGGAGCACCGAAGACAGCGCCGTGCCTTCCACCGCCGCCCACATGACGCCGAGGTTGTTCGCCAGCACCACGAGAAACATGCCGGCGCCAAACAGCGGCGTGAGCACGAAGAATTCGCGCACCCGGCCCGGCGTCACGGTGCCGGCGGCCACGTCGCGCCGGAAGTAGCGCCCGGCGTAAAGCGAGGTCGCCAGCGACACGACCGAGATGAGCAACACCATCCAGGCGCTGAGGGCGTCCGCGGAAAAAAACTCACGCCACTCGGTGACCACGCCGCGGGCCAACACCTGCTGGACCAGGGCAAGGCCCAGTCCGAGCGTGGCGCTGAACGCCAGCACCCCGAGCGCCGCCATCACCCGCGGCGACCGCACCACCAGGCACAGCAGACCCGCCAGCACCGGCACGAGCAAAATGGGCGTCAGGAGCAACATCTCAGCCTTTCAACTGGTTCAACTTGCTCGTATCCACCGAGGCGAAATTCTCGCGAATGCGATAGACAAGGATGCCCAGCACCATGACCGCCACGAGCACGTCGAAGAAAATGCCCAGTTCGACCACCAGCGGCATGCCGTAGGTGGTGAGCGCCACGGCGGCGAGCATGATGCCGTTTTCCACCGTCAGCAGGGCCAGCACCTGGGTGAGCGCCTTGCGCCGGTTGATCATGAGGAAGAAGCCGGTGAGCAGGAGCGTGAGGGCCACCGGCAGGGTGTTGTTGCCCAGCCGTTCGAGCGCGGTGAAGGGCCGGGCCAGGACGTAGCCGAGCAAGGTCAGCCCGCCACAAATGAGCATCGAGGCGGGGCTATTGAGCAGGGGCTCGATTTCTTGATGGATGTGGATGCGATGCACCAGCCGGTTCAGCAGCCACGGCAGGAAGATGACTTTGCCGACCAGGGTCAGCCCCGCGACGACATAGACGTGGCTGGCGTGGTGATGATACGCCACCACGGCCGCGATGCCGGCCAGCAGGAGTGACTGGATCGCGAAGAGGCGGATGTTGGTGAGCAACCGGCGCTGGGCAATCATGAGCAATTGCACCACGAGCATCAGCGCCGCCATCAGGGTGATGGCCTGCACCCCGACGTCCGTTGCCGCGGGTGGGTTCATGTTCAGTGAAAGAGGAACGTGGAGAGCAGCGCCAGCGTGGCCAGCACAAACGCCGCGCTCAACAGGTCCGGCAGGCGGAACAGGCGCAGTTTGGCATTGGTGGTTTCGACCAGCACGACGGCGGCCGCCAGGGCGAGCAGTTTGGCGAGAAAGGCCAGCAGACTCAGGCCCAGCGCGGCCGTCCCGGCCCCCGGTCCCGCGAGGCCGACCGGGAAGAACACGTTCACGAGCAGCGTCATCAGCACCAGTTGCTTGATGGCCGCGCCCCATTCCATGAACGCCAGGTAGCGGCCCGAGTATTCGAGCAGCATCGCCTCGTGAATCATCGTCAGTTCCAAATGGGTGGCCGGGTTGTCCACCGGGATGCGTCCGGTCTCCGCCAGCAGCACCACGAACAGGGCCGCGAAGGCCAACACGTGGGCCGGGTTCAACAGTTTCCCGGTCGCGCTCTGCGTGCTCAAGGCAATCTGGCTCAGGTCCGTGGACCCGGCCGTGATGGCGACGGTAAAGATGGCCAGCATCATGGCCGGCTCGGCGATGGCGGCGATGGTCATCTCGCGGCTGCTGCCCATGCCGCCGAAGACGCTGGCCGGGTCAAGTCCGCCCAGCGCGAGAAAGAAGCGTCCCAGCGCCAGCAGGCCGACCACAGCCAGGACGCCGCCAAACAGGCGCAACGGCGCGGGCAGGTTGACCATCGGCACCATCAGGCCCGCCAGCAGCGCGCTGAGAAACACCACGTACGGCGCGAAGGAAAAGACCCACGAGGCATGCTCGGAGATGACCATGTCCTTGCGCAGGAACTTGGCGAGGTCGAAATAGACCTGCCAGGGGCGCGGGCCGCGCCGGTTTTGCAGCCTGGCCTTCCAGTTCTTGATGACTCCGCCCAGCAGCGGCGCCAGCACGAGCAGCAGGAGGAGCTGAACCACGAGAGCCGGCAGATTCATACGCCCTCCTTGACCTTCGTTCGACCGGCAAATCCGAAGCCCGAAGCCCGAAGCCCGAAGTTCAAATTGGGTTTGCCCGCCGGCCTGCTCGGGAATCGGGTTTCGAGCTTCCTTCGGATTTCGGCATTCGGATTTCGGACTTGCCCGGGGTTCATAGCGCAAAAAGGAGCAGCGCCAACAGCGTGACGAAAATGTAGATGAGGTAAGCCTGGAGGCTGCCCGCTTGCAGCGCGCGCAGCCGGCGCGAGGCGTGCAGCACCAGCCACCGCAGCGGGCGGTAGATGCGGGTTTGGAACAGTTCCTCGACGTGGCTTTCGAAGCGGAGGGTCGTGGTGAAGTAAGGCGAGAAGTCGTATTCGCGCTGCACGTCACGACGCGGACGGAATAGCGCCTTGAAAATCATCCGCAGTGGTTTCGAGAAACCGGTGGCGGTGTATTCCATCTGCGGCGTGAGATCGCGCTGGCCGCAGTCCCAGGTCGGGGCGATGCGTGTCCTGGACCGGCGCGCGAAAACCAGCCACAGTCCCAACGGCACCGGCAGGAGGCATAGGAGCATGAGCGTGATGCCCAGGGTCGAAACGGTGCCGCCTTGTGTCACCCCGCCCGAAAGCACCAGGCCGTGGGCCACGGTAAGTTGCCGGCTCAATTGCTGACCGGTCAATTGCTGCGTCACCGGGTCGAACAGCTTCAGGAAGACCGTCGGGAACAACCCGAGGAAGACGCACGCCGCCACGAGAATCCCCTGGCCCAGCAGCATGGGGAACGGCGCTTCGTGCGCGTGTCGGGCGTGGTTGCTGCGCGGCTGCGCCAGGAACGTGATGCCGAACGCCTTCACAAAACACGCCGCCGCCAGCGCCCCCGTGAGCGCCAGCATCGCGCCGCTCAACGGAAACATGAGCCGGATGAGGCTGGTGGTGGTGCCGAAGCCTTGGAGCAGGGACTGGTAGGTGAGCCATTCGCTGACGAACCCGTTCAGTGGCGGCAGCGCCGAGATGGCTACCGCGCCGACGAGGAAGAAGAGCGCTGTCCACCGCATCCGTTTGGCCAGCCCGCCCATGTCCTCCATGTTCCGCGTGTGGGTGGCGTGCAGCACCGCGCCCGCGCCGAGGAAGAGCAGCGCTTTGAACGCGGCGTGGTTGATGGTGTGATACAACCCTGCGATCAACGCCAGCGCGGCCAGCCCCGGGCGGCCCGAGTGCTGGAACATCAGCGCCGCGCCCAGGCCCATGAGGATGATGCCGATGTTCTCAATGCTGTGGTAGGCCAGCAGCCGCTTGAGATCGTGTTCCATCAGCGCGAAGAGCACGCCCAGCACGGCGGACAACGTCCCGAGGGTCAGCACGGTCACGCCCCACCAGTTCGGCGGCGTGCCCATGAAATCGAAGCCCACGCGCGTGATGCCGTAGATGCCGGTCTTGATGAGCACGCCGGACATGAGGGCGGAGACGTTGCTGGGCGCGACCGGATGCGCGGCCGGCAGCCAGATATGCACCGGCACCATGCCCGCCTTGATGCCGAAGCCGAACAGGAGGAGCAGAAACACCACGTTCCGCTGGCCAACGGACATGGTGTCGCCGAGCGCGTGGAAGCTCTCGAAACCATAGCTGCCGGACGCCTGGGACAAGAGCAGAAATCCCAGGATGAGGCAGCCGGTGCCGATGTGGGACATGATGAAGAACAGCACGCCGGCGTTGCGGGTTTCCTCGCGTTCGTGCTCGAAGCTGACCAGGCAATAGGCGGACAGCGCCATGATTTCCCAGGCGATGAGGAAGAAAAAGGCGTTGTCAGCCAGGAACACCAGCGTGGTGGCCAGCAGCAGCAGGTTGAAGAACGCGCCGAGCACGCCCACGTTCTTCTTTCCGTAATAACCGCGGGCGTAACCCAGCGAGTAAATCGAGAGCGCCACGCCCAGAAGCGAGACGATCAGGCCAAAGAAACAGCCCAGCGCGTCCGCGTGGATACTGAACCGCACGTAGGGAATCAGGGAAGGGAAGAACTCGACGGATCGGTTGGCTGTGGCCGCGCCCGTGGCCAGGGCGGAGGTGAAGGAGAAGACACCGCAAACGCCGCCCGCCGCGGCCAGCCCGAACCCGATGCCATTGGCCAGCTTTTCGGCGCGCTGAAACAACAGTGCTCCCACCATCCCTGCGACATAGGCCCACAGGGCGGAAGTCAACAGCGGGGCCGGGAGCTCGTTCATGTTCATCTAGGTTTTTCGTTCCGACTCTTCCAACCGCCCCAGCAAGCGGAGCAGCCCGTCGAGAATCGTCAGCGGATGGGGCGGACAGCCGGGAATGAATAAATCCACGGGCACCAATGCGCCAGCGCCATTGTTCACTTGCGGGTGACCGATGAACGGGCCGCCGGCAATGGCACAAGCCCCCACCGCGATCACGATCTTGGGCTCCGGCACGGCGGTGTAGGTTTTCTTGAGCGCCAGTTCCATGTTCTTCGTCACGGGCCCGGTGATGAGCAGGCCATCGGCATGGCGCGGCGAGGCCACGAACTGGATGCCAAACCGGCCGAGATCCCAGCCGATGGCGCCGAGCACATTCGTATCGGCCTCGCAGGCGTTGCAGCCGCCGGCGCAGACCTGCCGCAACTTCAGCGAGCGACCGAAGAGCCGGCGCAGGTTCTCGTCGAGCGCGGTCGTGAGGCGCACCTGTTCGCGGCCGGCATCGCCCAGCCTGAGGTCTTCGCGGCGGCGCACCGCCAGGCGATGGTCGCCCGTTTGCGTGATGGCGCCGGTGGGACACGCCTTGACGCACTCGGCGCAGAAGAGGCAGCGGCCCAGATCGAGCGCGACGGGTTGCGGCGGCGGGCGCGTAATCGCCTCGGTGGGGCAGACGGCGACGCACGCGGCACAGCCGGCGGGGCATTTCGCGGCCTCGAGCCGCAACGCGCCGCCGTGACGGTCGGGCAGCCGGGGCGCCGCGCCGGCCGGATAGGCCATCGTTTCGCAACCGCGCTGCAAACGATTCAGCAAAGCGTCGTGGAGGAACATAGGGTGGCGGGTGACGCTAAAGATCAACGCCGCAATAGCTCAGGTTGAAACTCTTGTTGCACAGCGGGAAGTCCGAGATGGCCTGGCCTCGCAGAGCGAGCGCCAGCCCGATCCAGTTGTGGAAGGACGGGTCGGTGATCTTGTAGCGGCGCAGCCGGCCCGTCGCGCCGGTCAGGGCGACATGGCAGACCTCGCCGCGCCAGCCTTCCACGAGCGCCACCGCCAGGGTGTCCGGTGCGAGCGCGGGAAGGGCCGACCGCGTTTCGCCTTCGGGCGCGGCGTCCAACTGCTCGCGCAGGAATTCGCCGGAACGTTGGATCTCCAACCAGCGCACCCGGGCGCGGGCAAAAACGTCGCCGTCCGGCCAGACCGACACAGGCACTTGGGCCAGGCGGAACCAGCCGGCCGGGTGGTCGAAGCGCACGTCGCGCACCAGCCCGCACGCGCGCGCGGCCGGACCGACCAGGCCAATCTCGGCCGCCTGCTGCGGATGCAGGTGGCCCGTGTGCTCAAAGCGGGTCCGCACCGATGCCGCATCCCACAGCCACGCGGCGGCCCGTTGGACTTCGGCCAGCGCCGTCTCGAGCCGTTCGCGGAGTTGGCCCAGGCGTTCGGGCGCGCCATCCTGCGGGCAACCGCCGGGGCGGACCAGGCCGCGTCCGAACCGGTTGCCGCAAAGCAGGGCCGTCAGGTTGAGGAAATCGCCGCGAATCTTGCCGCAGGCCGAAGCGGTCGGCAGAAACGCCACGTCGCCGGCCAGCGCGCCGAGGTCGCCGGTGTGATTGGCCAACCGCTCCAGTTCAAGCGCGATGACCCGGAGCCATTGGGCGCGCAACGGTGCTTCCATTCCCGCCAGGGCTTCCAAGGCGCTGGCATAGGCCGTGGCGTGGGCGATGGTCGTGTCGCCCGCCACGGTTTCCATCTGATAAACCGTCGCGCGGTGGGGGCCGCCCGCGAGGGCTTCCTCGATGCCCCGGTGCTGGAAGCCAAGCGCGATTTCCAGATGCAGCACCTCCTCGCCGGCGCATTGGAAGCGGAAATGCCCCGGCTCAATGATGCCCGCATGCACCGGCCCCACGGCGACTTCGTGGACCTCGCGGCCGTCCACGCGGAAGAAGTCGCCCACGGCGGGGCCGGCCCCGTGGTCCTGGCGCACCGCCTTCAGCCACGGATGGTTCTCGGGCACGGCGCCGTGCTGTTCCCAGATTTCGCGCTCGAACAGATGCGCCTGGGCGTGCGCGGCGGTCAGCGCGGGAAACGGTCCGGAGAATGGTTGGCTGCGGCCAACGGCCAGCGTGTTGCCGGCGTCGAAGGCCAGCACGGCGACAAGTCGCAGCGCCCCGCCTTCCGGCACCCCGAAGAGACTGCTGAGGCGTTCGCCGCGCTCCAGCTCGGCGCCGACGTTGCGGAGAAACTCGGGCAACGGCCACTCGGGCACCTCGGCCCAGGGGAGCGCGGCGCCGTTGGTCAGCAGGCCCAAAGGGGTGGTTCGGTTCATGGCGTGGAAGAAAGTTGCCGAACCGCCGCAGTCCACGCCTCGCGCAGCACTTCCGGCGTCGCGAGGCCCAGTCCCAGCGCCAGCAGCAGGAACCCCGCCGGGGGCGCCAGCACGGCGAGGGTTTCCCGGAACCGCGGGTCCAGGTCGCGCGCGGCCTGGTGCGGTCGGCCATACACGATGGCAAACACCACCCGCGTCAGACCGAAAAACGCCAGCAGCAGGCAGAAAAGAAAGCCGGCTGCCGCCCAGCCGTGCCTGGTGGCGAAGGCGGTTTTCACGATAAGCAATTCACTGAAAAACGGTCCGAACGGCGGACACGCCGTGACCGCGAACAGCGCGGCCACAAACAGCGCCGCCGAGCGCGGGGTGATGACCGACATGCCGCTGACTTCGTCAATGGTCCGCCCGCCGGCCGCGCGGCGGAGATTGCCCGCGGTGAGAAAGAGCGCGCCTTTGGTCATGCTGTTGTTCCACACGTGAAAAAATGCCGCCCACAGACCGACCCCGCCCAGCGCCGCGCCGAGGCTGAGAATGCCCATGTGCTCGACGCTCGAATAGGCCAGCATCCGTTTGAAGTCGCGCGCGGAGAGCAGGAACAGCGCAGCCACGAGGGTCGAGAACAAGCCGATGACCAGGAGCGTCCGGCTGGCGACCACGCCGGCCCCCGCGGCTTCGACCACCGCGCGCACCCGCAGCACCGCCGTGAAGGCCACGGTGGTCACCCCGCCGGCCAGCATCGCCCCGACGATGCCCGGCGCTTCGCCGTAGGCATCCGGCTTCCAGGCGTGCATCGGCGCCAGGCCCATCTTGGTGCCGTAGCCGACCAACAGCAGCACCCAGGCGATCAACACCCACGGCCGGGAGAGGGCGGTGCCTTGCGCCACCAACGCCGTGAACGTCAGGTCGCCGGCCCCGCCGCCATAGAGCGAGGCATAGCCCAGGCAGAACGAGCCGAGCAGCGAGAACGCGATGCCGGTGCCGCCGACGAGCAGATACTTCCACGTCGCCTCGAAGGCGCGGGGTGTGTTGTTGAAATGCAGGAGCGGCACGGAGGACAAGGTGAGCGCCTCGGTCGCAATCCACAGCACGCCAAGGTGCCGCGCCATGTGCGCCGCGCTCATCAGGCCCAGCCCCGCGAGGAAACTCGCCACAAAGACGCGGTTGGGACGTTCCGTCCGCAGCCGGAGGTAGGGCACCCCGTAGCACGCGCACCCGAGGAACAGCAGGGAAACCGCGGGCAACATCGCCCGGGCCAGCGGATCGCAGCCCAGCCACGGCAGGAAGGGGGCGGTGGGCGGACGCAGCAGCAGCCCCAACGCCAGGAGCGCATGCACCAGCCCGGCCGCCGGCAAAAACCACGGCCGCGTGCGGTCGTGGGGCCACAGGGCCGCCGCTCCCGCCGCCCCCAGCGGCACGAGGATTAACAGCAGTTCGTTCATTCTCGGAGCACCGTCAGTTTCCGCGTGTCAAGCGAGTCGAACGCCCGTTGGATGCGGTCCACGATGATGCCGGTCACAAACACGGCCACCGTCAGGTCCAGCAGGATGCCGCCCTCGACCAGCAAGGGGGTCGAATGGATCAGCAGCAAGCCGAACAGGTAAATGCCGTTTTCCAGGATCAGGTAGCCGCAGACTTGCGAAATGGCCTTGGACCGCCCGATCAGCAGCAGCAAGCCCGTCAGCACGGACGCCAGCGCCCCGGCCACCAGCAGCGATTCGTGATGCTCGGGGAGCAGGGGCAGCCGGCGCGCCAGCCCCACCGCGCCGATCATGCCCGCCGCGCCGAGCAGCAACGACGGCACGAACCCGATCAGGGGATAAAGATCGCGGTCAATGTTGGCCGTGCGCATGGCCCGGCGCAGCAGCGCGGGGATCACGAGCCCCTTCATGGCCACCGTGGCGGCCGCCACCACCAGCACCAGCACGCGCAGTTCGTCCCATTCCATCACCAGCGGCATGGTCCCCAGCACCATGCCCTGCACCGCGGCAACGCGGATCAGCGACGGCAGCCGGCTGGTGCCGAGCGCGACGAGGTTCAAGCCCATCGCCAGCCCAATGAGCAGATTAAGGAGGTCGCTCACGCCGCGCCGCCTTTCCACGCCACCAGCAACGCGAACACACAGAGCAGAAACGCCGTCGTCAGCAGCAACGGCACCCGGCGAAACGCGGCGCGCGCCAGCAACGACTCGACCATGCCGACGGCCACGGTCACCACCAGCACGGCCGCGATCAGCGTCCCCGCCGCCGTGACCGGCGCAAGTTCCCCCACCGGCAGCACTGCCTGCACCAACAGGATGGAGAACAGCAGCAGCTTCATCGCCGCCCCGTGCAGCACCGCCGCCAAGGGCGGCCCGCTGTGGTCCAGCACCATCACCTCGTGGATCATCGTCAGTTCGAGGTGCGTGTTCGGATCGTCGAATGGCACCCGGCAGTTCTCCGCCAGCAACACCGTGAACAGCCCGACGGCCAACAGCACGGCACCGGGACCGGCCGAAGGGGTGAGCATGACGCTCAGCACCAGGCTCCCGCTCTGCATGCTCAGGGTGAGCACCGCCGTGATCACCGCCGCCTCGGCCAGCACGGCGTAGCTCACTTCGCGCGCCGCGCCCATGCCTTCAAAGGCCGAGCCGGTTTCCAGCGCCGCCCACGCGGTGCAGAAGCGGGCCAGCGCCAGCAGGTAAACCAGCAGGATGACGTCGCCGCGAAAACTCAGCGCCGCCCCCAGCGGCCCCAACGGCAGGAGCAACGCCGCCGCCAGCACCGCCACCCAGGCGATGGCCGGCCCGGCGATGAACCCCGGCGAGGCCAGCGTGCTCACCACGACGCCCTTGCGCCACAGCCGGGCCAGGTCGTAGTAAAGTTGCAGCACCGGCGGCCCGCGCCGCCCGGCCACCCAGGCCTTCACCTTGTTGATCACGCCCGGCAGCAGCGGGGCCAACAGCAGCCACACGGCGAGCCGGACGAGCAATTCAAGAATCGAGGTCATCGCGCGTTCCCCCCAACCACCGGCGCTCCCACAACCGTCAGCGCGGCGGCCGCCCCGGCGAGGATGGCGAACACAATGAGCAGACCCATCGTCATGAGTGGTTTTCGTGCTTGCCTTCCGTGCCGCCCAAGGCGTCGGCGGCCGCCAGCGCCTGAAAAAGTTCCTCGTCCGGCGCGCCTCGCTCCACCAAGTCACGCAGCGGCCCCTGCGCGACCGCGCGGCTGAGCCGGGCCAGCGTGTCTAGGTGTGCCCGCGGCGAAGGCGGGATGAAGAAGAACAGCCGCGTCACCGCGGTGCCATCGGACGGTGGTTCGGCCAGCGGGAGCGCCTCGCGCAACAGGAGCAGCGCGACCATGCCGGCGTCGCGGCCCAACGTCACCCGCGAGCTGAAGTGCGGCAGCGCGAAACCACCGCCCACCGGCGCCCAATTGATGCCGCCCCTGGCACGCAATCGTTGCCCCAGCAACGCGCGCACTGGTTGGGGAACGCCCGGCAACGCCGCCATGATCCGTTCGAGGATGGCGGTCACGCCGGACGCGGGAACAGCGCGCCAGATTCCACCGGTTCGCAGCATCGGCGCCAGCGCCAAACCACTCGTGAAGGCCCCGTTCTCGGGAGCGAGGAAGCCGGCCCGCGCGGTCAATCCGTGCGCGGCCGCCCAGTGGGCCACCCGCGCCCGGTCGAACAGCAACCGCCCGCGATCGGGCACACACGGCAGCCCCTCGTCGCGAATCCAATCCGCAACCACTTTTTCTGCCACGCCGAATGACTCGGCCAGCTCCACCAAATTCAAGTACATGTCGGGTCAATAATTGGTTATGTCTCCCGGCTCGGGATTGTCTGCCTTCACCGGCTCCATGCCAGGGTCATGGCCGCCACCGCGGCCAGGCCGAAAATCAAGTAAAGGATGTAGGCGTGCGTCCGCCCGTGCTGCAGCCGCCGGGCCACTCCGGATACCCACATCACCCGCCGCGCGCACGGCTCGATCACCCGCTCCAGCACTGTTTCCGGCGTGTGCTCTTCAAAGGCTGCCCGCCGGGGGAACGTTTCTTCCGGCCGATGCTCGTGTTTCTCCGGCTGGAGAATCCACGCAAACCATTCCGTGATGATACCGGCAAACGATCCCGCCGTGTATTGCATCCGCGCCGAGGGCGCTGCGTAACCACAGTCCCAGGTCCCGGCCCTTACCCAACCGCCCCGGTGCGCCCGCCGCCACAGCCAGACGGCACCCGCGCCCGCCGCCACGGCCAAGGCCACGTGAACCAGGCCGAGCGTCGTCAACGATTCCGGCGCCGGGACGTCCGCCCACGTGCCCCGCCACGCAACCACCGCCGTGTGCACGCCTGGCCAAAAGACCACCGGCGCCAGGCCGATGGCCACACAACCGGCCGCCAGGACCAGCATCGGGCCGCGCATCCAGAGGCCGCATTCATGGACGTGTTCGGCCGTGGGGGAACGCGGCGCGCCGAGAAACACCACGCCGCACACCTTCACGAAGCAAGCCAGCGCCAGCGCGCCGGTCATGGCCAGCAGCACGATGGCCGGCATCGCCGCCACGGCCGCCGCGCCCGGTTGGTTGACGGCCTCGAACATCCCCAAATAAACCAGCCATTCGCTCACAAACCCATTCAGAGGCGGCAATCCGGAAATGGCGACCGCGCCGAGTGCGAACAACGAAGCCGTCCACGGCATCGCCCGCCACAGCCCGCCAAGCCGGCTCATCTCGCGCGTGCCGGTGGCGTGCAGGACCGATCCGGCGCCGAGAAACAACAGTGCTTTGAACAGACCATGGTTCCAGACGTGCAACAAACCGCCGGCCAGCGCCAGGGCGCCCCAGGCCGGCTGGCCGTGCGCCGTGGCCACCATCGCGAACCCAATCCCCAGGAGAATGATCCCGATGTTCTCGACGCTGTGATACGCGAGCAATCGCTTGAGATCGTGCTGGCCCAGCGCGAACGCCACCCCGAGCACCGCGCTCACCACGCCCAGCACGGTCACCGTCCAACCCGCCGCCGCCGGCGACGGCAACCAACCGCTGAAGCGCACGATGCCGTAGATGCCCATCTTGATGGCCACGCCTGACATGATGGCTGAGACGTGGCTGGGCGCATTCGCGTGGGCCGACGGCAGCCAGATGTGGAGCGGAAAAAGACCTGCCTTCACGCCAAAACCGAACAGCGCCAGCCAGAACAACGGCGCCAACCCAGCTTGTTCCCGCATCGGTCCCAGGTCCCAGCTTCCGGTGCGGGCGGCCAGCAGCGAGAAAAACGCGAACAACGCCAGCGTGCCGGCGTGGGAGGCGGCGAGGTAAAGCCAGCCGGCGGCCCGCACTTCGCGTCGCCGCCCATCCAGGGTGATCAGGAAGTAGGCGCACAGGGCGAACAACTCCCAGGCAATGAGGAAATGCAGTCCGTTCGAGCACAGCAACACGAGTGCCATGCACAGCAGCATCGCACTCCACCACCACCGCCCCCGCCTTGCGGAAATGGGATGGGCCGCTTTCGCCCAGTACTCCCGCGAATAGGCGCCGCCGGCCCCGCCCACCAGCGCCAGCAAGGCCAGGAACAGGGCGCTCACCCCATCCAGCCGCAGATGCACGCTTTGGCCGCCGAGGAGCCACGCGCTGCGCCATTCCCACGCGTCCCCGATGGCCAACACCCAGGCGGCGGCAGCGAGGGCCGTGAGGCTGCTCGTCAGCAGGGCCGCCAGCCAGCAGCGGGGCGCCCGCAACGACGCCAGCAAGCTGAGGAGGATGGCCCCCGCGGCCGCCACCAGCATCGTACCGATCGTCATTGCCGGCCCTCCGCCGCCTCCGCCGCGTGCGGTTTGGACGCAGCCGCTGGAAGTTGAAGTTCGCCATGCATTCGTGATTTGAAGTTCACGGGGTTCGGGCGCGTTCGCTGTTCCAGCGGTAAACGGTCCGCTCGGAAAGATTGAGCAGTTTGACGACATCTCTGATGGTTGGTTGCATCGGTGTGCGGCGCCGGGGGTGCCGGAGAGCGGACACGTTCTCGTTACTTGGCCCGGCTTTGTCAAGCGGCGGGGTGATCCGGCAATGTCCTGATTTGCCGTTTCCCGGAGCGCGGCTGTGCGCGAAGCGTCAGCCGCAGCCGGCCGAAACCGCTGCGGCTGGTCTCCGACACAGCCGCGCTCCGTCCAGATTGGGACACTACCGGTGATCGGGCAGCACGGAACCGTCTGCCGGTTGCCGTCCGGCGGCTGGCGCGACCGGCGGCGCGGTCGTCCCGGCCGGCGCGAGCTGGAGGATGACGTTCGCCAGGAGAACCAATCCGCCGCCGGCCACGAGGTTGCGGGTGAGCAGTTCATTGGGGTAGGCGATCGCCGCCCAGCGTGAAAACCAGGCGGGCAGGAAGAGCGCGGCGGCACTGGCAAAGACCGGTTCGGCGCAATAGATGAGCCCGGCCTCGGTGGCGGTGACGTGGGTTTGCCAGCGGTTCATGAGCAGGTAACCGCCGAGGGTGCAGATGACCACGAGCACGGCCAGAAACCCCCACGTGGGCGGCGTCGCATAGGCGCGCAGCCAGTCGCCCGGGGCGTGGCGGCTGGTGGCGGCGGCGGCGGCGCTGCCCAGGGCCATGACCACGAACATGACGAGCGAGAAACGATTGGCGTCATTGCCGGTGTAGTCGGCTCGCTGCAGCCAGAGAATCTGGCCGGTGAACAGCACGGAGGCCAGGAGCGTTTCCAGTTCGCCCCGACCAAGTCGGAACGTGCTCCAGTCCACGCCGGCGAGGATAGCCACGCCGGCGACGACCAGGACGCAACTGAGCGCGACCCACGGTGGTGGCCATCGGCGGGCCGTGATCGCCACCCACAGCGGGATCATCAGGCAGTAGCATTGCGTCAGGAACGCGGAGGTCGAGGCGGACGTGTAGGCCAGGCCGTCCATCTGGAGGACCAGCCCGCCGGCCCCGAAAAAGCCGAGCCCGGCGCCTTGGGCGATTTCCGAACGGGTGAGCCGCGACAGGGACCTCGCCTGCCAGAGCAGCACGACGAGCGCCGCGAGTCCGAAACGAAGCGCCACGCACCAGTTGGCGATGAACCAGGTGCCGGCCCCGGGCACGGCGCGCTGTTGGACGATCACCAGGGCCCGCATCACCGTAAAGCTCACTGACCAGCAGAGGGTCGCGAGCAGCAGCCACGCGGCGGCCTTCAACGACGAATTGACTCGCACCATGACTCAGCGGCAGATGCCGCGTTCACTGGTGCGGACGAAGGCCACCAGGTGCGCCAGTTCGGGCAGGGCCGGCAGTTCCGCCTCGATGCGGGCCATGGCGTTCGCGAGGTTGAGACCGTCGCGGAAGAGGACCTTGTAGGCCTGGCGCAGCGCGGCCTGGGTGGCCTCGGGCAGGCCGTTGCGTTCGAGCCCCACCTTGTTGATGGTGCGGACCCGGGCGGGGTTGCCGTCAGCCAGCATGAACGGCGGCACGTCCTGACGCACCTTCGAGCACCCGCCGATGATCGCCATCTGGCCGATGCGGCAGAATTGATGCACCGCGACGTAGCCCGCCAGGACGGCGTGGTCCCCCACCACCACATGTCCGGCGAGGCCGGCATAACTGGACATGATGATGTGGTTGCCGAGCACCACGTTGTGCGCCAGATGGCAGTAGGCGAGGATGTGGTTGTGCGACCCGATCACGGTCGTCTCGCCGTCGCTCGTGGCGCTGTGAACGGTGACGCATTCGCGGAAGGTGTTGGCGTCGCCGATCTGCGTCCGCGTGACGCCGCCTTTCCACTTCAGATCCTGCGTTTTCAGGCCGAGGCAGGCGAACGGAAAAATCTCGTTGTCCCGTCCG
The DNA here is from genome assembly GCA_050012855.1 of Verrucomicrobiota bacterium. Lineage (GTDB taxonomy): Bacteria > Verrucomicrobiota > Verrucomicrobiia > Limisphaerales > J093 > JAJXZJ01. The sequence continues at coordinate 46,524 of JBEKGJ010000022.1, read as the reverse complement.
AGGGTCGTGTGGCCGTCAATCACGACATGGGAATGGAGGCGACAACTCTCGCCCAGGCTCACGTCGGGGCCGACGACACAGTAGGGGCCAATTTCGCAGCCGGTCCCAATCCGGGCTCGTGAATCGACAATGGCGGTGGGATGAATCATGGGGGCGGCGGCGGGCTAGGGCGCGATGAGCATGAAGGTGACCTCGGCCTCGCTGACCACCTCGCCGTCCACCAGGCACCGGCCCTGCGCGCGGCCGATCTTGCCGCGGGCCTTGGTGAGTTCGACATCAATCGTCAGGACGTCCCCGGGATGGACGGGTTTCCGCCACTTGACCGACTCCGCCGACATGAAATAGGCGAGTTTCCCGGCATTCTCTGCGCGCTTCAGCGTCAGAATGCCCGCCACCTGGGCCATGGCCTCGAGTTGCAGCACGCCCGGCATGATCGGGTGTCCGGGAAAATGGCCCTGGAAAAACGGCTCGTTGATCGTCACGAATTTCTGCCCGACGATCCGGTTGCCCTCGATCTTGGTGATCCGGTCCACCATCAGGAATGGGTAGCGGTGGGGCAGCACCTTCATCACCTGGTGGATGTCAAGCGTGGCGCCGTCAGAAACCGGCGATTCGAGCAGCGGGTTGCCCTCGGAGGTGACGGCCGTGGGCGGTGGCGTGAAGGCCTGCATCGCCACCAGCGATTTCCGGCCCTGGGCCGCAACTTGGCGCGCCAGTTCGCAATTCGTGGCGTGCCCCGGGCGGACGGCCACGACATGCCCGACCAGCGGGCGCCCGAGCAGATAGAGGTCGCCGAGAATGTCGAGGATCTTATGCCGGACGAATTCGTCGGGGTAGCGGAGGGGCTCGTTGGTCAGCACGGCGTCGTCGCGGATGACGACGGCGTTCTCGAGGCTGCCGCCCTTGATCAGGCCGTTTTTGACCAGAAATTCGAGTTCCTCGAAGAAGCAGAAAGTCCGCGCGGCCGACAGTTCCCGCCGCCAGGTTTCGGGGGTCACCTCGACCGTGAAAAACTGCGTGTACCGGCCCAGCCGGTCGGCGCTCGTGCAGGTGATTCGCAGCCGGTCGTTCGGAAAAATGGACATGAAGGTTTCGCCGGCGGAGAAATCGAGTGGTTCGGCCACACTGACCACGTCACGCGGTTCGCCCTGCGGCAACATCCCCACGCCGTCCAGCACCCGCGTGTAGTCCCGCGCGCTGCCGTCCATGATCGGCGGTTCCGGGGCGTCCACCTCCACGATTGCGTTGTCCACGCCCAGGCCGGCAAGGGCGGCGAGGACGTGCTCCACGGTTTGGATCCGGGCATTGCCCTTGGCCAGCGTGGTCGAGCGGTTGGTTTCGGCCACGTTCTCGAGACGGGCCTCGATTTCCGGCTGGCCCTCGAGGTCCACGCGGCGGAACCGGATCCCGGAGTTGGGGGCCGCCGGGAGAAACGCAAGGTTCACCCGGTTGCCGCTGTGCAGCCCCACACCGGCCAGCCGCACGGGGTCACGCAAGGTTTGCTGTTGCAACACAACGGGGATTTAACAACGCCGCCAAGCCGCTTGGCAAGCGCGCCGGTGGCGCTCGCCTTCGGCGCCGGGAACCCGCCGCCGAAAGCAGTGTCCTGATTTCGACCATCGAACGGAGTTTGGAGATCCGGCTTCAGCCGGACCGGGCCGCCTGAAGGCGGAACTCCAAACGAAGCGAACTCTGATTGCGCCGCACCGCGAGCTGGAATCAGGACAGCACCCCGCGGAATCGCCGCTTGCCGCACGCCGGGCCGCGTGCCAGAGTCAGCCCGCGATTTGCGGACGACGATGAACGAAACCACGCCCATCCCTGGCAAGGCCCAGCACGCCTGGTTCGAGGTGTCGCGCTCCGCCCCGCCGAAACGGGCCGCCGCCGAACGCGTCGCTGATTTCCTCGAAGTTTACGGCTCCTACGACGAGGCCACCGCCCGTGAACAGGCCAGCCGCTGCCTCCTTTGTCCCGAGCCGTCCTGCGTCGCCGGTTGCCCGCTCGCCAGCCGCATCCCGGAATGGCTGCTGCTCACGGCCGAAGGCCAGTTCATGGAGGCCGCGGCGCTCACGCGGTCCACGAGCAACCTGCCGGAAATCTGCGCCCGCGTGTGCCCGACCGACCGTTTGTGCGAGGGCGCCTGCATCTTGAACGGCAAGTCCGAACCCATCTCCATCTCCGCGATCGAACGTTTTCTCAACGAGTACGCCTTCGCCTATGGCACCGCGGACGTGTCCGCTGCGCCGCCCAACGGGTTTCGCGTCGCGATCCTTGGCTCCGGGCCGGGCGGCCTTTCGTGCGCCGACGAACTGGCCAAGCGCGGCTACGAGGTCACCGTCTTCGAATCCCAGGCCATTCCCGGCGGGCTGCTGGTGAACGGCATTCCGGCGTTCAAGCTTGAACGATCCGTGGTGGCGCGGCGCATCGCCATGCTGCGCAAACGCGGCATCAACTTTGAGCTCAACACCACCGTCGGGGAGGACGTCCGGCTGGCCGAGTTGCGGGCGCACTTCGACGCCATTTTCCTGGCCTTTGGCGCCCCGCAGTCGCGGCTGCTGACGGTGCCGGGCGCGGAGCGGGAGGGCGTCCATTGCGCCCTGCCGTTCATCATCCAGCATGCCACCGAGGTGCCGCTCGAAACCCCGCCCATCGTTGTCGCGGGCCGGCGGGTGGTCGTGCTGGGCGGGGGCGACACGGCGATGGATTGTCTCCGCACGGCTATGCGCAGCGGCGCGCGCGAAACCACCTGCGTTTACCGCCGCGACCAGGCCAACCTGCCCGGCAGCCGCCGCGAATTCGAGAACAGCGTCGAGGAAGGCGCGCGCTTCATCTGGCTCGCCACGCCGGCCGAGGTGCTCGGCGACGCCGCCGGCAAGGTCAGCGGTATCCGCTGTCTGCGGACCCAGTTGGGCGGGCCCGACCTCACCGGCCGGCGCAAGCCCTCCCCGATGCCGGGCACCGAGTTCGATGTGCCGGCGGACGTGATCCTGGTCGCGTTCGGGTTCGAGCCCAAGCCGTTTCCACTTGGCAGCGACCTCAGCCAGATCGCGATCAACGACCAGGGCATGGTGATCGTGGATCCCCGCCAGATGACCAACCTGCCGGGCGTGTTCGCCGGCGGCGACCTGGTGCGCGGCCCGAGCCTCGTGGTGCACGCGGTGCGCGACGCGCGCAAGGCGGCCCTCGAAATCCACCGCTATCTCTACTCCCGGAAGGTGCGCGAGCTGTTCCAGGACGCGACGGATCATCTGACCCCGGAAACCCTGTGAACGGGCTGGTGGGAGCCAATCAGTTCTCTCGCCATCCGCCATCCGCCATCCGCCATCCGCAGGGGGCCCCCCCACCAGATCACGATACCGCCTCCGGCCGAATCCGCTTGGCAGCCGGCTTCGCTGCCGGCAAAATCCCCTCTTATGTGCGGTAGCTCTGAGAGGCAGCGGGCTTTCACCCTCATCGAATTGTTGGTGGTCATCGCCATCATTGCGATCCTGGCGGGATTGCTGTTGCCCGCGCTCGCCAAGGCCAAGGCCAAGGCGCAGTCCGTCGGTTGCATCAACAACCTCCGCCAGCTCGGGCTGGGCTGGGTGTTCTACTCGGACGATTTCTCGGATTATCTCGTCAACAACCACGCCCGGGTCCAGACGACCGCCGACCGTCAGAGCTGGGTCAACAACGTCGAGGACTGGCTCAGCACGCCGGACAACACGAACGTGGCCCTCATCCAAAACGGCAAGCTCTTTCCGTTCGTCAACTCGACCGCGATTTACAAATGCCCGTCGGACAAGTCCGTGGCGGCGTGCGGGCCGCGCATCCGCAGCATGTCCATGAACTCGCTCGTGGGCGACCCCGACCTGGCGCTCGACCAGTTCAATCCCGGTTACGTCCAGATTTATAAAGTGGCGGACCTGGTCCAGCCATCGCAGACGTTTGTTTTCATCGATGAGCACCCGGACTCCATCAACGACGGGTTTTTCGTGAACTCCTGGGACACGAAGCCGTGGATCAACCTGCCGGCGTCGTATCACAACGGGGCCGCCAGCATTCACTTCGCCGATAGCCATGTCGAGAGTCACCGCTGGCTGGCCCCGGACACGCTGCGACCGCCGGTCAAGGGTGGCACTGGCGGTGGCTACTCCCAAAGCAATTTGACCGATTGGAACTGGCTAAAGGCCCGCGCCGGCCAGCACAAGCCGCCGTCGTAGCGGCGGTCGGCAGACCGCCGCCAACTGGCGGCAAACTGCCGCAGACAGGTTCATGGTTGATGGTTGAGAGCGGAACGACCGCAGGAGGACCGAGGCGAGTTGCGGGAGAGGGACGGCTCGCGCGGACCTGCCTGTGCGTCGCATCTGCCCGTGCGGACGCAGACGGGCGCTCGCCCCACCGGGCAAGGCGAATCAGGCCACGACCAGGCCACGAGTTGGCTTGACTTTCTGCCCGGAATCACGTTCAGTCGTGACCATGCCTGCACGAACCGGACCGAATCTGCGCGGGCCAGGCACAACCCGCGTTTGGCCTGATACCTGTTAGCCCTGTCCGCGGTCCCCGCGTATGAAGCGCATCAACTATCGGAAGCTCGCCCTGGAGCATTACCACGACCGCGTTTATTGTGCTCATTGTGGCTTCGGCATCATCGAGGTTTTGGAGGTCGCTCACCTCGACGGCCAGCGTCACAACAATGTCCCCGATAATCTTGTCATTCTCTGCCCGACATGCCATAAGATGCACGATTTAGACATTATCTCGACCGAGACGATCAGAGAGATGAGGGACAGGCCGAGAGTTGTGAAGTGGGCGAAGCGCATGAAGGATGCGGGCAAGAAGGCGGCATCGAGCCGCAGGCAGAGAGACTTGGCACTACGGCGAAAGTGGCGGTTGGCAGGTCTGAAGGCTGCAGCGACGAGGGCTCGTAGCGAAGCACCCAAAGGCAAGAGCGATGGATTGAAGAAGGGCTAACAAAATCATCACAGCAAGCGCCGTGAATAAGGACGACGAACGATATTACCTGTCGGAGTTCCTCAAGCTCATGCCAGAGTTCCAAGGACTCAAACCAATTGACTCCGAGGGACCTGACTTTCTCTGCGATGTGCTTGGTATCCTTACCGGTATCGAGCTAACTCGCTTTTTCTTTCCTACTGCTGGGCGTCTGCCGCCGCAGGCCGCGGAGGCATATCGCAGCCGCTTGGCTAGTGAACTGAGAGAAGAACACCTCAAAACCAGGGTCACACCAGTCCACGTGTCCGTTCACATATACCGTGATGATGCGCTGTTCAAGCCCAGGCAGCGAACCGCCCTGAAGAAAGAACTGTTCGCTTTCGTATCGCATCGTATCCCACCGTCGGGTCCTTACGTCGAATTCGATTCCGAATCCTTGTCGAAATCGCTTTGCGAGAAGGGCGTCGATGCGATCATGATCCTTCATAACGCGAAACTCACGACTCCGTACTGGTCCGTGCCTTACGCATCGGTCATTCCAGAATCTTCCTCGTCAATCGTTCAAGGAATAATCGGTAAGAAGGACCGGCTTGTTCCGAAATACAGGAAGAAAGCAGACAAGCTCTGGCTGCTGATTCTTTCAGGGACCGATGGATTGCATTCCACGGTGTATTTCGATAACGATGTTCTGACGCATAGGTACGCTACTGATTTTGATCGCGTCTTCCTATTCCGCACCTTCGGAGCTTGCGCACATGAACTCAGAAGAGTCTAAAGAGCCCAAGCCATTACCTTGAGCGAGTCCGCAAGCCTCCAGGCCAGGCGTGGTTGAACGAGCCAGCCAGATCGTCCGCGCCACGGTAGGGCCGCGGTGCCAGGCGTAGCGGCGGTCGGCAGACCGCCGCCATTTGGCGGCAAACTCCCGTTTGCCGCTACGCAGCGCCGGTTGAAATCGTCTGACCGGGACCGATATTCGTCCCCCGGCACGCCAAGGACCGTTCTTTTGATGGATCTCCCTTGCTTGGGATGAGCATGGAACCAGCTCACCAGCACAATGCAGACGATCGGAACAGGCAGGCGTTGTGGCATCGGCTGACCGCCTGCCTGGGCGAACGCAGACAGGCCGCCATCTGGCGGCAAACTGCCGTTTGCCGCTACGCGCCCGTTGGCGGTGGCTCGGCTACGTTATCCCCAAACGCCTTGGCGATGATCTCCTGGCCCGGCGGTTTCGTCAGCAGGCTCACCGCCGGCACGACCACCAGCGGCAGGAACATTGTAATGGCGCCGGCCAGCGGCACGCCGTCGGGTCCCCAGGTTGGGAACAGCACGAACGCACAGGCCAGGCCGGCTCCGATGCCCGCCAGCACGCCCGCCCGCGTCGTCCGCCGCCAGAACAAACCATACACGTATGGCGCAAGAAACACGCCCGCCAGCGTGCCCCAGGACATGATCATCAGGTTCACAATCACCGCCGGTTTCTTGAGGGCGATGGCCAGCGACGCGCCGACGAACACCGCGCACAGCGTCCGCAGCAGTGCCATCGTCTGTTTCGGGTTGGCGTGCCGGTTGACGAAGGCGCCGTAGATGTCAATCGCAACGGCCGAGCTCGACACGAGCACCAGCGACGAAAGGCTCGACATGGAGGCGGAAAACACCATCAGCACAATGACCATCACCAGCGCCCAGGGCAGGCCCGACGTGGTGATGAAGTGCGGCATGATCTTGTCCCAGATCGGGCCCTTGGGTCCGATCAACTCGGCTGGCAGCTTGGGGCCGTAGAACAAATGCGTCAGCGCGCCGCTGTAATACGCGCCAAACGCCATGAACAGTGCGAAGACGCTGGCGATCGTCATCGCCCGCGTCACATCCTTGCGGTCGCGAATGCTGTAGAACTTCTGCACCATTTGCGGCAGCGACCACGGACCAAAACTCGTGATCAGCACCAGCGCCAGCAGCGTCAGCCAGCCGGGCGCGGTCACCGCCAGCCAACTGCCGGCGCCGAGTTGTTTGGCGACCGCCAGGCCCGGGGCCGCCGCGGGATTCGTGAGCAGTTCGTGCGTTGCCTGGACGAACCCGCCGATTTCCGGCCGGTGCGCCAGCAAATAGACCATGATCAGCACGCCGGCAAACTCGATGATGCCGCGGATGAAATCGCTCAGCGCCACCGCGAAGTAGCCGCCCATGACCAGGTACACCGCCGTCAGCGCCGTCAGCAGGTACAGCGCGCTTTCGTAGGAAATGTGCAGCGTCATCTCGAACAGGTAGCTCAGGCCCATGAGTACCGACGCCGAATACGGCACCAGGAACACAAACACCACGAGTGCGCTGATCACCTGCAGGGCCGTGCCGCCGTAGCGCGCCCGCAGGAACTCCGGCATCGTGATCGCGTTGAGCCGCGCCGTCATGTCGCGCGTCCGGCCCGCCAGGACCAGCCACGCCAGCAACGTCCCGACCAGCGTGTTGCCAAGCACGATCCACATCGTGTAAATGCCGAACCCCCAGCCCAGTTTGCCGGCGTAGCCGATGAACAGGACCGCCGAGAAATACGTGGTGCCGTAGGCGAAGGCGCTCATCCAAGGGCCGAGCGTCCGCCCGCCCAGAAAAAAATCGCCCACCGACTTGGTGCGTTTCATGCACCACCAGCCCACGGCGAGCATCACCAACACGTAGAGAACGACAATGGTAGAGTAGAGAATCGGATGCATATGTGTGTACGCCCGCATAAAGCATTCTTACGTGACGGCGATCAAGCGCGAAATTCAAGAAATGACTGCGGGGCGCCACTTTTTGCCTGGGAAAGTGGGAAAGAATCAAAAAAGAGCGTGCCGTGGCGACCGCGGGTTGGCAGGCTGTGCCGCTGTGTGGCCGGCCGCGAAGACCGAAACCCTTCCGCGCCGGTCGGATTCCATGAGTCAGACCGAACGATTGTTGTTGAGCGGGGACGAAGCGATTGCGCTGGCGGCGCGGCACGCCGGCATCGCCCTCGGCGCCGGTTATCCGGGCACCCCGTCCACCGAAATTCTTGAGGAATTCGCGCGCCTCGGCGGCCGGGCCCAGTGGTCGCCGAACGAGAAGGTCGCCCTCGAGGTCGCCATCGGCGCGGCGTTTGCCGGCGCGCGCGCCCTCGCCACCATGAAGCACGTCGGCCTGAACGTCGCCGCCGACCCGCTGTTTACGGTCGCCTACACGGGCGTCACCGGCGCACTGGTCGTCGTCTCGGCCGATGACCCCGGCCTGGCGTCGAGCCAGAACGAGCAGGACAACCGCCGTTACGCGGTGGCGGCCGGACTGCCAATGATCGAGCCGGCGGATTCGCAGCAGGCCTACGATTTCTTCCTCGCCGCGATCGAGCTGTCCGAGCGCTGGCACATCCCGGTGCTCTACCGCATTACCACCCGCGTCTGCCATTCGAAGACCATCGTGGTGCCGCGGTCGCCCGCGGTCGCCGCGCCGGCGCCGCATTACGAGCGCGATGTCCGCAGCCGGGTCATGATCCCGGCCCACGCGCGCCCGGCCCATCGCCGGTTGCGCGAGAAGCTCGTGGAGATCGCGGCGTGGAACGAAACCTCGCCGCTGAACCAGGAAACTCCCGGCAACGCCCGGCTCGGCCTGATCACGTCCGGCATCGCCTTCATGCACGCGCGCGAGGCCGCGCCGGACGCCCGCGTGTTGCAGCTCGGCGTCACGCATCCGCTGCCGCTTGCGAAGATCGCGCGGTTTGTGGCCAGTGTGGAACGCTGTGTCGTGCTCGAGGAAGGCGATCCTTACCTGGCGGACGCCCTGCGCGCCGTCGGCCTCGCCGTCGAGTCCAAGCCCGAGATGTTCCGTTTCGGCGAACTCAACGTGAACCGTGTGCGGCGCATCCTGGCGGGGAACACCTCGCCCGAACCCGCGCCGCAGCCCGGCAAGCCGCCGCAACTCTGCGAAGGCTGCGCCCACCGCGCGGTCTTCGAAATCCTGCACCAGCTCGACTGCATCGTCAGCGGCGACATCGGCTGTTACACGCTGGGCGTGCTGCCGCCGTTCAACGCCATGGACACCTGCGTCTGCATGGGCGCGAGCATCGGCGTCGGGCTCGGTCTGCGCCACACGCTGCCGCCGGAGCAGGCGCGCCGCGTGGTCAGCGTCATTGGCGACAGCACATTCGTCCACAGTGGCATCACCGGCCTGGTGGAAATGGTCTATAACCCGCCGTCCACCGGCCACGTCGTGATCATTCTCGACAACAGCACCACGGCGATGACCGGCCACCAGGAACATCCCGGCACCGGCCGCTCGCTGGAGCACAAACCCACGAACAAACTCGTGTTCGAGGACCTGGCCCGCGCCCTCGGCATCCGACGCGTCCACGTCGTCGAACCGCGGCCCGGCTCGCCTGAGCTGGAGCGCTTGATTTCCGAGTGTCTCGCGAGCGGCGAACTTTGCCTGATCATCGCGCGGCGACCGTGCATTCTCATCGCCAAACAATTGCGCGAATACGAGAAGTGCGCCACCGCCTGCGAGCCGGTGCAGGCCTGAGCCACGCGGTTGTCCATTGGAGTGATTTCCCATGAGTGACTCTCCCGTGACCAACATTGTCTTCGGCGGCCTCGGCGGCCAGGGCGTGCTAAAGGCCTCCGACATTCTCGCCGACGCCGCCGTGCGCGCCGGCTTCGACGTGAAGAAAAGCGAACTGCATGGCATGAGCCAGCGCGGCGGTTCGGTGAGCAGCGACGTGCGGTTCGGCGCGCGCGTGTTCAGCCCGATGGTGCCCGCCGGCGAGGCGGATTTTCTTGTCATTCTCACGCCGGACCAGGTCGAGCCGAACCGGCATGTCCTGCGCGAGGGTGGGGGATTGATCCTGCCGGACGCGGTCAGTGCCGATTTGCTGCTCAACCGGAAGAGCCTGAACGTGGCGCTCCTTGGCGTCCTCAGCCGCCAGTTGCCCATCGCCGAGGAACACTGGCTGGCCGCGTTGCGGGCGAATCTTGCGGAGAAACTGCACGACGCGAACGTGCAGGCGTTCAACCTCGGGCGCGCCAGCGGGAAAGGCGTAAGTTCGGTGGCGCCGACGGGCATGAAAATTGCCCAACCTTTCAAGGCTGGGTAAATACGCCACGAGAAGAAGAAAAGTCCCCGAGGGACGACCGAACGGCTCTTTCGTCCCTGGCGGGACTCTTGCATTTTACCGGACGGGAACCCACGGCTGAAGCCGTGGGCTATTTTCAGGGAACCGCTGCCGGAACTGTGACCCATCACACGGTCAGGATTTCCTTTTCCTTCCTGGCGAGGTCCTCGTCAATCTTGGCGATGTACTGGTCGTGGATCTTCTGCACTTCCTTCTCAGCGTGTTCCTCCTCGTCCTCGGTCACGCCGCCGGCCTTGCCGGTCTTCTTCAGGTGTTCGAGGGCGTCGCGGCGGATGTGGCGGATGGCCACGCGGGCGTCTTCGGACATCTTCTTGATGATTTTGACGAATTCCTGGCGGCGCTCGGTGCTGAGTTCGGGGAAAACGAGCCGGATGATCTTCTTGTCGATCGCCGGGTTCATGCCGAGGTTGCTCTTCTGGATCGCCTTTTCGATCGGGTGCAGCATGTTGACGTCCCACGGCTGGATGACCAGCATGCGCGGCTCGGGCGTGGTGATGCCGGCCAGCTCACGAATGCGCATCTGGGCGCCGTAGGCGTCCACGACAAGGTTCTCCACCAGACCCGGCGACGCCTTGCCGGTGCGGACGCCGGCAAATTCGTTGAGCAGGACATGGACGGTTTTCTCCATCTTCTCCTCGGCTTCGAGCAGGCTGTCATCGAGTGTCATAGGCGTGAAACAAGGTTGTGCTTGGGGACGGTATAGCGGGTGGGCGGGCGGCGGTCAACTCGTGACCAGCGTGCCGATCGGTTCTCCCTGCACGACGCGCAGGATGCTGTGGGGGGCGGAGAAATCGAACACGATGATCGGCATCTTGTTGTCCATGCACAGCGAGAAGGCGGTCGTGTCCATCACCTTCAACCGCCGGGAGAGCGCCTCGGAGTAGGTGATCTGGTCGAACCGTTTCGCGTGCGGGTTCTTCTTGGGATCGCTGTCGTAAATGCCGTCCACCTTGGTGGCCTTGAGTACGATCTCGGCGCCGATCTCGTTCGCGCGGAGCGCGGCCGCCGTGTCCGTGGAGAAATAGGGGTTGCCGGTGCCGGCGCCGAACACGACAACGCGGCCCTTTTCGAGGTGGCGCACGGCCCGGCGCCGGATGAACGGCTCGGCCACCTGGGACATCGTGATGGCGCTTTGGACGCGGGTGGCGACGCCGTTCTTTTCGAGGGCGTCCTGGAGGGCGAGGGCGTTGATGACGGTGGCCAGCATGCCCATGTAATCGCCGGTGGCGCGTTCGATGCCGCGTTCGCTGCCCCGCACGCCGCGGTAAATGTTGCCGCCGCCCACCACGACGACCACCTGCACGCCGAGGTCGCGGACTTCCTTGATCGCCTTGGCCATGCGATGGACGACCTCGGGCTCGATGCCGACACCCGAATCGTCGGCCAGCGCCTCGCCGCTGAGTTTGAGAAGGATTCGACGGAACTTGGGCTGGGGAGGCGGGTTCATGGGCGTTCAAGGGTCAACGGCGCTGCGGGACCGGACCGGAACCGGCCGGGCGAACAAGAACAAACGTCAGACGTCGCCGGCAACATCGTTGCGGGAGGTTCTACGCTGTCCCGGACTGGCCGTCAAACCAAAGCCCCAACCCAGGCCGGGCCGTTCAGATGTTTTCCGCGATGGCCGGGCGCGGCGGGTAGCTGGCGGCGGCCTCGGGCGGCATGGGGGCGGATTCGCTTCCCAGCACCCGGTACTGGCTGATCTGGAACGAAATCTGCTGGTCCTCCGCCAATCCCAGGCGGCTGTATTCCTCCTTGGTGATCCGGGCGCGCAGGATCAGGCCGGAGGCCAGTTCGAGTTCGACCCGGAGCATGATGCCGAGGAAGAAGGTGTGCCGCAGCACCGCCCGGTAGCGGAATTGTCCGAGGTCGGTGGAGATCTGGATGGCGTAAGGCCGGAAGCCAATCCGGAGCCGCTCGCCGTCGGCGCGGTCGGGGGCGGGGAACTCCAGTTCCTGCACCCGCGCGAAGCCCTGCCGCACTTCGGTGTCGAGCACGTTCATGACGCCGATGAACCGGGCGACGAATTCGTTGGCCGGGGACTCGTAAACCTCGCGCGGCGTGCCCACCTGCTCGAGCTTGCCGCGCGAAAAAATGACGATCCGATCCGCCACCTCCATCGCCTCCTCCTGGTCGTGCGTGACGAAGATGGTGGTGACGTTCAACTCGTGATGCAGGCGCACGAGCCACTCGCGCAGTTCCTGGCGGATCTTCGCGTCCACCGCGCCGAACGGTTCGTCCAGCAACAGCACGCTCGGCTTCGAGGCGAGGGCGCGGGCGATGGCGACCCGCTGGCGCTGGCCGCCGGAAAGCTGGTGCGGATAGCGCTTGTCCAGGCCGCTCAGTTCGAACACCTGCAGCAATTCCTCCACCCGGGCCGCGATGTCGCGCCGCCGCCAGCCCCGGATTTTCAGGCCAAAGGCGACATTGCCAAAAACCGTCATGCTCTTGAACAGGGCGTAGTTTTGGAAGACGAACCCGATATTGCGGCGCTGCACCGGGATGTCGTTGACGCGGCGGCCGCGGATGAACAGGTCGCCGGCGGTCGGGATCTCGAGGCCGGCGATCATCCGCAGCACGGTGGTCTTGCCACCGCCGCTGGGACCGAGCAAGGCCATCAGCTCGCCTTCCTGCACGGTGAAGCTGACGTTGTTAACGACGACCGCCTCGCCGAACTGTTTGGTGACCTGGCGCAGTTCGATGCTCATGGGGCGGGTGAATTCAGACTGCGTTCGGCGCGGGCGTAGGCGCGGGCCTGCTGCCATTCGAGCAGCGTTTTGAGGCCGAGGGTGACCAGCGCGAGCAGCGCCAGCAGGCTGGCCACGGTGAACGCCGCCGCCAGGTCGTAGTCCTGGTAGAGCTTCTCGACCCGCAGCGGCATGGTATCCGTCAGACCGGTGATGTGGCTGGAGACGACCGAGACGGCGCCGAATTCGCCCATCGCGCGGGCGTTGCACAGGATGACTCCATAGAGCAGGCCCCATTTGACGGACGGCAGGGTGACGTGCCAGAAGGTCTGCCAGCCGCTGGCGCCGAGGGTCAGGGCCGCCTCCTCCGGTTCACTGCCGGCGGCCTGCATCACCGGGATCAACTCGCGGGCCACGAACGGGAATGTGACGAACACGGTGACCAGGACGATGCCCGGCACCGCGACGAGGATTTGGAGGTCGTGCGCGTCCAGCCAGGGGCCGAGATAACCCTGTCGTCCGAACAGGATCACGAACAGGAGACCGGCCACCACGGGCGACACCGAAAACGGCAGGTCAATGAGCGTGATGAGCAGCGATTTGCCCCGGAATTCGAACTTGGCGATGGCCCACGCGGCGGCGAGGCCGAAGACCAGGTTCAGCGGCACCGCGATCGCGGCCACGAGCAGCGTGAGGCGGATGGCGGCCTGCGTGTCGGGGTCCGCCAGGGCCCCGAGGGCGTGGCGTCCGCCCTTCGCCAGCGCCTGGGCGAACACGTTGGCCAGCGGCAGCACCAGGAACAGGAGCACGAACGCCAGCGCCATCGCAATGAGCGTCCATTTCACCAGCGGCGACTCCTCAGCGCCGCGCTGCGACTTGCGCGCCTCCCGTCCGCGGTTTTTTGGGGTGCCGGCCATGCGTCAGTTCTGATAACGGCCCGCCCAGCGTTCGAGCTTATTGATCGTGATGAGAAGCAAAAATGATACTGCCAGCAGGACGACCGCCAGGGCCATCGCGCCGGCGTAGTCGTACTCCTCGAGCTTGATGAAAATGAGCAGCGGGGCGATTTCCGAGGAAAACGGCCGGTTGCCGGCGATGAAGATGACCGAGCCGTATTCGCCGATGGCGCGGGCCAGGGCCAGGGCGAACCCGGTCAGCACCGCAGGCAGGAGCGTGGGCGCGATCACCGTGAGGAACGTGCGCACCCGGCCGGCGCCGAGGGTCGCCGCCGCCTCCTCGACCTCGCGTTCGAGGTTGGCCAGCACCGGTTGCAGGGTGCGGACCACAAAGGGCAGGCCGATGAACGTGAGGGCGATCACGATCCCCAGCGAGGTGAACGCGCCGCGGATGCCCAGCGGGACCAGGAAGCGTCCCAGCCAGCCGTTCGCGCTGAACAGGCTGGCGAGGGTCAGGCCGGCCACCGCCGTGGGCAGCGCGAAGGGGAAGTCCACCAGGGCGTCGAGAAACCGTCGGCCCGGGAATTCATAGCGGGTGAGCACCCAGGCAAGCAGCGTGCCGAAGACGCCGTTGATGGCCGCAGCAACGAGGGAGGCCCCGAAGGTGAGCCGATAGGCGGCCAGGGCGCGCGGGGCGGTTGCGAGGTTCCAGAAGTCGGACCAGGACAGGTGCAGGACGCGAAAGAGGAGACCAGCAAGGGGCAGGAGCACGATCACGCTGAGATAGAGCAGCGTGTAACCCATCGTTAGCCCGAACCCGGGCAGGACATTGAATCGCTTTTCCACTATTCCAATCGGCCGCTGGAAGGAAACCGCCACAGCTTAGCTGCTAATGCGGCTCTCGCAAGTCCGGCCGCTGGGAAAATCGGCTTGGGGAAGAACGCGCGAGGTTGCGCGTGCGCGAACGCCGCCGGATCGGCGTGGCGGTGGAAACAAAAAGCCGCAGGTGAAGGCGGGTCAAGTTCCCCCTGCGGCCGTGTTTTTTGGGTGGTTAAGCGGTGGCGATCCGCCACGCGTGGTCAATGTCCGTCTTGATGTCGGCGATGTCCTCCAGGCCGACGGAGAGGCGGATGCAGTCCGCGGTGACGCCCGGGTCGGCCTGCTCCGCCGGCATCAATTGCCGGTGCGTGGTCGAGGCCGGATGGATGACCAGGCTTCTGGCATCGCGGATGTTAACCTGGAGTGCAGCAGGTGTCGAAGGCCAGAAGCATCACCTGGCTAACCAATCCCGTAATCGCCGGCCACGAACTTGGTCGTGTCCACTTCCGCCAGCATCGCGCCGATGAACTCCGCTTCGGTGTCCGGCGTGGTTTCCACGGCCTGCTGGATGCGGTCGAGCCAGGGCAGTTCGCGCGGGGTGATGTGGAGCGCGCCGTCGCGTTGGGCGTGGCGCAGGAGTTGCACCGCCGTCAGCGCGGCCGCCTTGCCAGCGTGGTAGGCGTCCGGCGCGCGGACGATTGCTCGCGCGATGGCCACGGCATTTGCGGGAGCGATGATGAAAGCTTGCGGGTCGAGGCGCGCATCTGAGTTAACCAGCCACTTGCGAAAGAGCAACGCGGCGTCACGGCCGTCGGCCTGGGCCTCGTTCATCAGGCGACAGTCGTAGATGAGTTGTTCCAGGCAGCAGGTGGGCGCCATGCCGCCGAGGAGCTTGACGTTCTGGACGGATTCATTGCTCCAGGTGTCGCAGGTGGCGGCGGCGATGTTGCCCAGCGGGCTCGCGTGCGCGCACGCGGCGGTCTTGCCTTCCATCGCCATCGGAAAGCCGGTGATCGCCTTCAGGATGGGGTTTTCGTAGCCGCAGTCCTTGCCGGGGCCGACGGCGCCACATTCATAGCAGACCAGCGTGCGCACGGCGGAAATCGCGCGGACGACCGCGGCGAACACGCGCGGGATCATCCGCTGCTCGGCGAGCACCATCGCGGTGTTGCCAAAAGCGCACGCCGTGTCGCCGGCGGCCTGCACGCCGTGCCGGCGGGCGATCCCGTCCAGCGCGGTCCACAAAAACCGCATGTCGCGCACGCCCAGCACCGTCAGGCCGAACAGCACGCCGCGGATGTCCCCCATCATGAGCGCGTCGTCGTGGACCTCCTTGCCGCCGACGGATTCGATGCTGAGCAGTTCCGCCCCGGCGGCGGCGCAGCCTTCAAACGTCTGGAGCATGGCTTCGTAGAACCGGCCGCTGCGCATCCGCGGCGGGCGTTCCATCTCGCGTAGGTCGTTGGGCGTGATGCGCAGCACGCTCTTCAAGCCACGCTTGGCGTGGGCCTCTTCCAGGGCGTCGAGCAGGATCCGGGTGAGTTCGATGCCCCACGAGGGATTCTCCGTCATCGGCGGCAGCGTCTCGAATTCGATGACCACGCCGGGGGCTTCCAGTTCGACGGCGCGGCGGAGCGCCCCAGCGATCATGTCGCGGTAATGCTGCCGGACCTCGGGCCGGGTCGCCTCATTCACGAACATGGTCGGCAGGGTGAAATTCAGCTCCGGGTACACGAGGCCGCCGCCGAGGGCCATCCCGCGGCGAGTGGTGAGCGGCTTCGACGCGAGGCCGAAACGCAGGTCGGCGGCGTCCGGGATGGCGAGTTCGGTGAAAGTTTTCATGATCATAACCGGCGGGCGGCGATGATGGCCGGCCCGCACGACGCACAGGTTAGGGCGTCGGGGTCGGAGAGCGAATGGACAAAGCGCGGATTCGCATGGACGAACCTTCGATTTGCCCGCCGGATCACCGTTACTTGCCGGACGGCGCCGGCGCGTGGTGAGACTCGCGGTACTCCCGGGGCGACACGCCGCTGAACTCCTTGAACTTCCTTGAAAAGTGGAACGGGTCGCGGTAGCCCAGCCGGTCGGCAACTTCTTTCACGCTCAGCCCGGTGCCGGTGAGCCATTGCACGGCCCGGTGCATGCGCAGCAGGTGCAGGTAGGCGTGCGGCGAGGAACCGGTCTGCTGGCGAAAGAGGACGCTGAAATGCGCCGGGGAAAGGCCGGCGAGCATGGCGAGCGTGCCCACCCGGGGTGGTTCGTGCAGATGCTCGCTCATGTAGGTGATGCTGCGGGCGACTTTCTGGACGCCCGGCGAGGACTCGTCCGGCAAGCCGCCCCGGTGCTGAATGAGCACGCTCAGCAGATGCCCGAGCGTGTGCGCGGCGTGGAAGACGTTCCACGGGGCCGGTGCGGTCTGGAGGTTTTGGCGGACTTCATTCAAGAGCGAGAGCACCGGCAGGTCTTCGCCGAGGCGCAGGACCGGGTGTTCCGCATCCACGCCCATCGCTCGCAGGTAATCGGGCACCCGACTGCCCCGGGCGCGCACCCAGTGGATGGTCCAGGGATTCGAGCGATGTGCGCCATAGGCGTGGGGGACTTGCGGCGGCAGGACCAGCAGGTCGCCCCGGTGAACCGGCTGGCGTCGATCGTTCACCTCGCACCAACCGCCGCCCCGGGCGCAGTAAATCAAGACCGCGGCCTCGCCACCGGCTGGCTGTCGGCGAACCTGGCCGGCCGCTCGGGGAGAATAGCCCGCCGCCGAGGCCAGCAGGCCCGAGAGCATGGACCATTGCCGGACGGCCCGCTGAATGACGGAACCGGCCAACTCGACCACCTGCTGATCGGCGAGCCCGGCTGACATTTCCAAGTGAGGCACCGTGATCCAAGAGGGGCGCGCCACCCTGCATGGCACGCCGGATCGCTCAAGGCAATGCCTTGGTGTGTTCGCTCGTGTCACAATTCCAGCGCATACTGCAGCGCTTGGCGGATCTTCTGGAACGGTTCACCGTAAATGGTCCCGACGGGGCCCCGCAATTCATGGTGCTGAACCGCCTGCAGACCCTGCACGTTCGCGTAACTCTTCTGCGTCAGAAAGGCCGCGGCGGCTAACTCCACCTCGTACGGAGACTGACGGCAGACCGTGGTGATCGGCACACACAAACTCAGCGCCCGGGGCGCAGCGCGATCCTCTCGCGAGACAACCACCATCAACCGGACCTTGCCGCCCAGGCCCAGATCCACGCGGTACACTTCACCCGGCTTGGTCGTCATACAGGACATCCAGCGCTCGCTGCCGCATCGCGCCAGGCAGCAACAGGTCCTGATTATCCGGGATTGAAACCTGGAACGGCAACCCTCTCCGCAGCCTCACCTGACTCAAGAACATGCGGATCGCTTCGGTAGTGTTGATTCCCAACTGCGCAAATACGGCTTCAGCGTCCCGCTTCAGCCCGGACGCCACGCGCGCTCTGACCACGGCCTCTTTCATGGTTCCAACGTGGCACAAACCGGCTACCGACGCAAGCCCCCTTCGAGCGAACGCCCCGGCTCAGGCACAGGCGCGCGAAATGACGCCACGACCAAGCCGGGGAGCCGCGAATCTCCCACGCCGTCCAAGTCTGAACGCGCAGCGCCTGTTGCCTGCAGCGATTCTTCAAGAGAGTCCCGACCACGGGCCGTCGGGGCGGACTGAGGAGGGAAAGCTAATTACAAGGCCGGTGCCGTTCCACCGGGCTCGTTCAACCACGCATTGCCTTGAGGCTCGCCGACTCGCTCAAGGCAATGCCTTGGTGTGTTAGGTGGACGGTTCATGCACGAGACAAACATAGAGCAATACTCCGCAGAGACGACACTCTTGCTGTCCAAGCGTCAAACGCTGTGCGAACATCGCAGCGAAGCTGCACAAGATTGTCTCCTGCTCTGGAAGCGATAGTAGAACGAGCAGCTTCGGTGCTCAACAAACTCTGAATGATGCGCTCCTTCTTCCACGACTTAGTAACCTCGATGCCGTGAGCCACGGCAATCTGCAAAAGCTCGTCCTTGGAAAGACGACTGGCGAGCAGGCTCAAATCTGCGGGAGCCTCGAAAAGTCCGCAATGGGTAAAAAAATGCGAATTCTGGCGGTCGGATAACCCAAACTGCCGTAGTCCATACTCACCCTGCAACTGTGGCCGAATCATGCCCGGAACGGGCGACCCTCGGTGCAGAGAATATGTAATGCAAGTCCTGAACGTAGCTGGATAACTACGCAGAGCCTGACCGGCTGCCGAAACGTCTGGTAGCTCCGGCCTAATGAGACTGTCTGCTCTCAGCATCGGCTCTGGCGGTCGCATATCTTTGAACTCGTGATTGCGATGATAGATGACCTTGTTCGCGCCGTCGAGTAGGTGCGCGATTTCCGCCTTGTGGATGGCGAACGGGTAAGAGGCCAAAGAATGCTCGAATAACCACGCAAGGAGTGAACTCCGGCTGTCCTCGTGTCCTGTCCACTGGATGCGGTAGGTGAGAATGGCAATCGCGTGTAACTCGCGCAACAGCGCAGGCTCTGCCTCGACAAACCTGCTAAAATCATAAGACTGGAATGTGTGGCGTAGCCCGGTGATTTGTGAGTCGGTGGAAATAAAAGCCAAAAGCTCCCAAATGGAATCCCAATCGTCTGCGGCGAGCCGCTCGGCTACCCACGGCGAAAAATCAGCAGCGGGCATGAGCGAACCGGGTGAATAGGCCGGGTCGAGAAATGGATGCTGTGGATGCGAGATGCTGCCAACCTGCTTCCAAAGCTGCGCGAGTGCTGCCGAGCGAAATCGTGCTGGCTTACTGACTGGACTGCACACCGAAATAGTGACAGCGAAAGGAGCATCCTGAGAAGGCGACGCACTCTGGCCTGAAACTGGCAGCGCAGCTTCTTGTCCTCTATTGAGCATTTGTTTGAGCCAGCCAAGCATAAAAGCGCGAGTCCACCTAACGACCAGGATCACCGACCCCGCCCCAGAAAACTCCCGCCTGCAAGCCACAGCGCGAACGCGGGGTTCGGTGCATCTGCTCGTTGGGCTTCATTTAGTCACAGTAATCGTCTTCTGCCCCATGTCCATGACTGCATGCGCAGAACGGAGTGTGCCGAAATCTAGTAAGCCAAAATTATCACCGTGTTCGGGGCTTACAAGCACCTCCTTGTAGTGGATGGAAAACTGTGGGGTGAACCGGATTGTGATGTTGGTGGCCAGGCTGAGTGGATACACCGCGCCGAACATATCTGCGCCTCTACTGCGACTTGGGAAGGTGACGATTCCACAGCGACGCACAGCTGTGGTGGTCAAGATCGGCCCTGGTGCTCCGGTATCTATGATGAATCTCCCGGTGACTCCATTAATCATCGCCTTCACCGTTGGATGCCCTGCAAACCTCAGAAATGTGCCCGATACCTCGAATGGAATCGTAACGCTCTTGCCTTCAAGGTCAAAAACGGGCTTCCGGGAAGATACGCAGCCAGTAGCTGCAAGTCCCAGCGAAAGCAGAGCAACGAAAGTAATGATGGAACGCGCTGTCATGACGCCCAACGACCCGGATGAGCCACGGCTGGCGGGGACAAACCAAAGAAACGAAACCAAACCATGAACGAACAAAAACCATCCGCTGAAGCCAAGGGTAGCCAGCCGTGGGCTCCATCCAGCTTGTTAGGTGTCATGGTGATAGTCAAAAATCTTCTGGGCCTAAATGCCAAGGACTTCGGACTGCTATGGGTGTGTAAGGCTTGTAAGCAGGTCCTTGAACGAAGTGCTTGCTCTCTACTGGACAATTCCAGCCCCAGCCTTTATCTGACGACTCTATCATCGGCGACTCTCTATTCTCAACTGCGCACGCCACACAAAAAAAGCCCGGCTTGGCTTTGTGGCGATACATTCCTGTCTCGTCGAGGGTGCAATCATCTTGAAAACGGTGGGGATGAGCCAAAGCATCAGCCAACTGCTTCTCAATCAAGTGAAGCTTCCGACGCGCCTGAAAAAACAGACTCCAGCCAACAAAAGCGAGAAGCGCGAAACCGAACAATGCCAACCCTGCTCGGATATACAATACCGTTGTATCTGACAATGAAAGACCTGACACCAACTTTGGGAGTTGTGGTATGGCTGCCAGCGTCAATGGTAGCAGGGCTGCTCCTATTGCTGCTAGATAACCTTTTCCAATCTCTTGCAGACACTTTTTCATGCGATGCGAGAATGACACCTAACCATTGATTAACATGTCATTTTGACCTGATAACGTGATATTGGCGGGGTTTTAACACCTTCTTGACCGGCGGCAATATCAGGTTCATCATGGGGCAAATAGTCCTTGGAACCGGATGGACAGTCAAGCCAGAACGGCGAAGCTTTTGGATCGGGTGCGGCAGGTGATGCGGTTGCACCACTACTTCCTGCACACCGAACGGACCTACGTGGACTGGATCAAGCGTGGTGGGGAAGTTGCTTTACGGCAGCGGCTTGCGCATCATGGAAGCGCTGCGGTTGAGGGTCAAGGACGTGGACTTTGAGATGAAGCAGATCACGGTGCGGTCGGGCAAGGCGGACAAGGACCGGGTGACTACCTTTCCCGTCTCGATCATTCCGCTGTTGCAGAACCACCTGTAGAAGGTAGAAGTGCGAATTTCGAATTGCGCAGGTGCGAGCGTCGAATTCGTGTGAGTTGGTGGAATTCGTGTCTCGGTTCGCGAGGACGCCCCAGCGGCGAGTTGCGAATTGCGAATTGCGAGGTGGGAGTAATGGATGACGCCAGCGAAGGGAGATTCGCACGGGACGTTCCCACCAGCAGCAGGTTGATGGTTGATGGTTGATGGTTGAGCGCCTGGACCCGCCAGAGAAAAAGCCGCAGGCGAAGCGGGTCAAGCTCCACCTGCGGCCGGGTTGGAAGGGATGCTTAAGCGGTGGCGATTCGCAGCGCCTGGTCAATGTCCGCCTTAATGTCGGCGATGTCCTCCAGGCCGATCGAGAGGCGGATGTAGTCCGCGGTGACGCCTGTCTCGGCCTGCTCGGCCGGCGTTAATTGCTGGTGCGTGGTCGAGGCGGGATGGATCACCAGGCTCTTGGCATCGCCAATGTTGGCGAGGTGCGAAAACAGCTTCACCGAGTTGATGAACTTCTTCCCCGCTTCCAGGCCGCCCTTGATGCCGAAGCCAACGATGCCGCCGAAGCCCTGCTTGAGATACTTCGCGGCGACGGCGTGGTTCGGATCGTCGGGCAGGCCGGGATAGGTCACCCAGCTCACCCGCGGATGGTTTTTGAGGAACTGGGCGATTTCCAGCGCGTTGGCCGAGTGCTGGCGCTGGCGCAGCGGGAGCGTTTCCAGGCCGAGGAGGAACTCGTGGGCGTTGAACGGGCTCAGGGCCGCGCCAATGTCGCGGAGCAGCGTCACGCGGACCTTGAGGATGAAGGCGACGTTGCCAAGGCCCGGGACATTGCTGAGTGCGTCCCAGTAAACCAGGCCGTGGTAGCTGGGATCGGGTTCGGTGAACTCCGGGAACTTGCCGTTATTCCACTTGAACCGGCCGGCGTCCACGATCACGCCGCCAATGCTGGTGCCGTGGCCGCCAATGTACTTCGTGGCCGAGGTGGCGAGGATGTCGGCCCCGTAGTCAATCGGCCGCACCAGGCCCACGCCCATGGTGTTGTCCACGACGAGCGGGATGCCACTTTCGTGCGCGATTCGGGAGATGGCTTCGAAGTCCGGCACGTCGAGTTTTGGGTTGCCGACGGTTTCGACGTAAATGGCCCGTGTTTTGGGCGTAATGGCCTGACGGAACGCCTCCGGGTTGCGCGAGTCCACGAATTTCACGGTGCGGCCCAGCTTCGGGAAGGTGTAATGGAAAAGCTGGTAGGTGCCGCCGTAGAGATTGTTGCCGGCGACAATTTCGTCGCCCAGGCGCGTGATCGCGAGCAGCGAGTAGGTGATGGCCGCCTGGCCGGACGCGACGCCGAGTGCGCCGGTGCCGCCTTCGATGGCGGCCACGCGTTGCTCGAAGACATCGGTGGTCGGGTTCATCAGGCGGGTGTAGATGTTGCCGAATTCCCTGAGCGCGAAAAGATTCGCGGCGTGCTCGGTGCTTTTGAAGACGTACGACGTGGTCTGGTAGATCGGTACCGCGCGGGCGTTCGTGGTGGGATCGGGTATCTGGCCGGCGTGCAGCGCCAGCGTGCTGAGGCCCTTGGTTGGAGTGCTCATGGGATGGGTGGATGGGGTGGTGATGGTGGTGGATTGAATGGAATCAGGATCTGGCAGACGCGATTTTGCAGGGACGAAAAGCCCCCGGAGTCGTTGCCATCGTGTGCTCATTTCGGTTCGATGGTGAAGCATGAGAGGTGGGTGGGCGGGGCTTTCCAAGGGTCTGAAGCGCGCGGAGGAACCAGCGCGCGAACGTCAGGGTTGCGGCCCAGCCCACCCGCCCAAACAGGTCAATTAGAATTCGTATTTGGTGGTGATGCCCCAGACGCCATTGGCTTGGTGGTTCAAGACGCCGCCGAAGTGGCCGTAGCCGGCGGCCACCGTAAAGTGCTTGTTGACGACGTAGGCGGCGTCGAGAGTCCACCAATCGCCGGATTTGCCGACCAGCGGTTTGCCGCCGGCCATGATCGGTGTGTAGTCGTTCGGCTGCTGACGGTATTCCGCGGCGAGGGCGAGACTGCCGGTGACGAACACCACGACATTGCCCTCGAAGAGAAAACTGTAATGGTCGGTGAAACCGCCGAGTCCGTTCCAGACGCCCTCGGTGGCGCGTCCGCCTGCCTCAACCAGGACCGGTCGCGGCAGGAAAGTCAGCAGCTTGGAGGCGTATAAGGTCGCATCGACGCCGTCGTGATGGGTGATGCCGACGCCATGCAACGCGCCGCCGAGATCATTGTCAATGTCACCAATGCCATTGTTTACCTTGTAATGGACGCCGGCGGTCACGGCGGGGATCCATTTGGTGTCGAATTCACCTTCCTTGAGCACATTCAACCGGGCATTGAAGTTGTACAAGTCCACCTCCTGGTTGCGGATGCTCACGGTGGTGGCTTCCTTGATGGCCAGGGGCAGATCGCCGAGGTCCAACCGGTTCCAGCCAAAGCCCAGTTCGAGCCGTTTCCACGGCGATTCGGTGAGGGTGGCGGCGATCAAGTTCTGGCCATGACCGATGTCCACATAGGAGAAGCCAACGCTGGGGCGCCCGATCGGCTCGCCGTTGCGCGGTGGATTGACGATGTAGGCCGAGAGGGTGGAGAAGATGCCACCGTTGCCCTCAATCTGGTGGAGGGGCAGCGGGGCGGGCTTCTCGGCCGGTGAGGGCGCGGCGGCCGGCGCGTCCGCGGGAGGCGCAGCCGGGGCGGTGGTGTCGGCGGCGCGGCTGCCGGCCGGGACGGCCAGGGCCAGGGCGGCGGTCGCCGCCAGGACGGCGTTGGAACTCGAAACGGAAGGACGAGGTTTCATGCGTGTTTTTGGGGGAATCATCATTCAGCCTCCAGGGGTCTGGTCAGCCCGATGTAATGGGTTCGCGGTGATTTGCTCCAGGGGTCTGGACGCAAAAGCATGGTTGGAAACTGGAGGCGGAGGCTGGAATCGAACCAGCGAATGGGGCTTTTGCAAAGCCGTGCCTTCCCACTTGGCGACTCCGCCGCCGTTAATGCGTGGCCCGGCGTCGGGCGCGATGACGGTACCGGCCGGCGGCCGGGATGTCGGATAAACCGGTTGCTGAGCCTCCAATGGCAGGTGAAGCCCGGTTCATGCCCTGGCCAAAACTCACGGCCGTTGGAAGCGATGGCGATCACAGATTGGGAGCGAACGCGATGAACTGACGGTATTGCGTGAGAATGGTCTGCAACGCCACAACCAGGGCAGTCCGTTTCAGGAATTCGGGTCCGGCCTTGGGGGTTTCTAGGGTGATTTCAAAGGGGCGTGGCCGGGTCCCGGGCGCGGCAGCCAGCACGCCGTCATAGCCGTGTTGGATGATGCCGTTGCGCGCCGGAAACCCGTCAATCACCGGTTGGCGGTTGCGCGGCAGAATCTGGCCGGCCGCCGCCAGCGCGGGCTCGATCAGATGCTGGGTCAGCGTCGCGCCACGCACAAAGCCGTAAACCCCGTCGCTGGTGTCGTCGGTGTGCAGCGCAATGAGGCCGTGGAAGCGGTGGGTGGTTAGCACCTCCTCCAGTTGCCGCACCTCCGGTTCCGAGGAGTTCTGCCAGAAGAGGCGGTTCAGGTCGGAGCCGCGCCGCGTGTAACGAGTTTCGTCCTCGAAGCCGGTGGGATTGCAGATGGGATAGGCGAAGAGGAGGTAGCCGGTGGCCAGCGCGGGCTGTTGGACGAGCAGCCGCAGGAACTGCAGCAGCGCATGAACGCCCTCCGGTTCGTCGCCGTGAACGCCGGCGAACAACCCGAGGCGCAGCGGGTCACCGCCATCCTGCGGACCGAGGAACAGATAGGACGGCAGGAAGTAGCTGCGGCCGCCGACCTCGAACCGCGGCCCGTGGTTGACGATGAGTTGGGAAGAACTGGCGGCCAACTGATCCAACGGCGCCAGCAGCCCGGACGCCCAGTGAGCCGCCGGGCCAGCGGAGACGGTGGCCCGCGGGGCGGGAGCAGGCAGAGTGGTGGTCATTGGCTGGGCGAACTTCATTCGGTGGCGTGCGCCTGGTGTTCGAAGCGGATCTTCTCGGTCCGCTCGATCTGCACCACGCGGGCGTCGTGGATGACGATCTGGACGACGCCATAGCGAAGGCCAGCCACCTGTTGGCGCACGGTTTCGAGCCAGGCCTCGGTGCGGGTTCGCTCCGCCGCGGGGGGCGGAGTCGGGTCAAGCGTCGGTCTCATCGGGCGTTTCGAGTTTCAACAGTCGGGCAAGCGTAGCGGCAATAATAACTATGTCAAGTAACATGATAATGTATTTTGTAAAGGCGTCTATCTTGTTATTTATATTCAAACGACTTATTTAAATAAGAAATCCGGGGAGAGCGATGAGTTGCTCCAACAACACCACTACCTGGGCACCCTCAAGCCCGTCGGCGCGCGACTTCACCACCACCAGCCGCCTGCGCCAGGGCTTTGCGCGCCGCGTGGTGCAGATGCATTTGGTGGGTAGTGCGGGCGACCCGCCCGCCCCGGTCGGCGACCCGCCGACCGGAACGGCCCTGGCGCGAGAAGCCAAAGGAGCGTCTCGGAGCAGGGCGAAAGTCTCTCTCACTCCGTCCGGCGGGTCGCCGGACGGGACAGGCCAGTGGCCTGTGCCACCCGCTCCGCCCGCCCTCGTCTTTGCCCTTTCCGATCCTGCCTGGGTGGGACCGGCGAAAGGCAGCGCCGTGCGGAATGCGATGACCGTGGGCGTGGCGGGCAAACACCCACCACTCCCGGTTTTTCCCAGTTTCTCCTCGACAAGCAGCCTGCTCGTTTCTTCACTTCCCGACGAATGAATGCCCCCTTGAATCGCCGCCGGTTCCTGACCCGCACGACGCGCACCGCCACCGGCCTCTGGCTGGCCGCCCCCTTCCTGAGCCGCGTGCATGGCGACGCCAACGGCAAGCTCAACGTCGGCTTCATCGGCGTGGCCAACCGCGCCGCCGAAGACCTCTCCGAAGTGGCCAAGCAGGTTGACAGCGTGAATGTGGCCGCGCTCTGCGACGTGGACGACAACTCGCTGGCCCAGGCGAAGCAGAAGCATCCGGGGGCGGCGACCTACAACGATTTCCGCCAGTTGATGGAGCAGAAGGACCTCGATGCGATCGTCGTGGCGACACCGGACCACACTCATGCGGTGGCGGCGGCGGCGGCGCTGCGTTTGGGCCGGCATGTCTATTGCGAGAAGCCGCTCACACGCACGGTGTCGGAATGCCGCATCGTCCGTGAGCTGGCCAAGGGGCACCACTGCGTGACGCAATTGGGCACGCAAATTCACGCGCTCACGAACTACCGGCGCGTGGTGGAGTTGATCCAGACCGGCGCCATCGGGCAGGTGCGCGAGGTGCATGTCTGGTCGAGCGCGGTCTATGGCAACCTGCCGGTGCCCACGGACCGGCCGCCGGTGCCGCTGGGACTGCACTGGGACCTGTGGCTGGGGCCGGTCGAACCGCATCCGTACCATCCGGACTATGCGCCGGCGAAGTGGCGGAACTGGTGGGCTTTTGGCGGCGGCACGCTCGCCGACTTTGGCTGTCACTTCATGGATCTGCCGCACTGGGCGTTGAATCTGCGCTATCCATTGTCCATCGAGCCGGTGGATGGCCCGCCCGTGAATCCGGAGTCGCCGCCGCCGTGGTTGATCGTGCGCTATCAGCATCCGGCGCGGCCGGCGGCGCGCGGCACGGGCACGCTGCCGCCGGTGACGCTGACGTGGTACCAGGGCGGCAAGCAACCGGCGCTGCTCGACGAGGAGCAGCGGACTTATTTCAAGAGCGGCGTGTTGTTCGTCGGCGAGAAGGGCCGGTTGCTGGCCGACTACACGCGCCGGCAGTTGCTGCCGGAAGCGGAATTCGCTGGCTTCAAGGCGCCCGAGCCGTTCATTCCCAATTCCGTCGGCCACCACAAGGAATGGATCGAGGCCATCAAAACCGGGGGCCCGACGACGTGCAATTTCGACTACTCGGGCGCCCTGACGGAAGCCGCGCTTTTGGGCAACGTTGCCTACCGCGCCGGGCGGCGGCTGGAATGGGACGCGGCGAAGCTGCGTGCTACGAACGCTGCCGGCGCCGACCAGTTCATCCAGCATCACTATCGCGCGGGCTGGTCGCTCTGAGCGGGGGGCGTGTTCGTCTTGGTTTCCAGCACCCGGCTGGTCATGCAGGGGTTCTTGTCACTGGGTGCCGATGGCATCAATTGGGCAGATGCTAACCAGGCTTCTCGGTGGGGCGAGCGTCCCCGCGAGCCGGCTCGTCAGAGCCTCGCCCCACCAAGTCAGCAGTGTGGACCACTCCCACTTCTGAGCCTGGGGCATTTGTTCGCGCCTCGAGGAACGCCTTGAGTCGGGCGGCGGTTTCGCCGCCGAAGCCGGGAACCCCGGCGATTTCCCCGACTGTGGCGCGCCGGAGCCGGTGCACGGAGCCAAACCGTTTCAACAAGGCCGCCTTCCGCTGTTCGCCGATGCCGGGGAACTCGTCGAGCAGGCTCTCGGAGATTCTCCGCAGCCGGAGCTGGGCGTTGTAGCTGTTGGCGACGCGGTGCGACTCGTCGCGAACGCGCTGGAGCAACTTGATCGCCGGATGATCCAGACCAAGCTGGAGCGGTTCGCTGGCGCCCGGCCGCCAGATTTCCTCGAATTCCTTTGCCAGACCGATGATGGGAATCTGGCTGAGTCCGAGCGCGGCGAGTTCGGCGCAGGCGGCGTTGAGCTGCCCGCGGCCGCCGTCAATCACGATCAAGTCGGGCAGGCGGGGGCGGGCTGGCGGCTTCGGCGGCGGCGGAGCGGTGCGTTCCTCGCTGGCCGGCAGGGCCGCGGATTGATGGGTGACCGCGGGCCGGTCATTCAGGCGGGCCGCGGCAGCGTCCTGATCGGCCCTGGGGCGGCGGCCATGGAAGGCAGCGGCAATGTCATCGGCCGCGCGCTGCAGGTCGGCGGGGATGGCCTCACCGTCGTCCGCTGTCCTGGCCTTCGGGCCTGGCGGTTGGGCCTCCCGAAGCAGCCGGGTGTAGCGGCGGCGCACGGTTTCCGCCATGCAGGCGCAGTCGTCCTGGCCCGCGACGGAGTTGATTTTGAACCGCCGGTAATGCGCGCGATCCGGCCGGCCGCGCCAGAAACTGACCAGCGACGACACCTTGAAAGTGCCGCTGATGTTGGAGATGTCGAAGCCCTCGACCCGATCCGGTTCGCGCGGCAGGCCGAGCGCGGCGGCCAGTTCGCGCAGCTCGGCCTCCGGGTTGAGCGACACCGGCAGCGTGTAGGGAACGCGCTCGAATTTCCCGGTTTTCCGGGTGGTGTCCTTGATGTCGGCCAGCAGGTCGCGGAGTTGGGCCGCCTTTTCATAGTCGAGCGCCGCGGCGGCCTTGCGCATCTGGGCGTCCAGTTCAGTCGCCATTTCCTGGCACTCGCCGGCGAGGAAGTCGCACGCGGCGGTGACCTGCATGAGGTATTGTTCGCGGGTGACGTTGCCGATGCAGGGGGCGGTGCAGACGCGGAGATGGGCGTAAAGGCAGTGCCGGTAATCCGGTTCGCCCGGCGTCAGCGGGCGGCAGCCGCGGAGGTTGAATTTATGCCGCACCAGCGCCAACGTGCGCCGCATGGCGCCCGAGTTCGCGAACGGACCGAAGTAATGCGCGCCGTCGCCGGTCTGCAGCCGGGTGAGGGTGAACCGCGGAATGGGGTCGTTTAGGTTGACCTTGAGCAGGAGAAAACGCTTGTCATCGCGAAAACTGATGTTGTAGCGCGGGCGAAACTCCTTGATCAACCGGCCTTCCAGCAGCAACGCCTCCGGCTCGCTGCGGACGACGTGGGTGTCGAAATCATGGATGGCGTCCACCAGGGCATTGAACTTGAGGTCCCAGCCCATCCGGCGCGAGGGATGAAAGTACTGGCTCACCCGTCGGCGCAGGTCGCGCGCCTTGCCGACGTAAATGACGGTGCCGAACCGGTCCTTCATCAGGTAAACACCGGGGCGGTGCGGCACGGTGCCGAGCTTGCTGCGGATGTGGTCGGTCGCGGGCATCCGCCGGAAGTAAAGAGCGGAAGGCGGCCGGTGGCAAGTGGCGGGGTCGGCCCACGGAAGCCGTCGAAAAGGCAAACGAAAAATGTCATGCACCGGGGGGAAAGCCGCTTGCGCCTCGGCACGACTTTTGCTCTTTTTGGGGTGAAGGCGCGTCGCGCTGGCGGTTTTAGCCGGGGCGGGGCGCGCCCGGGAAACGGTTTTGGACATGCTATTGACCGGTTTGCAACCTCGCAGTGCGCTGCAACGTTACTCCGCCAAGCGGATGCAGAAGCCCGTTAACTTCTACTGCGCGGCACCCGGTGCCCAGTCGGTTTCCATCGTCGGCGACTTCAACGACTGGCAGCCGAACGCCAATCCGATGCGCCGCCAGACCGACGGCATCTGGACGGCGCAGTTGGCGCTGCATCACGGGCACCACCAGTACCAATACCTCGTGGACGGCCAGCCCGTGCTCGACTTGCGCGCCCAAGGCATCGCCCGCAACGTGCGGGGCGAGCGCGCTTCGGTCGTCGCGGTGAGTTGAACCTCACCCGCCGGCTTCCGCCGGGGGGTGGGTCCGCTTCGCACGCTGACCGGCGAAGAATCCACGCAGCAATGCTCGCGTCTCCGTCGCCCGCACCCCGCCGGTGAGATTGCAGCGGTGATTCAGCGTTGGAAACTGGAGCAGGTTCATCGCGCCGCCCGCCGCACCGGCCTTCGGGTCGCCCGCGCCAAATACGACCCGGCCGATCCGGGCCTGCACGATGGCCCCGGCGCACATGGGGCAGGGCTCCTTGGTGACGAAGATGGTGCAGTCCGTCAACCGCCAGTCGCCGACGGCCGCCTGCGCCTGGGTCAGGGCCAGCATCTCGGCGTGGGCGGTGGCGTCGTGGAGCAACTCGACCTGGTTGAAGGCGCGGGCGATCACGCGGCCCGCCCGCACGATCACCGCGCCGACCGGCACTTCCTCCGCGGCGGCGGCGCGTCGTGCCTGGCGGAGCGCCTCGTCCATGAAGTGCTCGTCGCTGTGCTGGTCAATCAACGGCCCCGGCACGACGGTTTCCGTTGTTCCGGGGCGTTGTTCACCACCGTTGTTGTCGGGGCCGGGTGCGAATTCCGCGTTGCTGGCTTCGATGGTCCAGGTGTTGCGGCCGCCGGGATGGGTGTGGCAGTGGGCCGCGAAAAAACCGCCGCGGTGACGCCAGAAGAGCGGCCAGATCATCTCCCGATCCGTCGGTGGCAGGTTGAGCGCGGCGATGGCTTCCGGCGCGAAGAACGCGAACCTTCCCTCGCGGTGGGGCGGTGGCAGTGTCCGCAGCCGCGGTTTCACCTCGAACAGGAACATCAGCCAGTGCGCCTGCCCTTGGTAGCCGTGTTCGCTGACGATGCCGGTGAGGTGCAGGTCGGCCGGTTCGAGTTGCAGACCGGTTTCCTCGGCGGCCTCGCGACAGGCGCAGGCCCACGGCGACTCGCCGATGCCGGTTTTCAACTTGCCGCCAAACGGGCTCCATTGCCCGCGGTTCGGTTCCCTGGTCCTTTCGAGCAACAAGACCCGGCCCGGTTCGTCGAAGGCGTAAAGGAGCGTGGAGATTTTGTGCGGCAGCGCCATCCCGCGAGTGAACCATCGAGTGGCGCGGCGGGCAAGCGGTGCCCTCAGGCCTGTCCCTCAGGCCGGCCCGGCGGAGGGCGCGGTCCGGATGCGCAACACCAACAGGGCGCCGGCGGCAAACAACACCGCGCTGTAGCCCAGCGCCGCGCCCGTGCCCGCCGTGGTCCAGAGCGCCCCCACCACAATGCTCGAAACGAAATCGCCCACCCCATTCACGGTGGCGAGGACGCCGAACGCCATGCCGTGCTGCGCTTCCTCCGTCAATTCCGCGCTCAGCGCGTCCTCGAGGGTGTCTTCGACCGCGACGTAGGTGCCGCCGAGGATGAAAACCAGCGCCAGCGCGACGGGAGTCATCGGCAGCACGATGATGGCGACGGCGTTGATGGCGGCAAGGCCGTACCCGGCCGCCAGCAACCGGCGTTTGTCCCATCGGTCGCCCAGCCAGCCGGCGACGAACGCGAACCCGCCGGAGCAGACGTTATGCAAGACATAAAGCCCCACCGCGATGCTCGCCGCTTTGGCTGGACCGAGGACCGGAGTCAGTTTCTGCGTCGCCAACAGGATGAGCAGCGAATGCGCGAAGTCGCCTAATCCAAAAAGACCCACGGCGACGAGAAAGCGCCGGAAGGGGCAGGGCAGGGAACGCAGGCTCCGGCCAAAGGAGACGTGCGCCACGGGTTTGCGCTCGCGCTCGGTGATGCCCACGCCGATGCAGCCGGCCGCCAGCAGGCCGGGAATCAGCGTCAGCGCAAACAGGGGCGCATACCGGTGGTTCAGGGCGGTCAGGAGCAGAAGGGCGGTCGCCGGACCGGCGATGGCGCCGACGGTGTCCATCATGCGCTCGAAGCCGAAGGCGCGGCCGTAGGTCTCGCGATCAACCGAGCCGCTCACGAGCGCCTTGCGCACCGGGGTGCGGACGCCCCGGCCAAACCAGGCCAGTGCGCGGCCCACCAGGACGTGCCATGCGCTTGTGGCCAGCGCAAAGGAGGCCGTGCCCAGTGCGGTCAGGACATAGCCGGCCACGGCAATGGGTTTCCGCCGGCGCAAGCGGTCCGTGTAGAACCCGGACGCGAGCTTGGCGAAACTGGACAGACCGTCGGAGACGCCCTCGATCAGTCCCAGCCACGCCGCCGAAACCCCGAGCGTCGCCAGGAAGGCGGGCATGACGGTGGTGGCCGTTTCGTGGGACCAGTCGCTGAAGAACGAGGCGAAACCGACCCCGAGAACGGTGCGATTCAGCCAAGGAACGCTCGGTTTCCTTTTCGTCAACGTCACTGGTCGTTGTTCATTCGTCCGCTGGAGATTCATTCCGGATGGCTGGCAGCATCGTCGCCGCCGCTGTCAAACGCAAAACGGCGCTTTGTGCAAGCTGTCACTCATCGAACGCTCGATGGTGAACTCTTCCCACCAAGATGAGCCACATCAGCGAGCCGTTATTCTGATTTGTGAGGGCCTCGGTTTTCTGCAAGTCGCGTAATTCGTAAATCGAAAATCGTAATTCGCAAATCACTCGCGCAGCCGGTGCTGAAATGGTTCCACATCATGGACGTGTTGTTTCAGTTCGTGGGCCGTGCATTTTCGCCAGTGCCTCGGTCAACAAAGCGATCGCCTGCTCCAGTTGCGGCTGGTTCGATTGGCCCTGGGCCAGCATTTGTTCCAGCGTCGCCAGCTCGTTGAGCGCATATTGCTCGGCCTGGCGCCGCAGCTCCTGGACGCCGGCGCTGACGCGTATTTGCCAGTCCGCCGCCAGCCGCGACAGGTTTTTCTCCACTTCCCAACGCGCCTTGCGCCGCAGCACGCGCCCGATCGGCGGGCGGAAAAGCGTCAGCGGAATGAGCCAGCCAAGCGTGGTGAACGCTGCGTCGAAGGCATGGGACACATGCACCGGCGGGGCGGACGGCTCGCGCAATTCCAGCGCGAACTCGCGCGGCGTCAGCGTCACGCCGAGCGCGGCCTTCACGTGCTCGGCCAGCCGGTCCTGAAAGGCGCGGAGCGCGCGGGTCAGGCGTTCGCGCGCCTTCTGCAACGGCTCGCAAAACATCCCGCGCTGCGCCTGCGACACCGCGTTCAAGTCGCGCTTGAGGCAATCGTTCAGCCAGTCACGCCAGGCCTCCAGCAGCGGCGGCAACGGCAGCCGCCACTGCCGCAACTGCGCCTCCAAATCGGCGATGACTTGGGCCTGCAACGTCCGCTGAACCGGCTGCAGGCGTTGCACGGATTGTTCCAGCGCCTGCCCGGCCACGTCGTGAGCCAGCAAATGCAGTTCTTCGCGCAGCGCGTCGAATCGCCCGCGTTCTTCCAACAGCCGGTCGTGCAGCGCCTGCCGCGAAGTTGCCGCCTGGGTCGCCGCCGCCAGCGCGACGCGCAAATAGTCGAGGGCCTGGCTGATGAGCGAAATGAGTTTGTGCCGCAGGATTTGCTGTGCCGCCGCGCCGCGATCCTGGCGCAGCGGTTCGAGGAGACGCTCCACCAGGGTCGTCTTCAACTCCGGCAACTCGGGTTTGATCGAATAGAAGAACACGGGCAGGCCATCATTGCCCCAGCGTTCGGCCAGTTGCCGGCGCAGGAAATCCCGCACTTCGGCTCGCTGCGACTCCGTCAGCAGATCCGCCTTCGTCAGCAGCAGCGCTATTTTGGGCGTGTGGCGGCGCAATTCATCAATCAAGTTCAGGTCGCGTTCGGAGAGCGGCGCATCGGCGCTCACGGCCACCAGGGCCGCGCCCACGTTGGGCAGCCAATGAAGGGTGGCCTCGGTGTTGTGCGTGAACGCGCTCCCCAATCCCGGCGTGTCCACGAATTCCAGCGGCGCGAAGGATTGGAGCGCGGGCAACTCCACTTCCACGCCCGCCACTTGCCGGGTGTTGTGCGGATTTTCGTTCTCGCCCACGTAAAGGCCGAGGTCGTCCAACGGAATTGACTTCGTCGTGCCGTCGAGAAACCGAACCGCCGCCCGCTCCACCGGCCCGTGGCGCAGGCGGGTGATGATCGCCGTCAGCGGCAGCACGCCGATGGGCAGTGCCGCCCGCCCCGCGAGGTGATTCAGGAAGGAACTTTTGCCGGCCTTGAATCGCCCGAACACCGCCACGTCAATGCGGTCCGGCGCGGCACGCTGCTCCTGGCACGCGATGATTTGCGGTCGCAGATTTAGCAGGTGAAACCGGTCAACCAGATCCGTGACGCGATCGAGAATGCCATTGACCCTCGTCATTTTTCAGATGGGTCGGTTGTCGGTTTCGTCTTTGACCGTGTAGCCGGCGTCCTGCCGCGTCAGGTTCAGCCGGTGCTTTTTGATGTAGAGATCGAACAACTCCTCCGACGTGATCTCCATCACCTGGGCCAGCGAGATGAGGAAGTGCAGCAGGTCCGCGATCTCGACCCGGGCGTTCTGCTTGTCGAACTGCTGGTAGCTGGCCCACCATTTCCACGGCACGCAGTCGGTCAACTCGGCCACTTCCTGCACCATCGCCCGGCAGTAGTTCAAAACCCATTGCTGCCGCTCCGCTTCGGTCAACCGGTCCGTGTCCACGCCGATCCGCCGGTTCAACAGGCGTTGCAGGTAGAACATCGCCTCCAGCTTCTCCGGGTGCTTCTGGTAAAACGCGCTCAACAGCTCCGTGGGCGTCTGGTCCAGCGGCAGATGTCCACCGGTGCGCAACACTTCGCCAAGCACTTCGACCGTTTGCCGGTCCAAGCCCAAACCGTCATAGGCGCGGATCGTTTGCTCCACCTTATACGGAGCACGCCGCAGCACGACCTCGCCGTCCACCCAGATCGCGTAGGCCGCGTTCGGATCGCCGTGCCTGGGCTGGCCGACGCTCCCGGGGTTGACCACGAGGGTCCGGCGAAACCGGGTCTTCATCGGTACATGGGTGTGGCCGAGCAGCAGGAAGTCCGGATACCCAACCGTGTTGAGTTCCGATTCCCACAAGGTGATGGGACTATTTTCCGGCAGGTAGTGATAAAGTGGGTCCGAAGGAATCGCGTGGCAGGCGGCAAAGACGGCCTCGCCCAACTGAAAGCGCTGCAAGGGCTCCAGCGTGGCGAGGAATCGCTTCAGCTCGGGCGACAATAAACGCGCGCTCACCGCCTGGGTGGCGGCGGCCAAATCCTGGTAGGAAACCGAGCAATTCGGTTCCTCGTCCCGGCCCACGGCGCGGTCGTGGTTGCCTTGGATCAGCCACTCCGGGCCGAGTTGCTGCATGGCCCATTGGACGCACTCGACCGGTTGCGGGCCGTAATTGACCAGGTCGCCCAGGCACAGAATCTGGTCGGCATCCGGCTCGGCCTGCAACACCGCTTGCAGGGCGGGCCAGTTGCCGTGGATGTCGGAGACAATCAGCAACTTCATAACTCACAACCGACGCTTCATTCGGGAGGAGTCATCAGCCAGAAGGCGGTTCCCCGTGAGGCGGGCAGGCAAACCCCATTGCCTAAACAGACCCTAATTGTTCTGGCCCCCGAAAGCAAGACCCTCGTGAGCCAGCGGCGGAACTCGACCAACCCATGCGCCGTGATGACGCGCTCCAACTCGCCGAGCAACGGAACTTCGTCACGGGTCTGTTCCAGCTGTGCAGCCGCGCCTGAAGGTCGGCATCGGGACCCTTGGCGAGATACGCCACCAGCCGTTCCGGTGCGGCGTTGAGTTCAGCGACGACGCCATCAATCGCCTTGGCGTCCGCTTCCGAGAGCGCGCCATAGCCCCGCATCCCCTGCGGTTCCATCTCGGCGACGGCAATGCTGGCGAAGCTGATGTGCCCACGCGCCGCCCACAGCGCCCCACAAATCGGCGCGGGCCGGGGCAAACTCAGGTCCGCCATGGCGTGCGCCATCGCTTCCCGCACGCGCTGGAGGTAGTCGTGAATCACCTTCCGCTGCACCGGCGTCGAGTCCTGCGTGCATTCGGCAAACGGCGACGCCGAACCCGCCGTGGCCAGAACGCGTTCGGCTTCCGACAGCAGGTTATCAATGTGCCGGAAAGTCACGAGCAAATGGCGCTGGTGGTTGTCGTTCATAACTCCCCGCCCACCGGAAAAACCTCGTGAATGCGCCGGTCCAAATCCAGCCGCCGCAAGGCCAGCGGATTGCTCAGGTCGTAATGGCCGTTGGCCAGCTCCGCGAACAATTCACGCAACACCAATGGGTTGCCCGCCGAGCGCCGTTGCAGCCACTCGACGATGCGCCGTGTATCGGGTGGTATCATCCTGCGTTTCACCATGGCCTCGACCAGCGCCTGCGTTTCCGGCAGGTGAAACGGATGTAACTCCACCCGCTCGAATCGCGCGAGCTGCAACCAGAAATGTCCGATGTTCCACGAACGTTCCGAGCGTGTGGCGATCCACACCGGCACTCGAGCCATCACGGTTTCGAGAAACGAACTGAGCTTGGGCGTGGTCCAGCCAAGACCGTCGAACACGACCGTCTTGCCCGCCTCGGCCAGCGCCTGGCGCAACCGCTTTTTGCGTTGCACGAGCTTGAGGTTGGCGGCGCTGAGGTCCAGTTCGCCTTCCAAGCTCTCGCAGATCTCCCCAAAGTGCTCCGAATGCGGGCACAACAGCAAAGGGAGTTGTTGCCGAAGGCGCGCCAGCAGCGCCGACTTGCCCACGCCGGCCGGGCCGAGAATCAGGACGTGCTTGCGCTGCGCGTGCAGTTGGTTGAGCCGCGCAAGTTCCTTTTCCCGGCCCACGAAAGGAAGCGCCAGCCCCGGTGGATTCGTCGTACTCGTCGTTTGCATGACTCGCTACCGCTGCAAAAAGCATTGATACGGTAGGAGTCATCAGCCGCACGGCACTTTCCCCTCACCGGGGCAGGCAAACTCCATTGCCTGTCTGGCGCCCGGTGGCAACTTACTTGCCCGGGCCGAACCACAGGCCGCCGTAGCACGCCCTGGCCCCCAGTTCGGCTTCGATGACCAGCAACCGGTTGTATTTAGCGATGCGCTCCGAGCGGCAGGCGGAGCCGGTCTTGACCTGGCCGCCCCCCATCGCCACCGCGAAGTCCGCCATGAACGCGTCCTCGGTTTCTCCCGAGCGGTGCGAGATGACGTACCGCCAGCCGGCCCGCTGGCACATCTGGATGGCTTCGATGGTTTCGGTGACGGTGCCAATCTGGTTCAGCTTGATGAGCACGGCGTTGCTGGCCTTTTCCCGGATGCCCCGCGCAATGAATTTCGTGTTGGTCACGTAGAGGTCATCGCCGACGATTTGGATCTGGTTGCCCATTACCGCCGTCTGTTTGGCGAACCCGGCCCAGTCATTCTCGGCGAGGCCGTCTTCGATGGAGACGATGGGATATTTCTTTATCCACGCGCCATAGAGCGCGATCATTTCATCGCTGGTCTTGTTGCCCTGGCCGGATTTGGCGAGCACGTATTTGCCGTTTTCAAAGAAGGAACTGGAAGCCGGGTCCAGCGCGATGGCCACGTCTTTGCCGGGCTTCAGTCCGGCGGCGGCGATCGCTTCGAGGATGACTTCGACCGCCTGCTCGTTGCTTTCGAGATTGGGCGCGAACCCGCCTTCGTCGCCGACGCTGGTGGCGAGTTTCTTCTTGTGCAGGATGGCCTTGAGCGCGTGGAAGGTCTCGGCCCCGTAGCGCAACGCTTCGGCGAAGGTGGGCGCCCCGACGGGCATGGCCATGTACTCCTGGAAATCCACGCTGTTGTCCGCGTGTTTGCCGCCGTTGAGAATGTTCATCATCGGCGCCGGCAGGATCACCGCACCGGGGCCGCCGAGGTAGGCGTAAAGGGGCAGTCCCGCGTCCATTGAAGCCGCGCGGGCCACCGCCATCGAAACGCCCAGGATGGCATTGGCTCCGAGCTTGCCTTTGTTCGGCGTGCCGTCGAGTTCGATCATCCGGTAGTCAATCTCGGCCTGGCGCGACGGGTCCAGGCCGGCGAGCTTGGGGGCGATGGTTTTGTTGACGTTGGCCACGGCCTTGAGCACGCCCTTGCCTCCGTAACGTTTCTTATCGCCGTCGCGAAGTTCAACCGCCTCGTTCTCGCCCGTGGATGCGCCCGAGGGCACGCCGGCCGAGGCGGTGACGCCGTTGGCCAGCGTGACACTCACCGAGAGCGTCGGGTTGCCGCGAGAGTCGAGAATTTCCAGTGCGCTTATCTTTTCAATGGTGCTCATGATTCAGGTGTGTGTTTCTGGTTACTGGCGTTCACCGGCTTTTGTGTTCACGCCGGAAGATGGTTCAGGCTGTTTGATGATGAGCACGCTGCAATGCGCGTGGTCGCTCACCCGGTCGGCCGTGTCGCCCAGCAGCCGGCCCCATAATTCGGAGTGATCGCTGTGCCCGATCACAATCAGGTCAAAGTTTCCCTCCCGGGCAAAGCTGACCATGGTCTTGGCCGGATGACCGCGGCGGGTCTCGCAGCGGATGGCAATCCCGTTCTGCGCCGCCATTTCGGCGACTTCCCTTTGCCGCGCTTGGAAATACTCATCGGCCCCCTCCTGTTCGCCCTCGCTCTCCCCCGGCAAATCCGAGTGGCGCGGCAGCGGTTCGCGCACCCACAGGGCCGTCAGTTGGGCGTTGTAGTGCTTCGCCGCCACCGCGGCGCGTTCGAGGGCGGCTCTCCCGCCCTTCGACCCGTCGTAACCAACCAGGATTTTATGAAACATCGGTAGCATGGCTTCCTCACTTTCCGTCTGCCGGCCGGAAGATCTCAACACCGCCATTGATCCGGCGTTGGTAAAGCCGCCCCCAGGCTGTCATCGTTCGCAGGGTGGGCTGGAAGAACTTTTGCGCGACCAGCGTCGGCACGAACGCGCTTAGAATTACCACGGTCACCAGCACCGAGTATTGTTGCCGGTCGATAATGTTGTGCTGCAACCCAAACAACGCCGAGATCGTCCCGAACGTCAACCCGGTTGACATCAGGAGTGCCGTGTAGGTCGCTTCGCCCGAGCGCATGTAAAACACCCGCGCCAGCGGCCACACGCCAACGAACTTGGTGGCCATCTTCAACGTCAGCAGGACCGTGATGACCCCCACCGCCGATGCCAACGCCGGCAGCGACACAAACAAACCCGCCTTGATGAAATAGAAAGGGGTGAAGATGGCGAAGGCAATGCTCCGCATTCGATGCACCAGCGTTTTGTCCCGCAAGAACACTCCTGCCACGACCAGCCCCAGCAGATACGCCGGCAGCACTGCCTCGCTCTTGGCGTTCGAAGCCAGGCCGCCCAGAAAAAACAGGACAAAGAAGATGAATTTCACTTCCGGCTCGCTCACCCGCGTCGCGCCCAGCCGGGTGAGGAGCAGTTGGGTCCAGGTCGGCATGAACCAGAGCACCACCGCGGCCACCGCGACAAAGACAACCAGCGACATCTTGAAGTCGGCAAACAACACCCCCAGCGCCAGCACCGTGCCGAAGTCGGTAATGAAGCAGGCCGCCAGCAATGTCTTCCCCATCGCCGTGCTGCCCAACCCCCCTTCGATCATCACCGCATACACCACCGCCACGGACGTCGTCGAGAGGGCGATCCCGGCAATCCAGGCCTGGTGCAGCGGCCAGCCCAGCAGGAACTGCGCGAACAGCCACACCCCGAGAAACGGCAGAAGGAAGGACAGCACCCCAATGCTCAGGCTCGCCCGCAGATTGGCCCGCAGCGAAGCCGGGTCAATCTCTGCGCCCGCCAGGAATGTCAGCACCCCGCTGCCCAGCATCGCCAGGAAGTTCGTCCAATCCGTGGTCTGCAGCAGGTCATGATACTGGCCAAAGTGGAGGTTGCCCACGATGACGCCCACCCCAATCTCGATCAGCGCCACCGAAATGCCCAGCCGGATGGAAATCAGGCTGGCCAGGAACGCCAGCCCCATCCAGAACGCGGCAATAAACCAGACGGTTTCGATCATAAACAACTCCCGCCAAACAGCCTTGGCAGGAGTCATTAGCACTGAATCCGGTTCAGGCGGTTTTCCCCGCGACGGGGATGGCAGACTCCATTGCCCGACGCGCGGCACAATAGCGACGCCCGCCGGTCCAATGCAAGCCCGGGTTCCCCGAGAAGTTTCAGATTTCTGGCGATGGCTGCGTGGTCGCATTCCCGCGCGCCGTCGCCGAACCGCGACTCTGTGAGTTGCAGCAATGTCCGCCGCACAGAATGCGTCGGCTTGGTCGAAAGACCCGGCTGCTGACGGATCCGCTGCGAGTCGCAGACCCGCGCGCCGGGCCAACTCGGACACGGCCCAAAATAGGCCGGCTCAACGACCGGATAACTGCAGAACCACGAGCATGGCGAGCAGGGCGAACGGTGTCAGGCACAGCAGGGTCGTCAGCACTAGGCGGCGCGAGGCCGGAGGCCCGCCCAGGAATGAGGCGGCGAGGAGCACGAGCGCGGCGAGCCCCATAACGAGGCAGACGCTTACCGCCATCGCCGCGGCGAGCGGGCCGGGCGCGTCGGCGGCGGCGCCGCCCAGAAGACCCAGCGGCCACACCAGCAGGCCCGCCAGGCAGGAAACCGAGGCGCCCGCCAGCGCGCCGAACGCCGGCAGGCTTGCCGGGGTCGGCGTGGTCGGGCGGTTGGAATCGTGCATGGCAACCAGGTCGTTTTTGTACGGACGAACGGACTCTCGCCCCGGCCGGCGGGGGGGTCAATCGTTACTTCCCGCTTGCAGTTCGGCGGTGGGTTGCTTAACACGACGCCATGTTCACCGCCTGCTCATCGCCGTTGGGTAACAACCCATGCCTATGAATCATCTGTCGTTCTCTCGCCGTCGGTTCCTGGTTTCCGCCGCCGCCGCTTCGCTTGGCGCCCCGTGGTTGCTGCGCGCCGGCGCGCGCACAGTGGCGCCCAACGCCAAGCTGCACCATGCCTGCATCGGCGTGGGCGGCATGGGTTGGAACGACCTCAACAATTTTTTGACGCACCCGCGGGTCGAGATCGTGGCCTTGTGTGACGTGGATTCGGACTTGCTGGCGAAGGCGGCGGCGCTGGCGCCGCACGCGCGGACCTACGCCGACTGGCGGGAGTTGCTGGCGAAGGAGGGTGACAAGATTGATTCGGTCAACGTCGCGGTGCCGGATCATACGCACTTTGCCATTGCCTATTCCGCCATCCAGCGGCGCAAGCACGTCTATTGCCAGAAGCCGCTCTGCCACGATGTGGCCGAGATTCGCGCCCTGACCCTCGCCGCGGCCAACAAGGGCGTCATCACCCAGCTCGGCACGCAGATGGCGTCGGGGGCAGGCGACCGCACCACCGTGCGCTGGCTGCGCGAGGGCGCCATCGGCAAGGTCAAGCACGCCTACCTGTGTTCCAATCGTCCGGGGGCGGTGGAGGCGTACCGGCTCAAGGGACCGCGTCCGGCGGAGGGAGTGCCACCGCCGGCCAGCCTGAACTGGGACCTGTGGCTCGGCACGGCACCCGCGCGGCCGTACGCGCCGGAGATTTACCACCAGACCAAATGGCGCGCCTGGCAGGATTTCGGGACCGGTTGGTCCGGCGACATCGGCTGCCACGTGTTCGACGCCGTCTGGAAGGGGCTGGGCTTGACCCACGCTGGTACCGTCGTGGCCGAGGTGCAGGCGTCGTGGAAGGAGTCGGCGGCGCGGCGGGCCGACACGTGGCCCCAGGGTGATCGCATCACCTGGACGTTCCCGGGCACGGAAGTCGTGGACGGTCCCACCCTGACGCTGGAGTGGTTCGACGGCGAGTATTACCCGCCGAAGGACATTCGCGCGCTGTATTCGCTGGAGGATTATCCGCCCGAATCCGCCCTGCTGGTGGGCACCGAAGGCGCGCTGTTGAATCCGCTGGGCGCGACCCCCGTACTCCTGCCGGAAGCGAAATTCAAGAACTACCCGCGGCCGAAACTGGAGAACCGGAACCATTATCACCACTTCGCGGACGCCTGCCTGGGCGGGCCGATGTGTGAATCGCATTTCGGGCAGACCGGTCCCATGGCGGAGGCGATCATCCTCGGCACGGTGGCCATCCGCGTGCCCGACCAGGAACTGGCCTGGGATTCGGCGCGGATGCGGATCGCCAACCATCGCGAGTCGGAGCGGCTGCTGCGGCGGAAATATCGCCACGGCTGGCAAGTGGCGAAGTTCTGAGGCGCGCGGCCAGGTTGGTCTGGCCGGCGGAACCTGTAGCGCAGGCGTCCCGCCGGCGAGTTGGCCGGGCGTCGCGCCCGGAGCGGGTTCGAGCGGTGGGACGCCGCCCGAACCCGCCGCCGAAGACGGCTGCGTTGCGGGGTGGGTGGATTGATTCGAAGGCTGGGTTCGTGAAAATGGTCTGATTTAAGACATGAGCGATCCTTACGAGGAAATTCTCGCCGGCGAGGTCTGGCTGCGGATGCCGCCGGGCACGCGTCACGAACAGGTGTGCGACCGCCTGCACGCCCGGGTGACGGCGAGCCTTCCCGGCGTGACGACGCTGCGCCTGCTGCCGCGCCGGACCATC
Organism: Verrucomicrobiota bacterium; assembly: GCA_050012855.1. Taxonomy (GTDB): domain Bacteria; phylum Verrucomicrobiota; class Verrucomicrobiia; order Limisphaerales; family J093; genus JAJXZJ01. Next base: position 4,412 of record JBEKGJ010000022.1, on the reverse strand, counting down.
GTTCAGGTCCGGACCGGCACGATGCTGCGGCCGGACCTGGCGCTGGTGGACACGGGCACCGGGCGGCTCTGGCTCGCCGCGGAGGTGATCAACCCGGGGGATCACCGCCCGGACACGGTGAGCAAGAAGGCGCTCTACGAGGACCTCAATGTGCCGCGGCTCTGGATGGTGGACCTGCGTTATCACAACGTGGAGGTGTATCACGCCGGCGACTACGGTCTGGCGTTGAAGACCATTCTGGCCGGCCAGGAACCGCTCGAGGACGGGTTGCTGCCGCGGTTGCGGGTGACCATGACGGAGCTGTTTGCGGGTTGATCCGACTTTCCGGTGGGGCGACTTCCTGGTGGGGCGAGCGTCCCCGCGAGCCGGCGGGAAAGTTGAGAGGGTGATGAGTTGAGAGTTGAGGCCGGTGGGAAGATCGTCCCCGCGAGCCGAGACACCAATTCCACGAACCCTCACGAATTCGACACTCGAAGCTCGAAACTCGGACTTCTCTGCTGGAGCGTCCCCGCGAGCCGGCGGGAAAGTTGAGAGCGTGGTGAGTTGAGAGTTGAGACTGGTGGGGCGTCCCCGCGAGCCGAGACACCAATTCCACGAACCCTCACGAATTTGACACTCGAAGCTCGAAACTCGCACTTTTCCGGTGGAGCGTCCCCGCCAGCCGGCGGGAAAGTTGAGAGCGTGGTGAGCTGAGAGTTGAGACTGGTGGGGCATCCCCGCGAGCCGAGACACCAATTCCACGAACCCTCACGAATTCGACACTCGAAGCTCGAAACTCGCACTTCTCTGGTGGAGCGTCCTCGCGAGCCGTCGTGCATACCATGACTCGATGTTCGGCTCGTCGGAGCCCCACCAGCGAGGCGGCTCCTCAGAGCCTCACCAAATCAGGACCCTGCCGGTGCGGAACTTGGCTTTACTTTGGCGGCCTTTGCCGGTAAGCCATTGCCGGAAATGCGGACCGCAGTGTCGGGCGCCAGCGACGTGCCCACCTACTTCAACTATGCTTCGGATGTCTTCGATCATTGGGTTCGGACCCGACCGGACGCTCCCGCGTTGTGGTGTGTCCAGGCCCGGAATCTGGAGGAACGACGGTTCACGTTCGCCGAACTGGCGGCGCTGAGCCGGAGGGCGGCGAATGTGCTGCGTGCCAGCGGCGTGCGGCGCGGCGAGCACGTGCTGTTGCTGCTGCCGCGCGTGCCCGAGTGGTGGATCGCGATGCTGGGCCTGATCCGGCTGGGAGCGGTCCCCGTGCCCGCCACGCTGCTGTTCACTCCGCGGGAAGTGGCCTTCCGGCTGGCCAGCGGCGACGCGCGCGCCGTGATCACCAACGAAGCCGGCCTCGGCAAGACCGAGGGATTCGACGGTCTCCGCTTCCTGATCGGCGGCGGCCAACCCGGGTGGCTGGACTTCGACGACGCGCTGCGCCGGGCGAGTGCCGAGTTCACCGACGAGCGGACGCGCAGCGACGATCCGGGGATGCTCTTTTTCACCAGTGCCACCACCGGCGACCCCAAGATGGTGATGCACACGCAGGCCAGCTACGGTCTGGGACACCGGGTCACCGGCGAATTATGGCTCGACCTGAAGCCGGACGATGTGCACTGGAACGTCTCCGACCTGGGGTGGGCCAAGGCGGCGTGGTCGAGCTTCTTCGGGCCCTGGCACATGGGCGCATGCGTGTTCGCGCTCGAATTTCAGGGACGTTTTCGCCCGTCGGTGGCTCTCGATGTGCTGGCCCAGTTCCCCATCACCACCTGGTGCGCGCCGCCGACGGCCTTGCGGCTGATCATGCACGAGAATCTCGCGCGCTGGCAATTTCCGCGCCTGCGCCATTGTGTCACCGCCGGCGAGCCATTGAATCCGGAGGTGCTGAATCGCTGGCAAAACGCCACCGGACTGAGGCTGCATGAGGCCTACGGTCAGACCGAGACCACCGTGCTCACGGGCAATTTTCGTTCGCTCGGCCGGCCGGTGCGCCCCGGCTCGATGGGGCAGGCGGCCCCGGGGGTCGAACTCGACTTGCTCGATGAAACGTTGCACGAAGCTCCCGCCGGGCACGAAGGCGAGGTGGCCGTGCGCGTGCGGCCGCATCGTCCGGTGGGCCTGTTCCGCGAGTACTGGCGCAACCCCGCCGAAACCGCCGGCCGTTTCCGCGGCGCGTGGTATCTGACCGGCGATCGCGCGGTGCGGGATGCCGAGGGTTATTTCTGGTTCATCGGCCGGCAAGACGATGTGATCAAAAGTTCCGGCTACCGGATTGGTCCGGCCGAGGTGGAGAATGCGCTGCTCGAGCACGCGGCGGTGTTGGACGTGGCGGTGGTGGGCGCGCCCGACGAAATCCGCGGACAGATCGTGAAGGCGTACGTGGTGCTGGCCGGCAATACGAGTCCCAGCGTCGAACTCAAGAACGAACTCCAGCACCATTGCCGGCAGGCGATTGCCGCCTACAAATCCCCGCGCGCGATCGAGTTCGTGGACGAGCTTCCCAAGACCACGAGTGGCAAGACGCGCCGCTTCGAGCTGCGCCGGCGCTCTGACCAAGGTTGAAGGTTGAAGGTCCGGACCATCCCCGCGGTGTAGAGAGAACAGCGAAGACGCGAAGACGCGAAACCTGAGAACTTGAGACTTGGAACTTGAAACTATGATCTGGCAGTCGAAGGCCCACTTGGACCGCCGGTGCGAGGCGGAGTGGGATGCGCAGATTGAAGCCGACGCCCGTGTCGGCGGCGGTAACATTCGGCCTGGGGCCACACGTTGCGGTCGGGGAGCACACGCCGCCGGCTTGTGGTTTTCGGCGGCTCGCCGAAAACTCCCCGCCCGGGCGGCGGGCAGCCAGCAAGACAGGCGTCGAATCGGCCGGGCTGGCTGCCGGTGGTTCGCAGCCGCGACTGTGGATGGCATGTCTGTGCCATACAGTCCGGTTCATGGCAACATGCCCAAATCAAGAACTGAGCCGCCAAAAGCACGATACCCGGGACCGACCCGTTTACAGCGGGCCAACTTTGATTCGGACGGCGCGTTTCCATTCGTCGGCAAAGGGATTCCATTCATGCGGATGGCAATGGCAAACGGCTCGCTGCCTGCGCCCCCGAGCATGGGCGGATTGTGGCCAAACGGCGGAATGTAGGCCGCGCCGATGGCGCCGAGCGCTTGCATCAATTGGGGGTCGCTCAAATCCTCGAACCACAAGTCAATGTCCTCGGTGACGACGGGCGCTCCTTGCAGCGCGGCGGCGGAAAGTCCCACCACCAGGAAACGGATTTTATGGCGCAGCAGCGACTCCAGCAGCCGGAGTTTACTTACGGAAAGCGGCAAAACCCCGGCCACGGCGCAAACTCCGGTTGAGGCGCGCGAGCGGCGGCGATTGCAGGGAAATCAGGGTGAGGCGGACATCTTCTGGATCGGCCTCGGGATGGCGGGACACCACGGCGTCAACGTCGGCGGCGAGTCGTTTGGCCCACCGCTTCGCCACCGGCGCCGCCAGGCGTGGTGCGCCTGCCGAATGTTTCACGCGGCAAGATTACGCGACCGGCAGGCGTTGGTCGAGTGTTTAACCGGCGTCCGCAACGCGCGCGGGGTCAGTCCCGAGTATTCATAACAGACCAGCCCCACGCGGGTGGAGAGAACACGATCAGCTTGAAGGTTGGGCAAGCCTGCTTCGTTCCGGAGCCTCAGCAATTCAGCGGCAGCGGAGATCGTGGCGGCCAAGCCAACGGGCGCGATCCGCCCGCCCTGCTGCTGTTGGCTTTCCTTGGAAGCGCCCGGCCTCCGCAGTTCCAGGAATGCCCCGCCGGAACACCCAACAGGCCATCAGGCCCGATTCTCACGGCGGGTCTTCGCGAATTAGGGCTATTTACATGACTCAACCACCTACAACGGGTGGTATGGTTGGTTTTTCGGTTGACGGCGTTTCGTGGGCGGCGTCGCATGGCGGGCGTGAACCCGATACTGGAGCGTCAATCTGGCCGGTAGGCCACTTCGCACCACCATTATGAGCGCCACTGACACTGCAAAAGAAGTTATCCGCCTCGCCACCACTGCCGGTCTGTCCAAAGACGTGATTGACCTGTTGGAGAAGAAGTCGGCGTTGCTCACGGAGCAGGTAGCGGCGCTTGAGCGCGAGAATACGCAGCTTAAGTTGGAGGTTGCACAGCTTCGCACACAGCTTAAGAATTCTCAGCCAGTCATGGGTTCCTTCCGAGAGTTTGAGGGTGTGTTGTGGAAACGCACAGGCAACGGTTTCGGGAAGACTCCATATTGCCCACAGTGTTCCGACCACCCGATCATGTTTGGTCAGCCACCGGGAGGCTATCCGGTACTCTGGCAGTGTTCCAAGTGCGGATTTAAAGCGCCTTTTGCAGGCACACCAGTGGCCTAACAAGCTGGATTGTGCCAACGGCTGGCTGCCTTTT
>JBEKGJ010000021.1:0-75410 GCA_050012855.1 Verrucomicrobiota bacterium | reverse complement strand
AAACCGACGCGCCCCGATCCGTCGCCAGGTGCGCCAGAAACGCCTGGACCTGCGGGTCGCCGTCGTCGGGTGGAATGGACACACTTTCAGCCACGCCGTTACCATAGGCGCAACCTCGCCAAACTGACAGGAATTTGCTGTTTACCGCGCCTCCCTTCTTGACGCTACGAGGGTGAATGCAATGATTATAGGACTGACCCCTAAAGAGTGGGTTACCCTCGCCGATTGGCTTGGGCCATATTGACTGAGACACGCGAAGGTCCACTTTTTATACCGTGGCGTTTGAATACGACCCAGCCAAGAGCCAGGCGAATCTGGAAAAGGACGGCCTCGATTTCGAGGCGGCGCAGGCTTTGTAGCGGGATTATGACCGCATGCAGCTTAACTCAGCGCATCAGGGCGAGGAATGGCACCTCATGATCGGGTTGACCAACGAAAAGCTGTGGACGGTGGTTCTTGCGCACCGTGGCGAATCGCTCTGGATCACCAGCGCCCGGCGCGCACGAGCTGCAGAAAGGAACGTTTACTATGGGCAAGCGTGAGAAGACGACCGCCGAAAACCTGGAGCCCAGGCTCGATGCTGGCAAAGACGTGCTCGCTTATTTCGACGTGAAGAATGCGACCCGCCCTGGCTCGGAAAAACAGCGGATCAATCTGGACATTCCCCAGGGAATGCTGGCTGATCTGGACCGGCACGCCGGGCGCAAGGGCGTTCCCCGTCAGCCCTTGATCAAGCTTTGGTTGGCAGATCGCTTGAACGCTGAATCCCCGGTCAAGGACTAAACTGCTAGGAATTTGCCTTTACCGCGGCGCCGGTTTATTGACGCTGCGCGGGTGACTGCGCCCACGGCGGTTCGCTGGAGCGCTCTTGCGCGGCTTCGTCAGAAAGGTGGCCAGAATTCCGGGTGCGGTTGGTGGTCGTAATTCCACATCGCGGCAGTATTCCTCGGGTCGAAAATACCCCAAGGACTCATCGCCGACACATGCCCGTCGCAGAAAAGCTGATTGTAATTCTTGCCGTGCCGTACCGGGTCAAAAGCTCCCATTCCCTTGTTGGCATAGCCCGGTCCATATATCCAGCCGCACTGCATGTAGTCACGACCGCCTTCTGGTCCCTGATCACCCTGGGCTTTCCACCTGGATTCACCAATTGCAAACATCTCGCCCGGCACCGCTATTTGTCCTTCAGAAGTTACCCCAGTCGTCCGACCCGGGCGCGGTGTCTTGTAAGTCCTTCCCCCCAACCCTAGCAACACGTTATTCGTAATCACGCTGCTCCAAGTCCCACAAGCTCCTTTGGCGTTGTAGGCATAACTGCCATTAGGATGAGTCCAACCACCCTTATCCATAATTGACCCCTTAATCACTCCTTTGTATCCCGGGCAGTGATATGCCGGGTCCGTCCATTTGATCGGGTAATATGGAAGCAGCTTCGCCCACCAAAAGGCGGTATTATCAGCGCCAACTGCATCGTCATACGCATGGTCTGGGAGGCCGCGGTAATACGGATACTTGCTTTGGTATTCGTCCACATACATTTGGAGAGCCAGGCCCATTTGGTGCAGGTGATTCTTGCACGTGGTGGAGTGGGCGTAAGCCTTAGCCTTCGAGAGCACCGGGAGGAGTAATGCAGCCAGAATGCCAATTATGGAAACCACGACAAGCAACTCGATCAAGGTGAACCCGTTTTCAATGCGGCAATGTCTATTCACATTGGTTTGGACAGTTCACAGGGGCGTGACTCACGGTGCCGCCTAACGACCACCCCACTGCCGCTGGCGGCACGGGCAGAGCGCAGAAAACTGAACTGATAGGAATTTGCTTTTACCGCGGCGCCGGTTTATTGACGCTGCGCGGGTGAGGGAGAATTGGTTTCTGCTCGCACTCATTTTGACGGGCATGGTGCCAGACGGGAACAACGCGTCAAGCGTCGAGTTTCGGTGCTTTTTGACGTTTTCGGCCCATCGCGTGGGTGCTGGCGCGAGGTTTTGGCTCAAGGCGCTCCGGCGGTTGAACGCTGGGAGGCAGCGGAGGCGTTTCTGTGCTGGCCGAGCCGCGAACAGGCGGCCGGAGCCCCACCAAAGGAAGACACTGCCGCCCGCGTCTTACTCCGCCTTTTCCTCGCGCGCCGCGAATTCGAAGCCGACCTTGCCGTCCTCGCCGAGCACCAGGTAGGCGGAGAACGTGCGACCGGTCTTGTTCGACGTGAATTTGTTCAGCAATTCCGTCCGCCGGCCCGTCAGCAGTGACGCGATCTCGGGCCGCGTGATGGGCCGTTGCAGGATGACCTTGCCGGCCTTGAACTTGCAGGGCCGCGGCTTCGTCTGCGACTTTTCGCAGAGGTAATGCTGCGCGGACTCAAAGACGCGGGCGCCGCAAAGCGGGCACGGGCCGACCGGTTCCTGGCCGGTGATATCCAGTGGCGCCGCCGGCTCTTTCGGCCGTCCCTCCCTCGCTTCCGTCGCCTTCGTCTTCGGCGCACGCTTCTCGAACTCAAAGCCCACCTTGCCGTCCTTGTCCACGACCAAGAACGCCTTGAACGGCCGGCCCTTGCGCGAGATGAACCGGGTCAGCAGATCCGTGCGGCCCTCGGCCAGGAGCTTCGTCATCTGGGCCCGCTCCACCGGCTGCTGGAGGATCAGTTTACCGGAGCGGAAGGGGCAGGTCCTCGCGCTGCCGACCGCGTGTTCGCAGACGTAGCGGGCAGTATCCTCAAAGACGCGGCCGCCGCACTTCGGGCATTTGCCCAAGGGTTCCTGGGCGGAGAAATCGGGCGCGGGCGCCGCCTCGCCGTTGGCCTGCGTCTTGCCATCCTGCCCGAAATCGAATTCCGCTTTGAACTCCGGCGTGAGACGCACCGCCGCGGAAAACGGCCGGCCCAGCTTGCTGCGGAACCCCGCCAGCGAACCGACGCTCTTCTTCGCCAGCAACTCCTCAATCTCCGCCGGCTCGAACTGCCGGCCCGCGACGATTTTCCACAGCGCGAAGTCGCAGCCCTCGCGGGAGCACTGGAATTTCTTGTAGGTCTCCTTCACCACGCCGCCGCACTTCGGGCAGGGCGTCTTCAACTCGCCAAAGTCGCCGGGAATCGTGTCATGCTCGTGGTTCTTGGCGCGGGCCACGATCTGCCGCGTCATCTCGGCAATCTCCGCCATGAACGCGGGCCGGCTCAACTGGCCGCGCTGGATCTGCCGCAGCTTGAATTCCCAGTCGCCGGTCAGTTCCGGCTTGCTCAACTCCGGGATGCCCAGGCCCTGCAACAGGGCAATGAGCGAAAAGGCCTTGGCGGTCGGCTGCAGCTCGCGGCCGAGCCGGTTCAAGTATTGCTCGAAAATCAGCCCGTCAATGGTCGCCGCGCGCGTCGCCGGCGTGCCGAGTCCCTTGTCGGCCATCGCCTCGCGCAATTCCTCGTCGCCGACCAGTTTGCCGGCGCCTTCCATCGCGGACAGGAGCGTCGCCTCGGTGAAGCGCGCCGGCGGTTTGGTCTGGCACGCCTCGACGCGCACGTCGCTGGTGTGTACGCGCTCGCCGGCGACCACCGGCGGCAGGTTGGGCTGGTCATCGGTCTGCGCTTCCTTGCCATAGACCGCCAGCCAGCCAGCCTGGACCATCACCTTGCCCTCGCTCTTGAACGCTTCCTCCTCCACACGGGTGATGCGCGTGGTGACCATGAACTCCGCCGCGGGATAGAACACCGCCAGGAACCGTTTGGCGACTAGGTCGTAGAGCTTCTGCTCGGCCTCGGTGAGGTTCTTGGGCGGCTGCGGCGTGGGAATGATGGCAAAGTGGTCGGAGATCTTCGCGTTGTTGAACACGCGCTTGTTCGGCCGCACCCAGTCCTGCTTCAAGATTTGTCTGGCGAAGGCGGCGTACGGCGTGGCAGCCAGGGCTTCCAGCGTCGTTTTGACGGTCGCCAGGTAATCCTCCGGCAGCGCCCGCGAATCCGTGCGCGGATAGGTCAGGGCTTTGTGTCGTTCGTAGAGTCCCTGCGCCAGTTTCAGGGTCATCGAAGCCGGAAATCCGAAACGGCCGTTCGCCTCGCGCTGCAGGCTCGTCAGGTCGTAGAGCAGCGGCGCCATCTGGCTGGTCAGCTTGCTGTCCTCGGTGACTGTGCCCGGCTTGCCCAGGCATTTCTGCCGGATTGCCTCCGCACGCGTCTGGTCCCAGATCCGCTCCGGCCTGAACTCGTCCTTCTCACCATTCGCCGGCGCTTTGTCCTTCGTGAACTGCTCGTCGAACCAGCGGCCGGGATACGAACCCGCCGCGGCATCGAACGTGCCATGCACTTCCCAGTAATCGCGCGAAACGAAACTGCGGATCCGCTGTTCGCGCTCGACCACAATGGCCAGCGTCGGCGTTTGGACGCGGCCCACGGTGGTTTTGTGGAACCCGCCGGTCTGCGAGTTGAAGGCGGTCATCGCCCGTGTGCCGTTGATCCCGACCAGCCAGTCCGACTCGCTGCGGCACACCGCGGCGTCGGCCAGCGGAAGCATTTCCCGGTCGGTCCGCAACCGCGCAAAGCCGTCGCGGATGGCGGCGGGGGTCATGGATTGCAGCCACAGGCGCTGGATCGGCTGCCGGGCGCGGCAGTGCTGGGCAATGTGACGGAAGATGAGCTCGCCCTCGCGCCCGGCATCGCAGGCGTTGATGAGGGCACCCACATCCTTGCGCTTGATCAGCTTTTCCAACAACCGGAGCCGCGCTTCGCTCCGCTCGATCGGCCGCAGCGCAAACTCCGGCGGAATCACCGGCAGGTGCGTGAACGTCCACTTCCCCCGCGGCGCCTCGAAACCCTCGGGCGGGCAAATCTCGAGCAGATGGCCGATGGCCGAGGAGAGCACATGGCAGTCGCTCTCAAAATAATCCCCGTGCCGCGTGAAGCCCCCGAGCGCCCTGGCGATGTCGCTGGCGACCGACGGTTTCTCCGCGATGATGAGTGTTTTGCCCATAATAACGCCCCGTGTTCAACCGCCACTTGCCGATGAAAGCGGCCCAGTCCTTTGCCACGGAGCCGTGGAAAGTCGAGAAAAATCGGTTTTCTGTCACTGTTTGGCAGTGGCCCAGAGGTCCAGAAACGCGAGCACCTTCGCGGGGTCGTGATGATCGCCCGCCTCGAGCTTGCCAGTGTCCTGCGTCGTCAACAACGTGCCCGCAGCGTCGAGGACAACCAACGCGGGCAGCCCAAACTGCGTTGGCTTGCCGTACTTTTCGTTGACCGCCGCGTTGTGTCCCTTGTCAACGTCCACCAAAACCAGGACGTAATGCTCCTTGAGCGCGGCGGCGATCTTCGGGTCGCTCGCGAACAACCCGTGCAGTTTGTGGCACCACCCGCACCAATTGGCCCCAAACATGAGCAGGACGCGCTTGTTCTCCTTGCCGGCGCGGGCAACGGCATCGGCCACCAGCTTCGCGCCGTCGGCCTGCGTGTCGTAGATCGCCGGGCGCGCTGCCGGCGCCGCGGGGTCCGCCAGCAACCCGCCTCCCGCGAGCATTGCCGCCAAAAGAAAAACGCTCGACCCAGCCGCCGCGAAACGGGCCGGCGCAAGATTCCGGAAAGACGATGCCGTCATAGGAATTATGCCTAGACCACCTCGTCGGCGAATGCAAGCGGACATGGACCGGACAGATGCCGGTTTCCGATGGCCGGCCACGCCGGGCTTGACACCCCGGTCGAATCCGGCTGAGTTAGCGCCATGAAGCACCTGCGCACCTGCCCCACCCCGGTTGACCTGAGCCGTCGCGATTTCCTCCGGCGCACCCTCACCACCACCGCCATCGGCGCGGCCACTGCCGCCAGCTTCGAGGAGCGCCACCTGCTCGCCGCCGCCGAAAAGACCACTCTCGCGCCGGCGACAGCGACCGCGAAACTGCCCACCGGCAAGATCCGCAACCTGGAAATCAGCCGCCTGATCTGCGGCGGCAATCTCATCACCGGTTACGCCCATTCCCGCGACCTGATTTACGTTTCGCCGTTGCTGAACCACTATTTCACGGACGACAAGATCCTCGACACCTGGCAGATGTGCGAGACCCATGGCATCAACACCATGATCGTCCATCCGAATGACGAGCGGGCGGTCGCCCTCTACCAGCGCTACCGCAAGGAGCGCAGCCGCCGCCTGCAATGGCTGGCCCAGGCCTCGCCGGACGAGAAAAACATGGCGACCATCATCAAGCGGGCCGTGGACGACAGCGCCGTGGGCGTGTTTCTGGTGGGCAACCAAGGCGACCGCTGGACCTTCGACCAGCGTCTGGACCTGATCGGCCGGTTTGTCGAGCTGGTGAACCAGCAGGGCGTCATCTCCGGCGTCGGCGGACACTCGCTCGAGATGGTCCAGGCCGTCGAGGCGGCCGGGATCAAGAACGATTTCTACATGAAGACGCTTCACCACACGAAGTATTGGTCCGCCCGGCGGCCGGACCAGACCAAGGCGGTGATCGAGAATTATGCCGCGGACAATTACTTCGACCTGGACCCGAACAAAACGATCGCGCGGATGAAGAGCGTGAAAAAGCCGTGGATCGCCTACAAGGTCCTGGCCGCCGGCGCCATCCACCCGCGCATCGGCTTCGATTTCGCGTTTGCCAACGGCGCCGATTTCGCCTGCGTGGGCATGTTCGATTTTCAGGTCGCCGAAAACGTGGCGACCGCGGCGGAAATCCTGCCGAAATACGAGGAGCGCGGGCGCGAGTGGTTTGCCTGACCCTCGGCCCATCCGCGGCGGACGCTCGCCCGTCTGGGTGGAAACCCAATCGTAAGCCGCGCCAACACGGCGCGCGGACAGCCTTGACAGGGACGGCGGACGGCATACCGTATGCCCATACGGTATATGACTGAATTGACGCGCCGACAACGGCAACTGGTGGCGTTCATCGCGAAATGCCATCACGAAACGGGCCGGGCTCCAACGTTCCAGGAAATTGCCGACCACTTCGGCTTTCGCAGCCTGACCACGGTGGCCGACCACCTGCGCCTCCTGCGCCGCAAGGGCGCCATCGCCGCCGATGCCGGCCGCGCACGCACCCTGCGGGTGGTTTCGCCGCTGGACACCCTCCGGCACCAGGTGGCGGACATCCCGGTGTTCGGCTCCATCCCGGCGGGCTTCGCCGAGGACCGGCGGCAGGAGGCCCAAGGCTGCGTCTCGATTGACATCGCCACCCTCGGCCTCCAGCCCACCGCGCGCACCTTTGCCCTGGAAGTCCACGGCGACTCGATGATCGGCCGGCACATTCTCGACGGCGACCTGGTGGTGCTGGAACACGGCCTGGCCCCGCGCAACGGCGACGTGGTGGCGGCGCTGATTGACAACGAGTCCACCCTCAAAACCCTGGTGCTGGAGCGCGGCCAGACCTATTTGCGTGCCGAAAATCCGAAGTATCCCAAGCTGGTTCCCGCCGGCGAACTGGTCATCCAGGGGGTCATGGTCGCCTTGATCCGCAAACGAAAAGCGTGAGATGTTAAATCGTGATGTGTTGAACCGTTGAATCGTCTCACGCCATCGCCCGAACCACACGCCTCTGCGTTTTCACGTTTTCACGTTTCACGATTTTCTTCCATGCGCACCATTGTGCATCTGGACGCCGACGCCTTCTTCGCCTCGGTCGAGCAGGCGGCCGATCCGCGCCTGCGCGGCAAGCCGGTAGCCGTGGGCGGCGAGAAGCGCGGCATCATCGCCTCGGCCTCCTACGAGGCGCGACGACTGGGCATTTACACGCCCATGCCCACGGCACGGGCCCGCAAACTCTGCCCCCGCCTCATCGTCCTGCCCGGCGACTTCGACAAATACGAGCACTTTTCGCGCTGGATGTTCAGCTACGCCCAGGACTTCACGCCCGATGTGGAGATCACCTCAATTGACGAAGGTTACTTCGATCTGAGCGCCGTGCCCAAACCGCCGGTGCCGGTGGCCGAAACCATCCGCGACGCCATTCTTCAGGCATTGAAAATTCCGGTCAGCGAAGGCATCGGCACCAACAAACTTGTCAGCCAGATCGCCTCAAAACTCAACAAACCGGCGGCCTTCAAATTCGTCCCCGCCGGCGGCGAAATTTCCTTCCTGCATCCCCTGCCCAATCGCTGGCTGCCCGGCGTCGGCCCGCAGACCGGTCAACGGCTCGACGCGGCCGGCCTGGCCTGCATCCGGCACGTTGCCAACCTGCCGCTGGACCTGTTGCATCTGCTGGTGGGCCGCCAGGCGCCGCAACTGCGGGCCCTCGCCAACGGCGTGGATGAACGCCCGGTCGTCCCCCTGAGCGCGCCGGCCAAGTCCTACAGCCACCAGGAAACCTTCGCCACCGACCTCACCGACGAGGAGTACGCCGAGGCCGTGCTGCGCCACATGGCCGACGACCTCATGGCCACCGTGCGCGCCGAGGGCCGCAGCATCCGCACCCTGACGGTCAAGGTGCGCTACAACGACCTGGCCGAGGACCAGTGCGCCGAAAGCCTGTCCGAACCCACCGACCTCGAAACCGATCTCTACGGCCGCCTCCACGCTCTGTTCCGCGCAGCCTGGAAACGGCGGGTCAGTCTGCGCATGGTTTCGCTCAAGCTCGCCAACGTGTACGACGGCCCGTGGTCCACGGAACTGCCCCTGGCCGGCGGCGTCCCCGCGCGCGCCGCGCGCCAGCGCCTGACCGCCGCCGTGGACGCGTTGCGGCGTGACCATGGCCACGGCGTGATCCTCCGCGGTCACGACTTCCGGTTGCGCGAACCGGCCCACGACAGCACCGCCGCGACCCAACCGCCCGCCCCGGCTCCGCTCCGCCCCAGCCGTCTGCCCCGCCGCCCGGAAGGATGGGTGCCGCTCAATGTCCACAGCCATTATTCGTTCCTGGATTCGACGCTCTCGATTCCCGCCCTCCTGGAACTGGCGCGCCGCCATGAAGCGCCCGCCGTGGCCCTCACCGATGCCGGCAACCTGCATGGCGCAGTCGAATTCTGCCTGCGGGCGGAGGCTGCCGGCATCAAACCCATCGTTGGCGCGGAAATCGAAATTGACGGGCAGCCGGCCTGGCTCTACGTCGAAAACGCCACCGGCTACGCCAGCCTTTGCCGGCTTCTGTCCCGGGAACGCGCCCAACCCGACGACGACGCGGCCGACGCCGAAGCCGCCGTCCGCCGCGTGGCCTTGCGCCGCGCGCAACTGGACGGATTGACCGACGGCCTGATCGCCGCCAGCGCCGTCACGGGGTTGGCGGAGTTTTTTCCCGACCGCTTCTACCGGGCCGTAACGGGCGATGACGCGCCGACGACGGATCCGGCGCTGTGGCTGCCGGCGGTCCGTTATGCCGGGTCCGGCGACCGGATCAAGTTCGACATCGTCCAATCCATCCGCACCCGGACACTGCTGCGCCAGGCGCATCCGGCCAAGCGGTTGTCGGGCGACTTTCATTTCCGCACCCCGGCGGAAGCGCAGGATTTTTTCCGGTCGCGGCCGCGGCTGCCGGCGTTCACCCGGGAACTGGCGGACCGCTGCACCTTTCAACTGCGGGCGGCGGCGCCCCAGTTTCCGGCCTTTGCCGCCCCGGACGGTCTGACGCCCGCGGCCTTTCTGTGCCGGCTGGTGCTGGCGGGCGCACAACGGCGGTATCGGGAGCGCGCGACCCGGATCATGCCGCAGATCGAGGAGGAACTGGGGATCATCGCCGAGGTCGGTTATGCGGAATATTTCCTGGTGGTCTGGGACCTGTTGCAGGCGTGCCGGCAGCGGGGCATCGAATGGATCACGCGCGGCAGCGCGGCGGATTCGCTGGTGTGCTATTGCCTGGGCATCTCGGGCGTGTGCCCCCTCCGTTTCGACCTCTACTTCCGCCGTTTCCTGAACCGGGAGCGGATGCGGCTCAACAAGCTGCCCGACATTGACGTGGATTTCGCGCATGACCGGAAGGACGACGTGGTGGACCTGATCTTCGCGAAATACGGCGCCGCGCACACGGCGGTGGTCGGCGGATTTTCCACCTTCCAGGCCCGCAGCGCGGTGGCGGACGTGGCGAAGGTGCTGGGCGTCTCCGAATACCAGGTCCGGCGGTTCACCGAACACTTTCCCTGGACCAGCGCCGGCGACATCACGGCGGCGCTCGCGCAAAATCCGGAATGCAACGACCTGCCCGTGCAGGAGGAACCCTATCGCACCGCCCTGCAGATGGCGGCGTTCCTCGACGGCGTCCCGCGTTACGCCAAGATGCACCCGTGCGGCGTGGTGCTCTCGCGCCAGTCCATGCACGCGTTGACGCCCACCTTCACGTCCGGCACGGGCCGGCCAACCACCCATTTCGACATGGATTCCGTCGAAGCCATCGGCCTGGTCAAAATGGACATCCTGGCCCAGGGCGGACTGGCGGCGATGCGCGATGCCAAGGCGTCCCTGGCCCGGCGCGGCGTGACGGTGGACCTCGAATCGCTCGAACCGTGGCAGGACGCGAACGTGTGGGACATGATCGCCGGCGGCGGCGCCCGCGCGGTGCATCACATCGAATCGCCGGCCATGATCGGCCTGAGCCGGCAGTGCCACGTGCGTGAGATTGACGGCCTGATCGCCATCGTCAGCGTCATCCGTCCCGGCGCGGCCAATGAGGGCAAAAAACGCGCGTTCACCCGCCGCTATCAAGGCCTCGAACCGGTCACCTACCCGCACCCGTCGCTGGCGGATTGTTTGCGCAGCACCTTCGGACTGGTGGTGTATGAAGAACACATTCTGCAGATTTGCGAGGCGTTCGCCGGTCTGGCGCCGGGCCGGGCCGACGTGCTGCGCCGCGCGCTGGGCAAGCGCCAGGAGGCGGTCATCGCGGACATCCAGCGGGAATTTTTCGCCTGCGCCCGCACGCGCGGCCACGCGGAGCCCCTGATCGCCGAAGTCTGGGAACTGGTGCGCGGCTTTGCCGGCTACGCCTTCTGTAAGGCCCACAGCACGGCCTATGGCGTCGAGGCCTATCAAAGCGCCTGGCTGAAGCGCTATTACCCGGTCGAATTCATGGCGGCCGTGCTCTCGAACGGCAAAGGTTTCTATCATCCCCTGGTTTACGTTCTCGAATGCCACCGGCTCGGCATCCCGCTACGGCCGCCCACGGTCAACCAGCCCGGGCCGCAGTTCACCGTCGAAGGCGGCGCCATCCGCGTCCCGCTGACGCGTCTCAACGGACTGACGGCCCGCACCCGCGAACGCCTGCTGGAGGAACACGGTCGCGGCGACTTTGCGTCCCTGGCGGATTTCCACCGGCGCGTCGCGCCCGGCCGCGAGGAAATGGAGTCCCTGCTGCGCGTCGGGGCGTTCGATGGCTTCGGGCGGAGCCGCACGGCGCAGTTTTGGGAAGTGCAGCAACTGGGCCAGGCGTCCGGTGCGGCGGCGGAGGCCGGCCAGGGCTGGCTGCGGGAAATAGCGCAAGTCGGCGATGACACCGCGCGTGTTCCGCCAGGGGAACTGGTCGAGCCCACCCGCCACCAGCGGCTCCTGTGGGAGGCGGAACTGCTCGGCTTTCCGGCGAGCGGCCACCCGCTCGAACTGCATTCCAGTATTGCGTGGGACACCTATTGTCCCGTGGCCCGGCTGGGCCGGCACATCGGTGAGCAGGTCGTGACCTGCGGCCTCGTCGTCGAGCAGCGCACCCACCACCAGATCACCGGCGAGCCGATGAAATTTCTCACGCTAGCCGACTGGACGGGCCTGGTGGAAACGGAGTTGTTCGCGGCCACCTATCGCAGCTACGGACTGGCCGCGGTGCGCCATCCCGTGCTCGAGGTCGAGGCGACGGTCGAGCCGTTCGAGAACGGCCACGGTTTTTCGCTGCGCGTGCGGCGCGCCGGCCAGCCCCGCACCCGCTGAACGCCGACAGAAGCGTGGCCCGGCGTCAGATCACGATTTGTTGGGCGGCCTCGTCAAAGGTGGTGACCTTCTTCTTCAAATAAGCCAGCATCGCCATGTTCATCGCCGCCTGGACGTGGAAGCCGAATTCAACATCGCTCACCGGTTTGGCGCGGCTGCGGACACATTCGAGGAAGTTCTGCCAGTGCAGCAGCGTCGTGTTGGGTTTGGAGCCGGGGATGACCTGGCGTTCGCCCTGGCGCGGGATTAGCGTGACGCTGTCGAATCCGCCTTCGAACGCCGGCCCCTGGAACGTGATGGTGCCCTCGTCGCCGCGGATCGCCGGCTCGGTCGGATACTCGTTCGCCAGCGTGCAGACCAGGGCGATCGAGAGCCGCTGCGGATATTCCACGCACATGTTGAACGTGTCCGGCACTTCGCGATCGTAGGTGTCGAATTTGTAAATGCCGCCGGAACCCGTGACCAGGGACGGAAACTTGAGCCCCAGCAGGCTGATGAACGGCGTCAGGACGTGCGGGAAAAGATCGGTGCACGGACCGCCCGCGTAATCGAGATACTTCCGCCAACTGAAAAACCGGTCCACGGTGAACGGCACTTTGGGCGCGTCGCCCAGAAACGCCTCCCAGTCCAGGTCCGGCCCCGGTTTGGCGTTCGCGTCGGGAATCGGCATGCGCTCGCCCCAGTCGCCGTAGCGATAGTAGCCAGCCTGGACATGCTGGGGCCGGCCGATCGCACCCTGCTGGATCAGTTCGGACACTTTGTGCCAGGCGGCGTTCGAGTTGCCCTGGTTGCCAACCTGGACGACGCGCTTGAGTTTGACCGTCTCCTCGTAAAACTTTTTGCTGAGGTCGAACTGGCTCCAATGGCCCATCGGCTTCTCGCAATAGACGTCCTTGCCGGCGCGGATGGCGTCCAGCGCCTGCGGCACGTGCAGGCGGTCGGGGGTCGCGATGAGGACCACGTCCACCGCCGGGTCGGCGAGCAACTCATGATGGCTGGCGCAGGCCTTCGCTTTCGCCTGCTCGGCGGCCTGGCGGCGGCGCGGGCCATAGGCGTCGCTGATCCCCACGATCTGCAGGTTTTCACCGTGGCTGATCATGCCCATCACGACATCGAGGTGGGAGTGCCCGCGGCCGCCGACGCCAATCAGCCCGACGCCCAATCGCTCGTTCGCGCCCAGCACGCTGCGTGGCGCGATGAACGGCGCGGCCAACGCGCCGGCGGCCGCCAGACGGGAGCTGGACCGGATGAATTGACGGCGGTTTAACCGGCGCGGCGCGGCGGTCAACGGGGTTTGCGTTGCAGTGTTCATAAGGTTGGCATTGAGGGTTGTGTTTGGAAAAGTCGGTTGTTGCCTTTGAAAAAATGGACGCAGGCGCCGGGAGTTACTGACCACCGAGGTCGGGTTTCAGCCACGGCGTGCCCGACCAGTACCAGCGCGCGGGCCGGAGACTCTCGGCGTGGCTGTCGGCGAACATGACGGCGCTGCGGCCGGTGTGGCGCGGATGCGGCCCGCCCCAGTTCGGGTCGTCGGAGGTCACGCCGCCCGTGTTGGGCGCGTCGTTGCCGGGGTCGTGGACAATCCAGCAGCCGGGCTTCTCCGGCGACGCGACCGTCACGCATTTGTTTGGGTCGGTTGTGTTCAGGGGTTTGGTGCCCGCATCGGTCAGGAAGACGGTGGCGACCGGGTTGCGCACCGCCGTTTCGCGAACCGGCGGCCAGTCCTTCACATCCCAAACGCCCGGCCAGTCGCAGCCACCGAGACGGAAATTCATGCCGTAGTTCGAGATGGCCTTGTCGCCCGCGTCGCTCGGGTAGTTTTGCAGGAACTCCTTGAACTTGGCGCTGCGCACCGGGCAGAGCAGCAGGTTGGTGGACTGTTGGTAGGGCTGTAGAAAGTTGAACCAGGCCCGGCGGGTGACGTTGTTGCCGCGCACCTGGAAGGTGAAGCAGAACCGTCCGTCGTTGTCGTCGGCGTAGAGGCGGGTGGCGAGCGCCATCTGCCGCAGATTGTTGAGGCAGGCCGTGGCCAGGGCCTGTTGCTTTGCCTTGCCGAGCGCGGGCAGCAACAGCCCGGCCAGGATGGCGATGATGGCAATCACCACCAGCAGTTCGATGAGAGTGAACCCCCGCCCACGCACCCGGTTGGCCGGCCCGATGATCGGGAAGGGATGCATGCGGTGCTTACGACGACGGCCGCCGCAACGCCATCCGCCAGGCCCGATGCCGGGCCTCGAGTTGGTCGGCCGTAAGCGCCGACGTGGTCACGGTGACCAGGTAGCGCAAACGGAACTTGGCGCCCCGGCGGTAGGCCAGCGGCTGTTTGTCCAGCGCCTGGGTGGCGGAGAGGTAGGCGAACCCGTTGAGCATGCTGAAGAACGTGCTCGCCCCGGCATTTAAGGGATCCTTGTGCATGGACACGGTCAGATCGCGACCGTTGACATTCTGAATCATCGCGCTCCAAACCGACGGCGTGACCTCGTCCCCGCCGGCCGGCAGGTAGCCTAATCCACCCGAGTTGAGCCGCTTGGCGACATGATCGAACTCATGAATGAACCGCAAACCGAGCCCATGGTACGGCTTGCCCGTGAGCGTGACTTGGTCCGCGCCGGGACCGACCTCGAAATCGCCCTGCCATTCCACCGCGACCTCGCCCGCCTTTTCATTCACCGTCAGCGTCAAACGTCGTTGCTCGATCAACAGCGCGACGGGTTGCGTGTCCGCGAGAAAGCGGTTGCTCTGAGCCACCCAGTGAATCGTCTGGGTGAGCACCGCCTTGGGGAGCCCGTCCACGTTGGTGCCCAGATCCCGGCCGGGCAAACCGATGGCCCGCTGCACACCGGGGTCGGTCTGTTCCTCCCAGAAATTGATGCCGTTGACGGTGATGGCGTACATCAGGCCGTGGTGGTGGACGTGGTCGGGCGGCCAATCAATCAGCACGTTGTCGCCCTTCAGCGAATGGAGCGCGTGAACGCACGGTTTGAAACGGTTGGTTCCGAAGGCGTATTCGATGACCGGCTGGCCGTTGAAGCTGATCGTCGTCAGGGCCGCCTGGTCATCCAGTGTGAGTTTCAGCGGCCCAGTCGCCGACTCGAGCGTTGCCGAGCGGGCGCGAAACGGCGGTGCCAGGAGGCAGGTTGAGGCGAGCAACAGAACTGGGAGAAAAGATGCCGTGCGCATACAGGTTATCGGGGCCAAGACTACAAAACGCGGGCGCCAAGTCAACGCTGCCGTTACGGCTGCTTCGGGGTGGCCCGGCGACCGTTGGACGGCCGGGAGCCTGTCGTGGCCCGGCGGTCCACCGCTCATCATTGAACGGACTGATTTCCCGGCTTGTGTCAACTGGCAGCTCTGCTACGATGCGGCGCGTTCGCCCTGTTCCCGACACAAGCGGTGGAAAAGCAACACTTGGAACCATGAAATGCGCGCCGACATTCCCTATCTTCGTAGCCGTCGCGCTCGTGAGTGGGGGTTGCAGCCGCACTTACGTCAGTACCGGTGCCCCGGGCATTCCATCTCCAGATGAAGACACCCGGTTGTGCCTCACGATTCACGGTGCATACGGTCGGGCATATACCGAGAGGACGAAGAAGCTGCTCGAGGTATGGATCAGGCGTGGTCCTTACACAAACGCAGTCACTCTTTTTTCACATACCTACAAGTTTGTCGGAGGAGACTTGACCACGGACGTGCAGTGGGCTTCCACCAACCAGGTAGTTATGCAGGTATATGATTATGGCGACCGCGTATTGGAGGACGATGCGCGAGAGCGAAGAATTCCGTCCAATCACATTACCACGCTCATTTTCTACCGAGACGAGCAAACTGGCAAATTCGAAGAGAAGAGATGAAGCTCGTATGACAGTGGGGTCAGTTCTTGATTATGGATACTTTGACTTTGCCTCCCCTTTTCCGTCGGATCGGGATTCACTTCTTGTAGGCGAACATCATCCCCTCGTTTTCCATCGTGAAGGTGTTGCCCTCGAGGTTGCCGGTGGTCGTGCCGGCATTCTTCCACTGCATGTTTAGCTTGGATCCCTCGCGGGTGTAGGTCGCGCTGACCTCGACGGTGGCCTCGCGGCCCCCAGGCGGGATGAAGGTCATCTTGCTGCCGCAGGTTCCGTCGGCGTTGATCGTGAAACTGCCCGAACGAACCTGGAGCACCGCCCCTTCGTGAGACACGGTGGCGGGCAATTGGTTCCCGTTGACGGTGACCAGGGTATAGACGCCGGTGGGATCGTTGCCCTTGGCCGCCTTCACGTCCTTCACCTCCTGCTTGCAGGCGGACAGGAACAGTCCCACGGACAGGAGCAGACACAATTGAAGGACATTGCGGATGATGGTGGTGGGTTTGACCGACGCTGTTTTTGGCTTCGTTTTCATGGGAGCATCCTAGCTCCCTTCGCTGCATCCGTCACATTGATAATCCCCAGTTCTGTATCAAGACAATCAATGGACGGCGGTTGGCTTGCCGCCGCGATGCTGGTTCGGCAAGGCCTGGTGTTCTGGGGGGAAGACACCGCCACCTCGGCCGCCACACCAAAACGAACATCAGTGGAACCCACGCGCGCAGGGCGCCGTTATTGCCTCAATCGGAAGAACTGCACGGCGCTGCCCAAGGGAACCGTGACCGAGTTCCATCCTCCGTTGGTCGTGACCGGCAGCCCCAGGCCCGTCCATCCGTCAGGCTGGCTCAAATCGAAGCTCTGTTGGAGCGTAAAGCCATTGAATGCCGACGGCCAGCTCACCGCCAACCCGTCAGGGGTCGGTTGGGCGGTCAGGACTGGGATCGCCAGCGCCGAGAATGAAAGATTATCGATGGCCAAACCCTGTCCTTTGCCAGTCGGGTCGGTCATCTGCCAGACCAGCCAGAGGGCCGCGCCGGGCACCCATTCGGAGATCAGTTGGTTGGTAACCCCGATGGATTCCTGGTTGGCCGGCACCGTGCCGTCATGAGCGCCCGCGGGGCCCGCTGGAAAGCTAACGTCCAGGTCTGGCAGCCACGCCGTGACGTTCGTCGAGAATGCGTTGGTGGCGGTCGGGTCGAGGTAATAGCCGAAGGAGATCGTCTTCGCCAGGGTTTGCTGCCGCCACAATTCCCCGGTGTATTGCAGGTTCATCACGTTGAGCGGAAGGCCGCTTTGGTTGATGAATTTGACGCCGAAGGCCGTTGGCCCGGTGCTGCTCGTGGCCAGCAAGCCAAGGGCGCGGTTGCCGCTGAGGATGGTCGTAGGGCCGAAGCTGATGACGCCGCCCGTGGTTTGATCACCCGCGCTGGCGCCCATCTTGGCCTGAGTTTCGCCCAGACCATACCATCCGGCAAGCGTGGACGGGAGTCCAAGCCCACCTGCTCCCGTGGTCATGACCGGCGCGCCGAACCCCAATGGATTAGCCAGTGAATAGGTCAGCCCGTTGATGGTAACCGGATTGCCGGAATCCACCGTGGTCGCGCCCGGGTTCGGCAACGAGTCAAAGTTCTGTGAGTAAACCGTGCCCGCCTGCGGGTAGGGAATGTACGTGGAATCCTGCGGGACGCTGGTGTCGGTGACCGTCACGACGGCAGAGGCCCCCGTCACTGGGTTGCCGGAGGAATCCAATCCCTGGATGGACAAAGTGTTGTTGTAGCCAAACAGGCTCACCTTGACGCTCCAGTTCCGCGGCGAGGTCCAGGTGACGAAGAATTGCTGTCCGTTCACGCTGATGGTCCTGACTTCGAGTGGAGCGGTGCCGGTGAGAACGATATAATTCAGGCCGGTGACCAGGTTGGTGGAACCGGTCACGCCAAAGGGGACGTTCGCCATGCCCGCGCTGGAGATGGCGCTCAAGAGCGACGTGCGCATGGTCGCGATCCAGGCCTTCAGGCCCGCCGTGCCCGGATCAAGCACGCCATAGGACGCGGCCAAGCCGTTGGCGGCGAAGGCCGCGTATTTCGCGTCCACGACCGGGTCGGCATTCGTGTTGTTCATTGGACCGTTCGCGAGGTCCAGGAAGGCGCGCAGCATGGCCCGCCGGTAGGGAGGATAATTCTGGAACGTGTTCATCACCGAATCCGAGATGGCGAACAGGCTGCTGCCGTCGGGGCCCCAAGAGCCGCTGCTGCCCAGGGTGATGTTCCAATCCCACTTTAAGAGGGTCCACTTGCCGTTGGTTGGCTTGTAACAAAACATGTTCCACTCGTTTTGCGTGAGGTAGGAGTCCCAGTCGCCGGTCGCATGTTCGAGGGCGGACCAGCGCATCCATTCCTCCGTGTCCACCAACGCCTCCAGGCCCGGATAATACGAAGCGCTGCTGGAAGAAACATTAGCCGCATTCACCAGCGCATACACGTTGGTGAAGTTGTTGGGGGAGTCGGGGTACTGTCGGATCCAATAGTTCCAGCGATAACGCGCCAGCTTGGGCTGGCCGGACGCGCCGTTGATCGTGGTGGTAAACTTATCCAGCGTGGACCAGGACTGGTTGTCGAAGCCAAGACCGGAACCCAGTGGCGGCAGGGGTTGAAACTCAAACCAGCCGTTGTTCTTATAGAGAAACCCGTTGTTGTCGTTCGGAACGTACTCGTTGATCATGTCGCCATCCGGCGTTTGCGAATCTTCCATGAGGGGGCCGTGGCGGTTTCCGTTGACGTATAAAACGTAATAGCGCCGGTAGTTCCAGTGCATCCCCAGTTTCCGGGCCATCCAAAATGACGCCTGCTCCCGCTGAAGCGTGTTGTCGTCCAGCGGCCCGTTGCCCGGCACGTGCTGCTTGTTCAGGGTGGCGGAACCGAACATCAGGTCGTCATCCGGGACCTTCCAATTCATGCCACCCACGGTGCCCACCGGCGAACCGGTGTATTGATGGTAGGGGCTGCCCGCGTAATGGCCGCCGACGTTGTAGATGATGCGTCCGCCGCCATCCACGAGGGTTGCGTCGCTGTTGCCATTGCCGAGTCCGGCCTGATTGACCCAGTGGTTGATCCAGTTCTGGGTCAGCCAGAGGTGCCAATGCCCGAAGGTGCCGGCCGGGATGGGGTCGCCAAACACCACCACGCATTCGCGCGGCAGCCCGGAGTTGTCATTGAGAACCTGGGGGAAGACGGCCTTGGCTCCCGTGGCGGAATCCACCGCCTGCACCAGGAACGCCACGACGGTGCCCGCGGCCCGGGCTGGAATCGTTGCGCTGTAGATGCCGTCGCCCGCCAGAGCATCGCCGCCGGTCCCATTGTCGTTCATGGCGAGCGTGATATAGCCTGGAGTGGGGTTCACCTGGGAGTCCACCCGGTAAAGCAACTTGGGTTGGAAGCCATTGAGGTCGTGAAAGCGCGCGGTCACCACGACCGCCTGGTTTGCCGCGGGGATTGCCGGCGAATGCTGCACCTCGAAAATGGCCGGGGCGGGCTGGGTTGTTGCCTGACTATTAGGCAGGCCCGGCGTCCCCAGATTCGCAGGAACCGGCAGCGCGCCAGTCAATTCAATCCAGTTGCCCCTCACCCGCAGCAGCACGAAGGGCGAGCCGTGCAGCCATCGGCCGGCCAGGCTCAACGTGGCCTTCGCGCCTGACCCCAGCGAGTTTGCGGTCAAGGCCGCTTCCACCGAGTTCAGACCCGTCCACATGCCGTCCGTGGCGCGCAGATGGAGCGATTGCGCACTTTGGTAGCCGCCCAGACCGGCGGAGGTTTCCAGACCCGAGGTGATATGATCACCCTCCACCTCCCAGCCCTGCATCCCGTTTTCAAAGCCGCCGTTCTGGATCAAGTTTGGCCCCGTGGTGCCGCTTTGAAACACTAGGTTGTCCACCAACGCTTCGCCGACGTCCAGCATTCCCACTTGTACGATGTCAATCGAGTTACCGTAGTTCGCTCCATTGTCCAGCAAACCGGTGAACGTCAGGTTCGTCCACACTGATTTCCCCGTCTCGTCGCTGTCCGCCCAGTTATACGCCAGGCGGTGATTGGTTTTGGGATTGATCAACTCGAGGCTGCTCCCGCCCCCGTGTGCCCACTGGCCCCATCGCCCGCCGGTCTGGTAACTCACTTCATCCTCCACCGCGAGAATCGAGTTGGTGGTTGGCACCCCGTTGGTGCTGGTCACGTAATAGTCCGGGCGCGCCAGCGCCAGCCGCCCGCCTTTATGCGGCAGCTTGCCTGAGAAATCTCCCACGGTGTTCGCGGCGCTCAGTTGCGGATACTTGGCGAAGAGATTGGTCTGGTTTCGCGCCACCACGAGGTAGCCTCCCGGCGCGATGACCGTCCCGGACGGAATGGCGAAGTTGATCCCGTCCACAAACTGCCACCCGGCCAGGTCCACCGTGTTGGTTCCCTGGTTGAACAACTCGACATACTGGTCATCGTCGTTGTTCGAAATCGGCCGGTACATGAGTTCGTTGATCACGATGTCGCCGATCAGGATCGGACCGTTCGACGCGCCCGGCGTGGTTTGCTCAAGCGGGTAAAAATCGTCCCCGCCGTCCGGCCACCGCCCGGCGGAGATTCCGCGACCCTGCGCGTCATAGGTTACCGCGTCCTCCACCCGGCTCCCATCCGGGTTCTTGAAAAGCAAAAGACCGCCCGCCGGGCTCAAGCCAAATCCAAGCTGGCCCTGGTCAATCGCCAGATAGCCGCCGGCCGAGATCACCGTGTTGGCCGGAAGGACGCACCGGTTCGTCGTGGCATCGTCGGTCAGCACGCACCCGCTGACGTCCACCGCCGCGGGGCTGTGATTGTACAACTCCACGTAACCCGACTGTCCATCCGCCGGATTGGCGAGGAACTCGTTGATCACCACGTTGCGCAGCGGGCTGGGACGGTAGGCTTCCGGACCGCCGGGCGAGCCACCGACGATGTCGCTCAGAGCCCAAGCCCGCGGGTCGGCTTCGCCATAGGTCGGGCGCGCCAGCACGATCGAATGTCCCGTGCCATGCGCCCCCGCCGGCCAGGGCAGCTTGTTCGTATAGGTCAGGTTGAGCACGATCCCGCCGACGTCGTTGAGCAGTTGGATTTCTCCACCCTTCTTGAGCGACTTTGAGTAGGGGCCGGCGACGTTCGTGATTCCATAGGCGGCCTGCACATCCGCCGGGGCTGCCGCGACAACGAGGAACCCGCCTCCCGGGATGACCGTGTTCGACGGGAAGGCATATTGGATCTGGCCGGCCAGTTGATAGCCGCTGATGTCGTCCCACCACGGATTCGAGTTGTAGATCTCCAGGTATTCGGTATTCAGGCCATCCCCCCGCGGGGCGGGCGTGTACATGATCTCCGAGAATGCCAGTTGCGTTCGCCGCGACGATGGCCCCAGCGGCTCATAGGGCAGAATGAAGTTGCCGATCACGCCGCCAACCACGTTTCCAAAATCCCGGAATTGCGCCAAAGCCGCCGCGCTGCTGTTCTGGCTGGCCACTACCAGACCCAGGTAAACCGGGTTCGCGGTGAGGGAAGCCGTCCCCAACTGCACCCAATTGGTTCCGTCGAAGCTGGCATAGCCGGTGAACTGGTTCGCAGACCGCTTCAACCGCAGCCACGTGTTGGGATAATTCACCGGGAAGGATCCGGAAGTGGAGTCGCCGGCTCCTTCGCTGGGCCGCGAATCGAAGAAGCAGTTGGCAATGCTCGGCGTGGCAAAGACGGCCGCAAAAGTGCTGCCCGGGTCCAGCCCCGCGCGCGCCATCAAACCGGCTTTGGCCCACGGGTTGGACAGGGACAGGCCCTGCACCCGCACGCGGTAGTCGAAATTGCCAGACTGGACGAGGTAATTGAACTGGGCGGCATCCGCCGTTCCCCCGATGGCACCGCCGCTGGTTACGTCGAGGCCATTGGCGGCGAAGGTGGTGGATCCGCTCGGGGAGGGTTGGCCAATGGATGCTGGCGCAAAGGAACTGGCCACGAAGCTAATCTGCGAGTTGGAAGCGATAGTGTTGGGAGAGCTGGCCAGATCCTGGACACCATTGACCGTCACAAGATAGTTCGTGCCCAACGACAGCGGTGAAACGAACAACGCAACGGTCTGGGAATCCACCATCGCGGCACCCCGCACCGTGATGGCGGGACTGATCGAGTAATGGGCGAGGTTGGTGGCGGTGGCCAGGCTGACCGGTTTGGAGAATCCGATCGTCACGTTGGTCAGGCCGATGTTGTAAGCGGAAACCAGCGTCGGGGGATTCGTGTCGCGCGTCACCGTCAGCGTCGCGACCAGGCTCGTGACCGACCCCAGGTAATTGCTGGCCACGCAATCGAAACCGGCGCCCGACAGGGTCAGAGGAACCGCGGACAACGTCAGCGTCGCGTTTGTCGCGCCCACCAGGTTGGTTCCGTTTTCCTGCCACTGGAAGGCGGGCAGCTTGAAGGTGGAAACTGTAACCGCAAAATTCGCGGGGGTTGCCTCGACGACGGTGGTGTTGGTTGGCTGGACAATGATCGAGGGAGCGTAATCCACTTCCATGCGGTTGCCGGGAATGGGGGACTCGATCATACCATTGGGCAATTGCCACTGCACGGAACAGTTGTCACCGTCGGTGCCATTCTGCATGATGGCTTCGAGGTAATAGCGCTGTCCGGCGACAAGGCTAATGGGAGCGGACTGCTGGTTGGCTTGGGCGTTGAACTGACCAGCCCCGGTTGCCGAGGCGACATACGCAATCAGTTGTTCGTTGGCGGGATTCTGGTCGCTGCTCAGGAAAAGGCTCGAAGTGTCATCGCTGGCGATCCAGAAGGTGTAAGCCCCGGTCGTGGGCGGCACAATGTAGGTCCGGAGGCGCTGCCCGTACCAGGACATGCCCGTGTTGATGCCGGTTTGGAAACTGGTGAAGACCTCGGTGTAGGCGGGATCGGGACTGTTGGGCCAGGCCGGATTGTACAACGTGTTGGTCAGCGCCAGGAGCGTGTTGCCCAGGCTTTGGTTGAGGTCGAGCCAAAGCTCGCGATAGACCCCGTTGGTGCCCGCGGTGACGATGTTCCAAACGAGATTGGTTGTGACGCCCTGGGAGTTCTTATAATCAACCTCGATGGGGACCGTCTGGTTGAGTGACAGCGGTGGCATCGCGGAGGAACTGGCGCTCACCCAGGTGATTTTTCCGAGCGGCTGGCCGTTGGGAGTGAAGCTCGGTGTGTTGGAAACGCTCAAGGCCGTCATGGCCACACCGTTGATCTTGACCGCGAGGATGTTCGTGATCTGGTCCTGGGTACCATCCTGCAGGGCCACGCTGACACTCTGCGGTGGCGCGTCGGGCGGGAATTGGGTGCCATTCGCCGGCGAAAGTGAAATTGGATAGGCGTTGGGGAAGGTGTCGGGCGTCGAATAGGCGCGCAGGGCGGTCTTGGCGGTGGTGTCGTTCACCAGCACGTTGTTGCCGCCGCTGTCGGTGGAGAACAATTCGCAGACGATGCCGCCGGCGCCTTGCTCGAAATCCAGCCTCACCGTGTACCAGCCGGCTTGGGGGGCGTTCACGCTCATCGTAGTGGTGGCCGAACCGCGTCCACCATCGAACTCGCCGACCGTGACCAGACCGCGGGCGTCCCACGGGTTCGGCAGCGGCGAGAGCAGCAGCAGGAAGCCGTCGTCGCTGTTCACGTTCAGCGTGGTGGAACCGGCGGGCAGGTACAGGTAGCCCATGAACGAGCAGGCGATGCTTTCCCAATTATTGCCTTTGTTCGGATCGGCACACGTGGGAACACCGGGGAAATAGTTGTGCGGATACTGCGGAGAATTGAACACGCCGTTGCCGACGGTGGGCGGTCCGTTGGCGTCGCAGTTGATGTAGGGATAGACGAAATTCTTGGCGTCCAGAACCCAGAATCCGTTGGAGTCCGACGGGATGATGCAACCGGTGGTGCCCGTGCCCTGTTCGGCCAGCATGGAGGCGATGCGCGGGTTTTTGTTGCCGAGAAAGTTGGCGCAGTTGGTCGCGTAGTATCCGGTCGTGGGGTCAATGGCGTTGCCAGCCGAAGGCAATTGGCTTGGCCCCGTGTTGGTGGTGACCGGCCCGAGGGCCAACTCCATGTTTGCCACACTGTTCATCCACGCGTTGCCTCCCGCGCCGGGCCAGTCAATACCCACGGTTCGGACGAGGAAACCCAGGTCATTCGTGTTCACAGTGCCGGCCGGAATGGCGGTTGGCGGAAGGGGCACTTGCGCCACGATCGCACCCGGACCCGCCAGCAGCGCCAGCCAGCAGACAATTCTTTTCAGCATGATTCGCGATAGATGCATGGAACTTCACTCTCTTCCTCGACGATTTCACCCGCACCTCAATCCAAAACAATAGTGTGGCAGACATCGCAAGCACGAACAATACCGATTTCCGGGGAATTGCGGCCGCGCCTCCCGAAGGGTGGTTCGGACGGGGAAATTGGGACGGGACGATACCGTTGCGGAACGCCGGGCGGAGTGGCCGCCGACAGCACAACCCCTGCAGCACTTCCCCATGATGCAACGACCTGGGTCGGCCAATTCAGTTTCCTTATCCCTGGAAGGCAAATGCCGACTGAACAAATGGCGGTGCATGAATTGGCTCATCACTTGATTCCCAGCCCCATAAGGTCAAGGCGCCGGACGGTGACCCCGGCCACCCGACATCGGCCCGGACAGGTCGTCCATTCTGTCGGTTTTCATCGTGGCGCTCTGTCGCTGCATCATCTCGGCCATCATGGCCTCCTCGTTGGCGTAATGGGTGAAACCATCCGGCACGACAAACAGGCTGCGCGATAGCGGCCGGAACCGCACATCGGAAAGCACCAGCGTCATGGCCGGCGAGCCGGCGGCGGACTGAATCTTGACCGGGATGTTGTTCCATGCCGGGGCACACCAAACGGTAAAAACATTCGAACCGGTGTTCCCGGCGGAACAGGTCACGAGCCACTTTTGACCGGGTTGGCCGTTGACCGGTTCCTCACCCAGCAGTCTCCGTTCACCCACCACCGTGCGGGGCAAACCAGCGGCCGGCCCGACCGGGGCGCAGCCTTGCAGCGGTTCGTTGAGGACAAAGGCCGCGTTGGACTGGCTGCTCCAGAGAAAACTCATCCCCCCGGCGCGCCCGCCAGGAAAACCACGCCGTTTGCCTTTGCCCTCGGGGATGAACAGCAAACTGCCGTTCTGCCCCGAAAACGCGCCGACCAGCGGAGGCCTTGACCGCGCATCTGGTTTGGCGGAGGGCTCGACCTGCAGGCGGGCCGTAAAGTCGCTGACACCGGTGAACAACGCCGCCAGGTCGGCGGTGATCACCGCGGGCAGGACGGTGGATTCGGTGTCGGGTGCCAAACTGCCGGCAGTCCGCTGTGGGTGCGACCCGACGCACGCACTTTGCAGCAACAACACCGCCAGGCCGGCCACGAAGCTGGCCGGCATCAACCGCGATCGCCACTCCCCGAACAGGCCGTTGCCTCGATGTGAATTTCGATGCCTCACCGGAGGCGCTATTTTGTGAGTATGCATGGTCAACCCTCAGAGATGTAGTGCCTTGACTGAGCCGGACTCAGGTCGCCTCAAGGGATCCAAACCAACCGATAAAAACGTCGCTGCAAAGCCGCGACACCGGGCCAGGCTTCCGCCAGACAAAAGCGGCCGGGAGCGCGCTTCGACACCACGCCCGGCCGCGATCCACCCCCACCCAACTCGCAACCTTATTGGCTCACCGAAATGTGCACGGTCGCCGACCGTCCGATCTGCCCATATTGGTCGGTCGCCACCGCCTGAATCGTGTGGGTGCCGGCTTTCAGTCCGGTGAGGTTCATCGTGTAGGGGCTCTGTGTGACCGGTTTGCCCACGAGACGCCCGTCCGCGTAAAACGCCACCTGCACCTGCGCGAAGCTGTTGCCAGGCTCGGAGGCGGTGGCCGCCAGCGGGATGGTCGAGTTGGCGGCGAAGTTCGCACCATCCGCCGGGCTGGTCAGCGTCACCACAGGCGGTGCATTGGTCACAGTCACAAAAGCCCCCGCCCAAGCCGTCCGCCCCGCCCCATCGCGCACCTGTGCGCTGATGTTGTATTCACCGGGCGGCAGGTTCGTCCACACGAACGTCAACGGTGTCGTGTTGGTGACGGTGGCGAGGACCTTGCCGTTGCCGGTGAGCGTCAGCGTATAGGGCACCATGCCGCTGCCATTAGCGGTGATGGTGATGTTGCCGCCGACCCCGATGTGCGTGTCCGTCGGACTGGTCAGCGTCACCACGGGCGGCGCCACCAACACCGTCGCCCGCGCCGAGGCCGTCTGCCCCACCGCATCGCGCACCTGCGCAGTGATGTTGTATTCGCCGGGCGGCAGGTTCGTCCACACGAACGTCAACGGTGTCGTGTTCGTGGCACTGGCCAGGACCTTGCCGTTGCCGGTGAGCGTCAGCGTGTAGGGCGCCAGGCCGCTGCCGTTCGCGGTGACGGTGATGCTGCCGCCGTCCGCGATGTGCGTGCTGTTCGCCGGACTGGTCAGCGTCACCACGGGCGGCGCATTGGTCACAAAAACCGTCGCCGCCGCGGTGGCCGTCTTCCCCAACGCATCGCGCACCTGCGCGTTGATGTTGTATTCACGGGGCGGCAGGTTCGTCACCACGAACGTCAACGGCGTCGTGTTGGTGGCACTGGCCAGGACCTTGCCGTTGCCGAAGAGCGTCAGCGTATAGGGTGCCAGGCCGCTGCCATCACCGGTGATGGTAATGTTGCCGCCAACTCCGATGTACGTGCCGTTCGTCGGACTGAGCAGTTTGACCATCGGCTGGTTGGGGGCCACGACCGTGATGTGCACGGGCGCCGACAGGGCGGCTTTCCCGGTCACATCCACCGCCCTCGCAAACAGCTCATGCGTCCCGGCGGCCGGATTGGTCAGCGACAAAAGATATGGGGCATTCGTCACGCTCCCCACCAGGTTCTCATCCATGAAGAAGCTGACGTGCGCAATGTCGTTGTCCACGTCACTGGCGCTGGCCCCCAATGGCACCACTACCGGCAGGGTGAACGTGCTGCCGTCCGGCGGGTTGGTCAGCGTCACGCTGGGCAGCGGCTCCTCGAGGACGTTGTCAATGATCTTGAGTTGCGCCGAGCGGTTGCTCTTGCCTAGGTCAAAGAGCGGGGTCGCGCCGGGTGCCAGCTTGACCAGAACCGTCTTGTTCCCGGGCTGGGCGGGGTTCGCCAGGGGCTGGATCACCAGGTCCGCCGCTTCGTAGCCGGCGGGAATGGTGATCGTTTCCTTGACCAACGTGTAATCCACACCGTTCGTCGCGGTTCCCGACAGGGTGAAGGTGACAATCAGGTCCGCCGCAGTGGCCCCGGTCCGGACAAACGTGAAGGCGCCGGACGAGGCGCCCACCAGCGCGGTGGGATCGGCGGCCAACACCTCGACGCTGGGCAGCACCGGTGGCGCGGGTGGCACGGGTGCTTGCGCCTGGAGAATGTGGGTGACGAGCAACAACGCTGCCGGGAGCAGCAGTCTTCCAACAATTAAACCACCTTGTTTCATACACGACCCTTTCCGACTCACGCTTTGGTGAAGCATCGCGGGCTTCGCAGGTTACGCCGGCCGTCCACCGACGGGGCTGCATCCGCAATAATGTCTTCCACAAGAGCAGTAAATATGCCACGAACCCGCCCCCCGGCAAGACCGATTGCCCCTGTGCGTTCGAAAAACCACCCGCGATCCGCTCTTGAAACTCCGAACTTGAGGACAGTGACATACCCGGGGTTGAACTGGACCTTGGGGCCGTTGGCCTTGCCGGGGAGACTGGCCGGAGGCCCACAATGGATGGCGGGCCTGTTTTTCAGCGTGATTCCGCAAAAACCGTCAACCCGGTTCCCGGCTTACTCCAGCGGAAGCCAGACAGTCCGCCAGCAGGTCGCGCTCACCCCCGCCGGCACGGCATTCGTGAGGGTGGCGGTCCCGCCGGTCAGCGTGTTGGTCGCGACCGGCGACCACTGCTTGAGATCGGTCGAAACCTCGGTCACGTACCGCGCGCCCGGCTGACCGGCAAGTTGGAGAACGACTTGTTCCGCCGGCGCCCACGGAACGGAGGAAATCGTCAGCGTCGGCGCGGCGGGCGGCAGGACCAGAACCGTGAGCGAGTACGGCGGGAACTGGCAGTTGAAGCCGGCCGCTACCCCGTTCAACGCGGTTTTCGTGAGATCGGTCGTTCCGCCCCCCGTCTGCCCGGCGTCATCCTGCGGAATGCCGAACGACCACACAGTCGCCGGCGTGGCGGGCTGGAAACTGGCGAGGGTGATCGCCGTGTTCATCGTCAATCCGGGATCCTTGTTGATGACCAACAGCGCCAGCGCGCCATCGGCGTGCCGCGTGGCATAGGCGGCGAGCAGCGGATAGTCGGTCGAGGCCGCGACCACGCCATCGCCGGGCCGGGCGAAATGCTGGAGCAATTTGGCGCCATAAAACACCGGGTAGCGCGCCGTTCCCGCCGTGATCCCATAATCGCCGTACAGCCGCCAGCCGTAGAGCGAAGCGTCGTTGTTGTTGCCCGAATCGGCACCGTTCCGCAGATCCCACCAGACCAGCGCATTGAATTCCGTTTGCATGAGCTGGCCGAAACTGTCCGCCAGATAGAGCGCGTTGACGAGGCTGGTGGTCTGTTTGCCGGGGCCGGAGGAAACGGAATTGTTCTCCGTGCAGACAAGTTCCACGCCACTCGCGCCGGCGCCGAGGTAGTCCTTGAGCTGCTGGCGCAGATCGGCGGCGTCAGCCGCCCAGCCGACCGAGTCCTGCAGCAGCAACGGATCGCTTTCAACGCCGCTCCACTGCGGATAGCGGTGGTGAACGACGAAATCCGGCGTCACCCCGAGGCTTCGCAACGTCGCCAGCAGCACCGGCGTCCAGCCATAGACGGTCTGCCCGGTGCGCGGATTGACGGCCGGATGATCGTGATAACCGTTGTCGTAATTGGTTTCGCCGGGGGTCACCACCACGCCGATCTTGATCGTCGGGTCCGCCGCCTTCATCTGCGCGGCATAATCCATCACGCGCTGCGCATAGGTGAACGGGTCGTGCGGACGGGGGGTGGTGTCGGTTTCCCAGGTACCATACACCTCGTTGCCGATTTCCCAGTAGCGAATGCCGCTGCCGCGGGTGACATTCGCGTAGCGCACCCAGGCCGCGGCCTCGGCCGGCGTGCCCGTGCCATAATTGGCCGTGAGAAACACCTGCGCGCCGAGATTCGTCGCCAGATGCGCAAAGTGGTCGAAGGACGTGGCCCATTGCCAGGTGTTCGTGCCGCTGGTGTCCGACTGCCAATGATACTCGTCGGCAAGTGAACCGCCGGGAAAACGCAGCGCGAGCGCGCCCATTTCCTGGAGCAGGCTGAGCGTGGCGGGCGTGTCGAGCTCGCCGTCCCACACCGCGGTATTGAGGCCGGCCCAACGTCCGTCCACGGCGCGGAGCGTCGGCGCGGCCTTCGCCGTCAGATGAACCGTGGCGGGCGCCGGGGCGGCGAGGAGCTGGACGTCGTCGAGATAAAACGGCGCGAGCGATCCGCCGGTGCGGTTCTGAATCCAAAACCCGTTTAGGTTCGTGCGCCCGGCGACTCCCAGTGCCGCGAGGCTTACCGTTCGCATCTGCCAGGCGTTGGCGACGGGCGCACTGATCGGCACCGGCGTCAGCGCCTGACCGTTGGCCAGCGCGGTCACCTGCAACGCTTGCCCGCCGGTCGTGCCGCCATGAATCCAGAAGACCAGATTGGTGTATAAGGCGGCGTTCAGATTCTCGTTGTTGTGGATCGCCAAGGCCTGGTACGCCCCGGCCGTGACCTTGATGGACGACGTCCCGGAATGCACCGGCGTCGCATTGGTTTTCACGACCGTCGCCCAGCTCCAGTCCTGCCAGCCGTTGACCAGGCGATCGGTGTAAACCGGCAAATCCGCCTGCGCCCACGCGACGGTGAAGCCCGCCATGATGACGGCCAGCCACCCGACCCGCCCTCGGCGCAACTGCGATTGGCGGCGCCAGATTTTCGCCTGCGACCATTCCGTCGCCGGCTTCATTCGAGAAATCAGCTTTTTCATACGGTCAAGCAAGGTTGCCATTGCCGCAAGGTTGGTGCCAGTTTTAGTATTTCCCGGGCGTGGCGCCGCGGACAGTGGCGCTGTGCCCGTGGAACCGGCCGTTCCACCCTCCCCGCCGCCGCGCGGCCGGGTGGTGTTTCTGACTTGCGCCAGTTCCGCTGGAGTGGTGGCTTGAGCCGCCTGAAGTGGTCGTCCAATTGTTGGCCACTTCATTGGCCTTGTCCGCAAGCCACCCCGCCCGTACCCTGCCGGGAACACCGAACGTGCACATTTCATTTGAAGAACGTCAAACCATCGCGGCTTGCTGAAGGCATTGGAACTCTGGCCGCGCCAGTCATGGCCGTGATTTTGTTCGCCGGCTTGGGGATTCATGCCATCTGGGCGCCCTCGCCTCAAACGGAATTGGGGAAGGGCAAGGTTTTCTCAGTGAACCGGGCGACGGCGCACATTCAACAAATCGCCCGCGAACCCCATCCGGTGGGGGCGAAGGCCCACGATCAAGTCCTCGGATACGTCGTGAAACAATTGCGCGCCTTGTCGCTCGCGGTTCAGGTTCAAGGCGCAACCAACGACACTCTACGTTTGACCAATGTTCTGGCCCGCTGTCCGAAGCCGGCCGGGACCAACGTTGTGCTCTTCGTGGCGCATTATGACTCGGTCCCCACTGGGCCGGGGGCGGCGGATGACGGCGCCGGGGTCGCCACGCTGCTCGAAACCGCCCGTCTGGTTGCCGCCGAAGCGCCCGGCAAAAACGAAGTCGCGTTTTTGTTTACCGACGGTGAAGAAATGAGGGGGTCGCCGGGCGCCAGCGCCTTTATCAAGGACAACGGCGAATTCTTGAAGCACGTCCGCGTGGTCCTCAATTTCGAGGCGCGCGGCAACCGCGGACCGGTGGTGATGTTCGAGACGGGGCCGCACAATCTCGGATTGATGCGCCTGTTGCAGGCCTGTCCCTATCCCGTGGCGACTTCGTTCGCCCAGGATGTCTATCATCGAATGCCTAATGACACCGATCTAAGTCAGTTTCTGGCGGCCGGTTTGACGGGTTACAACTTTGCCGTCATCATGGGCCTCGAAGCCTACCACCGCCCCGAAGACAACTGGCAGAATCTCGACCGCCGCAGCCTGGCCCATTACGGCAGTTACGCCACCACGCTGGCCGGGCGCCTGGCGCAAGCGGACCTCGATTCGCTGCGGTCCTCGCAAGATGGCATTTTCTTTCCTCTGGTTCGAGGCATTCTGGTCGTCTATCCGGCGTCATGGGCCTTCCCCTTGGCGGCCGGCACCTGCGTTGTCTATGGAGTGGTGATGATCCTTGGCCTTGCCCGTCGGCGCGTCCGGATCGGCCACGTTTTGCTGGGAATTGCGTGCGCCCTCGGCGTTCCGGTGGTCATGGCGTTGATCGCAAGCCTTGGCCTGAAGGTGCTGCGAGCCTTGTTCAATCACGTTGCGGATACCTCCACCCTGGTCCTGGTTTCTCATACGTTTACAATGTTGTCCCTGGCACTCACGGTGCTGGGCGTGCTGGCCCTTAAATCCAGGCTGAGCCGGAGGTTGGGCGCGAATGAGATGCTGGCGGGCGCCCTGGTGGTTTGGCTCGTCCTGGCGGTCATCACCGCGTTGTGGCTGCGCGGTCTGAGTTACTTCTTTCTGTGGCCGGCGTTGTCCGGCACGGCAGCACTCTGGATCGTTAGCAGGCAGCATCCTTCGTCCCTCGCCACTGCCAATGCCGCGCTGCTCGGCAGCCTGGCGCCGGGTTGCGTCTTGTTTGCCCCGGCCATGCTGCTCGCCTATCACGCGCTAACAATTGCGTTGCTGCCGGTATTGGTCGGTTTGACCAGCCACCTGATGTTGCTCGCCCGCCTGCCCGAAGCCGGAGCTGGGCCACGGGCCGAGTTGGTTCGCCGGCACGCTCACGATGGTCAACAGAAAACCTGATCCAGATGATCGGGTGTCGCCGGCGGTTTCTGCATTTCCGATTCCCTCAGGCGCAGTCACGCTCCAATTTTCGAGCTGGTCGTGCCCGCGGCCATAGTGCTTCCATGCCGGCAAAACGCCGGCCGGGTCAGGCGCGCGTGTTGGGCGCGCCGGCCAGCGAGCAGGTGATCAATCCGGCTGTGCCACCCGACGCACACTTGCCAGGCAACGGGGTGTCCATTAAATCACGACCTAAGCACACGCAACCATCAGCAATGAAAGCTGCATAACTTCTTTACGTCACGATCATGAAAACGAGCATACGGATGGACGGAATCGCCATGGCAGAGCCCGCCAGCCAGGGACATTGGCGACGGCACCTGACCGGAATCATCATTGCCGCCGGTCTGCTGGCGGGCTCGCTCCCGACCCACGGCCAGACGACGGTCTATGCGTTCACCAATTTCGTTGGGAACCCCACCTCCGCGGGACGAGCCGACGGGACGGGCGCACATGCCCAGTTTCTGAATCCCGTGGGCGTGGCGGCGGACGGCGCCGGCAATCTCTACGTGACCGACAGCGGCACGATCCGGCAGGTCACCCCCGCCGGCGTCGTGACCACGCTGGCGGGGTCCGCGGCGACCGGCTATCAGGACGGGGTCGGCAAGGCGGCGCGGTTCGGCAATCCCGCCAGCATCGCCGTGGCGCCCGATGGCAGCCTGTTTGTCGCCGATTCCTACAGTAACTACGTGATCCGCAAGGTCACGCCTGCCGGAACGAACTCGGTGGTCACGACCGTGGCGGGAAAGGCGGGCATATCGGGCAAGACGGACGGGGAAGGAAGCGCGGCCCGATTCGGCAACCCCAACGGCATCGCGGTGGACGCGCAAGGGTGCCTGTACGTCACCGATTTAGGCAACCGCACGATCCGGAAGCTTACGCCGATTGGCACCAACTGGCTGGTGACGACACTGGCCGGACAGGCTGGGGCGTACGGCACGGCGGACGGCATCGGCAGCGCTGCGCGATTCGAGAACTTGGTGGGCGTGGCGTCGGACAACGCTGGCAACCTATGGGTGGCGGACGAGCAAGCCATCCGTAAGGTGACGCCCGCCGGCGTGGTGACGACCTTTGCCGGCGGTGGAGAAAACAACCCGGCGGGGTTGAGCTACCCCTCGGGCGTCGTAGTGGACGACGCGGACGCCGTGTTCGTGATCAATGAAGGAAACAACACGATCTTGGAGATTACGCCGGACCGTGTCGCGCGGACGGTGGCTGGGACGGCGGGGCCCTCCGGTAGCGCCGACGGCGTGGGCAGTGCCGCCCGATTCAACCAACCACGCGGGATCGCGGTTGACCGCGCCGGCAATCTCTACGTGGCCGATACCCTCAACCATCGGATTACCAAGGGAACGCCCGCGGTCGTCCTGCAACCACCGACACTCTCGTCTTATTTCGACGGCGAAAACCTCTACCTGGCCTGGCCCGCGGACCACCTGGGCTGGATGCTCGAGGCCCGGACGAACGCGATCGGCATCGGCACAGGCACGAACTGGTTCCCGCTGCCCGACTCAGCCACCAACACCGAGTACATGGTCGGTAATCCCGCCGGCCCGGCCGGTTTGTTCCGGCTGCGCTCGCCGTGACGCGAACGAAAGGCCCGCGAAACCGCCCCGGCACCTTCGGCGGTCGGCGAGTGGGTGATCAATCCGGCTGTGCCACCCGACGCACACTTGCCAGGCAACGGTGTGGCCAGTACATTTTCATCCAAGCACACGCAGCAACAGCCATGCGAGTGACTTGATGAAGTCCTCTGCGCCCACCGCCACGGCCCGGCAAGGTCACGGTTTCACCCTGATCGAGTTGCTGGTCGTCATCGCCATCATCGCCATCCTGGCCGGCCTGCTGCTGCCCGCGTTGGGCCGCGCCAAGGCCAAGGCGCAGGAGATCCAGTGCCTGAACAACCTCCGGCAGATCACCATCGCCGCCGTCATGTATCAGCAGGACACCGGGAAATCGCTGGACTATAACATAACGGAAACCCTCTGGATGCAGACGCTGATCGCCTATGACATCCGCGTGAACAACATCCGGCTGTGTCCCACGGCCGCGAAGCGACCCGCCTCCATGCCTGACGCGACGGCCGGCAACGCGGCCGCGCCTTGGAACTGGTCGGCGGCGGTGCTCACCAACCTGCTGGGCAGCTACGCGATCAACGGCTGGCTCTATTACTACGACACGAGCAACGCCGACGGCATCAGCCGGTGGATCGGCGCCGACCAGCTCCCCAAGTTCTTCCAGAAAGACAGCGCCATCGCCTCCCCCTCCACCACCCCCTTTTTCCTGGACGCACTCTGGCCCGATCTCTGGCCGACCAAGGCCGACGTTCCGCCCGGCGACCTCTTCGCGGGCGACGAGACGACCAGCCTCGGGCGCTGCTGCCTGGCGCGACACCCGTTGCTGCGCGGGGCCAAGGCGAAGTCCGGGCAACCCCTGCCCAGCGCGGTCAACGTGAGTTACGCCGATGGACATGCAGCCAAGTTGCGACTCCAAGACATCAAAACACCAACCTGGCACGTCGGCTACACCCCCATCAGCAATCCCTGGAGCACCTCACCGTAAGAGCGTCTCCAACGGCCTGGACAGGAAAATGAGTGACGGTCGTTGACCACAATTACCGTGTTTCCAGAACCCAGATGCCAGCGAGCCCAGATGGCGTCCTCGCGAGCCGGCGGGAAAGTTGAGAGGGTGGTGGGTTGAGAGTTGAGACTGGTGGGGTGAGCGCCTGTCTGCGTGCGGTCACGCACAGGCAGGTCCTCGCGAGCCGTAATCAGGTTGATAGTTGATGGTTGAGAGTTGAGCGACCGGAGGAGGGTCGCGGCAAACCTCGCACGCCGACCGCACGAACCCTCGCGAATTCGCAACTCGAAACTCGCAATTCTCTGGTGGGGCTGAACACTTCAAACTTGAAACTTGAAACTCTGAACTTCTTTCCGGCTGGTCATCGCCTCGCCCCACCAAATCAGTACACTGCCTCCCGGTGATGGCGTTTGCGCCCGCCGCCGGCCCCCGGTAACCTGACCGCGCGTGTTTGAAACCTGCGTCATCCGCGGTCGCCGCTTTGCCCCCGCGCGGTTTTGCGCGCCGCTGGCCGGCTACACCCACAGTGCCTTCCGCCGATTGTTGGCAGCCTGGGGCGGCCCGGGGGCGCTCTGGACCGAGATGCTCGCCGCCCGCCAGGTCCGCAGCGAGAACTTCGCCACATCGCCCTGGCTCCGCCGCCGCCCCGCCGAGGGCTTCGTCTTCTACCAGCTCATGGCCCGGCAGGGCGATCCGCTCGACCGGGTTCTCGACCACCTCGGCGCCCAGGGCGTCGAAGGCCTGGACCTGAACCTCGCGTGCAACGCCCGCACCGCGCGGGCCTGCGCCGCCGGCAGCGCCCTCTTCGACGATCTCGCCGCCCTCCGCGTCGTGGTGGCCGACGCCCGTCATCACTGGCCGGGAATCCTCACCGCCAAAATCCGGCTGGGCCACGACCGGCCCAACTGGACGGTGCCGTTCACCGCGCGCCTGCAGTTGCTCGCCGACGAAGGCGTGGATGCCCTCGTTCTGCATCCACGGTTCTTCGAGGAAAAGTTCAAGCGCCGCGCCCGGCTGGAACTGATCCCCTGGGCGGCCTCGCTGACGCGTCTGCCGCTGGTGGCCAACGGCGACATCACCGGACCGGAACACGTCGCGGCGCACGCCGCCGACCTCCAACCGGCCGCCGCCATCATGCTCGGCCGGATGGCGGTCACCCGCCCGTGGGTGTTCGCGCACTGGGATCGAGCCGCCCCGGTGGACCTCGCCGGAGTCTGGCGCACGTTGCATGATTTCGTCGTCGAGGATTTTCCACCCGCCGTGGCGCTGCGCCGGCTGCAGATGTTCACCCGGTACTTCGCTGCGAACTTCAAGTTCGGCCATCAGTTCCATGTCGCCGTTCAGAACGCCGCGTCCCTCGCGGAGGCCCGGGCGCGCGCCGACGATTTCCTGGCTTGTTCCCCTGTCCTCGTCAGCCAGCCGGCCCTCGGTCTGATCTGAGCCGCCGCCGGCTCGACTTCGCCAGCGTTGCGGCTAATCTCCCCCGTCATGGCAGCGCCACTCACTTCCTTCACCGGCCCGCTCGACCGCGCGCAGGCCGACACCTTGCGTGCCTGGCTGGACGCCAACCACTGGCGCTTCCGCGAGGCGCCCTACGCCCGCTTCGCGGCGGAAAAGGAAAAGGTCAACGTGGTTTTCTACGAGAGCGGCAAACTGGTCGTGCAAGGCAAGGGCACCGGCGACTTTGTCGAGTTCGTGCTCGAACCCGTCGTCCTCAAGCAAGCCCGGCTGGGCTACGAAACCGTGCTGAATCCGGATCTGCTGCTGCCGCGCCTCGGCGTGGACGAAAGCGGCAAGGGCGACTTCTTCGGCCCGCTGTGTGTCGCCGGTGTTTATGTGAACGCGGCCGTGATCAAGGCCTGGGAAGGCGCGGGCATCCGTGATTCGAAGAACATTTCCAGCGACCGGCAGATCGGCGTGCTGGCCCGGCGCATCCGCGAAACGCCGGGCTGCGTGTTCAGCGTCGTGCCGATCGGCAACGAGGCCTACAACCGGCTCCACGCGAAGATGGGCAGTGTGAACCGCCTCCTCGCCTGGGGCCACGCGCGGGTCATTGAGAACCTGATGCTCCAGCAGCACCGCATGGAGCCACCGCCCGTGCGGGCGATCAGCGACCAGTTCGCGCACGACAAGCAGACCGTGGCCAAGGCGTTAATGAGCCTCGGCCGCGAGATCGAACTGGTCCAACGTCACCGGGCGGAGGCGGATCTGGCGGTCGCGGCGGCTTCGATTTTGGCGCGCGATGAATTCGTCACGCGGCTCGGCCTGCTGGAGAAGGAGTTCGGGCTGGCCCTCCCGAAGGGCGCTTCGGCGGCAGTGGACGCGGCAGCGAAGGAGTTCATCGCCCGCCACGGCGCGGCAGCGCTGCCGCGCGTGGCGAAAACACACTTCCGGACCGCTCTCCGCGCGCAGGGCCTGCCCGAGCCGCCGAAGGTTGAATGGCGCCGCGCCCCGCCGCGAGCACGCGACGGGAGTTCTTGATCGCGCCTCGACACCGCGGACGCGGTTCTGGCAACATTCCGCCGTGGGTGTTTCGCTTAAGGAATTCGAGGCGATGCGGGATCGCGTCCAGGGCAACCGGCGCACCGCGGCGCCGGTCCTGTCCGCCAGCGTCGTGTCCGCGGCGGCGGCGCACGCGGTGATCCTCGGCATTGACCCCTCGCTGCGCGGCACGGGTTACGGCGTCATCCGCCTCGGCCGGTCGGAGCCGACCGCGCTCATTCATGGCGTCGCGTATTGTCCGGCGGGCTGGGAACGTTCGCGCTGCCTGGTGCGGATCGCCACGACCCTCCGCGACGTGATCCGGCAGTTCCAGCCGACGGCGTGCGCGGTGGAAGGCCTGTTCTACGCCCAGAACCTCCAGACGGCCCTGATCATGGGCGAGGCGCGCGGCGCGGCGCTGGTCGCCGCGGCGGAGGCCGGCCTGACGATCGTCGAAATCGCGCCGCGCAAGGTGAAGCAGGCCATCGTCGGCTATGGCGCGGCGCAAAAGCTGGCCGTGGCGAAGATGGTCCAGCGCCTGTTGCGCCTGCCGGAACTGCCGACGCCCGACGCCGCCGACGCCCTCGCCCTGGCGCTCGTGCTGGCCCAGGAGCAGCGACGTTACTCGCTGAACCCATTGAAGCGGATTTGACATGATTGCCTTTTTGCAGGGTCTGCTGGTGGAGGCGCTGCCCACGCAGGTGACGATCGCGGTCGGCGGCGTTGGCTACGAGGTCTTCATTCCGCTGTCCTCCTACGACAAGCTGCCCGCACCCGGCAGCGAGGTGAAACTGCTGACCCATCTCGCGATCCGCGAGGATGCCCACGTGCTCTACGGTTTTGCCACGGCAGCGGAGCGAGACCTGTTCTGTCTGCTCATCAACACCGTCAGCGGCATCGGACCCCGGATCGCGCTCAACGTCTTGAGCGGCATGACGCCAACGGTATTCCGTGGCGCTGTGGCGACGGGCGACGTCAAGGCCTTGTCGCGCATCAATGGCGTCGGCAAAAAGACCGCCGAACGCATCGTCGTCGAACTGAAGGACAAGATCGGAGCGGCGGGCGCGTGGGAGGCGAGCAGCGCGGCCCGGGCCGTCGCGCCGGGCGAGCAACGGTCGAACGACGCCGTCCTGGCCCTGCTGGCGCTGGGGTACAAACCGGTCGAAGCCCACGACGCCATGCGCGCGGCATTGGCGGTGCTGGGCGAGCCGGCGACCGTCGAGGAGTTGGTCCGGGTCGCGCTGAAGCAAGGGGCGCGATGACGGCACCGGATTCAGCGTCCCCGGCGCCGAACCCGCGACCACGGGTCGTCGTGCCCGAGAAGGCGACCCTGGGCGGCCGCATCCTGGCCCGGGTGATTTTCCTGGCGGTGCATGGCATCAACGCGACGCTGCGATACGAACTGGAAGATCCCGCAGATTCACTCGCGGAAGTACGACAGCGGCCGGCGATTTTTGCGATCTGGCACAACCGGCTGGCCCTGTCACTCATGCTCTACCGGCGCTATGTGCTCCAGCGCACGAAAGGCCGGCGCATGGCCGCCGTGGTCAGCGCCAGCCGCGATGGGGGGATGCTGGCGCGGGCGCTCGAGCTCTTCGGAGTGCAACCGGTGCGCGGTTCCTCCAGCCGGCGTGGGACGCGGGCCATCCTCGAACTCACCGCCTGGGCGGAGCGAGGCTATGATCTGGCCATCACGCCGGACGGGCCGCGCGGACCACGGTATGTGCTGCAAAGCGGCGTCGTGGCGGCCGCCCAATTGACCGGCCTGCCCATCTTGCCGGTCGGCGTGCATATCGTCTGGAAGCGGCAGTTCCACAGTTGGGACAGGTTCCAGTTGCCGATGCCTCTCAGCCGCTGCCGCGTGCACATGGGCCCCCTGATCCGGGTGCCGCCGCAGATTGGGGAGGAGGAGCGCGAAACCTTCCGCCAGCTTGTCGAAACGCAACTGCGGGCCGTGACCACGGACTGAGGCCGCCGGCAACGCGGCGTCAGTTTTCGAGCGCCTGTGCGAGGTGAGGCGTATAGAGCTTCGGCTCCAGCAGAAAGGAGTCGTGCCCCTTGTCCGAGTGAACCGTGATCCAGATGTGCGGCACGTGGCAGCGCTTCAACAGCCCCGTGAGCCGCGCCTGTTCCTGCGGGTGAAACATCACGTCCGAATCCATGCTGAAAACCAGAAACTCCTGCTGCCGGCAGCGCTCGAAGACCTCCGTCAGGTTCGCGGCCCCGGACTCACGCACCAGATCGAACCACTGCCAGGCATCGAGGATGCGCAGATAGGTGTTCGCGTCGAAGCGCCGCACAAACTTCTCGCCCTGGTAAAGCATGTAGGACTCCACCGGGCTGTTCATTTCGTACCAGCCAAACGGCGGCTTGTGGCTGACGACCTCGTTGCGCGCCCGCTCCCGCAACGCCTCCAGCGAGATGAAGGTCTTGTGCGCGATGCGGCGCGCCAGCGCCAGTCCGATGTCCGGTTTTGGACCGCCATAGTAGGCGCCACCCTTGAAATTGGGGTCGGCCTCGATCGCCGTGACCTGCTCGAAGTTGAGAATGCGCTGATAAATGGTCGTCTCAATCCCCGTGCCAATGGGCACCACCGTCCGCACCCGATCCGCGTGACGCGTGGCCACCAGCAGCGCGAGAAAACCGCCGATGGAGGCGCCCACCACCGCGCGCAGCCGGTGAACGCCCAAGTGGTCGAGCAGCTTCATCTGCGAGTCCACGATGTCGCTCATCCGCAACACCGGAAACTCGGGCCCCCAAGGTCGGCCGGTGGCCGGATTGACCGAGGCCGGTCCGGTGGAACCGTAGCAACCGCCCAGGTAGTTCGCGCACACCACACAAAAACGCCCGGTGTCCAGCGCCTTGCCCGGCCCGACAAACCCGTCCCACCACCCCAACTGCACCTCGTCGGTCCAGCGGCCGTCGAGGCCGGGCACGTCGAGGTTGGTGCCCGCCGCGTGCTGCGAACCGGTCATCGCGTGAAACAGCAGGATGACGTTCGAGCGGTCGGCGTTCATCCGGCCATAGGTTTCATAGGCCAGCGTGAAACGATCGAGGGCGCCGCCGACGGCCAGCGGGAGCGGCGCCTTCGCGTTGCGAAACTCAAAAAACTTGGTGCTAACCTTGCCGATGGAACGGGTCATACAAACGCGGTTCATTGTGGAACGGATGTGCCACCAACGCAAGGACGAGCAGAAACGAATGAGCAGAAACGGGTGGTGTCCGAATGGGGATTCCCGGTGGGGCGAGGCTCCGACGAGCCGGAAAGAAGTTCGGAGTTTCAAGTTTCAAGTTTGAAGTGTTCAGCCCAACCAGAGAATCTCGAGGTGCGAGGTGCGAATTGCGAGGTGCGAGTTACGAATTCGCGAGGGTTCGTGCGGTCGGCGTGCGAGGTTTGCCGCGACCCTCCTCCGGTCGCTCAACTCTCAACTCACCACCCTCTCAACCTTCCCGCCGGCTCGCGGGCAGGGAAGGATGGGGTGACTGACGGGATTTGAACCCGCGACAGCCAGATCCACAATCTGGAGCTCTAACCAGGCTGAG
Organism: Verrucomicrobiota bacterium; assembly: GCA_050012855.1. Classification (GTDB taxonomy): domain Bacteria; phylum Verrucomicrobiota; class Verrucomicrobiia; order Limisphaerales; family J093; genus JAJXZJ01. Next base: position 35,052 of record JBEKGJ010000021.1, on the reverse strand, counting down.
CTACAGCCACCACTCTGCTGGGACTGTCGCAAGCCCCAGCGCCTCAAGCAACCGGAAACGACACCAGGCCGTCAATCGGCAGGGCATACCGGTCCTCGGGCTTTGGATCGGCGGCGGTTCCTTCTCCGCTCGCCTGAGACGACGGACCACGGACGAACGGTGGGTCGTGGGCCGCTGGGCCGCGACGGGATCGTTCAGCCAACGGCGGAGCATCTGGTGGTGGCGAGGAATCTCACAGCGCAAGCTGCCCGCCCCGCCGTCGTGCCGCTTCGTGCCAACGGTTCCAAAACGTCGCTTCGCCAGCCGCCGGGTGCGTTGGCTCGTTGAATTCCCGGTCGCGGACCGCCCTGCCCCGCCGGATTAAAACTGCTTCAGGAACCGCACGTCATTCTCGTAGAAAAGGCGGATGTCGCTGATGCCGTAACGGAGCATGGCGATGCGCTCGATGCCAAAGCCGAACGCCCAGCCGGTCCACACCTCGGGATCGTAGCCGACGGTTTCGAACACCTGCGGGTGGACCATGCCGCATCCGGCGATCTCGAGCCAGTCCTTGCCCATCTTCCTCACCAGCGGGCTGGCGAAATCAATTTCATAGCTCGGCTCGGTGTAGCTGAAATAGTGCGGGCGGAAGCGAATCTTCACGTCGTCGCCCATCAGCTCGCGAAAAACGAATTCGACCGTGCCCTTGAGGTCGCTGGCGGTGACGCCGCGGTCCACATAAAGCCCCTCGATCTGCTGGAAGGTCGGGTTGTGCGTGGCATCGGCGTTGTCGCGGCGGTAAACGCGGCCGGGCACGATGATCCGCACCGGCGGCGGCTGCCTTTCCATGACCCGGATTTGCACGGACGACGTGTGGGTACGGAGCAGGAGCTGGGAGTTGGCCGCCGCCGGTTGGGCACCGTCCGGTTTCGCGAGATAGAACGTGTCCTGCGTGTCGCGGGCCGGATGGTCGGCCGGCGTGTTGAGCGCATCGAAGCAATGGTATTCGTCCTCGATCTCCGGTCCGTCAGCCACGACGAAGCCGATTTTGCGGAAGCTGCGGACGATGTCCTCGGTGACCTGGGTCAGCGGGTGAAGCCGGCCCAGGGGGCGGCGACGGCCGGGCAGCGTGAAGTCGGTCGGCACGGCCGGCAGGGCCGCCTGGAGTTCGAGTTCGGCGCGGCGGGCGGTGAGTGCGGCTTCAAGCTCGGCCTTGGTGGTGTTGATCAGTTTGCCGGCGGCGGGTCTTTCCTCCTTCGGCAGTGTTCCCAACTGCTTCATCAGCGCCGTGAACCGGCCGTTGGTGCCGAGGAAGGCGGAGCGCGCCTGTTCGAGCGCCGCCAGGTCGCGCGCGGCGCGCAGCTCGGCGAAGGCGGATTGCTTCAGCGGTTCGATCTGGTCAAGAAAACTGGCCATGACAAATTCTGGTTTTCCGTCGCCGGCAAGCCAAGCACGAACCCGGTGCCGTTGCCATCCGAAACTCGCGCGCAAACGGACTTGGGTAGAACAGGCCACTGGCCTGTGCCGTCGGGCGACGCGCCCGACGGAATGGCTGCGCGACGGAATTCGATGAGGTCACTGGTTTTTGAGTCTCTCTCCCCATTCCGCCCGGCGAGTCGCCGGGCGGGACGGGCGCCTGCCTGCCGGCAGGCAGGAGTCGCCCGTGCCACCTCCGACCGCTACATCAGCTTCCGCCCGAGATCGGGACTCCTCGCAACCCGCGTGAGCGCCTGAGCGCGTGGCATTGATGCGCATCGGCGCGCATCGGCCCGCGTAAATCCTGCGTGGGGATGCCGCGCTTCTTTGCGAGTGGATCAACATACCAGTGGTAATTCCCCAGTTCAGAATAGAAAAGATACGGCGAGTTTTCATGCCACCATTTTTCCCATGCGTCGGGTCCGGCAATGGCGCCTGTTCCCTCCGGCGCATAACGGGCGAGCAGAATCTCTGCTGCCGGCCTCGTCTTGTCATCCCGCAAGGCAGCGATGGTTTTGGGAAAGAAATCCGGCGAGTCGAATACAATTCCCAGCGATTTGGCCTCCGCATCAATTTCCAGCAGCTTTTGGGGGTTCGGATGCAGCCAAGGGCTCGCGGATTCAAACCAGACCGTTGCGTTCGTCACGTTATGCCAGTCAAACGTGGCCAGGGTTTCTGCCGTGAACACACTGGGCATTTCCTTGGGAAAACTGGCGAAGTAACGCTTTGCCCGGCTGCGGCTGATCGCGATCTTGTCCGGGCCAAAAACCGACGGCGAGACATCAATGGGCCGGTCTTCGGTGAACCGGCTGATGTACGCAATCCCGTTGACGAGCATGGCACGTCCAGTCGCATTCATTTCCGCCGGCGACTGCTCAAACCCGAAATGCAGCAGATTGCCCTGCCGCCAGAACGCCGCCGAACGTGGCGTCTGCTCATTGATGCCGCCGCAAAACACCTCCACTTCCGGCAGGTCGGCAAATTCGTAGTAGTGCGATGCCCAGCCGCGCTGGTAATCGTTGATGACCGTGTGAAAACTGCGAATGTTGTCCACCAGCGGCAGAACCGGAATGGTGTCCGCCTTCAATTCATGGGTGAATTGGGTCGGCGTCGGGATGTTCGTGGTGGCGTCAATGTTCACCAGCATCGGGGATTTGAAAATATCGTGCTTCCTGACCCCGTAAGCGACGGGCGCCAGACAAGTGCAGCCGGAGCCGCCATGGAGCTTCCAGGCGACGGCAAGGTTCAATCCGGCGCTGCCGAGTAGAACCGTGGGCTTCCTCCATGCCTCGCGTTTGCCCAGGGGCGAACCATCCAGCCATGAACCGCGCATCACCTGACTCTGCCGCCAATCCAAAAGCACCACGTCAAAAACCTCCGCCTGCGCTGGCTTGAACTGCTCGCGCGCGACTGACTCGACGTTCGCAAAGTGCGCCTTGAGCAGCGGCGTGAAATCACCAGCGCGATGTCCGATGTAGAGCACCCGCAGCGGCAACAAGGCATCTGCGGGAAAGACGGTGGCTGGCAAAACCATCACCAACGCCAGCAGGAAGAGGCAAGTGATCGAGGATGGCATTTTTGACACTCGGCGGGTAACGGAGAATTGGGCTCCCAACGTGCTCATCGCCGCCCATTGTACGCCCATGCCGGCTGTAGGCAAGTGGGGCGTTCTGAGTTTGTCGCGTTTTAGTTCCTCCGCCGTTCACCACAGCAGCGGGAGTCCTGATCTGGGAACCTGGGTGAATCACTCCACCCACGCGTAGGTTGCCGGGGCGATCTTCTTGATCTGCTTCACCTTCCTGCCGGTTGACGAAAACCAGACATGGAGGTTGCCAGGCTTCGCCTTGAACTTGCTGGCGATCTCTTTGACGGTGAGGCCCGCTTCAAACCTGCGACGGCTATCGCTACTTTGGCCCCGCGCTTTCCTTCCGGACCACCACAACGTCCCCAAGGTCGATTGGAGGAATCTCGACCGCATTGAGCGCGTTACCGAGGCTTGAAGGATCGTTTTCCGGTCGGTTAGGCACTTCAATCTGCTGGTCGAGGGTGACGTCTTCGATCTTGCCCAAAAGCCGGTAAATTCCGGGAGTAATAGCATTGCGTGACTCAAATCTGCCGTCCGGTGCGATGATTAGCCGCCCCAGATCGAAAAACGACCGCATCCATTGCTTTGTGTTAAGCCCATTTGGCGATGGCGCTGAATCAGAAGGCCAATCGCTTTCCAAAACAGCGTATGCTGGCTGCTTAATCGAACCCTCTTCACGCCCGGCCAGGATGAAGCGGCCCTTTACGTGATAGCCCGTTTCGACGATTCTCACTTCCGTGGTCTCGCCCGCCGTGGTCTGAATCCAAGTAGGGTGATGGTATGGAGGCGTCGCCGGATCCTCTATGACGTCTGCCTCCAGCCACACGCACAGACGCCCTTGCGGTACGAACTCAAAGGAGAATCGGCCATCCTCCGTAGACCTCGAATGGAACTCCTGGGAATCCAACCGCATGCATGCCGACGAGTTCATGGCTAACAGATCATCCATGATCACGTAGCGCACAGGCCGATTGCGTGCGGTCGCGTCGATGGTCCCTTCAATGCGGCCCCAGGGCTGCAGATGAACTTCCATGACCTCCTTTGGATTGCTCACGGCAACACGAGCAAAGCCATTGCTGCACGCAGCGACAAGGAGGGAGGCGTTCGGTTCCTCCGGGAAGGCGAACTTTCCATTTTCATCCGCATCGACTATCAACCGGTCTGCGGCAGCCCGCCGAGCAAAGCACGCACGCCCCAGGGATGCGCCGTGTTCCGGACTGAGCAAGGCCAGTTCGGCGCCTGCCGCCGGCTGACCATCTGTGCGCCACACTGTTCCCCGGACGGTTTTCAATGGATCGACGGGCTGCAGAGCGACGTCGACAACGCCGTTCGAGTCCGGCTGTAACCACGTGGAAACAAAGGGCGAGTAGTCCTCCGCCTCGATACGAAAGCGCCAAGGGCCAGGTCCATTTTCGAAATACACCTGAAAGGTGCCGTCGGTGCTGCGCCGTGTCTCGCCGCGGAACCAGCTATTCTCCCCTTCGCCATAACCCGGAAAGGATTTTATTTCCTTCCGCACCAGCTCACCCGTTCGAGCATCGGTGACCCGGCCAGTGACTACAAACACTCGGCGAAGCTGGATTACATGTTCTTCTCCGTCCGCTTTCACCAAGGGGCCACGAGACATGGAAAAGTCCGGGTGTCTGGAAGCACAAAGGTTCAACATCCTATCGGTGGGCGCCGAGGTCCATTCGACTCGGCCATCTGGCCCGCTCTGTGCGCTCCAGTTCATGCCCGGCATATACGTCCCTCCCGGCCCGGTCAAAGCAACGGTCCCATTGGCCACGGCGTTCCCATCCTCGTCCACCAATCGCAGGCGCAACCTCCCTCCCGGCTTGAGTCGAACCTCCACCCGTTCCACTTCCTCCTTGAGGTTCACTTTCAAATAGTCTTGGGCGAAGCCCGGCGCGGTCACGATGAAGTCGAAATCACCGGGGGGCAATCCCTGGATGGAGAACACGCCCAGCGTATCGGCTTCCGTGTGGACGGAGTCCGTGGAAGAAGGTTCATGTTCAATCTTCGCCCCAGCAATCTGTTTTCCTTCCTCGGTCATGATGCTGCCTGTCAGCGTCACCCCTCGGTTCAGGGTGGTGACCAACCTGCCGCTCCAGAGGAGCTTCATCGACTCACTTTGTGGCTCGTCACCGTAGCCCCAACTCCCGGACACGATTTTAGTGGGCGCGAAATCCGGGTGTCGCACACGCAGGCCGGGAGTGCGCCGGGAACGGGGATCAATCAAAGCGCACGTCCACCAACCATTTCGATCCGACTTGGCCACGGGAGCGGCGCTCAAGAAACCGGGCCGTTCGCGCGGGTTTTCCTCCTGTGCCATGTCGCTGATCCCAAACTCCATCTCCACGACCGCGTCGGCTACTGGCCGGCCATCTTTGCTCCTTAGCCAACCTCCGAGATAGTTCGTCGCTCGGTCCACGCGTAACGTGTATTCGGTTGGGATCGCGGGATCAAGATACGTCCGCCAAGTGGCAAATCGAGCCACCCAACCTGAGGCGATGACACCGACGTCCAGTCGCATAGTAGCGGGAGGATAAGGGACATCCGCACTCCCGGTGTCATCCGTCGAAAGGTCGAAGCGCTGTTTCCATCCGTCATCGCCGACGGTGTTGACGGCGAGTCGCGCGCCGCCGACGGGCTCGCCCGAATCCTTCGCTAACACGCGGAAGCGCATAGCGTGCTCCTTGGTCCTGGTTGATGGATGAGATCGCGCTGCGGGCGGCACGGCAGCCGTTCTGGTTGATGCCTCCACCGGCGGCCCAACGTGTTCCGGGCTGCTTTTCGAGTTGGAGATGGCAGGGGTATGCGCTGCCAAGACGACACACAGCCACGCCAGCCCGCAAAGCGAGACGGCCACTCCTCCGGTCAAAGTGAACTTCGCCCAGCGCCAGGCATCCAGGGTTTCCTGGGCGAGTCGCGGCAAAACGCTCGACGCCGAAATGCCCGCGGCAGCGGTCTTCAACACGGAAGCCGCCAAGCCAACCGGGAGGGCCTGAACGGTTTGCTCTGCCATGAGTCCAGCTAAGACCGTGCCCCCGACGGCCACACCACGCCGGACCAGAAAACCTCTCATCTTCTCTATGGCTCGGTTCACGCGTTTCTTGGCGGCCTCCTCGCTCAGGCCCAAGTGCCGGCCGACCTCCAGCAAAGGCCTTTTCTCATAGAACCGCAGGAGGATTGCCTGACGGTCGACCTCGGAAAGGCTGGCCACTGCTTGGTCGAGGTAGGGTTCGAGCTGGTTCCAGACAGCCTCGCTTTCATCAGGCATAATGGTCGATGGGATCATAGACGCTGCCGTTTCTTCGCGGCTCTTTCGCCGCCTTTCCGCGCGTAAGGCACGATTGGCCACAAACCGGGTGGTTCGGAAAAGCCAGCCGCCCAAAAGAACTCCGGAACGCAGGCTCCCGGCCTTCCGTGCCAACAGCACGAAGACAGACTGGGCCACATCCTCAGCCAGGGCCGAATTCCCCAGATGGCGCAGGGCCACCGAATAAACCCAAGCCAGGTGGCGTCGGACCAACTGGCCGAAGGCCGCTTCCGAGCGGTCACGGGCGTAAGCTTCAAGCAGTTCCCGATCGTCCATAACGCGCAATGTCCTTTACCTCTCAATCCCCGCCAACCGAAAAAGGGGACAAGGAATCGAAAGGGCCCCTTCCCTTGGACAGCCTCCGGGGCTCACCGTAATGAGGCTCACGATGCCATCGGTGCGTGGCTTCAGCTTCTACGCGGACGCCAGCCCGGAAGGGGTTGCGCGGTCGATCATCCGGAGGAACGCCAGTCATTCCTTGTGGGTGTGTTGCTCCGCCGTGCGGCTCAGGATTTTTCCGTCCGGATAGGGCGGCAAAAAGGGTGACCGTCCCGTGCCGGATAAGGAAACCCTGACCGCCGCTGAAAATCAACGGACGATCAGGGAGATTCCGAAACCAACGACGGCGTTGGATTCCTTGGTGGCGGATTCACCGATCAACCCACCCACGCGTACGTGGCCGGCTTCACCTTTTTGATTTCTTTGACCTTTTTGCCGGTGCTGCCGAACCACACGTAAACGCCCTGGGGTTTGACGCCGAGCTTGATCGCGATTTCCTTGACCGTGATACCCGCCTTCCCGGCTCCCTTGACCAGTTCAATGACGGCATCCTTCGTCGCGCCAGACTTCTTTGCCCTAATTTTTCGCGCCGCCGGCTTCTGTGCCTTGGGTTCTTCCGCTTTCGCTGCTGCTGCAGGCCCGGTAACGGGTGCTGCGGTGCCGGACCATCCATATTTACCAGGGGCGAGCTTTTTGATCTCCTTGACCGTTTTGCCCGTGGAAGAGAACCACACGTGAACATTGCCGGGTTTCACCTTCAGTTTGGCGGCAATGTCCTGCACGGAGAGAGCCGCCGGTTACTTCTTCTTGAGCAGACCGCCGAGGCCCTTGGTCACGTCACCCACGCTCTTGGTCGCCGTGCCGACGGCATCGCCGGCGGCCTTGCCGGCGGAGTCCACGACCGCCGCGCCGAGCTTGCTGACCGACTGTCCGATCGCCGCCACGGTTTTTTCGGAAACCTCATTAAGCAGCTTGGCCGCCAAGTCCGACACCGTGATGCCTTCCGATCCGGTCCCGAGGTTGGCCAAGTGGATTTCCGGCAACGTCAGCGTGATCGGCTGGCCACCGGAGAAGAGGGTGCTCGCGGTCACCTTCGCCCCGGTGATCGTGAACTCATCCACTTGCAGCTTCTTTGAGGGGCCGCCAGCGCTTTTCCCGCCGGCCGCCGAACCGCCCGTGAACGACTGCACATTCGCCAGGATTTTGGTGAAGTTGTTGTCCTGCGGGCCGCCCTCGAACGTGATGTCGGGGCTGGCGATGCGGATGGCGCGCACGACAATCTTTTCCAAGAACAGCGACGACGGTTTTATGTCAAGGGCGATCTCCCTGGCCTGGAAAGCGGACGGCTGCTTGTAGCCTGCGGGGTTGCCGACGAACAAACCCCTTAGCGTGCCCGTGCCGGAGAGGAGCGAGATGTTGGCTCCATCGAGTTTCATCTCCACCTTCGCGACTTTCGGACCGACCGTCTCCACGGCTTTCTTGACCAGCGGATTGATGAAGATGAGCGGGAGGGCCACGGCCACGGCCAGCAATAACACCAGGACCGCCAGGACGATCACGATGACGCGCTTTTTCATCGATCGGAGGTTAGGCCAAACACGCCATTTGTAAAGGCGGGGAGGCCCCTCGTCACAGCTCGATTTGCATGCCAAGTTCGACCACGCGGTTGGCCGGCAGGCGGAAGAACGCAGTGGCGCGCTGGGCGTTGCGGGCCATCAGGGCGAAGAGTTCCTCGCGCCAGTGCGACATGGCGCCGCGGCGCTTCGGGATGATCGTTTCGCTGCTCAGGAAGAAAGTGGTTTCCTGCGGCCGGAAGGCCACGCCCTGCGCCTCGCAGGCGCGCAGCAGCAGCAGCACGTCGGGTTCGTCCATGAATCCATAATGCCCGGTGACCCGGCAGAACCCGCAGGTCAGCGGTTCGACATTGACCCGTTCGGTGACGGTGACATGCGCGGTCTCGTGGACACGCACGGTCAGGAGGATGACCCGCTCATGGAGGACTTTGTTGTGTTTGAGATTGTGCAGCAGGGCGAGTGGCGTTCCTTGCAGGTTGCCGGCCAGGAATACCGCGGTGCCCGGCACCCGGAGCGTGGAGATCTGCGCCATCTCCGCCAGGAAGATGTCCAGCGGCAGACTGGCGGCCTGCAACCGCTCGCGCAGGATGCCGCGCCCCTTCTGCCAGGTGGACATCATCGCATAGACCACTCCGCCGATCACCAGCGGCACCCAGCCGCCGTGGGCCACCTTCAGCAGATTGGCGAGGCAGAAGGTGAGTTCGAGCGCCAGGAAGCACGCGCACAGTGCCCCGGCCTTGAGCACGCTCCAACCCCAGATCCGCCGCGCCGCAAAATAGAACAGCACGCTGGTGATGACCATCGTCATGGTGACGGCGACACCGTAGGCCGCTGCCAGGCGAGTGGACGAACCGAAGCCCAGGACCAAGGCAACACACACGACCGCCAAGGTGTGATTCACCCGCGGCACATAAACCTGTCCGCGTTCGGCCGAGGAGGTGTGCTGGACCGCCAGGCGCGGGAAATAACCCAACTGGATGGCCTGCATGGTCAGCGAAAACGTCCCCGAAATCAGCGCCTGCGAGGCGATCACCGTGGCCGCCGTGGCCAACACCACCAGCGGATAAACGCCCCAGGTCGGCGCCAGTTGGTAAAACGGATTCACGGTCGTGGCCGGGTCGGCGAGCACCAACGCGCCCTGCCCCAGATAATTCAGCATCAAGCCGGGCAGGACGATACACCACCAGGCCCGGCGGATCGGCCGCGCGCCGAAATGCCCCATGTCGGCGTACAGCGCCTCCGCGCCGGTGACCGCCAGCACAACCGCGCCCATCACCATGAAACCACCCATCCCGTGCTGCAGGAGGAACCGGACGCCATGCCAGGGATTCAAGGCCAGCAAGACCTGCGGAGCCTGCAGGATGCCCCGGACGCCCAGCACGCCCAGCGTCACAAACCAGAGAACCATCACCGGCCCGAACACGCTCCCGACCGACGCCGTACCGCTATGCTGGAAATAAAAAAGCCCCAGGAGCACAATCACGGTCAACGGCAGGATGTAAGGTTCGAAGAGATTGGTGGCGACGTTCAATCCTTCCACCGCGCTCAGCACGGAGATCGCCGGCGTAATGACACCGTCGCCGTAAAGCAGCGCGGCGCCGAAAACGCCCATCACCAGCAGGGCGGCGCCCCGCTTGCCGCGGGACTCGCGATCCCGGACCACGAGCGACAACAACGCCAGGATGCCCCCTTCCCCGTTGTTGTTCGCCCGCAGAATGAACGTGAGGTACTTGATGGAGACGATCAAGAACACCGACCACAGAATGAGCGAAACCAGACCCAGCAGGTTTTCACGAGTGGGCGCGATGCCATAAGCGCTGCTGAAACACTGCCGCAAGGCGTAGAGCGGGCTGGTGCCAATGTCGCCATAGACCACGCCGAGCGCGCCGATGACCAGGCCAAACTGGTAACGGCGGCTTTGCGGGTTGGAAGGCGCGTCCGAGTTCACGGTGATTCCAAGGCCCGTGGGCAAGGCGCAGCCACACGCCTGCGAAGGAGGTCGTTCTTTGGTTTCATGCGGCAAGGAGGTCAGGCAACCGACACGTCAATTTCCGCCGGCTGCCACAACCAGCGGCCTTCCATGCCGCCCGCGACGACCATCGTCTGCCCGGTAACGTGACCCGCCAAACGGTCCGAAGCAAGGAAGACGATGGCGTTCGCAACGTCCTCCGGGCGCGCCAGCTTCGGCAGGGCCATCGTCGCCACCACCCGCCGCACCGTGGCCACGTCCCCCAGTTTCGCCGCATTGCGCGGCACGATGGTCCACCCCGGACAGACGCAGTTCACGCGGCCGCCGCCATAACCGCGGGCCGCTGGCGCCAGGCGGGCGATTTCGTTCTTGAGCGTGCGGGTCAGGCCAAAGGCCAGCGCCGCTTTGGCCGCGGCGTAATCCGCGTGACCCGCTTCGCCAAACACCGCGGCGGTTGAGCCCACCAGCACCGCATTGCCCCGCCGTTGACGCCGGACCTGGTGAAAAAACTCCCGCAGACAAAGGAACGCGGAGGTCGCCACCGTTGCCAGGGTCCGGTTCCACTGCGCCAGCGACATGGTTTCCAGCGGCACGTCACGCGTTTCCCACGCCCCGGCATTGGCCACCAGCGTGTCCACCCGGCCAAAGCGCCGGACCGCCGCGGCGAACACCCGGGCCACTTCGGCCGGCCGGCGCAAGTCGGCGGCCACGACGAGCGATTCCGTGCCGGCGAGTTCGCGGGCCAGCGCCTCCGCCTGCGCCCGTTGGCGGTGGGCATGTAAAACCAGACGCGCGCCTTCGGCGGCAAAGGCACGTGCCGTCGCACTGCCGATACCGCCCGAAGCGCCGGTGATCAAAACGACTTTTTCCCGCAAGTCCGGCTCCATCGCGCCGCGCAGGCTACTGCAACAGGCGCGCGCTGGCCAGCCCGTATGCGTTGAGGTCCAATTCCACCACGCCGCGGCGAACGGGCAGTTCTCCCAGGTCCCGCTCCAGCAAGTCGGTCCGCCACGCGCGCCGACAGCCCGGCACCTGGATGCGGGTTGGACCGGTTTGACCGGCGATCTCCCACAGCCGCAGGATGACGCTGCCATCGCCCGCTCCGTCGGCCGGCTTGAAGCACGTCGCCACCGCCCGGCGGGGATCAACTACCGGCGGGGCCGGGGCCGGCTGACGAAGCTCGCGACCGGAGAGTACCAACCAGGGTGTCGCCACCGCACGGCTCCAGGCCACGGCGTCCGCCTGCTGGTAGCCGCCCGCGTGACCGCAAACGACGTAGCGGAAACGGAATTCGGCGACGCCTCCCTGGTCGGGAGAGACTTCCTTGTAGTCCTGGTCGTTGCCGAGCGCCTCGAAGGAGAACGGTTCCAAATCCATCCGCAACGCGAACGCCTCAAGGGGCGCGACGGTGACGCCAGCGGCGGCGGTGGAGGCGTCCACGAAACCCTGCACCGCGAAACGGCGGGGATCGGCTCCCGGCAGCAGGTCGCCGCGCGGCTGCGGGTACGGCCGCACGACCGCGGCGGGCGTTTCGATCCGCACGACGGCGTCCTCCCGCACCACCGGGAAAACGTGGACCAACCGTTGTTCAACGGTCGTCACCGGCTTGTGGATCCAGACATCGAAATCCACCTGGTCCAACTGCGCGTAGAGCGTGACAAAGTTGGTGACGCGAAGCCCGCCCGTCTCGCCGGTGATTCTCAATCGGGCCAGGACCGGTCCCACGGCCACCAGTCGGGAGCGGACGTTGGTCAGCGTGTGCTCCCGGCCGTCCCAGAAGATGGTCTGACCGAGCGAGCGACGCGCGCGGGGCGCGAGCAGTTCCACGCCCGCCGGCTTTCGGATGAGGCTGCGCAGCCCGCCATGCTCCAGGTCCACGGCCAGGGAATAGAACGGACCGTCGAGGCGGGTGTCGCTGGCGTGAAAAGGTCCCGGCCGCCCCGCCGCCGCGGCGGACCGTTTCAATCGGAGTTGCACCGCCGCCAAACCGGCCACCCGGGGGGAAACGAAACAGAATTCGCGTTGGCCGTCCACGCTCACGATCTGCGCCGGCAGTTGGTCGCGCCCCCGCCACACGGCGGTATCATTGTCCGCTGGTGCCAACGCCACCAGACCGGCGCGCGGAAGACTGAGCGGGTTGAACAACGTCACCGCGTCGGGCGCGGCGGTTGAACCGAGCGCGGCTTCGGCCCGGGCCCGCAGGCTCTGAGTCAGGGCCGCCAACTCGCTGTTCCACGCATGGCGCAGGCGTGCATTCTCGCGGCGGTTCGCGTCGTCGGTCCCGTTCCAGGCATGGTCGCCCAGCATCGCCCAGCACCATTCGGCGCGCTCGCGGTCGGGCTGGGAGGCTGCGGCAAGGCGCGGCGCGGGCCAGCAGGCCGCGGCCAGAAGCGTTTCGGCCGCCAGAAAATCACGGCCATTCCGGCGCGCGGCGGCGGCTTCAGCGGCGAGGGCCACCGGCCACAGCTCCCAGGAATGCCCAAAACAGCCGCGTTGCACCGGCAGAAACGGGTGTTCCGCCTCGGCGGCGTCCACGACCCGGAAGAAATCGGCCAGCGTGGCATTGACCAATCGCGGCCGCGGCGGCGGGCCGGCGTTGTACGCGGTGATCGCCTCAGCAAAGCCGCGACTCTGCCCCGCGCTCTCGGCGTGGGTGTCGCTGTGGGTGCCGCTCGCCAGGACGGTCTTCAAAGGCCAGGCGGTGCCCAGTTGGGCGTAATGGGGGAGCCATTCGTTGGTGATGGCCGCGGGTTTGCCGAGGAGGTGGGCGCCCTGGGCATAGCTCGCCGTTTTCGAGGCGAACGCATCCAAAAGCACGCGCACCCGGCTGCCGTCCGGTCCTTCGAGCCAGAAAGCCGGCGGAACGCGAAGCTGGCTGAAGGTCGAATCGAAGTCGTAGAACGGCACATTCACCCAGCGCACTCCGCACCCGGCGAGGATCGTGGCCGCGCCCCACGGCAGCGAGGGACATTCGATGTGATGGGCCACGGCGATGGGGATGTGCCAGGCGCGTTCGAGCCGCCGGGCCGGGTACAGGCTGCGGAGGAACGCTTCCGGGTTCTGCGCGCCCCACAGCGTGTTGCACAAAAACGGGCTGACCAGCACACGCCCCTCCTGAATCCGGCGAATCAACTCCGCCTTCCGCTCGGGAAACGCCTCGACAAAACAAAGCGCCTCCTGCGTCACCGCCATGTTGTAATGGTCGCGGTTCGCCGGCGGCTGCCCGTCGGTGCGGTTCATCTCGTCCAGATGCGACCGGACCAATTCGGCGAAGTTCCGGCGGGTCCTGGCCTCCGTCTCGCCCCAAGTGTAATCGGGACAGGTGTCATTGGCGATGAAGACGGTCCAGTCCGCAAAGTCAGTGGCGTGGGAGTGGAGGGACAGGCCGGCGATCACCGCCGCCACCAGGCGGAGCACCGCCGGGATGCCGGGCAGAGTTCGCGCCCGGCGGCGACGCAGGATGGGCCGGGGCGGAGGCAACATGGCGGGCGAATCAAAGCGCATTGTTTCACGCCCGGCCAGCCGAATCTGGCGGGGATGGGTACCGCGCTGGAAATCGCGCCGGAAATGCAGTTGACGCCCCGGTGGATCGCGCTACACTCGGAAAGTAGCCCGAATCAATGAAACAAGCGCAGTTAACCTTGGAGTCTTGCTGCGGTGAGGGTGCGTGTTCCCATCCCCAACCGGCTGCCGGATCCGTCAATCCGCGCCGCAGCGCATCAAGGAAGGAGTAAGCATCCATGAATCATCCTGTTGTTTCCGCCCGAACTCTCCCCCGCTGGCCGTGGCCAATGCTGCTCGCCCTGCTCCTGGTCGCCCCCGCCTGGGGGACGTTGCTGGACGACTTCAACGCGGCCACCCGGACTGGCTGGCAGGATTTCACTTTCGTCGCCGGCCTCGGCCTGCCGGTGCAGGCCAACGGGCAGTACACGTTCAACCTGCCGCCCGCCGGCCAGTCGCTATTCGTCGCCAGCACCAAGACCTCCCAGGCCTTCACCTTGCAGGACGGAAGGACCATCGAGTTCCGCGCGGACGCGAGCGTCAATGGCCCGTATGCCTATGCGGTAGTGGCCTGGATCCCCGGCACGCCGGCCAATGCCCAGAGCCTCGCCGGCTACGGCTTCGCCATGTCCGCCAGCGACCTGATCATCACCAAGGGCATTAACAAGTACTTCGTGGACGACGTGCCCAATCCGCCAATCAAAAGCACCAATGTGACCATGGTGCTGAGCATGGCGTCGGCGAACGGCTCGGTCACCCTCCACGCCCAGGTCCTGGACAAGGACAGCAACAACGCGGTGATCTACGACCGGACCGTGGTGGACACGGCGGCGGCCGACCCGATGAAGAGCGGCACCGACAATCCGGCGGCGCCTTATCTCGGCAGCGGTTACTACACCCTGTATTGCTATGAGAACTGGAGCGCCGGCTCGCCGCAGGACTCCTATCAAGCGGTGTTCGACAATGCCATCGTGTACGTGACCGACACGACCATCCTGGACGACTTCAACGCCGCCACACGGAGTGGGTGGCAGGATTTCACGTTCGTTGCCGGACTTGGTCTCCCAGTGCAGGCCAATGGCGACTACACCTTCGATCTGCCCCCCGCCGGCCAGTCGCTCTTTGTCGCCAGCACCAAGATCACCCGTTCGTTCGATCTGACGGAAGGTAATCGCCTCGAACTGCGTGTGGACGCGCTCAGTGTCAATGGCGGCTATGCCTACGCTGTCCTCGCCTGGATTCCCGGCACGCCCGCCAATGCCCAGGCGCTCGCGGGTTACGCCTTCGCCATGTCCACCACCGATCTGCTCATCACCAAGGGAATCAACAAGTACTTCGTGGATGACACGCCCAGTCCACCGGTCAAAAACACCAACGTCACCATGGTGCTGACCATGACGGTGGCGAACGGCTTGGTCACCCTCGAAGCCCGGGTGCTGGACAAGGACAACAACAACGCCGTCCTGTATGACCGAACCGTGGTGGACACGCCGGCTGCGGACCCGATGAACAGCGGCAGCGACTCGCCGGCCGCGCCGTATCTGGGAAGCGGCTATTACACCCTGTATTGCTATGAGAACTGGAGTGCCGGCTCGCCGCAGGACCTCTACGAGGCGATCTTCGACAACGCCATTGTGGCCGCGCCACCGGTGGTGGGCAACACCCCCGCCGTCATCAGCCAGGTGCAGCCCGCGGTGGGCGCGAACTTCCTGCCCGCCGCCGCCAGCGTGAGCTTCCAGGTGACGGACGACAAGGCACTGATCGACACCAACATCGCCGTCGTGCTCAACGGCACCGCCTACACCACCGCCAACGGCCTCGTCCTCACCGGCACCGGCACCAACCGGACCGCCAGCTTCTCCGGCCTGGCCGCCAACGCAAACTATGTCGGTTCCGTCCAGGTGGTGGACTCCGACGGCGCAACGACGACCAGTCCGCTCCTGTTCGACACGTTCCTGGCCAGCGACGTGGTCATCGAGCTGGAGGACTACAACTTCAACGGCGGCCAGTTCATCAACAACCCCGTGCCCATCGCCGAAGGAACCGGGCCGACCGGCACATCCTACGCCGACCAGACTGGCGTCGAGACTGTGGACTACGCGGACACCCGCACGGACTTTGCCAATACACCATACCGGCCGAACGATACGATCAAGATGCAGCATTCGCTGGACAACGTCCGGGCGAAGTTCACCGCGGCCGGCGGCACCGCGGCCAACGTGTTCGATTACGACGTGGACAGCATCCTGGCCGGTCAGTGGCTGAACTACACGCGCACCTTCCCGGCCGGCTCCTACACGGCCTACCTGCGCGAGGCGCTCGCGAACATGCAAAACGCCGAAGTGGACCTGCAGTTGGTCACCAGCGACGCCACCTCGCCCAACCAGTCCACCCAAAACCTGGGAGCCTTCCTGGGCACCTTGACCGGATTCCAATACCGGAACTTCCCGCTCACCGATGGCTTCGGAAATCCGGTGGTCCTCAAGCTCAGCGGCACGCAGACCCTGCGGCTCGCCCAAGCAACCACGGACGCGTCGGACGGCGGCGCCTACCAGAATTACTTCATCCTCGTGCCCGCCACGAATACCGGGACGCAACGGCCGATCATCAGTTCGCTCTCACCGCCCGCCGGGGCCGTAGTAAGCACGGTGGCGCCTGTGATCAACCTCACCATCCAGAATCGGGACACGACGCTGGTGGCCAGCAGCATCGTTCTGACTCTGAACGGGACCGTGGTCACGCCCACGATCACCAACCTGACCAGCGGGGCCACGGTGAGTTATGTGCTGGCCCCCCTGCCCGCCTCCGGCGCCACCAACAACGCGCGCCTGGTCTTTTCTGACAGCGGCGGCAGCCTCCAGACGAACGACTGGAGCTTCGTCATCACTTACCTGGGGCTCGACCCGACGTACCGGCAGGCGGGCTCCGGGCAAACGCGCGGGATGAACGTCCGTCTGGTCGAAGCTGATCAAGGCACCGCCCTCGACAACAGCCTGGATGTGGCCAACCAGCAACTGGCCACTCCGCCGGGAATTCCGGCCGTGTTGAGCGCTAATATCACGGACCAAATGCTCAATTACACGCACCTGCCTTTGCCGGCAGCGTCGGCTTACTTCCCCTACACCGCCAATTTCCCCGGCATTGACCCCAACATCCAGCCTGGACCGAATTACTTCGCCATCGAAGCGTTGACCTACCTCGATCTGCCCGCCGGGCCGCAGACCTTTGGCGTGTACAGCGATGACGGGTTCGAACTCACCGCCGGCAGCAGCTTCACGGATGCCAGCCCGTTGATCTTGGGGGCAAAATCGGGCGGGACCTATAACGGCACCTTTGACTTCGTCGTGCCCACCGCCGGGCTCTATCCATTCCGCTTGGTGTACTATCAAACGGCCGGCGACTCCTATCTCCAGTGGTATTCGGTGGACCGCACCAGCGGCACGCGCACGCTCATCAACGATCCGACTGCCGCGAATGCCATCCACGCCTACGCAACGCTGTCCGCCCCGCCTGCAGTCGTGCTGCAGTCGGTGGCGAAACTGGGCGATTCCTGGACAACCGAAACCGGCGCCACGGTGAACATGACGGGCAAGACGATCACGTTGCCGGCGCCGTCCGGCAACCGGTTCTACCGGATTAGTTCGACAACCGCCTACACGTTCAGCGGCATCCAGATCAGCGGCGCCAACCTGGTCCTGACCTTCCAGTAAACGAAGGCGGCGGAAGCATCGGGCCTATCAGCCGGCAGTTCATTCGCCGCCCATCGCGAGCCCAATCGGCCGGATCGGCTACTCGACCGTGACGCTCTTGGCCAGGCTGCGCGGCTTGTCTGCGTCGTACCCGCGCGACACCGCGATGTGGCAGGCGAGCAGTTGCAGCGGGACAATGCCGACCGGCGGGGGACGATCTCCGGCGTCCCGGGGACGTAAATGACCTCGGTGACTTTGGCGGCCACCTGTGGGTGTCGCCTTCGGTGGCAATGGCGATGACCGGCGCATGGCGCGGACCGGCTGCAACCCGCGGGCCGGGGACATGCTTCGCAACCGGCCCATGAACAGGACGAACAAGGTGAGGACGGCTGCCTGCGAGGTGAAGGCCTTGGTCGAGGCGATGCAACCCTTCGAGGACGATGGGGGCCGCTTTCCGTCTGCCGACGCATCCAACATTGCCGCACCTGAGTTTGGTGGTTGCCGGTTTGTTACCCGATGCTGCTTGCCTGCCGCGCTCCGAAAGCTATAACGGAACCGCCATCGCGCAAGCACCTATCTGAATTATGACCACGGCAATCAAACGAGAGGCGGACCCAAACAACGTCCTTTCGATCATCATGGGCGGAGGCCAGGGTTCGCGGCTGTTCCCCCTCACCCGCGAGCGGGCCAAACCGGCGGTCCCGCTGGCCGGCAAATACCGGCTGGTGGACATCCCCATTTCCAACTGCATCAACTCCGGGATGAAGCGGATTTACCTGCTCACCCAGTTCAATTCCGCCTCGCTGCACCGGCATGTCTATGGCTCCTTCAAGTTCGACCATTTCACCCCCGGGTTTGTGGAAATCCTCGCGGCCGCGCCGACGCCCACCGATATGTCCTGGTACCAGGGCACGGCCGACGCCGTCCGCAAAAACCTGAATCACTTCCGGAACCAGCAGTTCACTCATGTCTTGATCCTGAGCGGCGATCAACTTTACCGGATGGATTTCCGGAAGATTCTCACCCAACACGTCGCCACCGGGGCGGACATCACGATTTCGACCACGCCGGTGACGCGGCAGGAGGCGCAATCCCTGGGCATCATGCAGATTGACGCCTCGCGGCGCATTGTCCGGTTCGAGGAAAAGCCCAAGGATCCGGCGGTGCTCGACGCGCTGCGCCTGCCCCGCGAGTCCTATGCGGAGTTCGAAATCGAACGCGACGAAGACCTCTATCTCGCCTCGATGGGCATTTACGTGTTCAACCGCGACGTGATGCTCCGGATCCTGGACAACAACCTGACCGACTTCGGCAAGCACATCATCCCCCAGGCCATCCAGCGCGACCGCGTTTTTTCGCATGTCTTCCAGGGCTACTGGGAGGACATCGGCACGATTCGCTCGTTCTTCGAGGCCAACCTCGACCTGGTCAGCGAACTGCCCCGGTTCAATTTTTTCGACATGGAAGCGCCGATCTTCACCCGGCCGCGCTTCCTGCCCGCCTCCAAGATCAACGGCGCGACGATTGACCACGCCATCATCGGCGACGGTTGCATCCTCAACCACTGCCGCATTGACAACAGCATCGTGGGGGTCCGCTCGCTGGTGGACGCCGGCAGCAACATCGGCCGTACGATCATCATGGGCTGCGATTACTTCGAGTCGCTCGAATCCATCCGCACAAACGAGGCCGCCCACCGCCCGCGCATGGGCATCGGCCGGAACACCCGAATCGAGAATGCCATCGTGGACAAGAACGCGCGGATCGGCAACGACTGCGTGATCTCGCCGGCCGGCAAACCCGACAAGGTGGACCATCCGCTCTATTTCATTCGCGACGGCGTGGTGATCATTCCCAAGAACACGGTGGTGCCTGACGGCACCGTCGTCTGAGAGGGCGCGGTGGCGGCGAGCCTTGCCCTACGCCCTCACCGAGTTGGGCATGGCGATGCTCTCGGGTGTTGTACGCAACGAATGCGTCGTGCAGGTCGGTGAACGAGAAACCCCCGTAGCGGCGTCTCGGCAGAACGCCGCATTCTGGGCCGGAGGACAAACGCGGGAATAGGAAGATGGCGGCGCTCTGCCGAGCCGCCGCTACGCCGGGACGATCGCCGACAGGTTGGTGCATTCCCAACTCGCACTTCGACCTTCAGCCTTCACAACTTGGGTTAACGCCCCTGGCAAGCTCGGCAACGCCAGCCCCAAAGGGGCGAGATGCGACAGCCCAGGGCAAAGCGAGTCGGCGAGCGCCGCCCTGGGTTCACCGTCCCATCAACATCCCCAAGCCCTGAAAGGGCGGCACAGCACGTCTCTCCACAGCCGGGGACGTGGGGAAGCTCGAATCGGGCCAGCCGCAAGTTCTGCGACGACTGCCTCCCCCTCTGAGCGTCAGCGGATTCTCTTTCGCCCTTTCAGGGCTTGGAGACTCTGCTGGCTGTCAGCCCTTCCAGGTCAGGCGTTTGAGGCGCATCAACGCGTGCGCGCAGGCGGTGACCCGGACGTTGTAGGCGGGCGAGCACCAGCGCGGCTGCGCAAGCCCAGCGGGCGAAAGACAATCCCCGGCGACTCATCGCTGGGATTCCGGGCGGCGAGGGGACAATTCCCGTCCGGGACGAAAGAACACGTTCGGCTTCTCGCCATTTCGTCCGCCCGTCTGAGCGTACCAACGGCGGCGATCGGCCGGGAGGGCACGCCTGCCTGGGGCAAACAAAAAGGGGCTGGCCGAAGCCAGCCCCTCGCGATTGCGGGGTTCCTCCAGAACCGGACGGATCAGTAATCCATTTCGCCGCCCATGCCGCCGCCATGGCCAGGACCGCCGGCGGATTTCTTGTCCTTCTCCGGAAGCTCGGTGATGAGACATTCCGTGGTCAGCAGGAGACCCGCGATGGACGCGGCATTTTGCAGCGCGGTGCGGGTGACCTTCTTCGGATCCACCACGCCGGCCTTCAGCAGGTCCTCATATTCGCCGGTGGCGACGTTGTAGCCCTCGTTGCCCTTGCGCTTCTTGACTTCCATCACCACGACGGAGCCTTCCACGCCGGCGTTGTTCGCCAGGACGCGGGTCGGATACTCGATGGCGCGCTTGACAATGTCCACGCCGATGCGCTCGTCCTCATTGTCGGTCTTGACCGCGTCAATGGCCGGCAGACAGCGGATCAGCGCCACACCCCCGCCCGCCACAATGCCTTCTTCGACGGCTGCGCGGGTCGCATGGAGGGCGTCCTCGACCCGGGCCTTCTTCTCCTTCATTTCGGTTTCGGTCGCGGCGCCGACGTTGATGACGGCCACCCCACCGGCGAGCTTGGCCAGGCGCTCCTGGAGCTTTTCACGGTCGTAATCCGAGGTGGTTTCCTCGATCTGACGGCGGATTTGGTTGATCCGGCCCTGGATTTCGGAGGCCTTGCCGCCGCCCTCGACGATGGTGGTGGTTTCCTTGTCCACCACGACGCTCTTGGCGTGACCGAGATCCTCAATGCCGAGGCTCTCGAGCTTGATGCCGAGGTCCTCGGTGATGCATTTGCCACCAGTCAGGATGGCAATGTCTTCGAGCATGGCCTTGCGGCGGTCGCCGAAGCCCGGGGCCTTGACGGCGCAGACGTTGATCGTCCCGCGGAGCTTGTTCACGACGAGGGTGGCGAGAGCTTCGCCTTCGACTTCCTCGGCGATGATGAGCAGCGGCTTGCCGATTTTCGCGACCTTCTCGAGGAGCGGGAGCAGGTCCTTGAGGCTGCTGATCTTCTTTTCGTAGATCAGGATGTAGGGCTCCTCGAGCTTGACCTCCATCGTCTCGGCATTGGTGACGAAGTAGGGCGAGAGATAGCCCTTGTCGAACTGCATGCCTTCGACGACTTCGAGGGTGGTTTCGATGGACTTGGCTTCCTCGACGGTGATGGTGCCGTCCTTGCCCACCTTGTCCATCGCGTCGGCAATGATCTCGCCGATCGTGGTATCCCAGTTGGCGGACACGGTGGCGACCTGCTTGATTTCTTCCTTGTCCTTGACCTTCTTGGCGATCTTGGTCAGTTGGTCCACCGCGGCATCCACGGCCTTCTGAATGCCACGCTGGATGCCGATCGGGTTCGCGCCCGAAGTCACATACTTCAGACCTTCGCGATAGACCGCCTCGGCCAGCACGGTGGCCGTGGTGGTGCCGTCGCCCGCCGCGTCGCTGGTCTTGCTGGCGACCTCGCGCACCATCTGGGCGCCCATGTTTTCATAGGGATCTTCCAGTTCGATTTCCTTGGCGACGGTGACGCCGTCCTTGGTCACGGTCGGGGACCCGAATTTCTTGTCGAGCACCACGTTGCGGCCCTTGGGACCGAGGGTGGCGGCGACGGCGCGGGAGAGCTTGGAGACGCCCTTGAGGAGCGCCTGGCGCGCCGCGTCTTCGAAGAGGAGTTGTTTAGCTGCCATAATACTTGGTTTCTAGTTGATAGTTGAAAGTTGAAAGTCGAGGGTTGAATTTTATTCGATGATGGCGAGGAGGTCGTCCGAGTTGAGGAGCTTGTATTCCTTGCCGTCGAGCTTGATTTCCGATCCGCCATACTTGCTGATCAGGACGCGGTCGCCGACCTTGACTTCAAACGGGACTTTCTTGCCGTCGTCGTCGGTTTTGCCGGTGCCGAGGGCACGGACAATGCCTTCGGTGGGTTTTTCCTTGGCGGTATCGGGGATGATGATGCCGCCCTTCTTCACTTCTTTCTCTTCGACCGGCTCAACCAAGACCCGGTCGCCGAGGGGTTTAACGTTTAGTGCCATAATTGCTGTTTCTTTCTTTTGGTTTGGTTTGATGTTGAATCAAATCCCGCCGCACCCGCAGGCGGGAAAAGCTTACTTCTTTTTGTCGTCCACCACTTCGGCGTCAATGATCGGACCTTCGTCGTCCTTCTTCGCGCCATCCTTGCCGTCGCCGTCGGCCCTGGCGCTCTCCGCGCCGGCCGCCTGGCTCTTCGCCTGCTGGGCCTTTTGCTGGGCCGCCTTGTAGAGCTCCGCCGAAACCGCCTGCCAGGCTTCGTTCAGCTTCTCGCTGGCCGTCTTGATCGCGGCGGTGTCGCTGCCCTTGAGCGCCTCCTTCACCCCGTTGATGGCGGTCTCGATCTTGCTCTTGTCGTCGGCCGAAATCTTGTCGGCGTTGTCCTTGAGCATTTTCTCCGAGCGGTAAACCGACGCGTCGGCCTCGTTCCGCTGCTCGACTTCCTCGCGCCGGTGCTTGTCTTCATCGGCATGGGACTCCGCGTCCCGCCGCATGCGCTCGACCTCATCCTTCGAGAGGCCGCTGGAGGCCGTGATCGTGATCTTCTGCTCCTTGCCGGTGCCGAGGTCCTTGGCGCTCACGCTCAGGATGCCGTTGGCGTCAATGTCAAAGGCCACCTCGATCTGCGGCACGCCCCGCGGCGCGGGCGGAATCTCGGAGAGCTGGAAGCGGCCAAGCGACTTGTTGTCGCGGGCGAACTGGCGTTCGCCCTGCAGGACATGCACTTCGACCCCGGGCTGGTTGTCGGAGGCCGTCGAGAAAATCTCGGACTTCTTCGTCGGGATGGTCGTGTTCCGCTCGATCAGCTTGGTGAACACCCCGCCGAGGGTTTCAATGCCGAGTGACAACGGGGTCACGTCCAGCAGGAGGATGTCTTTGACGTCGTTGGTGAAGACGCCGCCCTGAATGGCCGCGCCGACGGCGACGACTTCGTCCGGGTTGACCCCCTGATGCGGCGGCTTGTTCACCAGACGACGGGAAGTCTCCACCACGCGCGGCATGCGGGTCATGCCGCCCACCAGCACGAGTTCGTCAATCTTGCTCGCGTCGATGCCGCTATCCTTGAGACAGTTCTGCACCGGACGGATGGTACGCTCGAACAGTTCGTCGCAAAGCTGCTCCATCTTCGCCCGGGTCAGCTTCATGCTGATGTGTTTCGGGCCGGAGGCGTCGGCGGTGATGAACGGCAGGTTGATGTCATACTGTTGCGAGCTCGAAAGGGCGATCTTGGCCTTCTCCGCCTCCTCCTTGATGCGCTGGAGGGCATCCGGCTGCTTGCGGAGGTCCATGGCATGCTCGCGTTTGAATTCGTCGAGCACCCAGTCAATGATGCGGTTGTCCCAGTCGTCGCCGCCCAAGTGGGTGTCGCCGTTGGTGGCCAGCACCTCGAACACCCCGTCGCCAATGTCGAGGACGGAGATGTCGAACGTGCCTCCACCGAGGTCGTACACCGCAATCTTTTCGTCCTTCTTCTTGTCCAGACCGTAGGCGAGGGACGCCGCGGTGGGCTCGTTGATGATGCGCTTGACCTCCAGGCCGGCGATGCGGCCGGCGTCCTTGGTGGCCTGGCGCTGCGAGTCGTTGAAGTAGGCGGGAACCGTGATCACGGCCTGGGTGATTTTCTCGCCCAGCCGCATCTCGGCGTCGGCCTTGAGCTTCTGCAGGATCATCGCGGAGACTTCGGGCGGGCTGAATAGCTTGGGCTGGCCGTCCACTTCGACTTCGACCGCGGCATCGCCGTTGGCGGCGCGCACCACCTTGTAAGGCACGCGCTTCAACTCCTCCTGGACCTCGTCGAACTTCCGGCCCATGAACCGCTTGATGGAATAGACGGTGTTGCGTGGGTTGGTGACCGCCTGGCGCTTGGCGGCGTCGCCGACGAGGCGTTCGCCGGACTTGGTGAAGGCCACCACCGACGGCGTCGTGCGTTTGCCCTCGGAGTTTTCCAGCACCAACGGCTCCCCGCCGTCCATCACGGCCATGCAGGAATTCGTGGTCCCCAAGTCAATGCCCAGTACCTTTGCCATAAAATCAAATTCCCTCCTACCTCAGCACGTCGGGTGCCGTAGTTTGATGAAAAGTCACAAGATTCTAATCATAAACAAGTTATAATTTTAAAAGCCACTTTTAAAGCCCGGTAAAACCGCGCCATGAGCGACATAAAGACACACGCTGACCGGGATTCCGGCTCTCTGTGGCACAGTTCAACCCGTCCCGCGCGAGCCCGTCTGGTGGCTGGAAGGTCGTCAGCTGGAGGCGAAAAAGCGTGCTGTGTTCTGCCGATTGATTAGAGTTCCGCCGGCTGGCCTTCCTGGTGGATGATCGCAAACGAGTTGCCAGGGGAGCGCTGGATCCCGGAAGAAATCGCATGAGAATCTGCCGCTTTTTGCCCTTGGCAACCCCCGGACAGGGGGATGACCCAGGCGGGTGCGTGGGACCGTACGGCATCGCCACGAGGCATTTCCAATGGGTGGACGCCCCAGGCGCCTGCGTAGGACTGCTTGACGGTGACTTGGGAATTGTGGACCTCACCGCAGCCGGTTTCCCACCGTTGGCCGCCATGCTCGAACTGGAGGACCTGGCGCAACAACTGACCGCCTGCCTCGACTTGCCGCGACCCCGCATCCCGTTGTCGTCGGTGCGACTGCTGGCGCCGGTGGAAAGCCAGGAGGTCTGGGCGGCGGGAGTGACCTACCTGCGCAGCAAGACGGCGCGCATGGAAGAATCGGAATTCAGCGCGTCCGCTTACGACCGCGTCTATGCCGCCGAGCGGCCCGAGCTCTTCTTCAAGGCGCTCGCGGAAAAGGTGGTTCATCCTGGCGAACCGGTGGGCATCCGGCGTGACTCGCGCTGGTCGGTGCCCGAGCCGGAACTCGCGCTGGTGTTCAATTCCCGCGGCCAGTTTGTCGGCTGCACGGTGGGAAACGATGTCAGCGCCCGCGACATCGAAGGCGAGAATCTCCTCTACCTGCCGCAGGCAAAGGTCTATTGCCGTTCCTGCGCGCTGGGTCCATTCCTTGTGGTTGGCGTGGACGAAGCCACGGTGCGGGGTTGGCGGATTGGGATCGAAATCCGCCGCGACGGCGGCGTGGTGTTTGCCGGCGAGACGGAGGCGGGACGGCTCAAGCGGCGCTTCGATGAACTCGGGAGCTTTCTTTTCCGCTGCCAGGAATTCCCGGCGGGCGTCGTGCTGCTGAGCGGCACGGGTATCGTGCCACCGGACGATTTTTCGTTGCGCGCTGGTGACGTGGTGCGAATCGAGATTGCGGGCATCGGCACGCTGGAGAATCCGGTGATCGAAGTCTGAGCGGCCGGCCCAACCGCATTGCCCGCGGTTTGGTTGTGTCATGCTGGGATCGTCGGTGGGAGCGTCCCCGCGAGCCGGTGCCCCCGGTGGGGCGAGAGTCCCCGCGAGCCGTGTCGGCGAACTCATGTGTTGGCGAGCTCACGTCGGGCCGTCGAACCGGCTCGTCGGAGCCTCCCCACCAAATCAGGACCGAGCGCGGGTTTTTTGGACTTGCGCGCCGATAAGAAACCGGCATAAAGGCTCCCCCATGAGCAACGAAGCAAACCCCATCGCAAGAACTTTACCCTCATATATCACGAGCGCCGTCCCCAATCCGGCGGCGAACCGCGCACCCTGGTTCAAGAACACGGCGCCAACCTATGCTGGTATCTTTTTGTGGTTCGTGTTCTGGGACACCATGTCCGGAAACGGGCTCTCCGTCGGCGGGCTCGTCCCGACCCTGATCGGCATCGTGCTGGGCGGCGTCATCTGCCACTTCCTTTTCTACCTTGTCCCGGGGCTGCTCGGCATGAAGACCGGCCTGCCGCTTTACGTGGTCGGCACCTCCACCTTCGGGGCGGCGGGCGGCCTGATTATGCCGGGCTTCCTGATGGGCGCGCTGCAATTCGGCTGGTTGGGGGTGAACGCCTTCGGCTCGTCGGATGCGCTCGCCAAAGGCTTCCACGCGCCATGGTTATATGTTCCGATCTGCATCATTTGGACGCTGCTGGCGGCATTTGTGGGGCTCAAAGGCATCCAATACGTGGCGAAGGTATCCACTTACCTGCCGTTAATTCCGTTCGTCGTGCTGATTTTGGGATTGGTCCTATTCGCCGGATCCGCTGGCGATTACAAGCCGGAGGTCTTGGCTGGCGCTTCCACCGCAGGTGGTCCGCTCACATCGATGTTGCTGATGATCGGCGCCATCGTCGGCTTCTTCGCCACGGCCGGAGCGGCGGGCGTGGACATCTGCAGCAACAACCGGGACGCAAGGGACGTCCGCATGGGTGGCATGGTGGGCATCATCATCGCGATCATGTTCACGGCGGGCATTTCGGTCATCGTCGTGGCCGGCGCGCGGGCGGCGGGCGTGATTGATCCTTCCGTCACCAACATGACCACCGCACTCTCGAAAAAACTCTCCCCACAACTGTTCGCGGTGATCATGATCGGCCTGACGCTCGCCTCGTTCCCCGGCGCCTGCTTTTCGTCCTTTATCGCTGCTAACAGCTTCAGGACGGTCATGCCCAAAGTGAACCCCTTCCTTTCGGTTGGCATCGGCGCGATTGTCAGCATGATCTTGGCGATCGTGACGGTGGAAGGCAAACCGGTGGCCGGCAACCTGGGCGGCGTTTTCGGCTTGATCGGCGCCTCCTTCGGCCCGATCTGCGGCGCCATCCTCGTGGATTACCTCCTTGCCGGCGGCAAATGGAATGGCCCGCGGGCCGGCTTCAACCCCGCGGGCTGGATCGCTTGGGCACTGGGATTCATCGCTGGAATTCTTCCGAACCCAATGCTCAACGACGCTGTTCGGCCCAATGTCCCCTTCGGTTTCGTATCGTCGTTCATCGGGCTTGAGAAATTCTGGTCTGTCCTGTGCTGGTTGTGCGCCCCAGTCGCGGCGTTCATCGTTGGTGCGGTCGTCTATTTCATCTGCGCCAAGATCGGGCTCCTGTCCGCCACGGTGCCCATCCCGGAGAAAAAGCAGGCCTAATCGGCGCAGTTTGAGTTTCGTGAGGGGCGGTTCGGGTCGAACCGCCCTTTTTGCTTTCCCTCCCGGCTGATCGCGCGCCGCCGCGCTCAAATCGTCATCGCGTGACGGCGCTCGGTCGGCTTCGGCAGGTAGGCGTCGAACCGCATGGCGACAATGCGCACCAGCAACCGCCCGAGCTCGGTGACTTCCAGCCCCGACTCCGTGCGCCGCAGAAGCCCATCGCCCTCCAGATCGTCGAGCGAGGCGAGTTCCCGCGCGAAGTACTCGCGGAAATTGATGCCGAGCCGCGCCGACATCGCCGCATAGTTCGCGCGCAGGTTGCACATGATCTGCATGATGGTCGCGCGCCGGACCTGGTCGTCGGGGCTGAGCACGTAGCCGCGGGCGTAAGGCAGTTCGCCGGCGTCCACGCAGGCGTCGTACGCCTCGAGGTCCTTGTGGTTCTGCCAGTAGGTGCCGTCGGCCTGCGAGATGGACGACATGCCGAACGCGTAAATGTCCGCCCCGCCCCGCGTGCTGTAACCCTGGAAATTGCGCTGGAGCTTGCCCTCCCGCTGGGCCACCGCCAATTCGTCGGTCTCCCGCGCGAAATGGTCCATGCCGATATAGAGGTAACCCGCCTCGCCCAGCTTCTCGATGGTCAGCTTGAGCAACTCGAACTTCACCTCCGGCGAAGGCAGTACCCGGGCCTGGACGATCTTTTGCGCCGGTTTCATCCACGGCACGTGCGCGTAGCTGAACACGGCAAAGCGATCCGGCTTCAACGCGAGGATTTCGTCGAGGGTTTTCGCGAAGGAGGCGACCGTCTGGTGCGGCAGACCGTAGATGAGGTCAATGTTGAGGGAGGTGAACCCGGTTTCGCGCAGCCAGCCGACCGCCTGGGCGGTCATCGCCAGCGGCTGGATGCGATGCACCGCGGCCTGCACGCCGGGGTGGTTGTCCTGCACGCCCATCGAGGCGCGGTTGAATCCGATCTCGCGCAGCGCCACCAGGTGATCGCGGGTGAGCCGGCGCGGATCCACCTCGACGCCCGCCTCGACATCCGGGGCGAACGTGAAATGCGCGTGGATCAGCTCGCCAAGACGACGCAACTGGTCCGGGGACGAGAACGTGGGCGTGCCGCCGCCAAAGTGGAGTTGGGTCACCTGCCGGCCCGGATGGAGCATCGGCCTGAGCAGCGCCATCTCCCGGCCCAGCGTTTCGATGTAGGCGCCGCTTTTCCGCTGGTCGGTGGTGATGATGGTCGTGCAGCCGCAGAACCAGCAGAGCGATTCGCAGAATGGGAGGTGGAAGTAGAGCGAGAGGTCGCGCGGCGCGGCGTTGTTGGCGCGGATGTTTGCCACCACCTGGTCCAACGGAAGCCGGTCGGTGAATTGCGTGGCCGGCGGGTAGGACGTGTAGCGCGGGCCCGGCACGTTGTATTTCCGCACCAGCTCGAGATCAAAAGTCTGCCTGCTCATGTCCATGCGCGCAGAGTATCCGCCAGCACGGCGAGGTTTTCCAGTCGCGCGTCCGGCGGCACCCCGTGGCCGAGGTTGAAGATGTGCCCGCGCACCCCGCGCATTTCCTCGAGCAACCGTCGGGCCTCCGCGCCCACCTGTTCCGGGGTGGCGGTGGACAGCAGCGCCGGGTCGAGGTTGCCCTGCACCCCCACATTCGCCGGCAACTGGCGCCGCACGTCCGCCAACGGCACCGTCCAGTCCACGCCCAGAACATTGGCGCCGGTCTGCACCAGCACCGGCCAGCGGTCGGTGACGCCCTTGGAGAAAACGATCACCGGCGCCTGCCCACGCAGCTCGGCCACGATCTCCCGCAACCACCGCGCGGAAGCCTCGTCAAAAATCTCCCCGCCGGCGGCATGGCCCAGCGTATCGAAGAGTTGCAGCGCGTCTGCGCCCGCCGCGATTTGCATCCGCAGATAATCTACGATCGCCCGGGTCAGCTTCTCGGCCAGCCGGTCGTAGAGCGCCCGGTCCTGGCGGAACAACTCTCCGGCCCGCCCGAACTTTTCCGCGCTGCCGCCTTCGAGCATGAAGTTGGCGAGCGTCCAGGGCGACCCGGCAAACCCGATCAGCGCCGTGTGATCCCCCAGTTCGTGGCGCACCAGCCGCAGCGCCTCGGCAACGTAGGCCAGGCGATCCGTCACCGCCGCAACCTCGAGGCGGTCCACGTCAGCGGCCGATCGGATCGCGAACTCCATCTGGATGCCCCCGCCCTCGCGGAAGGCATAACGCTGACCGAGCGCCTCGCAGATGACCAGGATGTCGCTGAAAATGATCGCCGCGTCGAAACCGAACCGCCGCACCGGCTGGAGGGTGACCTCGGCCGCCAGGGCCGGCGTTTGCACCAGTTCGAGGAATGAATGCCGCGTCTTCAAGGCGCGGTATTCCGGCAGGGCGCGTCCAGCCTGGCGCATCAGCCAGATGGGCGGACGGTCCACCGGGACACACCGGCAGGCGGCCCGGAAGCGGGCGCGGGCGGTCCACCCGCCGTCGTCGGGCGGGCCGGCCGCGAGGGAGGGATGCGGTTGCATGCGACGCGGCCAGCCTAGGCGGTTTGGCCCGGCAGGCCAAGCGGGATTGCCGGCCGCCGGGGCGGGGTAGTGTTCTGATTTGAATGGAGCGCGGTTGTGTCGAAGACCAGCCGCAGCGTTTTCCGCCTGCTGCGGCTGACGCTTCGCGCACCGCCGCGCTCCGGGAAACGGCAAATCAGGACATTACCCGGCGCAGCATCGAATCATCGAATCTGTTTCCAACGCCGGACTTTACTTATGGCAACTATTTGCTATCCTTTACGCGTTTGAAGACGTACGACTCACACGAACACGCAAACAACACGTAATGACCGCCGATCACCTCTATCCGCCGCCGCCCGAACTCGTCGAACACGCCAACATCACCCGCTGGATGCGCGAACGGGGCATCGAGTCCTACGACCAACTTCTGACCCGCGCCGCGGATTTCGAGTGGTACTGGGAGGAGATGGCGCGCGAGCTGGACTGGTTCGAGCCCTGGACGCGCACGTTGCGCTGGAACATGCCCTTCGCCGAATGGTTCGTGGGCGCCAAGACCAATATCGCGTGGAACGCCCTCGACCGCCATGTCCGCGGCCCGCGGAAGAATAAGGTCGCCTACATTTTCGAGGGCGAACCCGGCGACATCGAACGCTGGACCTATTACGACCTGTGGCGCGAGACGAACCGCTTCGCCAACGCCCTCAAACGCCTCGGCATCCAGGCCGGTGACCGGGTGACCCTCTACCTCCCGATGATCCCGCAACTCCCGGTGGCCATGCTGGCCTGCGCCAAGATCGGCGCGGTTCACTCGGTCGTGTTCTCCGGCTTCAGCGCCACCGCCCTCAAGGATCGCATCAACGACGCGGAGGCGAAGTTGCTGATCACCGCCGACGGCAGTTTCCGGCGGGGCAAACCGGTTCCGTTGAAGGCCAACGCGGACGCGGCCGTGGCGGCCGGCACACCCAGCCTCCGCCATGTCATTGTCGCCCGGCGAGCACGGCTCGCCGTGCCCATGCAACCCGAGCGCGACCTCTGGTGGCACGAACTGACCGCCGGCGAGTCGGACCAGTGCGCCAGCGAACCGCTCGACAGCGAGGCCATGCTGTTCACGCTCTACACTTCCGGCACCACCGGCAAACCCAAGGGCATTGTTCACGTCCATGGCGGCTATGCCGTGGGCGTCCACACCACGTTGAAATACGTGTTTGACGTCAAGGACACGGACATTTTCTGGTGCGCGGCCGACGTCGGCTGGGTGACCGGCCACAGCTACATCGTTTATGGGCCGCTGCTGCTCGGCGCCACCTCGGTGCTCTACGAAGGCGCGCCGGACTGGCCCGAACCGGACCGCTGGTGGAAGACCATTGCCCGCGAAGGCGTCACCATCCTTTACACGTCGCCAACGGCGGTGCGGATGCACATGAAATTCGGCGAAAGCTGGAGCCGGGCGCACGATCTTTCGACGCTGCGTCTGCTGGGCAGCGTCGGCGAGCCGATCAATCCCGAGGCCTGGCGTTGGTACCACACCCACATCGGCGGGGGACATTGCCCGATCATGGACACCTGGTGGCAGACGGAGACCGGCAGCTTCATGGTGTCGCCCCTGCCGATCACGCCCCTCAAACCGGGTTCCGCGACCCGCCCCCTGCCGGGCATCGCCGTGGATGTCGTGGACCAGAACGGCCAGCGCACGGCCGACGGCGAGGGCGGCTTCGCCGTGATCAAACAACCCTGGCCCTCGATGCTCCGCACGCTCTACAAGGACCCGGAACGCTACCGCCAAACCTACTGGTCCCGCTGGCCGGGGTTGTATCTCACGGGCGATGCGGCCATGCGGGACGCCGACGGCTACCTGTGGTTCCGCGGCCGCGCCGATGAAGTGCTGAACGTCGCCGGCCATCGGCTGGGCACGTCCGAGGTGGAGAGCGCGCTCGTGTCGCATCCCGCCGTGGCGGAAGCCGCCTGCATCGGCATCCCGCATGAGATAAAGGGCGACGTGCCGAAGGTCTATATCTCGCTCAAGGCCGGCCACCAACCGTCGCAAAAACTCGCCGACGAATTGAAGCAGTGGGTGGCCAACGAAATTGGTCCCATTGCGCGACCGGAGGTGATCGAGTTTCGCGACCGTCTGCCCAAGACGCGTTCCGGCAAAATCATGCGCCGGCTGCTCAAGGCCGAAACGCTGGGCAAGGAAGTCGGCGACGTGTCCACGCTCGATGATTAGCAATCCGTTCGCCGCGACCACGGGCTCAACCGAGCCTTGCGCGTCGCGCGAGAATCTCGCCCAATCCTTGCTCCACCTCGGCCCGCGGCAGCCCGCCACCCGCGAGTACCTCGTCGCTCAGCGCGCCCAACCGCCGATAAAAAGCCTCGGCCAGGTCGAGCATATCGTGGTTGTCCGGCACGGTGTCGAGCAGCAGAAACAACGCGTCCTCCGCCTGGGCAAACTGGGCGTCCTGCTCGTAAAAGAGCATCAACGCGCCGTAAGTCCGGGGCGGCAGTGGCTCGGCCTGCAATCGCTCCAGCAACTCGGCGACGGTCGGCGCATGTTCAAGGGCGGGCAGCGTTGCATTCCGCAGTTGCAGTCCGAGGAGCAGATGAAGCGACTTCAGGAAGCAGTCGCGGCTGACTTCGGGACGTTGCTGGGCGGCGGCCACGAGGCCAAGCTGGTTCAAGACGGCGGCAATCAGCAGGCATTTCTCCTGCACCAGTTGCGACGGCTCGCCCACCGCCAGCCGCGCCAGAATCTCGCCGTCGGCCAGGCCGGTGACGGAATCGGTCCCAACACCGAGCAGATCGCGCAGGAGGAGGTCCATGCGGGCGACGGCCGCGAGATAGTCGTGGACGCGGACAAAGCCGGCAATCTCCGCCAACCACTGCACGTAGCGTTTGATCCAGGCCAGGATGTAATCTTCGCGAATCATGACATTCGAGTTGGGCTGCACGGCAAACCGGCGACCGGCCATGCACGCCCTTGCGGGGGTGATTCGCCGTCAAAACAGCCGGGAACGCAAGCACAACCGCCAGCAAGACTGTCAGGGGCATCCTGTTCGTCGTCCAGTGAGGGTCTTCGTCAGAGTGAAGTCCTGGTCGTCGCCGGTCGGCCCATAGTGAAACCGGGAAATTTCCGCACCAAAAGTGTCAACAGTGAGGACTGGCACTTGCACAGCCGGGCGTTCCAAGGCCCTGCACCTACGAACCTTGCGACGACGTGGACCCGATGCCCGACTACGAGAATGTGCTCACGGATTGAGAACGGCGCTCTCAAACGCGGTCTTTTTGCCCGGTGGCCGCCCGTTCGCGGCTCGGCCAGCGCAGAAACGCCTCCGCTACCTCCCAGCGTTCAACCGCCGGAGCGCCTTGAGCCCAAACCTTGCGCCAGCACCCACGCGACGGCCCAAAAACGTCAAAAAACACCGCAACTTGACGCTTGACGCCTTGTTCGCGTCTGCCACGATGCCTTCCAGAATGAGAGCGAGTGGAAACCAATTCTCCTTCTCCCATCCAAAGTCCTTCATGGGTTCGTCACTGTCGTGTGAAATCCGGGACGCGCGATCGGCCTGTTCGCCGCGGCCTCCGCTTGGCCGGTCTGATCGCAGGTAAGAGGCACTCGAGCGCGTCCGCCTATAACAAGCCTGCATCGTTAGTCCTTGACACGGAAAATGGTGAGGCGAATACTGATCACGTGAAAAATGGGAAGAAGCAATTCCTCGTCAGCTGCCCGGCGTCAAAACGACAATTTTCTATCAGTCAGTACCACTGTTGCACGCTTGATTTGGTCGCCCTAGCCATCCTCGGCGCAACGGTGACGATCACCGGATGCACCAGCCTTAAGCCCCTCGCCGATTTCGGCAAGAACGCTGCTGCGGTAGCGGGTTACCAGGAGGTCGCCAAAGATTATCCCCACGGCTTGGAAAGACAGCGGCTCTACGGGCAAACGGGATCGGCCGTCAGCGATGAGAACGTTGCGAAACGAAGGAAAGATGCCCAACGGCTTCTGGAGGCACAGAATGTTCTGCAAGCCTATGCGCAAGCCCTCGGCGCCTTGGCATCGGACGACCTGATCTCTTACGACAAGGAGGTTGATGCTTTAAGCAAAAGTCTGGTGAACGGGAAATTTGCCACGTCCGCCCAAACGGAAAGCTACGCCAACGCGGTCAAACTTGGTTTCCGGTTCTTCACCGACCTCTACCGCCGGGCCAAGATCAAACAGATCATCACCACCTACAATCCGAAAGTGCAAGCCGCCACGACTCAACTGGTGGAGATTGTTGCAGGAGGTTATCTCACCGGTCTTAGTGGTGAAGAGAGTATGTTCGCGCAGTTAGTCGCCGGGCGAGCTAGAAAGTCCGCGGAAGACAAAGGTCTCGAAGGACTGCCGCAGTTCCTTAATGTCTTGGCGGATGAGCACGAGCAGGTGCTCAAGGACAAGGAGGCAAATGCCAGGGCCCTCGTCGGCGGCATTAGACAATTCGGACAGGGACACCAAGAACTGGCC
The DNA here is from genome assembly GCA_050012855.1 of Verrucomicrobiota bacterium. Lineage (GTDB taxonomy): Bacteria > Verrucomicrobiota > Verrucomicrobiia > Limisphaerales > J093 > JAJXZJ01. The sequence goes on along the minus strand of JBEKGJ010000021.1, from coordinate 916 downwards.
GATAGTATAGGCAAAATGGATTTTAAGGAAACGGTCGAAATCGCCCGCAAGTACGCAGACGAACTACGCAAAGTCATCAAGTCATTCAACTCGTAACCCGGGTTTCTCATGACACAAATTACCTCAGAGGACGCGCTCGATCTCGCGAGGCTCTTCAAGGAAAGCGCGCTGGGGTTGGGCCAGTTCCAACTCGACCATTGGAATAACCTGTCGGAGGGTCAGCGGCGTGACCTAACAGACCAGGAATATACGTTACTCGATCATTCACAGAATCTCGTCACCTACGCAGTTGGAGTGATGCTGGATGAAGCCCAAGCGTCTCTGGATGACATAAGGGAGGCAACAGTCAAGGCCAACCAAGCCATTCAGACCGTCACGAATATCAAGAAAGTAATGGAAATAGCCACAGCGCTCATAACCTTAGGAGCCGCCATTTACTCCGCGAATCCAAGCGGCATAGCAACCGCTGTCAGTGCCGTATTGACGGCTACAACAGATTGAGGCTGTATGTCGATCGCTGCACTTGTGCATTCTAACGCGCCGGCAAGATACATTGACGAGCGGCGACGTCAGTATCCGCCGAAATACGAAGACGAGGCGGGCTGGAAGGCACTGTTTGGCATGGCTCTCGACCTTTCGCCGCCTCCCATACGGTCCATGGCCGAGCGCGGCGTGATCGCCAGCGGCGAGATCGGAGAGCTTACCCCCTCGGTGTACGTCACACGGCGCGGGAAAGGCTATGCGGTCGAGATGCACAGCGGTATGATGCGCCTCATCTACAGCGCCGCCCGTGCTATCACGGCCAGTGATTCCGGTAAGTTCCGCGATGACAAGTCTCCGGCGCTTTCGGCGGCCGATGTGGCGGCGAACATTGCCGACTTGTTTAAGAACTACGACGAACGCAAGATCGCGACCG
>JBEKGJ010000020.1:0-75709 GCA_050012855.1 Verrucomicrobiota bacterium | reverse complement strand
GATGTGACCGCGGGCGAAGATCGCAGTCGGGTTCGATTACCTACCGCCGCACTGAATCTGGCAATGATCCGGCGCGCCACCGTCATCCTGGCGGTCCATTGGATCGGCCAGTGCCGCAACAAACGCCAAGCGACCCTTCAGGGCTTTTACGATTTCATGGCTGCCCGAAACGCCCGCAAGGCCTTCTCCCTCGTATCCGCCTCCAAATCCTCCTGGTTACCTCAATGAGAAATCCGCGCTATGCTCGACCGTTCATGCCTCAAATCCGCTTGCCTGCGCGCTCGCGGGGCTCCACGATGGCCTCATGAATGTCCAAGTCTCACTTTGTCCTCCGCCCCCGACTTTGTCCCAATAATACTGTTAGACCACGTCGAGCGTTATGCATACGCTACCCTTTGGAGCCAATATCACTGAGCGTTTGCTCCAGTTAGTTCGGACGGCTAGCACGGAGCACGAGGGTCGTTTGGCTCAGTTCGCTTGGATTCAGGAGCGCCCCAGTGGACGGTGGTCATGGTTGCTTTGTTTCCCGGGTAAGGACACCATCCCGGCAGATAGAGTTTTTGTTGTAGATGGGCTGCCGATCTACATCGCTCAGGAAGCTGAGGCGTTGCTGCGAGGGCGAGTCATCGATTGGAGCGAGAAAGCCGGTCTTGTGATTCATGAAAACGTGGTCTAACAAATCGCTGCAGGCAACGCGGGATGGCGTCTCCAGTTCCGCTATCGCGGACGACCTCATCAGCCCCGCGTGCCTGAGCTCACGTTCGGCGCATTATGACTACGCCCGCAACCAATAGGAAATGGGCTCTCTTCGCTCTGCTTGCAGTCGTTCTTGTTGGCATGGTATGGCTGGCATCGCGAGGCTTGGTTCATCCCGAGTTTGGACGCATCTACACAGCCGAGATGGTGGAGACCCACACAGACAACTGGCAAACCCGCTGGGAGAGAGACGAGGCGACATTGCGGGGGTGGCTTCACTTACCAAAGCGCCCAGCTCCGCCAGCGTATGGCCTACAGATTGGACCAGCCTTGCTTGGCTGGAGTCTGGGTGGACACATCTACCTGGATGCGCCAGAGCCATCCGCACGCAATGCGCCACGGTGGGAGATTGCCCTCAGCGGACGCCCTCGGCTCAGAGATGTGACGAGAGAGGATTTGCGATGCGAGTTCTACGGCGTGAATGATCCGCGAGGCACAAACGTCTTCGGCCCTCGTGATACTGGACCGACTAGTCGGACCGCGTGGGAGGAGCACGCCGTTCGAGTGCCGGATGGCCAGGTCCTTATGGCTCGCCTGGTCACAAATCGTTCGACGGTTTACGTCATCCAGTTGGGCCGGTGGCAGTATTTCACAAACGCCGCCGGAGCGCACAATGGCAGGATTCGGGTTGAGTATGTGGCGGTCGAGAATCAATCGCCGAACCAGAGCGGTGCAGCGAGCGGGAGCCAGCCGATTCGCTCAGAGACAAATCGAACCTCATCGGCGGCTGGCTCCCGTCGGTGACCTTTGCGTTGCGTGACTTCTCGGCCCTGCAATGGTCAAATCAGAACGAAAACAACATGAACAAATTGAACAAAGTTGCCCACGGAGTCATTCTCGCCTTGTTCTGGGCGGCGTGCTGGTTGGTCTGGGCGCTGCTCCAGTTGCCCCTGATGATCAGGATGCATGGAGCGCCGCTTCCATTGCCGGGGTTCACCATATTGTGCAGGGCCGTAGGACCGGGCCTCGTCATTGCCATGTCGGCACTTGCCACCGGCTATTGTCTCTGGGTCTGGTTCAGCAAACGGGACCGGCCGGGGTCGTGGGTGGGATTTCTCGCCACCGCGACCGGATCTCTTTTCCTGGTCACCCTGCCTGTCATGGTCGCGATCTACCTGCCGCTGGTAGGTGCTATCGGTAGTCTCCCCGCCAGGTGAAGCCGGAACGGTCGCGTTCCCCACTCTCCTGTTGCCTTCAGCGGCAGCCGTTCGGACTCAAATCCGGGAAGCTGGGACGCAATAGGAGCGATTCGATCCGTTGCGCGGGGAGCGCGGGAGTCCTCGCCCGCTGTCTTCGGCATCTCGCCGAAGAACCCGGGGCACCCGGCGAGACGCCGGTTGCAGGCGACCGGGACGGTCGCGCTCCCCCGCTCCCCGTCATGCTTTTGCGCGTCGTGCGTCTGGACCACCTGGACCCTGCCTGCCATTCGCCGGCAACGACCCAGCCTCAGACCAACCTGTCCCCGCTGCAACCATTGGTGTAGAGCCTCAAGTCAACGGAACCAGCCCTGAAGTCGCCGTCGTTTCCACTTCAGTGGCAGTCGTTCGGACTCAAGTCCGAGCGGCTTGGACTCAAGTTCGTATCGCCATGACTGCAGTCCGAAGAGTCTGGACTCAAGTTCCTTCGAGCCGGTGTCTCGCCGGGTGCTCCGAGTGTTCAGGAGTCTTCGGCGGGACGCCGAAGACAGCGGGCGAGGACGCCCGCGCTCCCCAGCCATCCTCAATCCGCCATACGCAGTTATCCGCCCGATCAACGCGCGGTTTCGAGGAGCTGCCAAACGCGCAGGGCTTCCGTGACGCTCCACGCCTGCGCATCGCAACCACGTTGCGTGTGTGGGGCATCTCCGTCCACAATCTCCGGCAGTTGCTCCGCGCAACCCTCCATCAAGAGACGGTCCACGCTGCCAAGGTAGGCCCTGGCCGCGGCCACCGCGGCGGGCGAATAATCCCAGGCGGAAGCCAGTGCTTCGCAAAACGTCGGAAACGTCCACACCCAGGCCGTGCCGTTGTGGTAGGCGGGTTTGCGTCGCGTGTCCTCGTCCCCTTCATAATGACCCCAATACGGCGAATCCGGATCGTTCAGCAACCGTCCGTCGGCGTCGCGAATGGGCAGCGGCGGCGTGACCGGCAGCGGCGCCAGCGACCGCAGCGCGCCGGGCACGACCAAATAACGAAGGGCGGCGGCAACACCGCGGCGCGCCCGTTCGCCCCGGACCAGACCGAACGCGATCGGAAACAGGCCATTGCTCCGCAGCGCGGTGTCCGGCACGGCTTCGGCGACGGATTGTCCCGGCCGGGCCAGAAGCACGTCGGCGAACCAGCCGCGGTCGTCGAGCCAGAATCGCGCGTCGAGGGCGGCCTGCGCCCGCTCGGCCAGCACGCCCCACGACTCGTCCGCGGGAGCCACACCCACCCGCTCCAATTGACGCAGCAGGCGAATCCAGAGGGCTTGAATTTCGACGGGGTAACCCTCCCGCGGTGTGCCGGCCGGATGGTTGGTGTCCATCCAGGTGAAATGGCTGGGGCTCCAGATCAACGCGGATTCCGGATCCATGCGAATGCCGTTCGGCGTGCCGCGCAGGCAGCCGGTGGCGATGGATCGCAGCACATCCTCGATGCGCCGACCTGCGGCGTCCACCGGCATGCAGTAAATCTCCGGCCCGAATTCCTCGCAGGCCACGCCGAACCACAACGGCGCATCCGACGTGTCACGGTTGGATGCGTCGTCGCCATGAATCGTGTTGGGGAGCGTCCCGTCGCGCTCGAACCGGGCAAACGCCCGCAGGATGCCGGCGACCTTGTCCTGCATTCCGGCCGCTAGCAGTCCTCGCGCGCAAATCAATGTGTCCCGGCCCCAGTCAAGAAACCAGGGATAGCCCGCGATGACCGTAAACGCGTCGTCGCGCCGGACCACAAAGGCGCGGGCTGCTTCCGTCAGGCGCGAAGCGAAAGAATCCTCCGCCGACGGCTCGGCTGGTGGCGAGTCGAGCGGGGCGGCGCATGGAGCCGACTGAATGGCGGCGCTCTGCCGAGCGCCGCTACGGGGGGCGGCCTCCTCCGGTTCCGCCGTCACCACCAGCGTGGCTTCGGCCCCCTTGACCAACGGCAATTCAAACCAGCCGGGACTGAACGCGTCGCCGCTCCCGGTCTGGCCACGGCTGGCTTCGACGGGATGGGCAATGTTCTCGCACCATTCCGGCTGCGAATGGTACGCGCCGCCGCAGGTGAACACCCGAAGTTGCCGGTCGGGCGCGGGACAGAAGACAAAACCCTGCGGAACCTCAGTCGGCCCGTTCTCTCCCCATGAACCTGCAGTTTGGAGTTCCGCGTTTACGCGGCTCGGACCGCCTGAAGGCGGAACTCCAAACCCAACCGCCAACCAGCCTTTCAGGTTCATGGTCCGTGAGCAGGTCCGAACGGAACCGGAAGCTCCCTCTGCGTCCAGCGTACGGACATGGCTATCAAAATGGAATTCGGCGCCGCCGTTGCGACGGGTTTCCCAGTGAAAACTCCGGTCCTCGAGGTCCACCCGCACGGTCAAGCGCACATCGGCCGCCGGGGGCAGGTCGCGACCGCTGGACGGCGTCCCGGCCGGCCGCGAGAATCGCAGCACGGTGGTGTTCTGGCCGGCGACCATCCAGGCGGTGAGATGGATCTCCGCCGTCCGACCATCGCCACCGTGCGCCAAAAAACGCCAGCGGGCCGGCGGTCCCGCCTCGAAGGTCACCAGGTTGTCGGCGTCGAGCGGCGACAGAAAACCGTCGGCGTTGACCCAGACGCGCGCGCGCTTGGCGAACACGTGCCGGTCAACGGGGACGCGCGGATTAAGGTTCGCGCCGAGCAGACAATCGTATTTCGAGGCGATGGTGCCGAAGTCCACGCGCAGGCGGGCCATGCCCCCGATGCCATTGGTGAGCAGCGCCACTTCGGGACGGGCCGACGACCGGGTTCCGGCCGGCATCGGTCCGGCCGCCAGATAACGAACCGGGGCCGTCAGCTCACGTTCGTTCGCCGCGTAGCGCTCCAGTTGTAACCGCGCGTCCGCCCCGGTCATCCGTGGAGGGAACGCGGCAAAATGATGGTCGCCCAGCCGCACCGAAGCGGCATGGGTTGATCGGGCTGCACCCTCCACCAACAAGGTTGCCCGAAACGAACCATCGTCTTCCACCAGGAACCAATGCCCCGGCGGCACGGGCACCACGCGCCGGCGGTCAACGATGCGCCAGACAACGACGCGGGGAAAATCGCCGGCCGCCGAACGCAGCGCTGCCAGCAGGCCGGTCGCCGGCAGTTCGGAGGTCAGGTGCGCCGCCGCGCCCAGAAACGCGGCGGTATCGTTCCGCACCCACCGGCCAAGTTCGGGCAGGACTTCCGGAGCAATCTGTTCCACGGACAAATGATGTCGTAGCGCCGCCAGGGCGAACGCCTCGGCCGCCCGGCGCTCGCGATAGGCGTCACCGTGCAAACCCTGCGGTTCACCGGCCGTTGCCAGACAGACCACGGCGCCCGGGTCGAGCACGAGTCGGAAGCCTGTTTTCGCCGGTTTCCAGGCCAGCGGCGTCGGCCCGAGCAGGTCCACTGACGGCGGCGCGTTCCAGCCGCCCTCCGCCAGCGCCGCGGATTCCAACACGAATACTCCCGACTGCTCCACATCCGTGTTTGCCAGCACCAGCACGGCATCACGACCTTCCGCGGAAACCCGCAGCAGCGCGTACACCGGCGCCCCGGCCGGACTCAGGCGCGTCAACCGCGCGGCGTCGAAGAAGGCCGGATGATCCGCGAGCAGGCGATTGAGCCGGGCCAGTTCCGCGATCAGGTTGTTGCGGCTGCCCCAGTTCAACCCAGAGCAGGAATGGACGTTGATTCTCTCCGCCGCGAGCCATTCCACGCCGCAGGTGAAGCCGAACCCGCCGTTGACGCTCGTGAGCGCGCAAAGCCGGTTCCGCAATTGCGACCAGGCGCGACCCCGTGCGGCGAGGCGTTCGTTGTCGTGCGTTTCGCTGTAGTGGATCAGCGGACCGGCGCGCTGGCTCCGGACCAGGGCGTGGTCGAGGTACGTGGCCACCTGCGCACCGGAGTAGTTTTGAAAAAGCTCGGAATAAGCCCATTGCAGGCCGCCTTCGCCCAGCAGCGCGGCCGTTGCCTCCCACGCGCCGCCCAGGCCCTCCAGGAGGAACACGGTGTCGGGGAATTCCTCGCGGACCCGGGCGGTGAGGTACTGCCACACGGGCAGCGGCACCAGGTAACCCGCATCGCACCGGAAGCCATCCACGCCCCGGCGACACCATTCGAGCAACACCTCGGCGAGACGCTGCCGCAACTGGGGATTGCCGTGCTCCAGTTCCACCAGGTCGGCCCAAGTGACGCCCCAGGCGCCGGGGCTGGCGAACGTGCCGTCCGCGCCACGTTGGAACCATTCCGGATGGTTCTCCTGCAGGGTGGAACCCCAACCGGTGTGGTTCGCGACGATGTCCAGCAGGACACGCCCGCCCCGGGCATGAACCGCGCCGGTCAGCTCCCGAAACTGGTCCACGCCAGTGGTCCGCCGGTCAAATTCGACCAGGGCCGGATCAATCGCGAGCAGATCGCCGGCGGCATACGGGCTTCCGAACCGGCCGAACCGTGCGTAGGTCGTCGGCGTTGGATTGACGGGCAGCAGGTGGAGGATGCGGCAGCCAAGCCCGTCGAAAATGTGCGGCAGCTCGCGAATGAGATCGCGCAGTTTACCCGAAGGCGGAATCACGGCGTAACCCTGTTCGTCGAGCGGGAGCAGGCGTTTCTCGCGGGCCGGGTCCACCGTCACGGCCTCGGTCTTGGTCGCCCCGAACAACCGAGGCCAGGCACAGTAGATCGTATTGGCGGTGCGGCACCAGTCGGGCTGGACGTTGACGCCAACATTCGGGCCGTCGGGCCAGTGCTGCCACCCACGCGGGTCCACCGCGTAGGCCTTCGCTTCGAACCAGCCGACTTCAGCCAGCGGGAGGTCGGCGACCCACTCGTCACCGTGCGATTCCAACGGCAGATCGCGCCATGCCGCCAGCGTCGGCGGGCGCTGGCTCTCCACCGAAGCGACGATCTCCGCCCGGGCGGCGGCCGCACGGCCGAGGTTGGTGCGCAAGAACGCCCGCCATCCCGGCGGCAGGCAACCAGACGGGCCGGCACGGAGCCAGAAGCGCAACCGGTCACCAACGAAACGAACGAGGCGCTCGCCCGGCGCCGGTTGTAGCAGCAAGTTCGACATCGCAAGGGTTCGACCGCGGAACCGTCCGTGGATCGGCTCCTCTTATGGGCCATGCAGAGGACAAATTCAACTGCGCAAGGCCAGGTTCAAACCGCGCCTGGCGGCTCGGGGACGGGCCGGAGCGCTCCGCTGGCGTCCTTGAGGTGCAGCGTCTGCGTCGGGAACGCGAACCCGATGTCCTCGGCGTTGAAGCGTTCGAGGATTTGCAGGTTCAGGGCGTTCATGCCTTCGAGGTAGGCCGGCCAGTCCTCGCCATTCCAATAATGGGCGACGTACAGGTTGAGGGCGGAATCGGCGAACTTGGTGAAGCTGACCTGGACGTCGGCCGTGCGCGGGTGGCTCCGGTAGATTTCCTCGAGAATGGCCTTCGCGCGCTTCACCTTGGCGGGCGGCGTGTCGTAGGTGATGCCGATGTTCATCTCGGTCTTGAGGTTCGGCCGGCGGGAGACGTTGATGATCGTGGCGTTCCCGACGGTCTTGTTCGGGATGGTGACCAGGTGCCCATCGAGACTGCGTACCTGCGTGCTGCGCATGCCGATGTCCTCGACCGTGCCATCCACCGCGTCGAGCCGGATGCGGTCGCCGATCCGAAACGGCTTGTCGAGAAAGATCGCCACGGCGCCGAACAGGTTGGCCACGCTGTCCTGGGCCGCGAGACCGAGGGCCAGGCCGCCGAGCGACAGTCCCGCCAGCAGACTGGTGATCTTGATGTCCAGGTTGTCGGCGGTCAGGAGGATGGCGGCGAGCACCACGAAGGCCTTGATCGTCTTGCGAATCACCGGGAAGAGGTGCGCGTCGAGGGCGAGGTCGGCGCCTTTGGCAGCGCGCTGCCGCCACAGGCCGAGGACAAGGTCCACCGCCTTGAGCAGCACGTAGGTCAGCGAGCAGGCGACGACCACCTGCAACGCCTTCGAGACATAAAGGCCCGCCCAGCCCTCCCATTCAAACGCACGCAGGCCGGCGTGGAGCAGGAGCACGAAGGCCACCACCTTGATCGGCCCGTGCAACAGTTCCAGCAGCAGATCGTCGAGCGTGGTTTTGGTGCGGGCCGCCCAGCGCTTGAGCTGGTGCGAAACCAACCAGTCGAGCAGCTTCGCCACCCCAAACGCGAGCACGATGTAGATCAGCGAAGCCAGGTACTTCCAAAGCGGCTGCCCCAGCACGGTCGGACGCAACCAGACAACGTGGTCCAACCCGAACGTGAGGAGGTCCTGCTGGATTAGCGCAACGCTCCCGGCGTGGCCGGAGGCCGCCGGCGGGCTGGCTTCGCCCGTTGGGGCCTCCCCGCCCCCGGCGGTCCGGGCGTTGGCCCAGATGGACCAAACCAGCACCACCAGCAACAACACAAGGATGCCGTGGTAGATTGGCTTGAAATAGCGGTTCATCATGTCGGACGTTCGCGTTCAGCCGACCGCCGGCCGGCCTGGCCGCCGGTCACTCCGCCCGCTTGCGGGCAATGGTGTGCGTGGAGTGGCCGTAAAACACCTCCGCACACTCCATGATCGTTTCGGACAACGTCGGATGCGGATGTACCGCCAGGGCGAGGTCCCGGGCGGTCGCCCCCATCTCCATCGCCACCACCCCCTCCGCGATCAGTTCGCCCGCCCCGTGCCCGACGATCCCGACGCCCAGCACGCGCTCCGTCGCCGGATCAATGATCAGTTTTGTCATGCCGTCAGGCCGGTCGAAGGTGAGCGCCCGGCCGGATGCCGCCCAGGGGAACTTGGCCACTTCAACCGGGATTTCCTTCTGCCGCGCCTCCGCCTCCGTCAAGCCACACCAGGCGAGTTCCGGATCGGTGAAGACCACCGCCGGAATGATGAAGTCCGGCAGGCTGTCCTCCCGGCCCAGGATGGCTTCCACCGCGATGCGCCCCTCGCGCGTGGCCTTGTGGGCCAGCAAGACACCGCCCGCGATGTCGCCGATCGCAAAAATCGCCGGATCCTGCGTCCGCTGATATTCGTCCACCACGATGAATCCCTTTTCATCCCGGGTCACTTTCGTGTTTTCGAGGCCGAGGTCCGTGCCGGTGGGCACGCGGCCGACGGCGACCAGCACACGGTCATAAAGTTCTTCCAGTTTCTGCCCCTCGTATTCGATGTCCACCTTGATCTGGTGACCCTTGGTGGCCATCGCAAGGACTTTTGCCTTTACACGGATTTCCTTGAAATTCTTCCGGGCGCGCGCGGCGATGGGCCGGGCCAGGTCCGGGTCCGCTCCGGTCAGAATGGCGTCCAGCGCCTCGACCACCACGACTTCGCTGCCGAGCGCGGCATACACGGTCCCCAGTTCCATGCCGATGTAACCGCCGCCGATGACCAGCAGCTTCCGCGGCACTTCTTCGACTTCCAGGGCCTCGGTGGACGTCATGATCCGCGGATTCCCGAGATCGAAGGTCTTCGGCATCGCCGGCTGCGAACCCGTGGCAACGATGGCGTGCTGAAACTGCACAAACTGCTGCCCCTCCGGCGTCTCAACCCGCAGCGTGTTCGAGTCTTCGAAATAACCCCGCCCCGCCAGCACGCGCACATGGCGCTTTTGGGCAAGCTGGGCCACGCCGCTACCGAGCCGCTCGAGGATGGATTCCTTCCACACCCGCAGCTTGTTCAGGTCCACCTGCGGCGGCGCGAAGGTCAGACCCATGTGCGATGCGTCCCGGGTCAGGTTGATGGTCTCGGCCGCATGAAGGAGGGCCTTCGAGGGGATGCAGCCGCGGTTCAGGCAGACGCCGCCGAGGCGTGGCTCGCGCTCGACAAGAATGACCTGTTTGCCGCAATCCGCGGCGTAAAACGCCGCCGCATATCCGCCCGGCCCGGCGCCAACCACGACGATTTCAGTCTTAATCGGTTCCATAAAAAAACAGGGCTCAACCAGCGCAACCGTCAAATCCGCGCCAGCGAGTCGTCAAACTGTTCGATCGCCTGTACGAGATCCACGATGAACCGTGCCGCGCTGCCGCCGTCAATCACGCGGTGATCGTACGACAGCCCTAGCGGCAGCAGTGTGCGCGGCTCGAACTTCCCGTCGCGCCAGACCGGCTTCACCGCGCCGCGGCCAAGGCCGAGGATCGCCACCTCGGGCAGGTTGACCACCGGCGTGAAATGCGCGCCGCCGATCCCCCCCTGGTTTGTGATCGTGAACGTGCCGCCCTTCAGATCGTCCGCCGACACCTTCCGTTCGCGCGCCTTCCGCGCCAGGTCCTCGAGCTCCCGCGACAGCTCGACCAGGCTCTTCTTGTCCGCGTCGCGGATCACCGGAACCATCAACCCGGCCTCGGTGTCCACGGCAATGCCGATGTGAAAGTAGGATTTCAGCACCAGGTTTTCCTCGGTGTGGTCGAGGCTCGCGTTGAACGTGGGATGTTTTTGCAGCACACCCACCAGCGCCTTGACCACGAAACCGGTAAGCGTCAGACGCACGCCTTTCGCCTCGTAGGCGGCCATGTGCTGCTTGCGCAGGTCGAGCAACCGCGTGACATCGGCGTCGTCGAATTGCGTCACGCGCGGCACGGCGGCCCAACTCTCGGACATGCGCCGCGCAATGACCTGTCGCAGCGGTGAGAGCGGCTTCACGGTAACCGGCCCCCACTTGGAGAAATCCACCGGTTCCTTCGCCGGCTTGCCCGCCAGGGGCGCCGCCGCCGTCGCCGTGGCGCGCGCGGCCAGTTGCTGCAACCGTTCGATGTAGGCACGCAGATCGGCCATGACAATGCGACCGCCCCGCTGACTGCCGCGAATTCGCGTGAGATCAATGCCGAGCTCCTTCGCAATCAGGCGCACCGACGGCGCCGCCGCGGGCGGGCCGGCGACCGGGGCTTCCTCGACCGCAGGAACGGGGGCGGGTTCGCTCGCTGGCGCCGGTGTCGGGCTGGGCGCCGCCACGGGCGCCGGCGCTTCGGGCTGCGGAGTGGCTGCCGCACCGGCGCCCTCGCCGAGGGTGAGCAACCGCTGTCCCACGCTCACTTTGTCGCCGGGCTTGACATGGATCTGGGTCACCGTGCCGGCGGCGGGCGACGGAACCGACGCCACCGCTTTCTCGCTTTCGAGTTCGAGGATCGGCTGATCCTTGGCGATCACATCGCCGTCCTTGACGAAGATGCTGACCACGACGCCCGCATCTGCGCCTTCTCCGAGTTTGGGGAGTTTAACGTCCATAAGGTTTGAATGACCACCGACGGCTAAATGATCTGGGGATGCGCTTTCTCCGGGTTGACGTCAAGGTCCTTGATCGCGCGGGCCACCAACTGCCGACCCACCTGGCCGCGCTCGGCGAGCGCATGCAACGTCGCCACCACGGTCATTTCCGCATCCACCTCGAAGAACCGCCGCAGCGCCGGGCGGGTGTCGCTCCGGCCGAAGCCGTCGGTGCCCAGCGTCACCAGGCCGCCGGGCACCCAGGGCGCAATTTGGTCGGGCACCGCCTTCACGTTGTCCGAAACCGCCACAAAGACGCCCGGCTCCTTTTCGAGCAGCGTCTGCACGTACGGTTTGCGCGGCGGCGCCGTCGGGTGCAGCATGTTCCAGTGCCGGGTGCGCAGGGCCTCGTTGCGCAGCAGCTTATAGTTGGTCCCGCTCCACACGTCCGCGGAGACGCCGTAGCGTTCGGCCAGGATCGTTTGGGCGCGCAGCGCCTCGACGATGATCGGGCCGCTGGCGAGCAGATGCGCCTTGAGTTTGCGACCGCCGACGCCTGCCTTGAACCGGTAGAGGCCCTTGAGGATGCCGTCTTCCACACCTTCCGGCATCGGCGGCATCACCATGTTCTCGTTGTACAACGTGAGATAGTAAAACAGCTCTTCGCCGTCCTGATACATCCGCTTGAGGCCGTCGGCGACGATCACGGCGATCTCGTAGGCGAACGCCGGGTCATAGGCAAGCAACGTCGGAAGCGCGCTCGCGAACAGGAGGCTCTGGCCGTCCTGGTGTTGCAGACCTTCGCCATTGAGCGTGGTGCGGCCCGACGTGGCGCCCAGGAGGAACCCCTTGGCCTTGATGTCGCCCGCCAGCCACATCAGATCGCCGATGCGCTGGAAGCCAAACATCGAATAGTAAATGTAAAACGGGATCATGTTAACCCCGTGCGTGGCGTACGCCGTGCCGGCGGCGATGAACGACGCCATCGAACCGGCCTCGGTGATGCCTTCCTCGAGGATTTGGCCCTCGCGCGTTTCGTTGTAGAACAGCAGCGACTGCCGGTCCACCGGCTCGTAAAGCTGGCCCTTGTGGGCGTAGATGCCGATCTCGCGGAAAAGCGCGTCGAGGCCGAACGTACGCGCCTCGTCGGGAATGATCGGCACCAGATGGCGGCCCACGCCCTTGTGGCGCAGCAAGACACTCAACAGCCGCACGAAGGCCATGGTCGTCGAAACCGCCTGCTTGCCGGAGCCCTTGTAAAGCTCGGCGTAGAAATCGCTTTTCGGCACGTCCAACGGCGGGGCGGTCACGCGCCGCTCAGGGAGGTTCCCCCCCAATTCCTTCCGCCGCTCCTGCAAATAAATCGTTTCCGGGCTGTCGGCCGGCGGCCGGTAGAACGGCGTCTCGGCGACCTCGTCATCACTGATGGGAACCCCGAAGCGCGTGCGGAACTCGCGGAGTTCCTTTTCGTTCATCTTTTTCTGCTGGTGCGAAATGTTGCGGCCCTCGCCCGCCTCGCCGAGGCCATAGCCCTTGATGGTTTTCGCCAGGATCACCGTGGGCGCGCCCTTGTGCTCCACCGCCGCCTTGAACGCCGCGTACACCTTTACCGGGTCGTGACCACCCCGGGCCAGCCGGCGAATCTGCTCGTCGCTCAGATGGTTCACCCGTTCGAGCAGTTCCGGGTATTTCCCGAAAAAGTGCTTCCGCGTGTAGCTGCCGGGCTCGACCGAGTACTTCTGGTAATCGCCGTCCACGGCCTCGTCCATGCGTTTCGCCAGCAACCCATCCGTGTCCGCCGCCAGGAGCGGATCCCAATCGGAACCCCAGACCACCTTGACGACGTTCCACCCGGCGCCGCGGAAGGCGGCTTCGAGTTCCTGGATGATCTTGCCATTGCCGCGCACCGGCCCGTCGAGCCGCTGCAGGTTGCAGTTCACCACCCAGACCAAGTTGTCGAGATTTTCCCGTGACGCCAGGGTCAGCGCGCCGAGCGTCTCCGGCTCGTCGCTCTCGCCGTCGCCGACGAAACACCAGACCCTGGGCTCCGGGTCCTTGAGAATTCCCCGCGCCTTGAGGTAGCGATTGAATCGCGCCTGGTAGATGGACAGGATCGGTCCCAGCCCCATGGACACGGTGGGGAACTGCCAGAAGTGCGGCATCAAATACGGATGCGGATAGGAGGACAGGCCACCGCCCTCGGCGAGTTCCTGCCGGAAATGTTGGAGATGATGCTCGTCCAACCGCCGTTCGAGGAACGCCCGCGCATAAATGCCCGGCGAGGCGTGCCCCTGGAAATACACCAGGTCCGCCGGGTGGCCTTTGCCCGCGCCGCGGAAGAAATGGTTGAAACCAACCTCGTAGAGTGTCGCGCTCGAGGCGAACGTGGAAATGTGGCCGCCCAGGCCGCTGTGGAGGCGGTTGGCGTTGACCACCATCGCCATGGCGTTCCACCGGATGTAGCTCTTCAGCCGCCGTTCCATCTCGCGATCGCCCGGCAACGGCGGTTGCTTCTCCGGCGGGATGGTGTTGACGTAAGGCGTGCTGATCGTCTGCGGCGCCGCAATGCCGGCTGACCGCAACCGGTCAAGCAGGTCGGTCAAAAACCGCTGTGAGCGGTCGGCCGGCAGGCCCGCCAGCGCCGCCGCCAGCAGTTCCTGGTGCGCCTCGAACCACGCTGGCCCCGCGGCGGAGGACGTTGAAACTCCGGTTTTCGATTGGTCTTGGTTCAACGATTTCACGATCAAAAAGGCATCCGGTCAAAAGGGACACTCCACGGCCCGCCCGGTATGACAGGCAAAACCGTTGCGCCCGGTGCGCGGCTTAAAATACATTGGAACCGCCGGCACACAATATGAAATACCTCGATCTCACCCGGCCGACGCCGGCGGAAAACCTCGCCCTGGACGAGGCGTTGCTGGATGCCTGCGAGGCCGGCGAAGGCCCGCCCGTCCTGCGCTTCTGGGAATCGGAACGCCCGTTTGTCGTGCTCGGCTATGCGAACCGCGCCGCCCGCGAGGCAGACCTGGAAGCCTGTGAGCGCGCCGGCGTTCCCGTGTTGCGCCGGGCCAGCGGCGGCGGGACGGTCCTGCAAGGCCCCGGCTGCCTGAATTACACGCTCGTCTGCCGCGTGGACGACGCGCCGGCCTTCGCCAGCATCACCCAAACGAACGTGTTCATCCTGACCCGCCATCAACGCGCGCTGCAAATCCTCACCGGTCAGCCCGTCCGGCGAGACGGCGACACCGACCTGACCATTCGCGAACGCAAATTCTCCGGCAACGCGCAACGGCGCAAGCAACATGCCCTGCTATTCCACGGGACGTTTCTGCTGCATTTCGATCTTGCGGCCGCCGGGCGGTTGCTGCCCATGCCATTGCGACAGCCGCATTACCGCGCGAATCGCTCGCACGCGGATTTCCTGATGAACCTGGAGTTGCCCGCCGCGGCGGTGAAGGCCGCGCTGCGCGACGTCTGGGAGGCCCATGAAGAACTCCGCGAGCCTCCTCTTGGCCGCGTGGAAGCGCTCGTGCGGGAGAAGTATTCTCAGTCAGCCTGGAACCTGAAGTTCTGACTTCCGCGGCTGTGCCTGCTCGTTCCGATGGGTCGTGGACCGCTGGGCCACGACTCCGGCATCGGCTCAGGCCAGCAGTTCCTGTCGCAACAATTCGAGCGCCTGCTGGGTGGTGACGTTCTTGAACGTTTCGCGGTCGTAGGGATTCAAAGGCGCGATGACCGTGGTCGCGCGCGCCGTCGCCAGCGCGATGAACACCGTGCCCACGGGCTTGGCCGGCGTGCCGCCGCCGGGGCCGGCGATGCCCGTGACGGCCAGCGCATAGTCAGCGCCGTGCCGGGTGCGCGCGCCCTCCGCCATTTCGCGGGCCGTGGTTTCGCTGACGGCGCCCGCGCCGGCGAGGGTTTCGGCCCGAACCCCGAGCAGGCGCTGTTTCAACGCGTTGCTGTAACTGACCACACCGCCCAGAAACACCGCCGAGGCGCCCGGCACGTCGGTGATCCGGCTGGCCAGCCGCCCGCCGGTGCAGGACTCGGCCACCACCAGCGTTTGGCGCCGCCCGGTCAGCAGCCGCACAACCGCGCCTTCCAGCGTGTCGTCCTCGCTGCCAAAAACCTGCCGGCTCATGCACTCCCGAACCAGCGCCTCGGCCTCGGCCACGAGCGCAATCGCATCCGGCCGACGCGAGGCCAGACGGACATCCACTTCGCCGACCCGCGCGCAGTAGCCGATTTCCAGGCCGGCCGCGACCAGCGACGCCAGTGGGCCCGCAATCCGCTCCTGCACCATGGATTCGCCGAGGCCCGTGGTCCGGAGCGTGCGGGCGTAAAATGGCGTGTCCAGCGGGAACTGACGCGCCAGCCACGGCAACACTTGTTCGGCGAACATGGGGCGCAGCTCGCGAGGCGGTCCGGGCAGCATCACGAGCCAGGCGGACGGGCGATCAGGCGATGCGGCCGTCGGGCCGGCTTCGAGGATGAGCCCCGGCGCGGTGCCGTGGGCGTTGGGCAGCACGATGGCCCCGGCGGGCACCTGCGCCTGGAGTCGGACACTCGGGGGCATGGGGCGGCCCCGGCGCTGGAACCACGCTTCGATCGCAGCCATCACCATGCCATCCTCGTGGAGCGGGCGGGTGAGCAATTCGGCGAGCGCAGCCCGGGTGAGGTCGTCGGTCGTGGGCCCGAGACCGCCGGTGGTGATGGCCAGTCCGCCGCGCGCGAGCGATTCGCTCACGGCCTGGCGGATTTCAACGGCGGTGTCGGCGACGGCGACTTGACGTGCCACGACGTAGCCGCGATCGCTGAGCTGCCGGCAGAGCCATTGTTGGTGCGAGTTGAGCACGCGGCCCAGCATCAGTTCGCTGCCGGTGTTGATGATTTCCAGGTTCACAATACGGGAACGCGCCGAGCGGTGCGTCAGCCAACCCGGCGATGACGCAGGTGTTGCAGGGCGAAGAACCCGAGGGCCAGCAGGCCGGTCACCGCCCAGATGTTGACGTTCGGCTGCTCGGGAAAGAAGCGCAAGGCCACGGCGCCGACGGCGGGACCGGCGCAGATGCCGGCGCCGATGGCGGACTCGTGGAACCCGCCGTGTTCGCCCTTGGTTTCGCCGACATCCATCGCGTAGAACAGCGAGGAATAATAGAGCAGGCCGAGCGCGGCGCCGAAGACCAGTTGGGCGGCGACCAGCAGCCAGAGGCCGTGCCCCAGCAGGATCACCACGAACATCAGCCCCATGGCCGCATAACTCCCGGCCAGCCAGCGGTAGCGGTAATGCCAGCCGGTCCATTGCCACAGAACCACAAAGGCGAGGGTGCGGGCGAAGAACCAGACCGAGCCAAAGAAGCCGGCGAACATCGGGGTCAATCCCAGCCGTGCCGAGAGCTGGGGCAGCACCGGCAGAAGCGCGTTCATCGCCAGGTAGCCAAATGGATTCGCCAGCAGGGCCATCTTCAGAAACCGTTCGGGCGGCACGGCCGGGCGCGGCGCAAAAGCGGGCGCGACCGCCTCGCCGGCGGGTTCGAGCGAAGGGCCCGGCGCGCGGCGGTGGACCACCTCCAACGCGCCCAGGAGGGCGATCTGGCCGGCGTGGATGGCCAGCGGCACAAGGAAAATGCTGCGGTAGCCGAGCTTCTCCAGCATCGCGCCGCCGGTAAAATAAGCCAGGGCACTCGTGCTGGCCCACACCACGTTATAGATGCCGATCAGCCGCTGCAGGCGCGCGGGTGGCTCATTTTCGCTGGTCACGGCCTCCAACGCGGGCCAGGTGAAACACAGCCCGCACGTCCAGAAGAGCATGATCGCGAAATGCTCGCCCGCGCGGTGGGCGAGACTGCCGAGGATCATCGCGACCGCCATGACGACGAACCCGATGCGGAGCGCCCGGAAGTAACCGTGCCGTTGCGCGAACCGGCCGCCCCCGCGGGCCATGGCCATGTACACAAACCCGTTCGCGGCGCAGAAAAAGAGATTGCCCAGGTTGCCGAACCCAAACTGGTCCCGCAGGTGGAAGAACAGGTAGTTGAAGTACAGCGCGGTCGCGAGGGAGTTCATCCCCTCGAGAACGAAGACGCCGGTTTTGATGCGCGGGGAGAACATGGAACAGGTCACCGGCCGGGTGGCGCGGATCAGTCCGCCACCTCGGCCAACGCCCGCCGGCAATACCACTTGAAGGCCTCGGACATCGCGGGCTGCAATTCGTCGAGTTCCGCGCTCGTACACCAACGGAGAGCGAAATGCTCCGCCGGAGCCAGCCTCGCCGTGCTACCCGGCGACCTGGCAAGGTAGATCATGCCGATGTGCTGGTGGGTCGGGGTAATCTGATGGACGTTCAGAAACCGGGGCGCGATAAGCGCGCGGGTGGTCAACGAGCTCGTCGGCGGCCGTTCGCCCAAAAGCTCGATGTCCAGGCCGCTTTCCTCCTTCACCTCGCGCCGCGCGGCGGTTTCGGGATCTTCATCGAGTTCGATGTGTCCGCCCAGCGGCAGCCACGCGTTCAGCCGCCGGTGGTGGGCCACCAGCACCTGCCGTTGACGAACCACCAGCACGGTCACCGCAAAATCAATCTTCTCGTGAATGTGAGCCACGACGGATGGACTGTGAACAAGCCGCGCCTCGGCGTCAAACGCCGGTAGTGTCCTAACTCCAACTCTCGGGGCGGGGCGAGGGTGTTCATTTCGCTGGGAGTTCCGCCTTCAGGCGGCCCCCACCGGCTGAAGCCGGGACTCCAAACTCCGTTCTACGATGGAAATCAGAACACGGCCCAAATGCCACCGGGCCCCGGGCCGGCGTGAGTATCCGTTGCGGCGATGACGGGCGTGGCGGCGGCGCGTCAGGTGGAGACCGCGCTCGGGGACGCCTCTTTCTGGCGGAAGACCAGCTTGTCCTGGTCCACGCTCACCAGGATCGGATCGTTATCGTGCACGCTGCCCCGGATGATTTCCTCGGCCAGCGGATCCTCCAGAAAGCGCTCGACGGCGCGCCGCATCGGCCGGGCGCCGTACATCGGATCGTAGCCCTTTTCCGCCAGGAACTCCTTGGCTCGGGCATCGAGTTCGAGTCGGATGTTCTTGTGCTTGAGCCGGTCCACCACCTTGGCGACCTCGAGATCGAGGATCGTCAGCAGGTCCGGTTTCGCCAGCGAGCGGAAGACGATGACGTCATCGAGCCGGTTCAGGAATTCCGGCCGGAAGGCGCGCTTGGCTTCATCGAGGATTTTCTCCCGCATTCGCTCGTAGCTGAACTGGTCGCTGACCGGCGTGAACCCGATTGTGCCCTGCTTGCGGATGATGTCGGAGCCGACGTTGGACGTCAGCAAGATGATGGTGTTGCGGAAATCCACCGCCCGGCCAAAGCTGTCGGTGAGCTTCCCCTCCTCCAGGATTTGGAGGAGCATGTTCATGACATCCGGGTGGGCCTTTTCGATCTCGTCGAACAACACCACGCTGTAAGGCTTGCGGCGCACCGCCTCGGTCAACTGGCCGCCCTCTTCGTAGCCGACGTAACCCGGCGGCGAGCCCACCAGGCGCGACACGTTGAACTTCTCCATGTACTCGCTCATGTCGAGCTGGAGGAGGACCTTGCTGTCGCCAAACATGTTTTCGGCCAGGGTCTTGGCGAGGAGGGTCTTGCCCACGCCGGTGGGACCGAGCAGCGCAAACGTGCCGATGGGCCGCCGGGGATCCTTGAGGTCGGCCCGCGACCGACGCAGCGCCTTGCACATGGCGACCACCGCCTCGCTCTGGCCGACGATCACTTTGGTCAACTCCTGCTCCATCGCCAGCAGTTTCTGAATCTCGTTCTGGCCCATGCGCTGGAGCGGAATGCCGGTCCACTTGGAGATGACGTGCATGATGTCTTCCTCGTCCACCTTGACGCGCTTCTCCTCGCGGATGCTCTTCCAGGCATTCAGGACGGCTTCGAGTTTCTCCTTGGCCTGCTTCTCCTGGTCGCGCATGGCGGCGGCGCCTTCGAAGTCCTGCTCCTTGATCGCGCGCTCTTTGCGGACCTTGATCTGCTCGATCTCGGCCTCGATGTTCTTCACGTCCGGCGGACGGGTCATGGCGCCGATCCGCGCCCGCGACCCCGCCTCATCCATGACGTCAATCGCCTTGTCCGGCAGAAATCGTCCGGTGATGTAGCGGTCGGAGAGCTTGACCGAGGCGGCCAGCGCCGCGTCGGTCAGTTCGATTTTGTGGTGGTCCTCGTACTTCGGACGCAGTCCCTTGAGAATCTGGACCGCCTCCTCGATGGACGGCGGGTCCACCTTGACACTCTGGAAGCGCCGCTCGAGCGCGGCATCCTTCTCGATGTACTTCCGGTATTCGTTGAGCGTGGTCGCGCCGATGCATTGGAGCTCGCCCCGGCTGAGGGCCGGTTTGATGATGTTCGAGGCATCCATGGTGCCCTCGGCCGAACCCGCGCCGACGATCGTGTGCAGCTCGTCAATGAAGAGGATGATGTTCTTCGAGCGGCGGATTTCGTCCATGACCGCCTTGATGCGTTCCTCGAACTGGCCGCGGTACTTGGTGCCGGCGATCATGAGCGCCAGGTCGAGCGTCACGACGCGTTTGTCACGCAACAGTTCCGGGACGTTGCCGCGGGCAATTTCCTGGGCCAACCCTTCGACGATGGCGGTCTTGCCAACCCCGGCCTCGCCCAGCAACACCGGATTGTTTTTGGTGCGCCGGCACAGAATCTGGGTCACCCGCTCGATTTCGTTTTGACGGCCGATGACCGGGTCCATTTCGCCCTTGCGGGCGATTTCGGTCAGATCGCGCCCAAACGCCTTCAAGGCCGGGGTCTTGAGGTCGCCTTTTTTCTCCGGCTTCTCGCCGGGCTCGCCGCCACCCGGCTCCTCGCCGCTGAAGTTGGGATCAAGCTCCTTGAGGATTTCCTGCCGCGCCTGCTCGATGTCCACGTCGAGATTCTTGAGCACGCGGGCCGCCACCCCGTCGCCCTCGCGCAGGAGCCCGAGCAACAAATGTTCAGTGCCTACGTAGGTGTGGTTCAGGGCGCGGGCCTCCTTCGAGGCCAGTTGCAGGACCTTCTTGACGCGCGGCGTAAGGGGGATGTTGCCAATGAGCTTCTGGTCGCCACCGGTGCCCACCTGTTTCTCGACCTCGAGGCGCAGCGTTTCCAGGTCGAGGCCCATCTTCTGGAGCACGTTGACCGCCACGCCCTGGCCGAGCTTGATCAAGCCAAGGAGGAGGTGCTCGGTACCCACGTAGTTGTGGTTGAAGCGATCGGCCTCCTTGCGCGCCAGGGCCATCACCTGCTGGGCACGGGGCGTAAAATTGCTCATGGATTCGTCACTCATAGACTATCACGATCCTTTCCTCAGGGAACTTGCCTCGTTTAGACTCCCTTGTCCAGTGGCGGCGCCGCGGGCGGCGCCGCCGGACGGTTCACCTTTCGCAGGGCGTCGCGCAGCATGTCGGCCCGGTGGATGTCGCGTTCGTCCGCGGAAAGGCGGTCCGCGTGGCGCGATTGCAGATGCGCAGGCTGCGTCATGATGAACAGGTGATCGGCCAGCGTCCGGTCCACGCCGGGAAACAGCCCGTGGTCAACG
This sequence comes from Verrucomicrobiota bacterium, assembly GCA_050012855.1. Lineage (GTDB taxonomy): Bacteria > Verrucomicrobiota > Verrucomicrobiia > Limisphaerales > J093 > JAJXZJ01. The sequence continues at coordinate 54,997 of JBEKGJ010000020.1, read as the reverse complement.
CCCAGGCGCAGGAGTGAAAGCAGGTTGAGGGCTTCCTTGGAGGACACGCTGTGGGCATTCGCCAGGATGCCATAGGCGCGGCCGATGTGGTTGAACACGACCTTCGGCTTCTTCTCCAACAGCGTGGCGCGCGCGTTCTCCTCGTGTTCAATGATCTGCGCCAGCACCTTGCTGAGGCGCTCGACAATCTCCTCCTCGCTTTCGCCGAGCGTCATCTGATTGGACACCTGGAACACATTGCCCAGGGCTTCGGTGCCTTCGCCGAAGAGCCCCCGGACCGCGAGGCCGAGTTTGTTGACCGCCTGGATGATCTGGTTGACCTGCTCGGCCAGCACCAGGCCGGGCAGATGCAGCATCGCGCTGACGCGGATCCCGGTCCCGACATTCGTCGGACACGCCGTGAGATATCCCAGCTCCGGGCTGAAAGCGTAGTCGAGGTGCGCCTCCAGCGCCGTGTCCATGGCGTCAATCGCCTGCCAGGCTTCCTTGAGTTGAAGCCCCGGACGGAGCGACTGCATCCGGAGGTGATCTTCCTCGTTGACCATCACACTGAAGGACTCGTCGCGGCTGATCACCAGCCCGCTGCCCGCGGCCTTGGCCGCATGCTCCCGGCTGATCAGGTGCCGCTCCACCAGGATCTGCTTGTCCAGCGCGGAGAGCGCCTCCATGGACTCGGTAAAACCGTCCTTCATCTGCGGCAGACCTTCCACCGCCGGCTGAATCGCCAGGCAGGCACGCACCCGCTCGGGCTTCTTGGCCCAGCCGGGGAACGGAAAACTGCGGACGTTTCGCGCCAGCCGGACCCGGCTCGAAAGGACGATCTTGTCGTTCGGCCCGGACGGCAGCCCATGAGCACCTGGCGGGCTTAGAAATTCGCTCAGATTCATCGTTCAAACCGCCAGCGTGCCGCTGAGATTCTGTTTCAGCCCCTTGATTTCGTCCCGCAAATGGGCGGCCTCCTCGTAATTCTCGACCGCGACGGCGTCATCGAGTTTGCGCTGTAGCGCCTTCAACTGCTCCTGCAGCTCGCGTCCCTGGCGCTGCGCGCGCGGCATCTTTCCGACATGCCGCGTGCCGCGGTGCATGTTCTTGAGCAAACCGGCCAGCCCGCTCCCGAAGGTGACATAACATTCGGGGCAGCCGAGCCGGCCGGACTTCTTGAAGTCGGCCTGGGTGAACCCGCAGGCCGGGCAGGCCGTTTCGCCCGGCATGGCGTCCGCCCCGGCCGCCGGCGCCAGTTCCTGCGAGGCGCCCAGCCCCATCAGCAAATCCGCCAGCGCGAAGCTCTGGTCGTCAATCCCTTTGGCCTTCGCGCACTCCTCGCACAGATCCCATTTCTTGATCTCGCCTTGCTTCACGTCGGTGAGGTGGATTTTCGCCTCTTTTTCTTTGCAGATCATGCACAACATAGGCATCCGTGACCGTATATCGGCGGAAACGCCGGTCAAGTCAAGCAACACCCCAGCGGGCTGCCGCACCGTCGTGGGCGAGCGTCTCAAACAATCTGGGATGCATTGGTCGGTGCGCGGAGCCAATGCCATCCTGGCGCTCCGTTGCTGCATCCTCTCCGGTCGCTTCGAGGATTTCTGGGCCGCTCAGACCCCATAACCCCCCTTTTATCTCGTCCACCCAACACCCCGACAGCAAGCAACACCCCCGGTAGGTCCGAAGTCGGCTTCCCGGTGGGGCGTCCTCGCGAGCCGGCTCGTCGGAGCCTCACCCACCAGATTTGGACATTACCAACACCCCCGCCCGCAGTTTGCCCTTGTCCGACCGGCCGCCGGCAGCCAAGTTCGTCCCGTGAACGAAGGCAAGATCACGGCGGACATCATCCGCTCCTGGAAAGGCCGGCGCCCGATCGCGTCGCTCACCGTCTATGACTATCCGATGACCCGTCTGCTCGACGAGGCCGGCGTGCCCCTGCTCCTCGTCGGCGACTCCTTGGGAATGGTGGTCCTGGGCCATCCGGACACGACCCTCGTGACCCTGCCGGACATGGAACACCATGTTCGCGCCGCGGCCCGGGCCCGGCCGCTCGCCCTTCTGGCCGCCGACATGCCCGCCAACACCTATCGCACGCCGGAGGAAGCCGTCGCCACCGCCCAACGCCTGGTGACCGCCGGGGCCGAGGCCGTCAAGGCCGAAGGCGGACGCGCCATTGGCAGACAAATCCTTGCCATCCGCGCGGCCGGCATTCCCTTCATTGGCCATCTCGGCATGCTGCCCCAGCATGTCCGCGAGGAAGGCGGCTATCATATCAAGGGCAAACTCGAAGCGGAACGCGAGGCCTTGCTGGCCGACGCCGAGTTTCTTGCCGGGGCCGGCGCGTTCGCGGTGGTAGTGGAACTGGTCAAGCCCGCGGTCGCCCGTGAAATGACACTGCGGATTCCCATCCCCACCATCGGCATCGGGTCCGGACCGGATTGCGACGGGCAGATTCTGGTGACCAACGATCTGGTGGGCACCTTTCCCTGGTTCACTCCGCGTTTCGTGCAGCCGCGGCTCCATGCCTTCGACGAAATCCGCACCGCGGTCGAAGACTGGCGTCGGACGCTCGCGGCCCCGCATTGACAGGAGCTCTCCGCTCCCGCGTGCGCGACGGGGCGGTTCACACCGGCGAACCGCTCCAGTTCATCTTCTGTCGCAATGTGTCGAAAAAGGACGTGCCCGGCAGCCGCACCAGCGGCGCCGTGTGACGGCTCCGTTGGAAACCCATCACGTCGCCGGCCTTGAGTTGGAGTCGCGTCTGGCCGTCGGCGGCGAGGTAGGTCTCCACGCGCTGGCTGCGGAGGTTGACCTCGACCGTGGAGGCGAGGCTGACAATCACCGAGCGATTGGACAACGTGTGCGGACAGATCGGCGTCAAGGCAAACACCTCCGCCTGCGGGCTGACCACCGCCCCGCCCGCGGCCAGGGAATACGCGGTCGAACCGGTCGGCGAACTGATGATCAGGCCGTCGCCCCGGTAACTCGTCAACAGTTCCCCGTCCACGCGCACTTCGAGTTCGATCAACCGGGGCACGGCGCCGCGGCTGATGACGAAATCGTTCAAAGCCAGCTCGACGACCTGCTCCGGCGCGCCGATGCGGCGGGCCTCGATCAGCGAGCGGGATTCCACCAGGCACTGGCCGGTCCAGACCCGCCCGAGCGCCCCGGCCAGTTGGTTCACCGCGCACGTGGTCAGGAAGCCGAGCGTGCCCAGGTTCACGCCGAAGATCGGCGTGCGGCTGCCGGCGGCCTCCCGGGCCACGCGCAGCATCGTACCGTCGCCGCCAAGCACCAACAGCAGGTCGCACTGGCGGGAGAGGGTGGCAATGTCCGGCGAGGTCGCGATGTCGAGCCGGGCGAAATCAGTCGTGACCGAATCGGCCCGCACCTCGCGCCCGGCCGCACGCACCAGCCGAAGGGCGCGCCGCACGACGGCGCAGGTGGAGGCCTTGTCCGGGTTGGCGACGAGGCCGACCCGCCGGAGACTGTCAGTCAACTTTTTCAAGCAAAGCCAGGAATTCCTTGTTGCCCGCCGGTCCGAGGAGCGGCGATTCGGTCACGCCACGCCAGCGCAGTCCGGGCCGGGCGGCCACGAAGCGCTCGATTTCCGCCAGCACCCGCGCATGCACCGCCGGATCGGAGATGACGCCCGCGCCCCGGTCCGCCTCGGCCTTGCCCGCCTCGAACTGCGGCTTGACCAGCGCGACGAGCTTAGCGGTTTTCCCGAGCAAGGCAATAGCGGCCGGCAGAATCTGGCGCAGGGAAATGAATGAACAATCCACGACCGCGAGATCCGCCGCCACAAATCCCGACGGCATCCGCGCGGGGGTCAGGTGCCGCGCGTTGGTGCGCTCCATCACCACCACCCGCGGATCCTGCCGGAGCTTCCAGGCCAACTGCCCCTGACCGACGTCCACCGCGAACACCCGCGCCGCCCCGTGTTGCAGCAGGCAATCCGTAAACCCGCCGGTCGAGGCCCCCAGATCCACCGCGGTCAGGCCGGTCACCGCGAGGCCAAAGTGACGCAGGGCATGTTCGAGCTTGTGACCGCCCCGGCTGACGTAACGCTCGGCCGCCACCAGTTCCAAGGCGTCGCCCGGACGCACCGCCTGGCTGGCCTTGCCCGCGGGTTGGCCATTGACGCGGACCTGGCCGGCCAGGACGGCGCGCTGGGCCTTCTCGCGACTGCCGCACAGGCCGCGGTCAACCAGCGCCTGGTCGAGCCGACCCCGGTCATTCATGGCGGGTCACCATGTCCGGCATCAAGCCAACCGCCTGCGGCCCGGTCAAGCCGATTGCGCGAGCAGTCCGCGCTTTGCAAGGCAACGGTGGCCGGCTACGCTGGCCGGATTGTCATGGACGACAATTCGACCGCATGGCGAAGGAATTCATCCGAATCGGCGGGGCGCGGGTTCACAACCTCAAGAACCTATCGCTCGCGATTCCACGCGACCGGCTGGTGGTGGTGACCGGTCCCAGCGGCTCGGGCAAATCCTCGCTGGCCTTCGACACGCTCTTCGCCGAAGGCCAGCGCAAGTACATGGAGTCGCTCTCCGCCTACGCCCGGCAGTTCCTCGATCTGATGGAAAAGCCGGACGTGGATTTCATCGAAGGTCTTTCCCCGGCGATCGCCATCGAGCAACGCTCCGCGGCGGCGAACCCGCGATCGCTCATCGCCACCACCACCGAAATCTACGACTACCTGCGGCTGCTCTTCGCCCACATCGGCCAGCCCCACTGCCCCGTCACCGGCCAGCCGATCACTTCGCAAACCACAAGCGAGATCGTGGACAAAATTCTGGGACTGCCGGCCCGGACACGCGTGATGCTGCTGGCCCCGGTAGTGCGGGACCAACGCGGCGAATTTCGCGACGTCATCGAACGCCTGGCCCGCGAAGGCTTCGTGCGCGCCCGCGTGGACGGCGAGCTGGTCGAACTCGCGGCCAACCTCCGGGTGAAACTCGAACCGAAGCAGAAACACACGATTGAGGCGGTCGTGGACCGCCTGGTCGTGGACCCGGGCGTGCGGATACGGCTGGGCGACTCGGTGGAGACGGCGTTGAAATGGGGTGCCGGCCGGCTGCTGCTGCTGTCCCAGGCGCCCGACACCCCGACGGACGATCCGTGGGCCGAGACGATGCACTCGAACCGGATGTATAGCCCGGCCACCGGGCTGAGTTACGACACGCCCACCCCGAAACACTTTTCCTTCAACTCGCCGTTCGGCGCCTGCCCCGTCTGCCACGGGCTGGGCCAGAAGTTTGTGTTCGACCAAGACCTGGTCGTGCCGGATTCCGACAGGTCCCTCGAACAGGGCGCGATCGCGCCGTGGCGGCGCGGGGGCAAGCGGATGGTAGTTTATTACAAGTCGCTGCTCCGCGGCGTGGCCGCGCATTACAGCGTCAGTCTCGAGACGCCCTTCAAGAATCTGTCCGAGGAATCCAGGCGGATCCTGTTGCATGGCTCGGGCGAAACCGAGATTGAATTCACCTTCTGGCGGGCCGGCAAGCCGGGCCGCTTAACGCGGCCCTTCGAAGGCGTGCTGCCCAACCTGCAACGGTTGTACGCCGAGAGCGAAAGCGAATTCACCCGCAACCGGCTGAAGGCTTTCATGGCCATGCAGCCCTGCGATGCCTGCGGCGGCCGGCGGCTCAAGCCGGAAATCCTCGCCGTCACCCTCGGCGGCGCCGCCGCCCGGCCCGGCGCCAACGACACGCCGCCGCACCCGCCCGGTCTCTCGATCATGGACGTTTGCGCGCTGTCGGTTGACGCGGCGGACGACTTCTTCGCCCAGCTCCAGCTCACGGACTTCCAGCAGCGGATTGCCGGCGACATTATCCGCGAGATTCGCGCGCGGCTCGGCTTCCTGCGCAACGTGGGCCTGGGTTACCTCACGCTCGATCGCGAGAGTGGCACTTTGAGCGGCGGTGAAGCGCAGCGCATCCGGCTGGCCACCCAAATCGGCGCCGGGCTCGTCGGCGTCCTGTACATCCTCGACGAACCCAGCATCGGGCTGCACCAGCGTGACAACGAGCGGCTGCTCCGCACGCTGGAGGGACTGCGCGACCTGGGCAATTCCGTGATTGTCGTCGAGCACGATGAGGAGACGATCCGCCGGGCTGACCACGTGCTCGACCTCGGCCCCGGCGCGGGCGTGCGCGGCGGCGAGCTGGTCGCGGCCGGCACCGTTGCGGAGGTGATGGCCAACCCGCGTTCGCTCACCGGCCGCTATCTGCGCCACGAGCTGACCATCCCGGTGCCCCGCAAACGCGCCCCGGTGGGCGAGCGCGGCTGGCTGGAGATTGTCGGGGCGCGCGAGAACAACCTGCGCAACATCACCGCCCGCATCCCCATCGGCGTCCTCACCTGCGTCACGGGGGTCAGCGGTTCGGGGAAGAGCACGCTGGTGGACGACATCCTGCACCGCGCGCTGGCGCGGCGGTTGACCGGCGCGACCGAGCGGCCGGGCGCGCACACCGAGCTGCGCGGCATTGAATACCTGGGCAAACTCGTCGTCGTGGACCAGTCGCCGATCGGCCGCACGCCCCGCAGCAATCCCGCCACCTACACCGGCATCTTCAACCAGATCCGCGACCTGTTCGCCCGCCTGCCCTCGGCCAAGGTCCGCGGCTACGAGCCGGGCCGGTTCAGCTTCAACGTCCGCGGCGGCCGTTGCGAGAAGTGCCAGGGAGACGGCCTCATCAAGATCGAGATGAACTTCCTGCCGCCGGTGTACGTCACCTGCGAAACCTGCGGCGGCCGGCGTTACAATCGCGAAACCCTCGAGATCACCTACAAGGGCCTCAACATCGCGGACGTGCTCGACCTCACCGTGGACGAGGCCGTGGGGTTCTTCCGGGCCATCCCGCCGATTCACGAGGCGTGCCTGACGCTCGCGGAGGTGGGGCTGGGTTATCTCCGCCTGGGCCAGGCGGCCACCACGCTCAGCGGTGGCGAGGCGCAGCGGCTCAAACTGGCGACCGAGCTCAGCCGGCGTTCCCTCGGCCACACGCTTTACCTGCTGGACGAACCGACCACCGGCCTGCACTTTCATGACGTGGCCAAGCTCCTCGAAGTCCTGTTCAAGCTGCGCGCCGCCGGCAACACACTCGTGGTCATCGAACACAACCTCGATGTGATCAAGTGCGCCGACTGGATCATTGATCTGGGCCCGGAAGGCGGCGCGGCGGGCGGGAACATTGTCGCGGCCGGCACACCCGAACGGGTGGCCCGGCAGGAGGGCAGCCACACTGGCCGTTACCTCCGTCACGTACTCGCTGCTCAATAGACCCCGCCATGGACACGTCGAACCCCCGTATGTCACACGCCCCGGCATGGTGGCGGCTGCTCGTCCTTCTGCTCCCGCTGCTCGGCGCGATCACCGGCCGCGCCGCCGATCCGGCCGAAACGCGCGCCGCCGACGGCGTCGTCAAGATGTTCCAGGACGGCCTTTTCGAGGCGGTGGAACGGGACGCCGCCGAGTTTCGGCGGGCCTACCCGGCTTCGGAACGTGCCGCCGAAATCGTGCTGATCCAGGCCCAGGCCTGCATCAAGCTCAAACGCTTTGACGACGCCGTCACCCTGCTCGCGGAAGCCGCCGGCACGGCGGGCCGGTTCGCGGATGAGTTCGCCTTCTGGCAGGCAATGGCGCGATTTGAAAAGGGCGATTTGCTGGGGGCGGCTGAAGGGTTCGCCGCCGTCGCGGCGCGCTTCCCCGACTCGCCGCGCCGCTTGGAGGCGATTTACGACGATGCCTACGCGCGATCCAAGGCGGGGGAGACGGCGCGTGCCGTGGCGCTGCTCCGGGATCCGGCCGCGGCCTTCCAGCCCGCCGCGCGGGCCAAACCGACCGACCCCTGGACGATCCGCGGATGGCTGTTGCTGGCGGAATTGCTCCTCGCCATCAACGATCCGCCGGGTGTCATGGAGGCCCTGAAGCCACTGGAGGCTCAGACCCTGGCGCCCCCGGAGGCCTGGCGCAGAAGCTTCATGCAGGCCCGCGTCCGGCTTGCGGCCGGCCAACTGCCGGCCGCCTTGGAAAGCATGACGAATCTCTGGAGCCAGGCCAGTAATTCCGTTCCTCGCGAACTCCAGGCCGAGGCCGTCATGGTCAATGGCGAAATCCTCGAACGACTCGGCCAGGCCGATGCCGCCCTGAGTCTCTACGAAAAGAACCTGGACACCGACCTCTCGCCGGCACGACGGCAGTTCGCACTGCAAAAAACCATTGCCCTCAGTCTCCGCGACAGCAAACCGGAAGATGTGGCGAAGCGGTTGGAAGGCCTTATTGCCCGCCACCCGCAGGACGATCTGCAGGCCCATGCGCATCTGGCCCTCGGCGAATTGCGCCTGCGCCAGTATTCCACCGTTAAAGTGGCCAGCCCAAGCGCGGACCAAATCGCCGCCCGCAGCAATCTCCTCGCCCAAGCTCGCGGAGATTTCGACCTGGTGGCCACCCGTTATCTCCAGAGCGGACTTGTTGGCCGGGCCCAGCTCAACCGCGGCTGGTGCTTCTGGGAGGATGGCACCAACCGGCTCGCCGACGGACTGGCGGCATTCAAGGCCGCCGTCGAACAGCTTCCGTCCGGCCCCGACCAGACGATTGCCCGCTTCAAGCTGGCCGACAGCCAGTTCCTGGCGCACGACCTCCCCAACGCGCTGTCGAACTACTGGGCGGTGGCCACCAACCGTGCGTTCGCACCCGGTCCAAGCAACCCGCTGTCGGCCCAAGCCCTTTACCAGATCGTCCGTGCCGGCATTGAAGCGCAGGATTTCGGCGCCGCCGACGCAGCGATGAGCGAACTGCTGAAGCTGGACCCCACCGGCGAGTTGGCCGACGGTTCCAGCCTCCTTTACGGCCAGGCGCTCAACCACCAGGGCCGGCCCGAGGCAGCGCGGGCCATTTACGAGGCCTTCGTCAAACGCGCCACCAATTCGGTCCTGCTCCCGGAAGTCCGCCTGGCCATCGCCCACACCTTCCAGAAGGAACAGAACTCGCCAACGGCACGCTCGGCCTACGATGCCTGGCTGCACGATTATGGCGGCCAGACCAACCTGGCTCGCGGCCTGCGCGCGCAGGCCAGTTTCGAACTCGCCCAGTTAACCTACCAGGGCACGCCCGACACGAACTCCCTGGCCCTGCTGACCAACTTCGTGGCGCAGTTCCCGGACAGCACCAACGCGCCCCTCGCCCAGTATCTTGCGGCCATGTTCTTCTACAACCAGGGTGACTACGCGACCGCGGAACTCCTCTTCCAGGACAAGCTCTTCGCCCAGCCCGCCGCCCAGGCGGATGCGCTGGCCTACCAGGCGCGTCGCATGGCGGGCGTCGCCGCCTTCGCCCGCCAAAGCTACGAAAGCGCCCGCAACCACTTCGACTGGCTCATCACCAATGGCCCGCTCTACAGCGCCACCTCGCCCGTTCCAGTTTCCATCGCCGCCGAGGCTTACCTGTTCCGCGGCGACACGTTCCTGCTCGAAGATGCCGCGGCCGCGACCAACAAGCTCGATCGCTACGGCGAGGCCATCACCGCGTTCTCCAAAATCGTCACGCCACCCTTCCCCACCAATGCGCTCGGCCCGCGCGCCTGGGGACGCATCGGCGACTGCCAGCTCACTCTGGCCACGGCGACCCGCGACACGAATCGCTTTGCTGCCGCCGCCGTCGCCTATCAGAACGCTCTCGGTGCAGGCGCCGATGTGGCGGTCCGCAGCATGGCGGAGGTCGGCCTTGGCATCGTGCTCGAAAAAGAGGCGACCCTCCGCGCGCCCGCCGAACAGGCCGCGCTGCTCGACCGGGCGCTGGATCATTACACGAATGTCCTTTACGGGAAGAATCTCCGCGACGGCGAACAGCCCGATCCGTGGTGGGTCAAGAAGGCCGGCCTGGCCGCGGCCGACCTGGCCGAAGCCCAGAAGAAATGGGAGGTGGCCATCGGTTTGTGCCGCCGGCTGACCGTTGAACTGCCTTCGCTGCGCCCACGCTTGGAAAAGCGGATCGCCGAACTCGAGAAACTCGTAGCCGGCGGACAGCCCACCGCACCGGCTCCCGCAGAAGCAGGGAAGTAGGAACCCACCCGGCAGGCTCAGATCGGGGATGCAATCCCCCGCCGAAACGGCGTTGCCTTGCGCGGCCAAAGCGCCTACATTCCCTTCGTAAGCCAACTGAATCATTGCTGCGGTCCACGGCCTGAACGTGAGGGCAATCTGCCTCCGCTTCGCTGCGAATCGCCGGTACCGATGGTGGCCAGATTGTTCGCGCGCCTATGAAATCCAAAACCGTCGCTCAACCCCGCCCCGCGGACAAGGCATCCGCCCCCAAACGCCCCGGCCGAATCCATCCGGTTGTGATTTACCCCTTCCATCAACCGACAGACTTCTCCGATCTGGAGGCGCTCTATCATCTGGTGGCGTGCCTGGCCGACGATGACGAGCGCTACGCACGGCCGATCACCGTCCTGGATCGGAAGACGCACTACTCAACCGAGGGGAGCAAGGCGTTCCTCGATTTCCGCAAAGGCACGGTGGCGCGGTCTTCGGACATCCTGGATGGTTGGTTCGTGGACACCTGCCAGATGTGGTACGCGGGGCTCGGCCTGGCGTTCGAGCGCGGCGAACCGGAGGACGTTTACTGGCTGATCCCCGGCGATTTCAATTACGGCGCCGGTGCCGGGCAGGAAGTGCTTGGCCGCCTGCACGACCTGCCGGAGGTGGTCATGGAGCTGGAGCAGGATTTCTGCGTGGGCGAGATCACCACGGACTACTCCCATTCGAAGCAACTCATTGACACCTACGCCACGTTTGCCCTGCTCTACAACTGGTTTCCCGCCGAGGCCCAGGAATTGCGGCGCCTTACCGAGCGGCCGCGCTCCGAGTTCTTCGCGCTGCGGCACGGTTTCCTCCAGGACCTCCTCCGCCAGCGCTGGTACGCCTACGAACAGACGGTGGTGATGCTTTTGAATGCCGTGTTCAGCGGCCGGCGCATCAGCCGCTTCCTCGTCGGCAGCATCTCCGATCTCCCCGAGGGCCGCGATTCCCTGGCCTCGGCCATCCAGCAGATGGAACGCACCGAGCGCGTCCTGAAGAGCCTCTGGCTGGAGCGCCATCAGGCCCGCCCCGGCTGGGCCGCCGAATACGTCACCCTGATCAACCGGTCGGACAATGCCCGGCGCACCGCGATGACGGTGCTCGCCAGCACGCTGGGTTAGGCATCCGCTCGCGGCGCTTCACTTCCGCCCGCGGTTCAGCCAGACATCCACGCGCGGCGTGTCCCAGTTGTAGGGTTTCTCCAGGATGTCGAGCGTGCCGTTGCCGTCGAGATCGGCCACGCGCGTTTCGTGCCAGCCCTGGCCGACGAGGAATTCCGTCTTCGTGAAATGCCCCTGACCGTCACCGTAGAAAATCCAGGCCGTGGCGCCAGGGTTGTCGGGTTCCTGCTTGCTCTCGGTCCATTTCGCCATCTCCGCGCAAAAAATGTCGAGGTGCCCGTCGCCGTTGATATCCGCGAGCTGCAGGCTGTGGCCGTGAATGACGTTGCGGTCGAGTAGATCGTGACCAACCCAGTCCGCCGGCTTCAGCGGATCGCCGGTGCATTCATACCACCGCAACGGCCCGACGCCGTCACCGGGCGCAATTACGATCTGCGGCACTTTCCCGGCCTTGAATTTGCCGGCGAAAATCAGGCCGCCAACGTCCGCGATTTTCGTCGGCTGGAATCGCTTGCCGCCGGTGTGCTTGAACCAGCAGTTGCCCGCCAGCAAATCAGGACGGCCGTCCCCATCCACGTCGGCCACCGACATGCCTTCCGGGTACTTGAACGCCGCGCGTCCCTCTTCGCCCGCGCTGCCGGAGAAAATCTCGGTCAGTGGCCACGATTCGGCGTGACGCGGATCGGGCGGAATCTCCGCGAGGAAGATCTTCTTCGCGCCCTGGTTCCAAAACGCCAGTTGTGGCTGGCCGGTGCCGAGAAAATCGCCAAACGCCTGGTCGTGGTGCTGTGTGGCGCCGCCCTTCTTGATGACATGCCGCTTCCACGGCACGTTGGGATCGTAGTTGGGATACGGATTCTCCCACCACCAGACCTCGTTGCTCTGCCAGTCGCCCCCGAACACGACATCGAGATCGCCGTCGCCATCAATGTCGCAGACCGCGCCGCCGGCTTCGACCGTCAGAAAATCCTTCTCGATCACATACCGGTCCCAGCCGCTGGTGGTGCGGCGATACCACACCAGGGCTGGTGCGGCATGCCGGAAGCTCAGGATGAAGTCATTCAGGCCGTTCTTGTCGAAGTCGGCGACGACGGCGCCGGTCTGCTCGGTGGAAGGTCCGGGGGCAGGCAGGTCACCGTTCTTGCTGCTGAGATGCTGCCAGGTTGGAAGATCAACCGCCAGCAGCGAGGCAACCAAGAACGGGGCGACGGAAGCGAGCGAGGATCGCAGGTGCATAACGATGACGGCGAGACTCATAGCCGCGGCGGCACGGCCGGTCAAGGCTGTGCGCCAACGGGCAATGTCCCGACTGAAACCGGTGGGTGCGCCGCTGCGGCGGCGCACAGCCGTGCAGCAGCACCGCTGCCACCAAGTTTAGGACATTACCCACCAACGCGGGATCAGCCCGCGTGGTCGGCGATGACCCCGTCCACCAAGTCGAGGATGCGCGGGGCCCGGGCGGCGACACGATGGTCGTGGGTGGCGATCAGCAGGGTTGCCTTGCGCTCCCCCTGCAAGGCGCACAGGAGCTCGATGATGCCCTCGCCGGTGTGCGAATCGAGATTGCCGGTGGGTTCGTCGGCCAGGACCAAGGCCGGTTCCTTCATCAGGGCGCGGGCGATGGCCACCCGCTGCTGCTCGCCCCCGGAAAGCTCGCTGGGCCGGTGATCAACGCGGTGGCCGAGGCCGACCCGGTCCAGCAACTCCCGCCCACGGCGCTCCGCGACGCCGACGGGCATCCGCGCAATTCGCGCCGGCAGCGTGACGTTCTCCAAGGCATCCAGCTCCGGCAGCAGATGGTAGGCTTGAAACACCAGGCCGATCTTCTCGTTGCGAAACCGGGTCAGCTCGCGCGCCGAAAACCCGGCCAGCCGCTGACCCGCGAACACGATTTCCCCGGCGCTGGGTGTGTCGAGCCCGGCGAGCAACTGGAGCAGCGTGCTCTTCCCCGCGCCGGACGCCCCGCGCAGCGCCACGAAGTCGCCGGCCGTCACCGTGAAATCGACGCCGCGCAACACCTCGATGGAACGCCGGCCGATGTGGTAAGCCTTGTGGACGCCGGTCGCGCGCAACAGCGGCGCGGGGGTGGGTGCGGAATCACTCATGGCGCAGGGCCTCCGCCGGTTTGAGCCGCGCCGCGCTCCAGGCCGGAATCAGGCCGCCCACCACGACGCAGATGAGCAACGAACCGCCACAGATCAACACGATGTCCCCCGCGTGCAGCCACGCAGGAATACCGTAGAAGTGATAGATGTCCGCCGGGAACAGCTCGATGCCCGTGACCCGGCGCATCAGCCGGAGGAACTCATTCCGATAGGCCACGGCCACCAGGCCCAGCCCCAGGCCGGCCAGCACCCCGACCGTCCCCACGGCGAGACTCTGCCCAAGGAAAACGCACAGCACTTGTCCGCCGCTGGCCCCCAGCGCCTTGAGCGCGCCGATTTCCCGCGTCTTCTGCACCACAAACGTGATCAGCGCGCTGCAAATCCCGAACGCCGCCACGATCGTAATGAAGAACAGGAGGTAGAACATCATGTACTTTTCAACCGCCAGCACTTCGAGGATCTCCGAATTCTCCTCCAGCCACGTCGTGATCACGAAGCCGGATCCCAGCGACGCCCCCAGCTCCCGTTGGGCCCGCGGCGCCATCTCTGGATCGTGCAGCGATACCAGCAGCCCATGCACCGAGTCGCTCTCGTCCAGTCCCAGGAAGTCCTGGGCGTTGACCAGGGAGGTGAGCACGAACCGCGCGTCGTAGTCCTGCATGCCCAGGTCGAAAATGCCGGCGACGGTGTAATCGCCCGCCAGCGGCGCCTCCTCGCTGCCCTGCTTGCGGCTGGCTTCCCACTGCTCGAAGGCGCGCACGGAATACACCGCCAGGTGGTCGCCCACCCGGAGTCCCATGCTTTGGGCAAACTGGCGGCCGACCAGCAGGCTGTAGCCGCCCAGGTCGAATTTGCCGGCGACGATGCTCGCCGGCAGCCGGCTCACGGCGGCTTCGTGACGCGGGTCCACGCCGCGCATCAGCGGCGCGACCACCCGCGGCGAAACGTTGGGATCGTCCGGTTCCGTCTTCACCAGGACCTGGCCGATGATGTAAGGCGACACGCCCCGCACCAGCGCATTGGTGGCAACCACCGCGCTGAGGCGGTCGTAATCCTGGAGCGTGCCCCGCGCGGGTTCGATGCGCAGGTGGGCGTTGAAGCTGACAATCCGGTCGCGCAGTTCCCGGTCGAACCCGCTCATCACGGCGATGACGATGATGAGCACCGCGACCCCGAGCATGACGCCGGCAACCGAAATCAAAGTGATGAACGAAACCGACGTGCGCTTGGGGCGCAGGTAACGGAGAGCCAGCATCAGCTCGAACGGCAGTCGCGACATCGCGCGCAGGCTAGAGGCCGGCCCGTGGGGTGTCAACGCGGCGCGCGGCGCGGGGCAGGTCCGCACGGGTGCTTGTCACCGGCACCCCGGCGGGCCATGCTGGCCGGCATGAACGAACATGCCTACGAGTTCATCAAGGAGGATCCCTGGCGGATCTTCCGCATCATGGCGGAGTTTGTGGACTCGTTCGAAACCATGGCCAAGGTTGGACCGGCGGTGACCATCTTCGGCTCGGCCCGCGTCAAACCGGAGGACAAGTGTTACCAGGTCGCGGAAACGCTCGGCCGGGAACTGGGCCGGCACCACCTGGCGCTCATCACCGGCGGCGGCCCCGGCATCATGGAGGCCGCCAACAAGGGCGCGGCGGAGAGCAAGGCCAATTCCGTGGGGCTGAACATCGAACTCCCGTCCGAGCAAAAGGGTAACCGCTACGCGAACGTGCCCATTCATTTCCATTACTTCTTTTCCCGCAAGGTCTGCTTCGTGAAATACAGCGTCGCCTTCATCTTCATGCCGGGCGGGTTCGGGACCCTGGACGAGTTCTTCGAGGTGATCACGCTGGTGCAGACCCAGCGCATCCCGCGGTATCCGTTGATCCTGTTCGGCCGGGAGTACTGGAACGGCCTGTTTCGCTGGCTCAAGCGCGAGGTCCAAAGCCGGGCGTACCTCGGCCCCGACGACCTCAAACTGGTGACGCTGGTGGACCAACCGGAGGAGGCCGTCGAGCTGATCCTCGACTACCTGCGGCGGGTCGGTCCGCCCGCGGCGGTGCCCAACGCCTTCGCCTGAGCCCATGTATCGCTTCAAGCGACTGGCCAACGGGCTGACCTTGGCAACGGCCCCCATGCCGCACATGGCGAGTGTGAGCGTGGGACTGTGGGTGGCGGTTGGCGGGCGTCATGAATCGGCGTCGCTCAACGGCGTCTCGCACTTCCTCGAACACCTCGTGTTCAAAGGCACACGCCGCCGGTCCGCGCGGGAGATTTCCCAGGCGGTCGAAGGCATTGGCGGTTATCTCGATGCCTCCACCGGCGAGGAAAACACCTGTTTCCACGCCAAGGCGCGCCATGACCATTTCGGCGAGCTGCTCGATGTCCTCACCGACATGTTCCTCGAAGCCGCTTTTGCGCCGGCGGAAATCGAAAAGGAACGGGGCGTCATCAAGGAGGAGGTGGCGATGTACCTCGACCAGCCGGCGCAGCACGTGCAGGAGCTGTTGAACGCGATCCAGTGGCCGGACCACGCCCTGGGCCGGCCGCTCACCGGCACCGAGGCCAGCGTGGACGCGCTGTCGCGGCGCGATCTGCTCGCGTTCCGCCGGACGCATTACCAGGCCGGCAACGCGGTGCTCGCCGTGGCCGGCCAGTTCGATCCCGACACCGTCCACGCGGCCGCGGCCCGGGTCGCGCGCCATTTCCGTCCGGGACCGCGCTCCCCGTTCGCACCGTTCGTCGGTCAGCAGACCGCCCCGCGTGTCGCTCTCTTCACCAAGGCCACCGAGCAGACGCAAATGGCCCTCGGCATCCGCACCTGCTCGCGCCACGATGAACGGCGTTTCGCCCTCCGGCTGCTCAATGTCCTCCTCGGCGAGAACATGAGTTCCCGCCTGTTCCAGGTGGTGCGCGAAGACCGGGGGCTGGCCTACTCGATTTACAGTTCGCTCAGCTATTTCGAGGACGTCGGCGACCTCGTGATCTCCGCCGGACTCGAGACCGATCAGCTTGAACGCGTGCTGGGATTGCTGCTGCGCGAAGTGCGGCGGCTGGCCGCGCGTGCCCCCACGGCGGCGGAGTTGCGGCGGGCGCGCGACTATGTGATCGGCCAGATTGACCTGAGCCTCGAAGGCACGGAGAACCAGATGATCTGGCTGGGCGAGCAACTGCTCGGCTATGGCCGGGTATTGTCCCCGGAAGAAGTAAAGCAACGGCTGATGGCAGTCCGTCCGGCCGAGGTGCAGGCGGCGGCGCGCGATTTCTTCCGCCCGGAACGCCTGAACCTCGCGCTGGTCAGCCCGCGCAAATCCGACCGGGGCCTGGCCGCGCCGTTGACCCGTGTGGCCCGGGCCTGACACAAAAAAGGGCAGGCCGCAGCCTGCCCGGGATGGGGGGGTTGGCGCTTAGAATCGGTAGGCCAGACCGGCCATGAGCTTGAGGTCGTTGTCCTTCTTGGTGGCCGCCGGCCGGCTGCGGTAGGAGTCCGTGAACACTACTCGCAGGGCCAGATGCTTGGTCAAATCGCTCTCGGCGCCGAGTTCGGCATTGACCACGTAGTTGCCGAAATCGTCCACCTGCGGCTGGTAGTCAATGCCCTCCCACAACCGGGAATGCTGGCTGATCTTCCAGGTGAACTTCTCCGCCAGCCGCAGCGTGAAATAATTGTGAGTCTGGTCGTCCACTTTCTCCATCACGAAACCCGGGCCGACTTCGCCGCTGAGCGTGAACTTGTCGTTCTTCAGGAAGTAATAGCCGGCGCCCGGGCTGAGCGTCACCCGGTAATTGATCCGGGCGATCTGGTCGTTGAGGGCGTCCACGTGGGCATAGCCGTAGAACCGGTCCGAGAACAGGCGGTTGAACTGGCCGAAAGCGTTCGCCGAGTTGGCGTTGACAGTGCTGTGATCCTCGCCGTAGGTGACGGAGGCGCCCAAGGCCAATTCGTTCTGGTCCCATTTCTTGTCGGTTTTGGCGCTGCCGTTGATCATCAGCGTATCGCTGTTACCCTTGGTGACCGTGGCGCCCAGGAAGGCGCTGCTTTTCCAGCCCGTGGGATTGGGAGCAGCCGGCGCGGCGGCGGCGTCATCGGCCCTCAGGGAGGACAGACCGCCTGTCACGGCGCCAAGGCCGAGGGAAAGACAGCAGAAGGAGTGAATTGTGGTGGATCGCTTCATTCGTTCTTCGGTGAGGTTTGATTGGTTTGTGTTGACCGCCCTGACTTCGACTTCGGCACTCGCGCGACACCCGGCACCGGGCAGCCACTCGTGAACCGACAAGGCACGTTGGCCGATAGAACAACCGCCTCCGGGTGTCAAACCGCCGTCGCCGCGGGCGGTTCGCGCCGCCCTCCAGCCGCGGCCATCGCTCCCGCCGCCTCGAGCGCGAGCAAATACGAGGTCGCCCCGAAGCCGCAAATCTGGCCCCGGCATACCGGCGCGATCAACGATCGCTGCCGAAACTCCTCGCGGGCATGGATGTTCGACAGGTGGACTTCGATCGTGGGCACGCCGACCGCCGAGATGGCATCCCGCAGCGCCACGCTCGTATGCGTGTAAGCCGCCGCGTTCAGCACGATCACGGCAAACCGGCCGGCTGCCTGCTGCACCCATTCCACCAACTGCCCCTCGGCGTTCGTCTGGCGGAACTCGACTTCCAGCCCCAGCCGCGCCGCCCGTTCCCGCACCTGCGCCTCGATCTCCGCCAGGCTCGCATGGCCGTAAATCCCCGGCTCGCGCTGGCCGAGCAGGTTGAGGTTCGGACCGTTGAGAAACAGGACATTCATCGTGAGCCCCGAGATTAGACTGGCTGAACCGGTTTGTCACGGTTGTTTCGTACCATGTCCTCCGGCAGACCCCACAGCCAGCCCAGCAGCCAGAAGGCCGTCCAGCCCACCGCCGGGACGTAAAGCCCGAACTCGACGAAGCTCTGCAGCGCCCATCCGAGCAGCCCCAGCCAGGTGGCCCATCGCAACCCATCGCCGCGGCAGCGCCGCTGCAGGCGCTGCAACGAGAGCACCACGAATCCGGCAAACACCACCGCGCCGGGCAACCCTGAATCCGAGGCCTGTTCGAGATAGTCGTTGTGCGTCAGGCGCGCCATTTCCGCCCCGGGCGGCTTGATCCGCGCATAGCAGACCGCGAACGTCCCCGGCCCGCTGCCGCGCACGGGGTTGGCCACGAACGTTCGCCAACCCGCCCGCCAGTATTCCATCCGCGCGCCCACACTCGTCGCGCCTTTCGAGAAGTACGGCGCGAACCGCAGCAGGAATCCCACCAGGCCGCCGATGACCAGCACCGCCACCAGCGCCCGTTTCAGGTTCTGGCTGAAGCTGAGCCGCAACAGCGCCACCAACGCCACGATCAACGCGATCAACCAACCGGCCTTCGATCCCGACCAGAACAGGCAGGCCAGCCCGGCCCATGCCAGCAGGGTCGTCGCCAGCAATCGCAACAGCCGAGGCCAGCCGGCGGCCAGTTGCCACACGGCGACCACCAGCGCCGGCACCAACAGCAGCAGGACGCCCGCCAGCACATTCGGGTAGAGCAGCGTCGCGAAAATGCGGTTGCTGGCCACGCGCTTCAACTGCTCGGGCGGCAGATTCTGCCAGTCCGGTTGGGATTGGATGTAGCGGCGCGTCGCCTCGAGCCCGCCATAGTGCTGCTCCAGCCCGCTCCACAAGACAAAGACGAAGCCCACCAACAAGCCGGCCCAGAAAAAAAGCGGGCGCCGCGCCCGCGCCAGCGCAAACAGGCCCAGGTAAAACCCCGCCACCAGCGCCGCAAAATGCGCCAGCACGATCCGCGTCAGCCGGGCGTCCACCGTGCCCGTCGCCGACAGGAGTTGCCAGCCAAACCACGCCAGCGGCAGCAACCACGGCCAGCGCGGCACCGACGGCGCCCCCCGCACGACGAACAAACCCACCAACGCCACGCCGCCGAGCAGTGCGTATCCCCAAGCAATCGGCCACGGCTGGATGAACAACTCCAGCGCCGTTCCCGGTCGTTCGACCATCGAATCGAAAATCGGCGGGTTGCCGAACTTCATCAACGTCAATCCGAGGAACAGCCCCGCCGCCACGGCGAAGATTTCCGGAAGGTCGATCCGGCCATGCCGGGCGTCCGGCGACGCTTCTGGGCGGACCGCGATCACAACTTCAAGCGCAGGAGTCCGACCTCGAGGGCCAGCGCCTCCTGCACGTTCGAGTACAGCAGGCGCTGCGTCTGTTCCACGACCAACAAATTCGCCATCGCGTCGCGCTCCGACAGCCGGGCAGCGACCTGGCCGGACGTGTCGGCAAACTCCACAAAGCCCAGCAGGGCCGGATCGGCGCCCAGCTTGCGCAGCCAGACGTCCCGCAGCCACCATTGCACGGCGGCCAGCAACTCCGTCCGCTGCCGCCGGTACTCCGCCTCGATCGCCGCCGCCAGTTCCTCCTCCCACTTGTCGCGCAGTTCGACGGCCACATCGTCGTAGCGTTCCAGCGGTGAACGCTCGCCCAGCGTCTTCTCGATCCGCGCGCGTAATTCCCCGAGACGGCCGAGCAGCACGCCCAACAGCCGGTAACGATTCAACAGCCCGTTGGACTGCGCCGCCGCCGCCACCGCGAACCCCTTCACCCACGCCACCACATCCGGCGCGTTCGGCCGGGTGCTGCCGCTCACGTTTAACCGCAGGCAGCGCGAAACGATCGTCTCCAGCACCCGCGCGGGCTCCGTGGTCAGCAGGATCAGGATCGAATTGGCCGGCGGTTCTTCGAGCGTCTTGAGAAATGCGTTCGCCGCCGACTCCTGCAACCGGTCCGCCGCGACGATGACCGCCACCTTGAAACGCGCCTCGGTGGGCTTCAGGTGCACCGTGTGCAGCAGGTCGCGCATTTGTTCCACCCGGATGACGCGGCTCTTGGATTCCGGCCGCAGCCACTGCACGTCGGCGTGGAGATCGTTCCCGATTTTCCGGCACGCGAGGCAGGCGTCGCAGCAATCCAGCGCCAGGCCGTTGGCGGCGCGGCGCGGTGGCGACGGGCAGTTGAGCGTCTTGGCGAGCGTGCGCGCCAGCGCTTCCAGGTCCTCCAACCGGCCGCCGCTGAGCAAATAAGCGTGACCCAGCCGGCCGCGCTCCAGACTTCGCTGAAGCAGCGCCACCGTCGCCTGCTGTTCGTTGAATTGGGTGAAGCCCATGTCGCGCCGCCAAATCCGCCGTCGAGGCTGCCGTCGGTGCGTCCGGCTGGCCAGCAAAAAGCGGTCCGCGACCCACCGTCGTGGCTCGTTACGGGAATGGGGGGAGCGCGGGCGGCTCGCCGGCCGTTCGCCGCGCCCTCGCGGCGAACGTTCCGAACCAGCGGATAAAACAATGATTCTTTTGCCGTGGGGGTGGCCGGTCGCCGAGGGCCGACGGCGAGGATACCGTCGGCTGTACCCGAAACGGGCGCGCTCCCAATCCCAAATTGTGATTGCGGACGCAGCGTTGCCGCCGCGGCCCGGCGATCCGCGACCCGCCGATCTGGAAGGGTGGCGGCCGACCGCAACTTCGGCCGCAACTTCCCCCTTGACACGCTTTGACTACAGGTGTAATCCTAGCGGTAGATTACATCTGTAAGCCAATTGTCCCATGCCAACGATTCCCCGCATCTCCGAAACCGAATGGGAGGTCATGCGCGTCGTCTGGGCGCGCTCGCCGCTCACCGCCGCCGACATCATCGCCCAGCTCACCGCCGCCGACCCCACCTGGCATCCGAAAACCGTCCGCACCCTGCTCAACCGCCTCGTGAAAAAGAAGGCCCTCGGCCACCGGCCCGAAGGCCGCGCCTATGTCTATCGCCCGCTGGTTGCGGAACACGATTGCGTGACTGCCGCCAGCGATTCCTTCCTTGACCGCGTTTTTGGCGGCTCGCTCCGGCCGATGCTGGCCCACTTCGTCGAACACCGGAAACTCTCGACAACCGAATTGCGCGAACTGCGGAAGCTGCTCGAAAAACATCAATGATGGCCGACCGGCCTTGCTCCGAACCACCGGTTGCCACTCTCCACCACCATGCACAACGCGATTGAACTCGTCCTGTCCCGGTTGTTCCGGGCCTCCTGGCAGGCCGGTGTGCTGATTTTGCTGGTTCTGCTCGCTCAATGGTTGCTTCGCCGGCGGCTGGCGCCGCGCTGGCGGCACGCCGTCTGGCTGCTGGTGGTAGCGCGACTCGCGCTGCCCTTCACCCCCGCCAGTGCGTGGAGTTGTTTCAACCTGGCGAGAACCACTCCTTCCAGCCCAATGAGCAGTACCGCAGCGAATGCGCCATTGCGCCCGCCCGATGAATCCGCTCCCAACACGTTGCCTGCTCAGGCTCCCATCGCTGCACGATCAGGTCTCCCGCCCGTCGCCGCGCTCAACCCGCCACCGCTCCCCTCAGCCACGGCAACCATGCTCCCGCCGCAACCGCGTTTCGATCCGCTCGTCCTCATGCCCTGGGTTTGGTTCGCCGGCGTGCTGGCGCTGGGGGGTTACGTCGCCCGGCAAATCGTGCGGGCGAATCGCCACCTCCGCCACGCCCGGCCAGTCACCGCGGCTTCGACGCTGGACCTGCTCGACGCCTGCCGGCAACAGATGAATGTCCGTTCCACCGTCGCGCTGCTCGAAACGGATGCCGTGTTGACGCCAGCGCTGTTCGGCGTGCTTCGACCGTGCCTGCTGCTGCCAGTCGGGTTCACCGCGCGGTTCTCCGTGGCGGAACTGCGATTTGTGTTCCTCCACGAGTTCGCCCACTTGAAACGCCGCGACGTGGCGTTGAACTGGCTGACCACCGCGCTCCAAATCCTCCACTGGTTCAATCCGCTCGTCTGGCTCGCGTTCGCCCGCATGCGGGCGGACCGCGAGCTGGCCTGCGACGCGCTCGCGCTGGAGGCTGCCGGCGAATCCGCCCGCCAGGCTTATGGTGAAACCATCCTCCGCCTGCTGGATCAATTCGCCCGGCCGGCCGCGATGCCCGGTCTGGTGGGAATTCTGGAGGACAAACACCAACTCCGGCGACGCATCCTGGCCATCGCGGGTTTCCGCCAACCGCGGCGCTGGTCTGCGCTGGCGGGGCTGCTGATCGTCGGTCTGGGCGCAATTGGCCTGACGGATGCGAACAATCTGCAAACGGCAAAGTCCAGCGCCGGTGCTGGTCATTCCGACAACTACCCGGTGTGGACGCCAAAGCTCACGCCGCAAGGGTTCAAAGAACGTGTCTGGGGAACCGTCCTGTTTCACGGCCGGCCCGTGCCCCACGCGCAACTACGCTTCATTCGCAAAACGCCCGACGGGGCGGTTGGACCGTTGGGAGACTACCACGTCGCTGACGACCAAGGGCATTTCCTCCTCTGGGCGGAACCGCAAGCGGACAGACTTGTCGTTCGTAACCAGCAAGACGACATGGCCGAGGTGGACTTGCGCCGCTTCACCAACGGGCACGCGATTCTGCTGCAAGGCCCGGGCACGGTCGAAGGAACCCTGGAACTGGATGGACGGCCGTGGAGCAATCAGTTGATCCTTCTCAGCCGGATCTGGGATCCAGGCCTCTATGCCCTTGGACGTGAGGTTCGGACGGAACAGAACGGACGCTTCACTTTTCGCGACGTGCCGGCCGGTGAGTGGTACATTCTCGGCGACTATCTGGCGCGTCTTAAGCAGGCCGGAAAGGGCACCAACACGCACTTTACCATCGTATGGGACCGAGTAACCGTTCGCGAAGGCCAAGTTGCCTGCACGGACCTTCGGCTAACCAGTGACATGGGTCTGGCTCCCTGGCCCGAAGGGTTGCGCGCCTATCACGCGGCGCTCAAGGCCCAGGCCACCAACGCGCCCGCTTTACGCCCAATCTCCCAACCACCAATCACGGGCGGCATTCGAGGGCGGGTTGTGGACACCGAAGGCCGGCCGGTGGCCGGTGCGAAGGTCGAAGCGGTGGATGCCAGATGGCGGACCAATACGGACCAGGAAGGCTGGTTCATCTGGCCAGGCGTTCGTGATAACCATGACTTTGTCATCACTCACTCCGGCTACCAAGTGTCCTTCACCGGATCGCTTGCTCCAAATGGAGCCGAGCGCAAGTTCGTCCTCCACGATGACAAGCTTGCTCCCCGACATGTGCCGGTGGTCCTTGTCACGGTCCTGGATCGCGACTCCCGACAGCCGATCCCCAACTTCCACGTCTATGGCGCGCATTTGCTCGGCGTTGCGGGTGGGCCGTGCGTTGATTGGAGTGTGGAAGGCACGCTGGGCGAACCGGGTTCCGGCAGGTTCGCCTTCGATTTCCCGTTTGCCATGCCAGCCGACGCTGCGTTGCTGGTCGATGCGGAGGGTTACGCGCCGGTGGTTTCCCGCGCCTTGGGGCCAGACGACGACGGCACGACCTTGACCTTCGAGTTGGTCAAAGCCGCCCGGTTGAAGGGCAAAGTGTTGGGCCCGGATGGCCAACCGGTCGTGCGCGCCGAGGTGGCCATCTGGCCGGGTCATCGGGACTATCATTTCGCCCCGGCAGCCTACCGGCCGGAAACCGACGAAAAGGGAAAGTTCTCCCTGCCACGGGTCTTCTCCCTGCCACGGGTCACCCACCAACTGCTGCGTGAAGGAGTATTGGCGGAAACCGACGAAAAGGGAGAGTTCTCCCTGCCACCCTGGCCGGGTGGCGGCATCCTGACGGTGCGGTCCTATTACAGCTACGCCGAGATTCCCTGGGCCGACTTCGTCGCCTCGCCAATCATCCATCTCAAACCTTGGGCCAAGGTGCAAGGCGAATGGCCTTGGTCGCATTCTGCCCGTCTCGTGCTTTCACGCATCAATTGGACCGGCACGATCGCCACGTCGCCACCGGAGTTTGAGCGTCCGAGCAAACTGGTTGGCGGCGGGACGTTTGAGTTTTTTGTTCCGGAAGGGGAGTATTTGCTATGCCGGCTCTTCCTGGATGCGCAGATCACGCTGCCCGGCACCACGATTCCCATCCCTGAAGAGAGTCACCAGATTGCCATCACGGCCCGTGCTGGCGAAACCACCCACGTCACGTTGGAACTCGGAACCGCGGTGACTGGGAGAGTCGCCTTGCCCAAGACAACTGACCAAACCGACTCGGGGATGAGAAGGGTTGCCTTGACCCTCCCGCTGCCGCCGGCGCCCAAGTTCGAGGCCCCCGATTTTGCCCGCCTGACAACCGGCGCGGATCGGTTCGCCGCGGCGAAGCAGTATCAAACGCGCCTCGAACAATACTGGCTGTCGCCGGAGGGCAAAGCGCATCGGCGCTCCGAGCGTTCCTACCTCGCCCGGATTGGGCCCGATGGCTCCTTCCGGATTGAGGACGTGCCCCCGGGCACCTACGACTTGTCGGTGGATGTCCGATTCATAGATCTGCCGAACCTGCTGCTTCCAACCGTGCTCCATGACATCCGGGTTCCCAAGCCCGCCGGCACCGCCGAAGTCGCGCCGCTTGACCTGGGTGTCATCAAGTTGAACGGAGAGGGAGAATCCACGACCAACGAGTCACGAATTTCGCCCACAAGCCCCGTGGCGCAACCGTCCTCGGCGGCGAGTTCCGTCGGCGTCCCGCCCCCCGCGGACCGACCCCGGGCGCGACGCCCGGTCAACCCGCAGCCGTGACGCCTACGCTACGAGATTTACAGCACTGGCCGACTGATCCATCCTCGCGCCCATGACCAGCCGCCGCGAATTCTGCACTCAGCTCGCTTCCGTTGGGGTCGTTGGCGTCGCTGCGGCCTCTGCGATCGGGGCGCCCGCTTCCGGGGCTTCCGCCGCCGGCACCGGTGACCGGTCCTTTTGGCTGAACGTCGTCCGGCAGCTTGCGGATCCGGTGCTGGAACATCTGGCCCGACGCGAGTTAAAACGCGTGATGCCGGTCGAAACCCGCGGCGATCCCGCCGACCGACGCCGGTTCACGCATCTCGAGGCGTTTGGGCGGTTGCTGGCGGGCCTGGCGCCCTGGTTGGAACTCAACGCGCCCGGAAGCGCCGCGGCGGCCCAGCAGAAGCGCCTGCGCAATCTGGCGCTCGCCGGACTCGATGCTGCCACCGACCCGGCCTCGCCGGACTTCATGAATTTCAACCAGGGCCAGCAACCGCTGGTGGACGCCGCCTTCCTCGCCCAGGCCATCCTGCGCGCGCCCGGCGCGTTGTGGCAGCCGCTGGAGTCGCGTGTCCGGCGACAAATCGTGGCGGCATTAGAATCCTCTCGCGTCATTCGTCCGCCGACGAACAACTGGGTCATGTTCGCTGCCACCGTCGAGGCGGCCCTGCTTGCAATGGGCGAGCCGACCGTCGAGGACCGGTTGGAGAACAGTCTGCGCCGCATGCTGGCCTGGTACAAGGGCGATGGCGCCTACGGGGATGGCGACTTTTTCCACTGGGACTATTACAACAGTTTCGTCATCCAGCCCATGCTGGTGGACGTGTTGGCCTGCCTGCGACGGCATGACGGCGCTTTCGATCCGGTCCTCCGCATCGTGGAGCAGCGGGCCCGGCGCTTCGCGGTGATCCAGGAGCGGTTGATCGCCCCCGATGGCACGTTCCCGTCGCTGGGTCGTTCCACCACCTATCGTTTCGGTGCATTCCAGACGCTGGCCCAGGTGGCGTTGCGAGGGAGTCTGCCGGAACCGCTGCGCGCGCCGGCTGTACGTGGCGCTTTGACCGCGGTGATCCGGCGCATGATTTCCTTTCCGGGCACGTTTGATGACCGGGGCTGGCTGCGGGTGGGATTCTGCGGTCACCAGCCGGCGCTGGGTGAAACTTACATTTCCACGGGCAGTCTCTACCTCTGCAGCGTAGGTCTGCTGCCCTTGGGATTGCCGCCAACGGATCCGTTCTGGTCGGACCCGCCTGCGACGTGGACTTCGCAGCGTCTCTGGTCGGGCGAATCGTTGTCGGCTGACCACGCCTTGGAGGACTCGCCGGCACCGGTCGAGGTACCCACGCTCAAGCGGACAACTGCGGGCTAGCCGGGCTGCAAACTGTCTCCAGGGCTGCGCCACGGCATCGCACTGCTCAGATCCCTGCCTCGGGAAAGCGCGAACGAATGGTCCGCCGGATACGATTCGGTTCTTCCGGGCGCTGGCGCTGGCGTTGGACGAGCCGTTCGATGGCGTCGAGCAGTTCGAGCCAGTCGGCCAGCGGCGGGTCTGGCAGCTCGTGCCATTCGTCGTAGCGACGGCTGCGCTCGTAGAAACGCCAATCGCCGCCGACGTGACGCGCGTACACCTCGCGCCGCTCACCGTCCGCCGTGCGGCCTTTCCAGCCGATTTCCGCCTTCGCCGACATGCCGCTGCGGGTTACGTCGGCAGTTCCAGGCTGGCCACCGCCATGGCGGCGATGCCCTCCTCGCGGCCCAGAAAACCCAGCCCCTCGTTGGTCGTAGCCTTCACGCCGACGCGCGCAGGATGAATGTCCAGCGCGTTCGAGATGTTGCCTTTCATCACGTGAATGAACGGCGCGATCTTGGGCGCCTCGGCAATCACGCTACAATCCACGTTGACAATCCGGCCGTTGCGCAACGCCACCAGGCGCGCCGCCTCTTGGAGAAAAACTTTGCTTGTCACGTTGTGCCAGCGCGGATCGGTGTTCGGAAAGTAGTGTCCGATGTCGCTCTCCCCCAGCGCGCCGAGCACGGCGTCGCAAATGGCGTGCATGACCACGTCGGCGTCGGAATGGCCGTCGAGTCCCTTGGTGTGATGGAAATCCACCCCCCCCAGGATGAGTTTGCGGCCGGCGACCAGGCGGTGGACGTCGTAGCCAATGCCCATGTGGATCATGACAGCAGGACTATAAGCGCGACCGGTGGTGGGAGTAAAGCCCCGGTGCGGCCCCGCCTCCTCGTGGCTGGGGCGCGATCGGGGGGCCGGGCACCGGCTATTCCACCAACTGGCAACCGGTAAACGCAATTTCGCCATTCCTCAGGCCCTTGCAGGTGCCCTGAATGACGACCGCATCGCCGATCCGGTGCAGCGGAATCTCCGTGCCGCCGGCGGTCCGGCCCACCAGCAATTCGCCATGCTGTTTGGTGTAAACCGCGGCGTAGCGGTCCACGTAGTGGAATGTGCAGATGACGAGCATGGGGTTGTCCGGTGCTTCCAGAAGCACTTCGTAGTTGCGGATGACCAGCTTGGTGTCGAACCGGGAGATCTCGCCTTTGACGCGGAAGGCCTTTTTCGCGTAACGGGCGGCGGCGGCGTCCGGGTTCGCGGCGAAGTGGCCGACGAGATTGTGCAGTTCCACCACGTCAGTCCTCGCCAAGGGCGGCAGGGTTTCGATGGGCGTGACCGGCGGGGCCGGGGTGGCCGGCCTGGCCGGCGCCGCGGGCAGGGCCGCCGGCCGGGCTTTGCGGTCGCGCCGCAGCCGCTCGTTTTCCTTGCGAAGCTGCTCGAGTTCCCGCTGCTTTTGTTCCAGGTCGCGCTTCAGGTTTTCGACCTCCTCGGACTTGCGCTTGAGATCGGTCCCGGCCGCATCGTCGTCGGCGCGCGCCGGCGATGGTCCGCTCGTCGCCAGCAAGAGCATGACCAACAGCCCGGGGAGAGCAACGGAAGATCGTTTCATAAGATGCCGTCAGTTCACCGCCCGCCTCCCGGCCCGTCAAGCGGGAAGGCACGGCAGCCCCCAAAGCCGGCCACGCCTTTGTGGAAGCAACCCGGGTGGTCGCCCGGTTCAGGCCGGTGGCAGGAGGCCGGCGACCATCGCCTTTTCCTCCTTCAACTCGTTGACCGTCGCGTCAATCTTCGCGCGACTGAATTCGTTCAGCGGCAGGCCCGGGACGATTTCCCATTGCTGGCCGTTGCGGCGGATCGGGAAGCTGCTGATCAGCCCGGCCTCGACCCCGTAGCTGCCGTCGGAACAGACTGCGACACTGTGCCAGTCACCGGCAGGCGTGGGGTTGACGAGGGAACCAATGGTATCAACCACGGCATTGGCCGCACTGGCGGCGCTGGACAGACCGCGCGCCTTGATGATCGCGGCGCCGCGCTGCTGCACCGTGGCAATGAACTCGCCCTTCAACCAGGCCTCGTCCGTGATGAGCTGGATCGCCGGCCGGCCACCGATCCGGGCGTTGGTAAAGTCAGGATACTGGGTGGCGGAATGGTTGCCCCAGATGACGACGTTGGTGACCGCGGTGACATCCACGCCGGCTTTGCGGGCGAGCTGGGCCTTGGCACGGTTCTCATCCAGGCGCGTCATCGCGAAAAAGCGGTCGCGCGACACGCCGGCGGCGTTGTGCATGGCGATGAGGCAGTTCGTGTTGCAGGGGTTGCCGACGACCAGGACGCGGACGTCGCTCGCGGCGCTTCGGGCGATGGCCTGACCCTGGCCGGTGAAGATTTTGCCGTTGATCCCGAGGAGGTCCTTGCGCTCCATCCCCTGTTTGCGGGGAACGCTGCCGACGAGCAAGGCCCAGTTCACGCCGCGGAAGCCTTCATCGAGGTTGGCGGTGCAGACGATCCCCTTGAGCAGCGGAAACGCGCAGTCGTCGAGTTCCATCGCCACGCCGCCGAGCGCCGGAAGCGCGGGCTCGATCTCGATCAGTTGGAGGATGACCGGCTGATCCGGGCCGAACATGGCGCCGGAAGCGATGCGGAAAAGGAGCGAGTAACCGATCTGGCCCGCGGCTCCGGTGACCGCGACCCGAATGGGAGTGGTTTTCATGGCAATTGATTTAACTGGCAACTTGTTGTCTGACCTCAAAGAAGCGCGTAGTATAGGTGGCAGGCCGGTCGAGGCAAGCGGGAAGCGACAGCGGGAAGCGCGCGGGAGCAGCGCCGCACACGTCGGCTTTTTCTGGCGCAGAACAGCCGCTTTCTCATCTTGGCGGATCGGCATCAGTTTCCCAATTTGGCCAGCCATGCACTGGCCTTGTGCTGGGCTCGACTTTCCCGGGACTGGTTGGCCCACTTCTTGGCCCGCCTTCCCAGCCAGCGCCCTCGCCGGCCGCTGAGCCTAAGTTGCCCACCCCAAGGCCGAAGCTGTGCCCGCCCAGCCCGCCACGCCCAGGAAGGAAAACGAGATTCCCGCCGCCCGCCGTTTGTTGGCGCGAGCGCCCTTGGCCGGCCGGCTTATCAGTCTGGACGCCTTGCACACCCAACACCAGACGGCGGCCCAATCGTGCTGGGCGTCAGCGGCAATGAAGACCGGCGCTGGCGCGTACGCAGGCTCAACTCCCTGGGCGGGCTGACCCTCTTGGGCCGCCTCAGTGTGGCCGTCTGGAAACACACCCGCAAAAACGCCGGCGCGATTACTCCGGGCGCGAAGACCCAAAGGCCCGCTGCGGCCGCCTGCTGCGCATCCTCGGTGCATCGCCATAAACCTCGGGTCCGAATTCTGGGGACCACTTCTGATTTCTGGTCTTGTGTGCGGCGGTGTGGGTGATACCCTATTGTCTGTTCACCTTGATTTTGACACATGTGGTTGCCATGAGAAATCTTGGACCATGAAGCGGGAGCTGACTGCGGATGGAGATCGCTGCGAGATTGCACGGAAACACGGTGAGGCCTTCCCTGCGATCTCCAGAATATGGATTGCCGCATTCTCGCTGCTTTTCTATGAACAATAAGATCCGTGTCGCTCTGTTCTCGTTAGTCACGGTAAGCGCTCTTGCCGCCAACGAAAACACCTGTTCGATCATCCCTCTCCCACAAAAGGTCGAGCTACGCGAAGGCACCTTCGTGCTCAAGACGGACACACAAATCGTTGTCGCCGGGGGCGAGCGATCGCCGGCAACCGCTCCGGCCAGTTATCTGGCCGAGCGCCTTCGCCAGTCCACCGGTTATCCTCTCCGTGTGAATTTCACGTCGAAGGAGCCCCCATCCAAAGACAGGATTCTCCTAACTACTAAAGCTGCGAGCTCATTTGCGTCGGCGGAAGGCTACGAGCTTGCCGTCACGCGGGATTCGGTCATCATTCGCGCGCGCGAGCCGGCCGGCCTCTTCTACGGCGCGCAATCCTTGCTCGAACTGCTGCCCGCTGAGGCTCTGGCTTCCAAACCGACACTTAACCTGGCCTGGACCATCTCCGCTGTGCATATCGAAGATCAGCCGCGTTTTGCCTGGCGCGGTTTTTTGCTCGACTCGGCACGCCACTTTTTCAGCAAGAGGGAGATCAAGGAACTGCTCGATGTGATGGCGCTGCACAAGCTCAACATGTTCCAGTGGCATCTCACCGACGACGTGGGCTGGCGTCTTGAAATCAAGAAGTATCCGCGGTTGACCGAGGTGGGCGCCTGGCGCAAGAGCATCGGCTTTGGCCTCGACCCCAAGGCGGGCACCGCTTACGGGCCCGATGGGCGCTACGGCGGGTACTACAGCCAGGCAGACATTCGGGAGCTGGTGGCGTATGCGGCGTCGCGTCACATCACGATTGTGCCGGAGATTGAGCTGCCTGGTCACGCGGGTGCCGCGCTGGCGGCGTATCCTCAGTTTAGTTGCTTCGGCGGCGCCTACAGCACCGATGGGGGCGTCCTTCCAGGAGTCTATTGCGCGGGGAAGGACGAGACGTTCGAGTTTTTGCAGAACGTACTCACGGAGGTCTGCGAGCTTTTCCCGGGCAAATATATCCATATCGGCGGCGACGAGGTGCCGCCCGACAACTGGAAGCAATGTCGCCAGTGTCAGGCCCGCGAAGTGCGGGAGGGCCTCAAGACCGAGCATGAGCTCGAAAGCTATTTCATCCGGCGGATGGAAGCGTTTCTCGACGCCCGTGGCCGAACTCTGGTTGGCTGGAGCGAAATTCGGAAGGGTGGCCTCGCCCCAAACGCGACGATTATGGACTGGATCGGTGGCGCCGTGGAGTCCGCCAGAGAAGGCCATGACGTCGTCATGACCCCCACGGCGTATTGCTACCTGGATTATTACCAGTCCACCAACAGCGAGCCGGCTGAGCCGAAGGCCATTGGAGGCTATCTGCCTTTAAGCCAGGTTTATGCCTTCGAGCCGGTGCCGGCCAATCTGGACGCGCAATTTCGCTTCCACATCATTGGCGCTCAGGCCAACTTGTGGACTGAATACGTGCCTTCTCTCCAACACGCGGAGTACATGACGTTGCCGCGCTTGTGTGCGCTGGCGGAAGTGGCGTGGTCGCCTGCCAGTTCACGCAACTACGATGATTTTATGCGGCGTCTGCAGGTTCAAGCGCGACGATTTGATCAACTTGGTGTGAATTACCGCCGCGCCTCGATCCAACTCCGTGACGTTTCGCATTAGGAGGTCCTGCAGCCTGAACAGCCGAGCCGCCGCCGCCGGGCGACCGCAGCGGGACGGGGAGGCGCAGTTGGTTTTGAGCCAACGAACACCCTGGCAAGGTTGACAAGGCACGACGTGGATCTCGGCCTGGCGAGGTTACCGAATACAGAAGTGACGCCGGAGCAGGGCGCAAAGCCTCGCGACGAACTGGAAGCACGCGGATTTTGTGAGTAGATCGAATCATGAAGAAGTTCATCGCACTTCGGGTACTGACCTTGAGCGCATTTGCGGCGCAAACACCGGAGTTCAGCGATGTGTATGTCGCTGGCAAGCATGGGGTTCCTGCTA
Source organism: Verrucomicrobiota bacterium (assembly GCA_050012855.1). Taxonomy (GTDB): domain Bacteria; phylum Verrucomicrobiota; class Verrucomicrobiia; order Limisphaerales; family J093; genus JAJXZJ01. The sequence continues at coordinate 23,174 of JBEKGJ010000020.1, read as the reverse complement.
TCCGCATCCCTTCATTCGTGGTGACAAAAGCAGGAACCCTGCTCGCAATCGTTGAGGCTGGCAGACGCATTGAGCGCTTCCACCACCCCCACCCTGCGCTTCAAGCTGCCTTGGCAGATTTGCAGATTTGCATCGCCCCGACTTTGGTTCTATGGTCATGGCCGGTGCGGCTTGAGTGCGGGCGTTGCCTTGGCATGTGGTCGGAGGCAATGCGCCCGAGAAGCACCGGGGGCCGATTTCATTTCCATGAAGGGCAAGGTACGTTTCTGGATAGTTTCGGTGCTGGCGATCAGCGGCTTGATCTTCAGTTTGCGGGCCGCGGCGCAAGGGTTGGGGCTTTCTTTGACTGACTCGCCCGATCCAGTGCTGGTCAGCAACGTGCTGACGTACACCATCAATCTGACCAATTCGATGGGCCTCCCGCTGAATAACGTCATCGTGAGCAACACGCTGCCCGATTCGGCGGTCTTCCTCGGGGCCAACAACAGTCTCGGCAGTTATTCCACCAGCGGCCAGGAGGTGATTTTTCAAATTGTGTCCTTCCCCGACAGCGCCTTCGCCCAGATGACGATCACCGCTCAGCCAACCGTGGCCGGCACCATCACGGACACGGCCTCGATCTTTGCCTTGGGCATAACCAACACAACGAGCAGCGTGGATACCACGGTTATTCCGGCCCAGGCCGATCTGGGCGTGACGCTGGCCGGACTGAGTGCGAGCGCACTGGTCAACGATTGGGTGACTTACGCGCTGGCGGTGACCAATCAGGGGCCGGGCGACGCGCCGGGCGTGATGCTCACCAACATCCTGCCCTCCGGAGTGACATTGATCGGTGTCTCGCCAACCAACCAACCTTACACCCTGGCCGACAACAGTTTGGTCTTCGCCCTGGGCACCGTGACCAACGGTGGTTTTGCCGGGTTGCAGGTCACCGTGCAGCCAACCATTGCCGGGCTGCTGACTTTTTCGGTCGTCGTCGGTGCTCCCGGCTTGCTCGACACCGATAGCGCCAACGACACCGCCGCCGGCGTCGTCAACATCGGCACTTTCCTCGCGGGTCAACTGACCGCCGCGCTGGTTTCGACGCAACACTATGACCCGCAAACCGGGTTGATGGAGCAAACGGCCCGCTTCACCAATGGCGGGACGAATGCGGTGCCATCCGCGCGCGTGGTGGTGTCGGGGTTGACCAACCAACTGTTCAATGCCGTGGGCACCAACAGCGGCAGTCCGTTTGTAATTTACGGCGCAACTTTGGCCACGAATCAGAGCGTGGATTTGCTCCTGGAGTATTTTGTGCCGACGCGCCAGCCGGTGGCAAACCCGGTTTTGGCGGCGGTGGCCGTTCCGGCGGTTGACTTGTCCGCGCCGGCGGGGACGCCCATCAACATCACGGCGGTGACGAACCTGGCGGCGGGCGGCGTGCTGATCGAATTTCCGGCGGTGCCGGGCAGCAGTTATTCCGTTGTTTACAGCGATAATGTCGCCTTCGCCAACGCACTGGCCGCCCAGCCGCCGATCATGGCGCCCGCCGACCGGGTGCAGTGGATTGACAACGGCCCGCCGGAAACCATCAGCCAGCCCGCGGGCACCGCGGCGCGCTTTTATCGCGTGCAACTGAATCAGTGACGGCCGAAGTCATGGAATTTCAACCCGTGAAAGCAACGCAATCTGCTCTTCCCGTCGCCGCGCGCTGGCTCTGCGGTTTCGCCGGAGCCGGGCTGTTGGCCGGTCCAGTGCAGGCGCAATCGGATGACGACAGTTGGGCCCGGCATTTCCGGTTGGGAATGCAGATCGGCCTGAATCTGAAGGCCGACTTCAGCATGCATGGCCAGTTCGGCCTCTCCAGCAGCCAGCCCGGGCCGGTGGGCGTCAGCGGAGCGAATCACTCTTACGATGACGGCTACGTGCTGGTGGACCGGACGGGAAACGCGGGGGGGTACACGTCCAATTGGGGCTACACCAGCGCCTCACAGTACAATCCTGCAGCCCAGACCCTCGTGTTTCACAGCGCCACGTCATTCGATTACAGTGGCAGCGAGTCGAGCGGCGGCATGGGCGTGCAATACATGGGGGTGGACCTGGCCTACGGCGGGGAGGTGACCCATTGGGGGCCCGCGCAAATCGGCTGGGAATTCGGCTTCGGCCTTCTGCCCATTGGCATCACCGACAGCCACCCGCTGCCGGCTGATTTCTCGCAGGCGGTTTATTCCTTCAGTACCGCCGGCATTGTGCTGCCCACGGCGCCTTACAACGGCGGTCCGAGCGGCATCGGGCCGACGATTCACGATGTGGCGACCGCTCTGCCAGCCAACACCATGAGCGGCACGCTCACCGGCACACGCACGCTGGACGCAGATCTGTTCAGTTTCCGGCTCGGTCCGACGGTGTACTGGCCTTTGAGCAAACGCTGGGCGGTAGAAGCCAGCGGTGGTTTTGCCATGGGGCTGGTTTCCGCCAACTACAAGTTCAACGAAACCGCCGTGCTCTCCGACGGGGGCAAAGCCACCAACAGCGGGAAAATCGGCGCGACGGATCTGGTCTATGGTGGGTACGTTGCCGCCACCGTCATGTATCACCCGGCGTCAAACTGGGACATTTACCTTAGCGCCCAATTCATGCCGCTGGGAGACGCGCTGGTGAGTGGAGGCGGGCGTCAGGCACGACTTGACCTGTCAACCGGGGCTTACATTTCAGCCGGGATCAACTGGCCGTTCTGAACTTCGCCTGTGGGGGGCGAAGCTTGGCAGACGCACTGAGCGCTTCCAATCCCCTTCACCCTGCCTGCGGCGTGCAGGTGGGGCTTGGAGCAAGGGCAGGGCGATGGTGCTGCTTTTCGTTTGGATCCGAGGGCAACCACGCTGCATGGTTCTTCGGTTCGATCGCGTATGGTTCTCGCTTGGGGAATTGACTGGAAGACAATGCTTCAGAAAATCCCCGATCCGGTCATAACCCAGGGCCGGGACCGAGAGTCACTGTCTGGGGAATTTGCACGCGGTAAAGGCGCAAGCCGGGCAAGCCGGGGCAGGTGTCCCTCAACGGCTGCCCCATGAAATTGGTCGAAAGCGAGGTCCACTTCACGAAATTCGTCGAGCTTTGCAGGACGTAATGCACGTAGGCAACGCCGTTCAACTGTATTTGAAACGATCCGTCGGCGGCAAAACCGATGGGTTGGAGCATGGCCGTGGAGTTTGTCGGAACGGTGAAGGTGTTGGTCGCGACCGGCACGCCCCAAGAGGTTGTGGTCAAGGTGTAGGCGCCCGGAGCCAATGCGCCTAAAACGACGGTGGCGGATTCAGAGAAGACATCCTGCGGGCAAGGCACTCCGGTCTCCAATGAGAAGTCGAAATCAAACGAAAAATCGCCGCCGTTACGGATGACGGGCCCGAAGGGCTCCAGTTTCAGGCAGCCGCCCATTGTCCACGTGTATCCGGCATAGGTCATACCGCCGGTCGTGACCAGACTGGACAAATCCACCTGCGCCATGACCGGCTGCAGGACTTGAGCGCGGAGCAAGCCGGCGCACCCAACGATTGCGCATAGGCCAGGAAGCGTGAAACCAGACTTCATGCATTCAATGTGCCACAGATTGCCTGGACGGGAAAGCGCGTTGGCGGGCCAACCAACCGGAAACCATCCACTGAATCAATCTTGTGGACCTTGTGGACCTCGATTTCAATCCTCGGCGGGGGGGCCCCGCGCGTAGGGGAAACAGGTTGCAAAGGTTTCCAACGTTACCTCCTGCTTGGGTCAACTCGTGTAGAAACGCAGGGCAAATCCGCGGTTGAGATTTTCCGACCAGAGAATATGCTCGGCCCGTTCACATGCTGTACCGACGCGTTGGAAAAACTGGCCGGAGCGTTTCGATCCTGGGCTTCGGCTGCATGCGCCTGCCGCCCCGGGGGGACAAGGCTCATCTCATCGACGAGGACAAGGCCCAGGCGATGGTGGATTGTGCCATCCACGACGGGGTGAACTATTTCGACACGGCCTGCATCTGCCAATCGGAAGTCCCCTTCCAGGCGGGCATGAGCGAGGTGTTGCTGGGGCGGGCGTTGAAAACGCAGCGGGAGCGGGTCCGGGTGGCGACCAAGCTGCCCGGTTGGTTCATCCAGAGCCGGGCGGACATGGACCGCTACCTCGACCAGCAGCTTGATCGGCTCCAGACGGACCATATCGGTTTCTACCTGGTGCATAGCCTGACAGCGGAGCTTTGGCCGAGGCTCAGACAGCTTGGCATCACGGAGTTCCTGGATGCAGCGCGCGCTGATGGGAGAATCAAGCCCGCGGGTTTTCCCTTTCACGACCAGACGCCGCAGTTCAAGCCGATCCTGGATACTTGCGACTGGTCCTTCTGCCGGATCCAATACAACTTCATGGACGCGGACTTCCAGGCGGGCCGGGCCGGGCAGGAATATGCGGCGGGCAAGGGACTGGGGGTGGTCGTCAGGGAACCACTGCGTGGTGGAGGGTTGGCCTCGCCCAAGGGCAACCGGGTGTTCTTTGTGTGCGACCGCGGCTTTGACAACGCACCCTCCCCCGGCGCGCACGAGGAGTTCGACGAATCAACCCAGGCGATTCTACCGCTCGGTGCCACTTCCTTGAGCCACCACGCCAGCCCCATTAACAACCACACAACCCAGAACCAACCATGAAACTCACAACCCTTGATTCCGGTTTCAACACCTCCAAACGAGTGATGCGGGTGACTGCCTTGGCCGCCATGTTGGCCTGTGCGCCCGCCTTTGGGGCCACCGTGCTCCGCACGCTGGCCTACCACCAGTTGACCGAGTTCACCAACAACGGCGTCGTGGCCAACAACCATTCCTTGGTTATCAGTTCGGACGGCCACAGGATTGCCTTTGCGCGCCCCTACTATGGGACGCCTTCCCGAAGCAACCTCATCTACTCCGTCAACTTTGACGGCACCGGCCTCAATCTCGTGGACATCTACCCGGTCTTCGACACCTATCCTAAAGTGGACATCAACGCGGACGGCTCGAGGATCCTGTCCACGGACGGTTATGGCTTGGCGCGACTGGTCAACGCGGACGGCAGCAATCCGCATCAGGTCATTCAAGTCAACGGCGGGTATCCAGACTTCCGCCTTTCGCCGGACGGCACACAGGTGTTTTTCTCCAACGACCGCAATTTCGGAACGACGCCCGACACGGGAACTCGAGAACCCGGGCTGTACGTGGTGAATGCCGACGGCACGGGCCTCCGCGAAATCGGCGGACTGACCAGCTTCGCGCTCTTTTTTGGCCTGACGACCGCCCAAATGATCCCCGATGGCTATTTCTATGGATGGAATGGCGGCACGCCCTTCGGCCTTTCCGGAGATGGCTCGAAGCTGGTCTGCTACCTTTGGACCCCAACCAATGGCTATCGCCTGTTGGGCCTGAGCATGGCCGGGACCGGTCTGCACGAGCTTCCGCTGGCGCCCACACCGATCTGGACCTTCAACAAAGTGGGTCTGAACGGAGACGGCAGCAAAGTCTTCTACTATTTCGGCTATGCTCCCTGTTGCTCCAGCGGCGAAGAACTGGGCGTCTTCAACTGGGATGGCACCGGCCGGCGCGTGTTGCTGAGCAATTACAGCACCAATCAGAGCAGCGGCGGGTACGGCGTCGCCACCGACATCATCCAGTTGAGCGGCGACGGTTCCAAGCTGTTGTTCGGGGACACGAGCTACCTGTTTAACACGGACGGCAGTGGACGGCTGGAACTGGGGTGGTCGGCCCGGTTCGCGGCGAACAACGTCCTGCAATGGGGCTTTTATCGCGGTGTGATGGACAGCAACGCGACCCATTTTGCTTATCTCACCCCGGCGGGGGCCAACGATGGTGGCCACTTGCAGATCGGTACCGCGGAACTTAATCCTGCCAGTCTCGGCCTGGCCCCGATCATCACTGGCGCCTCGGCCAGCCCGCCGTACATCACTACCAATGGCCCCAGCCCCGTTTTCGCCTTTCACCCGGCGCCCACCGACGGCCTGGTTTCGGGCGGCGGGGCGCAGGCGGGGATCCTGCTCAACGGCATCGCTGATCCCGCCACCTGGCAAGGCTCCAGCCTGCACGACGACGGAGCGAACGGCGACGCCGTAAAAGGTGATGAAATTTACTCGGACAACAGCGGCTACTACTTCTCCACGCCCGGCATCGGCCCGCGCACGGTGCGCTACAAGGCCGAGTTGCTCGGCGTGGATGGAAACTACCACGCCACCGCCATTGACGTGGCACCCTTCTTTGTCGTGGGTCAGGCGCCGACGAATCCGCCGCCGGCGATCATTTCGATCACTCCGACAAACGCCCTGCCCGGCAGCCAGGTGACCATCGTCGGCACCGGGTTCGATCCCAATGCCACCAACAACGTCATCTTGTTCGGCAACGCCCCGGCCCAGGTCATTAGCGTCAACCCCGCGGGCACGGAGTTGGTTGTCGTGGTGCCGCCGGGGCTGCCCGCCGGAACCGTGCCGGTCACCGTCAGCAGCGTGGGCCAAAGCAGCGGCTCTTCGACGTTCGGCGTGCCCGACCTGAATGCCGGTTCGCTCGTGCTCAACCTGCTGGCCGGCCTGGACATCTACGGCACCGTCGGCCTGACCTACCGCATTGATTATCTCAGCGACGTGACCAACACCAACAGTTGGACCGCCTTGACCAACGTCACCCTGCCCGCCAGCCCCTATTTCTGGGTGGACCTCAGTTCGACCAACCAGCCCAAACGCTTCTATCGCAGCGTGCGGGTGCCGTGACCGGGACAAAGCCGACGCCGCGTTCCAAGACCGCTTCCTGCCCTTGCGGTGGCTCACCATAGTGGTCCTGGCCGCAGAGAGGCGTAACTTGCCTCCATGACGATCACACCGTCCCTCTTCGATGCCTTCCTGAAATGCCCGACAAAATGCCGGTTCCGGACCAATCACGAAACGCACAGCGGTAACATCTACGCGGAATGGGTGCAGTCGCAAAACGAATCCTTCCGCGCCACCCAAACCGAACGGTTGCTGGCGGAAACGCCGCCCGGCGAGTCCGCCAGTTCTCCGTCCCCGGAAAACCTGAAAGCCAGCCAGTGGCGGCTGGCGGCCGAGGTGGTAGCGCAGGCGCCTGCCTGTGCCGCGGCAGACAGGTCCTCGCCTGCGAGTTTGGGCCGCGTCTCGCTGCCAGGACGAACGCCAGGCGGGACGCCCGGCCAAGCGGCCGATGGGACCTCCGCGCTGCCGCCGGATTCCGCACTCCCCGTTCCGCATTCCGCATTCGAAAGCCGTCTTCACGCCGTCGAGCGCGTGGCGTTTGAGGGCCGGGGCAAGGCCAGCGAAGGAAAGACCAGCATCGCTCGGCGTCATCGGCCAGGCCGGGCGCGCCACTTAAAAATCAAGCCGCCGCCATTTCTCGCGGGCGGGGAAAGCGTCCGCAAACGGCGTCCTCCACCCAGATGTCCTCGTCGAGTTCCTCCCAACGCAGCGCCAGGCCGTGCAGGCGCAGCCGGACCTTTTCCAGCAGGGGCTGGGCAGCGTTGACCAGCAAGGGGTATTTCGACGCAGGGAAACTGACGATCCGCCCGTCGCCCAACTCCAGCGAGACACGACGGCCTTCCACCCAGCAACGGACGGCGACGGTTTCTTTTGTCTCAATTCCCATGGCGATCAATCTAGGCGTCCAAGAACTTCTGGCAATGCTCTTCCACGAGCCGCTGGAGGCGGGACAACTCGGCGTTCTTGAAACCGTGATTGGCGGCGAGGGAAACGGGTCGAAGCCAGAATTTGGCCTCCCTGTCCTCGCAGGCCACGTGGACATGCGGCGGCTCGCTCTCTTCACGGCTGTAAAAGTGAAAGCGATACGGGCCGATTCGCATCACGGTTGGGATGACTCGAAATCTGGTGGACGGCCTGGACGCTGTCAACGACTCACGCGGACACGCCTGCCTCTCCGTTTACCGCCGTTTTCTGCCCTTGCGGTAACTCACCGTGACTGCGGCGTTGGTCCCCGATGCCTTCACCGGCGCGCTGCCCAGGCCGAACTGCCGCTTGAGTTCCTTGATCTGGTCGCGCAACAACGCCGCCTTCTCGAACTCGAGGTTGTTGGCAGCGGTGAGCATTTCCTCCTCGAGCTCGCGCAAGGTTTCCGTCACGTCGAAATCCGCGCCCGCCTCGCGCAAAACCGCCCCCGCTTCCTGCCGGGTCGAGGCGTAGCTGGCGAGGCTGTCCTCCACCGCCCGGCTCACGCTCCGCGGTGTGATATGATGCTCCGCGTTGTAGGCAAGCTGCCGCTCGCGCCGGTAATTCGAAATCGCCAGAAATCTCTGGATGCTCTGCGTTTTCACGTCGGCGTAGAGAATCACCTCCCCGTGTAGATGCCGTGCCGCCCGACCGGCCGTCTGGATGAGGCTGGTGGTGCTGCGCAGATAGCCCTCCTTGTCGGCATCGAGAATCGCGACGAGCGACACTTCCGGCAGGTCCAGCCCTTCTCGCAGCAGGTTGATGCCAACCAGCACGTCAAACTCGCCCTTGCGCAGGGCGCGCAGAATCTCGACGCGCTCGATGGCGTCAATCTCGCTGTGCAGGTAACGAACATTGATCCCGACGTCGCGCAGGTAATCGGTCAGTTCCTCCGCGGTACGCTTGGTCAAGGTCGTGACCAGGACCCGTTCCTTGAGCTCGACCCGCTTCCGCGCTTCCTCGATCAGATCGTCAATCTGGCCGCGCAACGGCTTGAGCGTGATCTTGGGGTCCACCAGCCCGGTCGGGCGCACGACCAGTTCGACCACCCCCGTGAGACAGGCGTCGCGCCTGTCTCCATTTTCATTTCCTTGATCAGAGACAGGCGCGACGCCAGTCCTACGCGCCCACTCCAGTTCCTGCGGGCCGGGCGTGGCGCTCACATAAATGGTCTGGCCCTGGAGCGACTGGAATTCCGGGAAATTCAGCGGGCGATTGTCGAGCGCGCTGGGGAGACGGAAACCGTACTCGACCAGGACTTTCTTGCGCGACATGTCGCCGGCGTGCATCCCGCCGATCTGCGGCACCGTGGCATGGGACTCATCAATGACCAGGAGGAAGTCCTTCGGAAAAAAATCCAGCAGCGTGGCCGGGCGCGAACCGGGCGGACGAGCGGCGATGTGGCGCGAGTAATTCTCGATGCCGGAGCAGAACCCCATTTCCTCCATCATTTCGAGGTCATACTCGGTGCGCATCTTGATGCGTTGCGCCTCGATCAGTTTGTCGTGCTGCTCGAACCAGGCGATGCGGTCGCCCAGTTCCTCGCGGATGCTGAGGAGCGCGGGCTTCATCTTCTCCAGCGGCGTGACAAACTGTTTGCCGGGGAAAACCGTCACGTCGCCCAGTTGCTCCAGTTTCTTGCCGGTGAGAGGATCGAAGCGGGTCAGCCGCTCGATCTGGTCGCCGAAAAATTCGACGCGCAGGGCGTCCTCGCGATAAGCGGGGCACAGCTCGACGGTGTCGCCGCGCACGCGGAACTGCCCGCGCTCGAACGCCACGTCATTGCGATTGTACTGCAGTGCCACGAGCCGTTCGAGCAGTTGCTCGCGCGTCAGCGCCTGACCCACACGGAGCGGGATGATGCTGGCCTCATAATCCTCCTTGCTGCCGATGCCATAAATGCACGACACACTGGCCACCACCACCACGTCGCGGCGCGCAAACAGGCTGCTCATGGTCGAGAGCCGCAACCGCTCGATGTCCTCGTTCCGGCTCGAGTCCTTCTCGATGAACGTGTCGGTGCGCGGGATGTAGGCCTCGGGCTGGTAATAATCGAAGTAGGAGACGAAATACTCGACGGCGTTGCGCGGGAAAAATCCCTTGAACTCGGCGTAGAGCTGCGCCGCCAGCGTCTTGTTGTGGGAGATGACGAGCGTGGGCCGGTCCACCGCGGCGATGACGTTGGCGATGGTGAAGGTCTTGCCGGAGCCGGTCACCCCGAGCAGCACCTGGTGCCGCGCGCCGGACAACAGCCCCGCGGTCAGCTTCGCAATCGCTTGCGGCTGGTCGCCGGCGGGGGCGAAGGGTGCAACGAGGTCAAACATCGGCCGGCGGGCCGTTGGATTCCGGCAGAGGATGCGCAGCCAGGTAGGACTCCAATTGCGAGATCAGCGGTGGCAAACTGTCCATTGCCGCATCCCAAACCACGTTCAGGTTCACCTCGTCGTAATCGAGAATCAGCACATCGCGCAGGCCGGCGACGAGTTGCCACGGAATGCCGGGAAACCTGGCTCGCGCTTCCGGGCTCAAGCGTTTGGTCGCCTCGCCAATGATCTCGAACTTCCGATTGACCGCCTCGTACTTCTCCTCGTCGGCGAGGAATTCCTCCTTGCTGACGCCGACCACAAACCGCCGGATGGCCTGGGCAGCGTTCAGGATGTCCCGCAAATAGGCGTTATCCCTCGACATAGAGCGGAACGGCCGTTGAGAGGATGGCGTGCTTGCGATACGGATTGCGGCTGTGTTCAATGCCCCAACGGCTCACCAAGTCCACCGGACGGCCAAACAAGTTCTCCAAGTCTAGTTTCAAGGCGACCCACTCAAACAAGCCGCACTTGACGTCGGGCCGGATTGAGCAAAGCAGATCCACGTCGCTGTCCTCGTGGAAATCCTCGCGCAACGCCGAGCCAAAGAAGTCCAGCCGGGCGATGCCGCGCTGCCGGCAGAACTGCCCCAGCGCCTCGCGGTTGACCTGCAATTTCATGGCCGCAGAATCGCAGCAAATCGGGCGAACGTCAACGCAGCACACGCACCGGCAAACGGCTGCGAACGCTGCGCCGCCAGCGTCTTGTTGTGGGAGATGACGAGCGTGGGGCGGTTCAGCTTCGCCTCGCTCCCAAGCTTGTCACCGCCAGTTCTTCGCCTAAAGTCGGCGGCGTGCAACCCACCTCCTGGCGCGACGGCATCACGCGCTACCAATGGCTGGTGCTGTTCGTCGCCTGGCTCGGCTGGGTGTTCGATTCGATGGATGCCACGATCTATGCGCTCGTGCTCCACCCCGCCCTGCACGACCTTCTCCAGACGCCGGGCGGCCCTCCCGTTACCGCGGACCTGATCGGCAAAACCGGCGGCATTATCTTTTCCGTCTTCCTGATTGGCTGGGCCCTGGGCGGCATTCTCTTCGGCATCATGGCGGATGTCTATGGACGCACGAAAACGCTGGTCTTCACGATCCTGATCTACGCCGTGTTCACCGGCATGGCCGCGCTTTCGCAGACCTGGTGGCAACTGGGATTGTTCCGGTTCCTCACCGCGCTCGGGATTGGCGGTGAATGGGCCGCCGGCGCCTCGCTCGTCGCCGAGGTGTGGCCCGAGGCCAGGCGGGCCCGCGCCGCGGGGTTGCTCCAATCGGCCTGGGCGGCGGGTTTCCTCGCCGCGGCGGTCATCACCCTGCTCCTGCGGAACAACGGCTGGCGGATGGTGTTCGTCGTGGGCGTCGCTCCCGCCTTCGTGGCCCTGCTCCTGCGCGTCTGGGTCAAGGAACCGGAGCGCTGGGTGAAGGCGCGCGCCGCGGCGCAGGGTCCCGGCCGGCGCCGTCCGGGTCAACTGGCTGCGCTGTTCGCTCCGGAGATGCTCCGCGGCACCCTGGTGGGATCGGGGCTGGCGTTTGTCGCCGTGTTCGGCCTGTGGGGCGCGACCAACTGGACGCCGACCCTCGTCCGCAGCCTGCCCGATCTCCGCGACCTGGACGCCGCCGCCCTGACCGCCCGCGCCAGTTATGCCGCGATGATGTTGAACGTGGGCGCCCTCGCAGGCTACCTGAGTTTCGGACCGATCGCGGACCGCTGGGGACGACGCACCGCGTTTGCCGTGATGTGCCTCGGCAGCCTCGTGATGCTGCCGGTCACGTTTCTCGTGCCGCGCAGTTATGGCCACGTCCTGCTCTTGCTGCCGCTTCTGGGCTTCTTCAACAACGGAATCTTCAGCGGTTTTCCCATCTATCTGCCGGAGCTGTTTCCGACGCGTCTCCGCGCCACCGGGGCGGGCTTCTGTTTCAACGCCGGACGCGTGCTCGCCGCCACCGGACCGCTGGTGACCGCCAGCCTGGTGGCCGCCCTGGGGAGTCTGGGGCGCGCCGCCAGCGCCGTGGCGGTGATCTACGTGTTCGGCCTGCTCCTGCTGCCCTTCGCGCGCGAGACCCGCGGCCAGCCGCTGCCGGAGTGAGCGGACGCCCCGCCCCGCCCGGAGCGCCGCACCGGCGCGCATTGAACAATTGCCGCGCTAATTCCGTCTTTCAGCTTGTCGAATTGATGTGGACGAGTAAATTGCGGCATACAAACCATCACCCGATGGCAGCACGCACCGGCATGACCAAGGACGCCCTCCCGGCGCGGCGGCACATTCCGCCGCCGCGCCGGGGATCAGGCCGGTTTGCCCGGCGAAATCGCATCCTGGCCTGTCCCAGCTTGGGCTGGCTGGCGGGTGTGTTGCTGGCTGCTTCCCCGGCGCTGGCCGGTGACGCGCCAGCACTTCCCGAGCGGGTCCAGTTCAACCAGCACATCCGCCCGGTTCTGTCGGACAACTGTTTCACCTGCCACGGCCTCGATGCCAACAAGCGCAAAGCCGGGTTGCGGCTCGACACGGCCGAGGGGGCCACGGCGGTGCATGACGGCCGGCAGGCGGTGAAGGCGGCCAGTCTGGCCGACAGCGACCTCTGGCGGCGGATCAACGCGAGCGATCCTGCCGTCCACATGCCGCCACGCGACTCTGGAAAGCAGCTCAAGCCGGAGCAGATCGCCTTGCTCGGCCGCTGGATCGAGCAAGGCGCCGTTTATCAGAAGCACTGGGCCTTCGAACCGCCGGTCCACTCCGGCCCACCGCCCATTCGCCAGGCTGACTGGCCGCGGAATGATCTCGACCGGTTCATCCTCGCCACCCTGGAATCCAAGCAGCTCAAGCCGTCCCCGGAAGCACCCAAGGAAACCCTGATCCGCCGGGTGACGTTCGATCTGACCGGCCTGCCGCCCACGCTGGAGGAGGTGGACGCGTTCCTCGCGGACACCCGGCCCGACGCCTACGAGCGGGTCGTGGACCGGTTGCTGACCTCGCCGCGATACGGCGAACAAATGGCGCGCTGCTGGCTGGACGTGACGCGCTACGGCGACACGCACGGGTTGCACCTCGACAACGAACGCGCAATGTGGCCCTACCGCGATTGGGTCGTGAGCGCCTTCAACCAGAACCTGCCCTACGATCAATTCATCATCTGGCAGCTTGCCGGCGATCTGCTGCCCCAGCCTACGCGTGAACAGTTGGTCGCCTCGGGCTTCAACCGCTGCAATGTCTCGACCAGTGAAGGCGGCGCGATTGACGAGGAATTCCAGGTCCGCTACGCCGTGGACCGGGTCGAGACGAGTTCCACCGCGTTTATGGGACTAACGATGGGTTGCGCCGTCTGCCACGACCACAAGCTCGACCCCATTTCGCAGAAAGAATTTTACCAGGTCTTCTCCATCTTCAATAACATCGCCGAAAACGCGATGGACGGGAACGCGCTGCTGCCGCCGCCGACGCTGAAACTTCCCTCGCCGCAGCAAACCCAGCAGCTCGAGGAGTTCGATGGCCGCCTGGCCCAGCTCGATCGCCGGCTGCACGAAATGGTGGCGAAGCTGGATTATCATGATCCCGCGCTCGCCACCAACGCGCCGAAAACGGAGCCCAAGGAGATGGTCTGGGTGGACGACGACTTTCCGGCGGGGGCCGACGTTCAAATCAATCCCGGTAATGCGCCCTATCAGTGGATCAGGCGCGATGCCGGCCCGGTCTTGAGCGGCGAGCGGGCGCTGCGCCGCACGGGCAAGGGCCTGCATCAGGTTTTCTTTACGGTCAAAGACGCGCCGGTGGTCGTTGCCGCGGGCGACCGATTGTTTGCGAACGTCTATCTCGATCCCCAGGACCCGCCGCGCGCGGTTATGTTGCAGTTTCATGTGGATGGATGGAGCCGGCGGGCCAACTGGGGCGATCCTGACGCCATTGCTTACGGACAGAAGGGCACGGTCGAAAAGGTTCAGATGGGACCGCTCCCGCAAACCGGGAAATGGGTGCGGCTCGAAGTGGACGTCGCCCGGCTGGAACTGCGCCCGGACACGAAGATCGCCGGCCTGGCGTTCACCCAGTTCGACGGCACGGCCTTTTGGGATCAGGCCGGCCGGGTGTCAGTCAATGACCCGGCCACGGACCCGGCTTGGTCCTTCGCAGCTTGGGCGAAGCTGGAGCGCGAAGCCGGAGACGGCGCGGCGCTCCCGGGCGCAATCAAGGAATTGCTCAAAACGGACCCGGCCAAACGGAGCGACGCCGAGCAGCAGAAATTGCGGGAGCACTACCTGCTCGCCGCTTACGACGATCCTCAATCCGGCCTCGCGCCGTTGCGCGCCGAACTCAAGAGCGTCCGCGCGCAGCGCGAGGCGCTCGACCAGGCCATTCCGGCCACGCTGATCTCCAAGGAACTGGACCAGCCGCGGCCGGCCTGGGTCCTGATTCGCGGCCAGTACGACAAGCATGGCGAGCTCGTCGGCCCCGGTGTGCCGGCCATCCTGCCCCCGTTGCCGCCGGGGGAGGTGACCAACCGGCTCACGTTCGCGAAGTGGCTGGTCAAGCCGCAGCACCCGCTCACGGCGCGCGTCACCGTCAACCGCTTCTGGCAGCAGTTCTTCGGCACCGGGATCGTCAAGACAGCGGAGGACTTTGGCACGCGCGGCGAATGGCCGTCGCATCCGGAACTGCTCGACTGGCTCGCCACCGATTTCGTCGCCAGCGGCTGGGAAACCAAGCGCTTCGTCCGCCTGCTGGTCACGTCAGCGACGTATCGCCAGGACTCGCGGGTGACGCCCGAACTGGCGCGGCTCGATCCCGAGAACCGCCTGCTGGCACGCGGACCGCGCTACCGGCTCGATGCGGAGGCGTTGCGCGACAGCGCCCTGTTCCTCGGCGGACTGCTGAACTTCGAAATGGGCGGTCATGCGGTGCGCTCCTACCAGCCCTCCGGCATCTGGGAGGCCGTCGGCTACACCACAAGCAACACGGCGAAGTACGTTCAGGACCATGGCGACGCGCTCTACCGCCGCAGCTTGTATTTGTTCTGGAAGCGCACCGCCGCGCCGCCCGAAATGACCACGTTCGACGCCCCGTCGCGGGAGCAATGCCGCGTCCGGCGCGAGCGCACCAACACGCCGCTTCAGGCGTTGCTCACGATGAATGACGTGACCTACTTCGAGGCGGCGCGCCAGCTAGGCTACCGGATGCTTCACAACGGTGGAAAGAGCGACGGCGACCGCCTGCGCTACGGGTTCCGGCTCGTGACCGCGCGGCCGCCCGGCAGCGAGGAGTGTGCCGTGCTCGCCCAGAATCTCGCCGCGGAGCGGACGCTCTTCGCCGCCAATCCTGAAGCCGCCCGCCAGGCGGTCAGTGTGGGCGAATTTAAGGTCCCCGACGATGTGCCCGCCGACGAACTCGCCGCCTACACGATGGTCGCCAACCTCCTGCTCAACCTCGATGAAGTACTCACCAAGAATTGAACCATGGACCCCGTGAACGACATGCTCCTGCGCCAGACGCGCCGCGCGTTCTTCAAGCGCAGCGGCCTGGCCGCCGGCCGCATCGCGCTGGCTTCGCTCATGTTCCCCGAGTGGTTTCACGCCCGCGCCGCCGCCACGCCGCGCGCCCGCACCCATCCGCCGCTGCCGGGTTTGCCGCATTTCGCCCCGAAGGCACGCCACCTGATCTACCTGTTCATGAACGGCGCGCCGTCGCAGATTGACCTCTGGGATTACAAACCCGGGCTCGCCGCACGCTACGACAGCGACCTGCCGGACTCGATCCGCCAGGGCCAGCGGCTGACGACGATGACTTCCGGCCAGAAGCGGTTTCCCATCGCGCCGTCCATCTACCAGTTCGCCCCGCATGGCGAGTGCGGCACCATGGTGAGCGAGCTGCTGCCGCACACGGCGCAGATCGTGGACGAACTCGCCGTGGTCCGGTCCGTTTACACCGAGGCGATCAACCACGATCCCGCCTCGACTTTCATCCTGACCGGCAACCAAATCCCCGGCAAACCGAGCATCGGCGCCTGGCTTTCCTACGGGTTGGGCAGCGAGGCGGAGAACCTGCCGGCGTTCGTGGTCATGACGCCCCGCTGGTCCGCCAAGCGGGACGCGCAGGCGTTGTATCAGCGGCTCTGGGGCGCCGGCTTCCTCCCGTCCAAGCACCAGGGCGTCGCGTTGCGGGCGAACGGCGACCCCGTCCTGTTCTTGAACAACCCGCCGGGCGTGGACCCCGCCGTGCGGCGGACCATGCTCGACGGCCTGTCAAAGTTGAACGAAGCGGCACTGTACCAAAGCGGCGATCCCGAAATTCAAACGCGGATCGCGCAATATGAAATGGCGTTCCGGATGCAGACCTCGATCCCGGACCTCACCGACATCTCCGGCGAACCGAAGTCGGTGCTCGACCTCTACGGACCGGAGGTTACCCAGCCGGGCACATTCGCCGCCAGCGCGTTGCTCGCGCGACGACTGATCGAGCGCGGCGTGCGCGTCGTGCAGTTGCTCCACCGCGAGTGGGATCATCATGGCGATCTGCCGCGCGATCTGCCGCTCCAGTGTCGCGACGTGGACCAGGCCTGCCGCGGGCTCATCCTCGATCTCAAACAGCGCGGCCTGCTGGACGAAACCCTGGTGGTCTGGGGCGGCGAGTTCGGGCGGACGGTCTATTGCCAGGGCGAGCTGAGCCGGACGAATTACGGCCGCGACCACCACCCGCGCTGCTACACCATGTGGATGGCCGGCGGCGGTGTGCGCGGCGGTGTGGTGTATGGCGAAACAGATGATTTCAGTTACAATATCGTGCGTGACCCGGTTCACATCCGCGACCTCAATGCCACCCTCTTGCACCTCATGGGGATTGACCACCACCGCCTGACCTACAACTTCCAGGGGCTCGACCAGCGCCTCACCGGCACGGAGGAAGCCAACCCAGTGCGGGGCATTCTGGCCTGACCATCCACATGAAACCCCACGGCGAGGCCGGGCCTTTCACCTCCACCGACCGCCCTCCGATGCGGCGCGGCCACCCTCGCACCGTTCACGCATGACGGCCTCCGATTTCAGCCTCTTCATCGGCCGATTGCATCCGCTGCTGGTGCATCTGCCGATCGGCTTCGTCCTCTTGCTGGCGGCGCTCGAACTGATCGCGCGCTGGACGGGCCGGCGCGAGGCCAACGCCGCCGCCGGCTGGGTCCTGGCCCTGGCGGTGCCGGCCGCGGCGGGCGCCGCCGGCTGTGGCTGGCTGCTTTCGCACGCGGGCGGTTACGACCCGCATCTGCTGCAATGGCACAAATGGACCGGCCTGGGCACCGCGGCGGCCTGCCTGCTGGCCGCGCTGCTTTACCGCTGCGACTGCCATCGGCTTTATCGTCTTTGCCTCGCGGTCACCGTGGCCGCGCTCGTCGTCGCCAGCCATTTCGGCGGCTCGCTCACGCACGGCAGCGATTACCTCGTCCGCTACGCGCCCACACCGGTCCGCAACTGGTTCGGCGGACCAGCCCGGCCAGCCCCGGCAACCGCGAGCAAGCCGGCCAGTCTCGCCGAAACGCCGGTATTCAGCGGGGTGATTGCGCCGATTCTCGAACCTAATTGCCTCTCCTGCCACGGACCGGCGAAGGCCAAGGCGGGCCTGCGGCTCGATACGCCCGCGGCATTGCGCCGGGGCAGCGAGCATGGCGCCGTCATGGTGGCCGGCAAGTCGGGCGAAAGCACCCTGATCCGCCGCATTAAGCTGCCGCCCGAGAATGAGGACCACATGCCGCCGGAGGGCAAACCGCAGCCATCCGTGGACGACGTCGCGCTGCTCCAGTGGTGGATTGACGCCGGCGCGCCCGAGGACGCCAAGGTCAGCGAGCTGCGGCCGCCCGCGGCCATCCTCCAAATTCTCGAGCAGCGGTTTGGCCTGGCACCGACCACCGCCAAGTTGGCCCCGGCCCGGCCGTTGCGCGAGGTGCAGGCCATTGCCGGACAACTCGCGGACGAACTGGACATTGTGATCACCCCGCTCTCGCCGAACGCGCCGTGGCTTCAGGCCAATGCCAGCCTGGCCCGCACCAACTTCGATGACGCCGCCCTGGCCCGCCTGGCCCCCATCGCACTGAACCTCCGGTGGCTCGACCTCGGCGGCACGCGGGTGACGGACGCGGGCCTGGGTTCCGTCGCCACCATGCCCCACCTCGCCCGCCTGCACCTGGAGCGCACGGCAGTGAGCGATGCGGGACTCGCCCAGCTCGCGACCCTGACCGAACTGGATTACTTGAATCTTTATGGCACGGCCGTAACCGACACCGGCCTCGCCGCCCTCCAACATCTGCCCAAACTCAAGCAGCTCTATCTCTGGCAAACTCACGTCACCCCGGAGGCGGCCCGGGCCTTCGCCAGCGCGAAACTTGATCCCCAACAAACCCAGCAGTGGCGCGAGGAAATTGAGCAGCTCAAGGCGAAGATCAAGGACCAGGCGATGACGGTGGATACGGGCGTCGCTGAGCCGACCAACACGACCGCCGCCGTCAAACCTGTCAACACCGCGTGTCCGGTCACCGGGACGCCGGCCGACCCTGCAAAAACGGTTTTTTACGCGGGCCAGTTGGTCGCGTTTTGCTGTGACCGGTGCAAGGCGAAGTTCCAAAAGGACCCGCGGCCGTTCCTTGCCAGGCTGAACCTCCCCGCTGCCAACAACCCAACACCCCGATAGCCACTCCATGAATCGCCGAGGATTCATCTTCACCACCGCGTCGTTCGCCGCCGGCGGGCTGGCCGCGCACGCCCATCCGCACCATCATTTCCCTGACCACACGTTCGAGCTGGCGGCCGCGGATGCGCCCCTGCCCATCGGGCCGATCATCAGCGGCGCCGGCGAGTTCCGCTACGAATACGTCCCGGCCAGGCTCAAGCTCCCGCCCGAGGTGAAGATGAAGAACGGCCACGGCCTGTGCCGCGACACCGCCGGCAATATTTTCTTCACGTTCGAACCGGAAGCCGTCGAGCCTGACACCCGCTGTCTGGTCCGGTTTAATCCCGATGGCACCCACCCGGTCCTGCTCGGCCACGACAATGCGCTCGCCCAGGGCGTGCCTCATGGGTTGAACATTCACATCGCTCCGGATGGGAAGGCGGTGCTCTACCATGCGAACAACGACGCGACCGTCCACAAGACCACGCTCGATGGCCAGGTCTTGTGGACACAGAAATGGTCGGCGCAGATGGGCCATTACAAGCCGACGGATGCGGTGGTGCCCCCGGAGCGGGAGCGCGTGGTGGTGGCCGATGGCTACGGAAGCAGCATGATCCACGAATTGAACCCGGCCGACGGGATTTATGCCGGCAAATCATGGGGCGGTCTGGGCGCGGCCCACGGCGAACTCAACTGCCCGCACGGCATCACGTACGATCCGCGGCGCAAGCTGCTCCTGACCGCCGACCGCGGCAACAAGCGGCTCGAATATTGCACCGTCAACGGGTCTTACCACAGCACCATCGAGGCGAAGGAAATCACCGCGCCCTGCAACGCCGACATCTGGGGCGACCACGTGCTGGTCCCGGACCTCAACGGACCGCTGGTCATCCTCGACAAGGACAACCGGGTCGTTTCCGTGATCGAGGCGGGAAAACTCCTCGGCGCGCACGGCTTCGCGCACCCGCACGACGCCATCTGGCTGGCCAACGGCGACATCGCCGCCTGCTTCTGGAATCCGGGCCGGATTGCCTACTGGCGACGGCTGCCGGCGGCGGCCTGATCTCCACGCCCTGATCCCGGCGGCTCCGGTGATGGTGAACCGCGAGTTTTTGCTCGCCCCGAGCGGGCCGGAAATTGTATTGCTTTAATCCCGATGAACGCGCTGTTGCTCAGCCAGGGCCGGGTCGTGGACCCCAGCCAGAAACTGGACGCGATTGCCGATGTGCTGCTGGTGGAGGGCCGCGTGGCGGCATTGGGCGCCGAAGCGGCTCGCACGGCACCCGCGGACGCTGTCCGCCGGAACGTGCGCGGCCTCGTGGTCGCTCCGGGCTTGATTGACCTGCACGTCCATCTCCGGGAGCCGGGGCAGAGCCTCAAGGAAACCATTGCCACCGGCACGGCGGCGGCGGCCCAGGGCGGCTTCACCTCGATCGTGTGCATGCCCAACACGGTGCCACCGATCGACAACCCCAGCACCGTGGCCTGGATTCGTGACCGGGCCCTGGAACGCGGCGTCGTCAACGTGCTGGTCGCCGGCGCGATCAGCAAAGGCATCGCCGGCGAGGAGCTGGCCACCATCGGCTCATTGAAGAACGCGGGGGTCGTGGCCCTCACCGACGACGGCCATTGCATCCAGAACCACGAGTTGATGCGGCGCGCCCTTGAGTACGCGACCATGTTCGACCTGCCGGTCATGGACCACTGCCAGGACTACTCGCTGGTAAGCGATGGCGTGATGCACGAGGGCTTCTACAGCACGATGCTGGGCCTGCGCGGCTGGCCCTCCGAGGGCGAGGAGATGATCGTGGCGCGCAACATCCTGCTGGCCGAACGAACCGGAGCGAGGGTCCACTGCCAGCACATCAGCGCCGCGGACAGCGTGCGGCTGCTGCGCGAGGCCCGGCGCCGCGGTGTGCGCATCACCGCCGAGGCGTGTCCTCATCATTTCACGCTGACGGATGCGGCGCTGGCCGGCAGCGAAAGCTTCTGGCGTGAGGACGGCCGCGGCTTGTTGCCGGAGACGCTCCCGGCGGATGAACGCCCCGCCTGGCCCGCCTACGACACCAATTTCAAGATGAACCCGCCGTTGCGCACCGCCCGTGATCGCGCAGCGGTCCTGGAAGGCATTGCCGACGGCACGATCGAGATTCTGGCCAGCGATCATGCGCCGCACTGTAACTACGAGAAGGAGGTCGAGTTCGATTACGCCCCGTTCGGCATCACCGGCCTGGAAACGGAACTCGCCCTGGCCTTGATGCGATTGTACCACTCGGGCCTGATGCCGTTGGCTGACGTAGTCGAGCGCTTCACCACCGGCCCCGCCCGCCTGCTCAAACTGGCAACCAAGGGCACCCTGGCCGTCGGGGCAGACGCCGATGTGACGGTGTTCGATCCTGACGCCCACTGGGTGATGCGCCACGAGGACACCGCCAGCCGCTCGCACAACAGCCCCTTCTTCGGCTGGCCGCTGCGAGGGCGTCCGGTGGTCACCATCGTCGGTGGCAAAATCGTCTGGCCGGCCGGCCCCGCCGATGGTAAACTTGGTTGACCGGCAAAGCGCCGGTGGGAAGCGAACGAACATCGCACTATCGAACACGTATGAAAAAGTTGCTGTTTGCCCTCGTCGCGGGTCTGGCCATCGGGAGTCTGGGCGCCGCTCAACTGAACTGGACGACGGACCTCACCAAGGCCCAAACCCAGGCCAAAAAGGAGAACAAGCTGGTGCTGCTGGACTTCACCGGCTCCGACTGGTGCCCCTGGTGCATCAAATTCGAAAAGGAGGTCCTCACGACCCCTGAGTTCACGCAATACGCGAAGGCCAACCTCGTGCCGGTACTGCTTGATTTTCCGCACGCCAAGCCTCAGGACGACGCCCTCAAAGAGGCCAACAAGGCCCTCAAGGGGAAGTACGAGATCAAAGGCTTTCCCACCTATGTTTTGCTGAACGCCGACGGCAAGGAGGTCGGGCGACAGGTAGGCTATGACAAGGGTGGCCCGAAGGCTTTCATCGCCAAAATTGACGGCTTCAAGAAGTAACCGGGACTGGCAGACCGCCACCACGGCACGGAGCGCAGCCACGGCTGCGCTCCTTTTGCTTACCGCTTGACCGGCCCCGGTCCCACCGTAGCATCCCTCGCGTGCGGCGGCTGATGCGATGAAGGCGATTCTGGCACTTGAAGATGGCACGGTGTTCGACGGCACGGCGTTCGGTGCCCGGGCCACCGCCTGTGGCGAGGTGTGCTTCAACACCTCCATGACCGGCTATCAGGAAATCCTCACCGATCCCTCCTACAAGGGACAGATCGTGACGATGACCTATCCCCACATCGGCAACTATGGCGTCAATGCGCTCGATGTCGAGTCCTGGCGGCCGCATGTCGCGGGCTTTGTCGTGCGCGAGGTTTCGCCGGTGGTCAGCAACTGGCGCGCCGACGGATCGCTGCCCGCCTACCTGGAGGAGAACGGCATTCCCGGCATTCAAGGCGTGGACACTCGCGCGCTGACCAAGAAGCTCCGGGTTCGCGGCGCGATGAACGGCCTGATTTCCACCGAAGGGCTGTCGCGCGACGAGGCGCTCGCCCGGGCCCGCGTCTGGCCCGGCCTGGTCGGCGTGGACTACGTCAAGGAGGTCACCCACCCGCAGACGTTCGCCTGGGATGAACGCGATGAGCACAGCGCCGCGTTCCGGCTGGTCGTCGGCCCGGAGGAGAGCGATGGCCGGGGCGCGCGGCAACCGTTGCCGGCCGCGGACGTGCCGATCGTCGCCTATGATTTCGGCATCAAGTACAACATCCTGCGGCGGCTCCGCCAGCATGGCTTCCGCACGACGGTTGTCCCGGCGGCCACCCCGGCGGAGGAAGCGTTGCGGCACCGGCCCGCCGGCATTTTCCTCTCCAACGGTCCGGGCGATCCCGCCGCGCTCGGTTACGCGGTCCGGGCGGTGGCGGATCTGGTCCGGCATGGCATTCCCATTTTCGGCATCTGCCTGGGGCATCAGATCCTGGGCCAGGCGCTGGGCGGAACCACCTTCAAACTCAAATTCGGCCATCGGGGCGCCAACCAGCCGGTCAAGGACCTCGAAACCGGTCGCATCGAAATCACCTCGCAGAACCACGGGTTCGCGGTGGATCCGGCGTCGTTGCCGTCGGACGTCACGGTCAACCGCGTCAACTTAAACGACCAGACGGTGGAAGGCCTGCGCCATCGGACCAAACCCATCTTCTGTGTGCAGTATCATCCGGAAGCTTCGCCCGGCCCGCATGACTCCGGGCCGTTGTTCGGCGAGTTCCAGAATCTGGTTCAGCAACGTGGATGAATGGGCTCTGGTACCGGCGCCGCCGGCGCGTTGACTCAAATGAAAAGGTAACCCGGGGGTTTTTGCCTCAGGCCTTCGTTGACTCATCAATCAGGTTACCGGCGCGGAGTTGATCGAACAGGTTTCGGAGCTGGATTTCAAGCTCCTCCT
>JBEKGJ010000019.1:0-76300 GCA_050012855.1 Verrucomicrobiota bacterium | reverse complement strand
TTCCGCTCGGCTCGTTCGACTCATGTTGGTGCCTTTCTGCTCGGTGTCCACCATGATGAGTCAACGACCCCTTCCCCCCGCACCCCCTTTCCCTTCCTTGGTTACCTTTTACTTGAGGCAATTCGCGTCCTTGATCGCCACCATTTACCGCTTGCACGGGCCACGGTGAGGGCTCATACTGTCCGCTCTTTTTGAAGAACAGAGGCAATTGTTATGCGACGACCGAAGGGTGTTAAAACAAAGAAATCGGTGGCCAAGCGGTTCAAGATCACGGCCACGGGCAAGGTGATGCGCGCCCATGCGGGCCGCCGTCACTTGTTGGGCACCAAGAATGCCAAGCGCCGCCGGCATCTCCGCAAGTCTGCGGTGGTGGACCCGACGGACGCCTATCGTGTCACGCAAAGCCTGCCCTTCAGCCACTGACAAACCCGACTTCCACTGTCAACCCTGAATCGCCATGCGTGTCACCAACGCCCCCGCCTCCCGCAAACGTCGCAAACGGATGGTCCGAGCCGCCAAGGGCTTTCGGATGCGCCGTTCCAAGCTCTACCGCTACGCCTCCGATGCCGTGGACCACGGCCTGCAATATGCTTATCGCGATCGCAAGACCAAGAAGCGCAATTACCGCGCCCTGTGGCAGATTCGCATCAACGCCGCGGTCCGCGCGGCCGGTCTCACTTACAGCCGCTTTATTGAAGGCTTGAAGGAGGCCAAGGTGGCCCTTGATCGCAAAGTCCTGTCCGACCTTGCCGCAACCGACGTGGCGGCATTCACCGAGTTGGTGAAGATCGCGCAAAGCGCGCTTCAGGCCAAAGCCGCCAAGGCTTAACCTCCTTGGTCTGCATCTTGCCGACAGGCGACCTTCGCGGGTCGCCGGTTCCTTGTTCCACCTGTTCGAAGCCGGCGAAATCGGCGATTCCCTTCCTGGCGGATTTGACCTCAGTGACGTCCTGCGCCGGCATGAGCCCGCCAAAGGTTTCGCCCGCGTCGCACTGTTTCAAGTGATAGTGGATACATTGTGGGACGCCGAAGGGATGAAGATGCAGGTGGTTGGTGGCGATGTTGGAATTGGTCTGGCATGTTTCCGTCGGCACTGGCCCCCGCCAGATGGCTGCGGCGGTCGGGTCACTGCCTGGCCCGGCAGCCCGCCAGCGTTTCGAGAAAAAGGTGTCGGGAAAAAGGTTGAGTTTTCCCCCCGTCAAAACAACACTCCGGGCGGGTCATGCTCGAGATCGTCGAAATCGCCTTTTGCTCGTACGCCGTCACGGACATGGCGCGGGCGCGCGCCTTTTACGAAGGCGTCCTGGGCCTGAAGCCGGCCAAAGTGATCCAGACGCCGGACGGCCAATGGGTCGAATACGAAATCGGCGCCACCGCGTTGAGTCTGGGTCGTGCACCGGGTTGGAAACCGGGGCCGGACGGCGGCACGGTGGCGCTTGAAGTCGGGGATTTCGACGCGGCCATCGCGCATCTGCGCCAGCATGGGGTGAAGTTCCGCCTGGAGCCGGTGGCCACGCCGGTCTGCCGTCTGGCGATGATTTGCGATCCGGATGGCAACACGATTTGCCTCCACCAACGGAATGCCGGGTAACCGCGCCATGCCTGACGAGGCCTTCATCGAGCAACTCAATCGCGGCTACGTCTGCCCGCCCGACGCGGGGCCGGCGTGGCGGGCGGCGGCGGTTGCGGGGATTGATTTATCGCTGATCGAGCTGAGTCTGGCCAAGACGCCTTGGGAGCGTTGGGTCGAGCATGACGACGCCCTGAGCTTTTCCCTTCAGCTCCGCGACAGCGTGAGCAAGCACTATGGAGAAGCTTAAGGCCCTGATCGAGAAACTCGCCGCGGGCGGCGTCGAGTTCGTGGTCGTGGGCGGCTATGCCGCCGTCGCCCACGGCGCCTCGCTCCTGACCAGGGACGTGGACATTTGCTGCCGGTTTTCGGTGGAGAACCTGCGCCGTCTCGTCCGGACCCTCGACGAGTTCCACCCCAAACACCGGATGACACCGCAGAAGCTGCCGCTCGAATTGACGGATGAGTTCGCGGCCCGCCTCAAGAATTTGTATCTTGACACGGACCTGGGCGTGTTGGACTGCCTGAGCGAGGTTCTGGGCGTGGGCGATTTCGACGAAGTGCTTCGCCAGTCCATCGAGATCAACACCCCGTCGGGCAAATGCCGCGTGCTCAGCCGCGACGCCCTGATCCGCGCGAAGGAAACCATGGGCCGGACCCAGGACAAGCTTGCCGTCATCCAGTTGAAGGCCATCCAGGAACGGCTGTTGGCCGATGCGGCTCCAAGGGATCGCTAATTCTAATTCACCAATCGAACTCCTCCATGTCCATCCTCGTTAAACCCGACACCAAGGTCCTTGTTCAGGGCATCACCGGCAGCTTCGGCGCCCGGCATGCGCAACTCTCGCTCGATTACGGCACGCAGGTCGTTGCCGGCGTCACGCCCGGCAAAGGCGGCCAGACGTTCGATCACAAGGAATTCAAGGTGCCCATCTTCGACACCGTCGCCGAAGCCGTGCAGGCCACCGGTGCGACGGCGTCCGCCGTGTTCGTGCCGCCGGCCTTCGCCGCCGACGCCATCCTCGAAGGCGTGGATGCCGGGCTGGAGTTGGTCGTCTGCATCACGGAGGGGATTCCGGTGAATGACATGATCAAGGCCAAGCGCGCGATCGAGGGCAAGGGGACCCGGTTGATCGGCCCGAATTGTCCGGGCATTGTCACGCCAGGTGAAGGGAAGGACTCCCACGGCGGCTGCCGCATCGGCATCGCGCCGGGCTACATTCACAAAAAGGGCCACATCGGCGTGTTGTCGCGCAGCGGCACCCTGACCTACGAAGCCGTGTGGCAGATCACCAGCCACGGCGCGGGCCAGAGCACTTGTGTCGGCATTGGCGGTGATCCGGTGAACGGCACGTCGCACCTCGATGTGATCAAGCTGTTTAACGACGATCCCGACACGCACGGCATCATCATGATCGGCGAGATCGGTGGCAGCGCCGAGGAGGAGGCCGCGGCCTGGATTGCGGAGCATTGCGCCAAGCCGGTCGTGGGTTTCATCGCCGGCGCCACGGCCCCGCCGGGACGCCGCATGGGGCACGCTGGCGCCATCGTCAGCGGGGGCAAGGGCACGGCGGCGGCGAAGATCGAGGCGTTCCGTGCGGCGGGCATTGCCGTGGCGGAAACTCCGTCCGTGATGGCGGAAACCCTGCTCAAGCGGATGTAGCCGGGCTTGGCTTCAGGTTGACCTGCAGACGCAATGAACCTGGCGGACCTTCTCCTAAACCTGGCGGGCCTGCTCCTATGGGCAATCTGGCGGACCGCAGGATTCGCACCGGTGACAAAGACGACTTTGCCGTGGGTGTCGCGTCAGGCCGGTCCATCACCGGCGCGCCGGCACTGGCTGTTGGTTGCATTGATCGGCCTGCTCGGCGTGCGTGCCTGGTTCTACTGGCGGGTCGGGATGCAGGTGAACTGGATCGCTTCGCTTGATCTCGGGGTGATCGTCCTGTGGTTTAACAGTGCGTCGCTGGAGCGCATGGCGCTCTATTCGCTGCTGGGATTTCTGGTCTGGCTGGCCGTCTTCCACTTCTGGTTGTTGTTTCTTTCGATGGTCAACCACCGGGTGGGCGACGCCGTGCCGTTGCAGCGGTTGGTGCGCCAGCACCTCGGGTGGGTGGATCGCTGGCCGGCTTTGCTCAAAATCCTCGCACCCTGGCTGGTGGTCACCGGGCTTTGGTTTGCCGTCAACCCCTTGTTCGTGCGGTTGGGCATGACGGCGGCACCGCGTTCGCCGGCGCATTGCTGGCAGCAGGGGGCGGTGATCGGCGCCGGTACGGTCCTCGCTTGGAAGAACTTGATCGCCGTGGTGCTGCTGCTCCACGTGGTGAACAGCTATCTCTACCTTGGCAATCACGCCTTCTGGTCCTTCATCAACGCCACGGCGCGCAACATTCTCGCCCCATTACGCTGGCTGCCCCTGCGCGTCGGACGCGTTGATCTGACGCCGGTCGTCGGCATTGCCGTCGTGTTGCTCGGGCTGGGATTGGGCGAGCGCGGGCTGACGTGGCTCTTCAGCCGGCTGCCGTTATGAAGTCCACGTTCATCTCCGACCACGCGGAAGGGGTGGTCCTGGCGGTGAAAGTGCAACCGCGTGCCAGCCGCACCGAAGTGGCTGGTTCCACCGAAGGAGAACTGAAAATTCGCGTCGCCGCCCCGCCGGTGGACGACGCGGCCAACGCCGCCTTGCTGCGGTTCGTCGCCGAGAAATTGGATTGTCCCCGGGGCGCGGTACGGTTGCTGCGCGGGGCGACCAGCCGCCATAAACTCCTCCTCATCCACGATGCACGACGGGAAGCCGTCCTTGCCAAACTGGCCCCTGGTTCGTGACGGTCGCCGACCTGGCTATCAGCGTCAATCCAATCGCAACCACAAGGTTTTCAAATACCCGGGTTCTTCGCGGCTGATGGGAAAGTCCGGCGGTTGCGGCACGAAGTGCTGCCGGACGATCCCCCGGCCGGCGGCGGCAATCGCCCCGCTCACCGCGGTCACAAAATCCTGGGGTGGCAACCGCGCGGCGTTGGTCGAAGCGAACAGCACGCCACCGGGCTTGACGAGTTTCACCGCCGCGGTGACGAGTCGCCCGAAGTCCTGCTCCGCCCGGAAGGTTCTCCCGGTTTTTGAGGTGGAGAACGTGGGCGGGTCGAGCAGGACGAGGTCGAACGTCCGGGCTTTTTTTGCCAGCCGGCGCAGCCAGTCGAAGGCGTCGCCGAAAATGAAGTCGTGTGCCGCCGGATCCAATCCGTTGTGGGCGAAGTTGCGCCGGCCCCATTCAAGGTGCTTCTTGGAAAGATCGAGACTGGTCGTCCGGGCACCCGCCAGGGCGGCGCACACCGAGAACGCGCAGGTGTAGGCAAAAACATTGAGCACCTCGCTGGCGGGAGCCTGGGCGAAAAGCAGCGGGAAATCCGCGGCAACATGCCGCGTGAGCAAGCGACGGCGGTTTTCCCGCTGATCGAGAAACAGACCGCTTGAATATCCCTCATCGAAGCTGAGTTCGAACCGGACGCCGTTTTCCTGGACCACGAACCGATCCGGCGCCGGCTCGCCCCAGGAGAGTTTCGAGGAACTTGCGGTCGGCGAGGCACCACGGACCTGGCGGTCGAGCAGCTTGTGGTAAACTCCGTGCAAGCCGCGGCGTTCGCACTCTCGCCGCAGGTACTCGGTCTGATTGAAACCGGGCGGGCGGTCCGACTGCGCCAGCAGGAAATCGCCAAGCCGGTCCACGTAGAAAGCCGGAGCGTCATCCGGCGGACAATACCGCTGGCCGAGTTCATGCACGCCGTGGAGGCAGCGCCACACGTCGGTCTGGGTTGCGTCTATGCAGGCCTCCCGGAGCAGACGGTGTGGGTCGAGCGCGAAATTCACGGGCGCTCGCAGTTCGAGCAGTTCACCGGTCGCCGGGTGCCGGAACGCGAGACGCTCGGCGTGGAGACAGAGACGCCCGGCCGGCGGGCCGCCGTAAAGAACATCGCCCAGGATGGGGAAGCCACGGTCCGCCGCATGAACGCGGATTTGGTGGGTGCGGCCGGTCAGTGGGGTGGCGAGGAGTTGGACATAACCGCCGCTGCTTTCGACCACTTCAAACCGTGTCTCTGCCACCATGCACCCGGATGAGACCGGCCGGGCGACGTAATGTTCGCCGGTCCGGACCAGGGCGGTCCGCACCGTCAGTTGCTTGAAGGCGACCGGTGCGCGAGTCAGGAGCCGGTATTCCTTGCGGACGGAGCGCTGGGCGAATTGCGCGGTGAGCGAGCGGTTGGCGAGTTGGGTTTTGCTGAAGACCAGCACGCCGGAAGTGTCCTTGTCCAGACGGTGAATGATTGCCAGCTCCGCCCAGCGCGGTTCCCGGTGGCGCAGCCATTCGTAGATGCCTTCGCCGGCGAACGCGGAGGGAGAGTGCGTGTTCCAGCCGGCGGGCTTGTTCACGACCAACAGGTGCTCATCCTCGAGCAGGATGCACGGCAGCGCACTCACGTTGCCGGCGAGTTTAGCGGATGGGGTGGGGATGTCACGACGGTTGCCGCAGGCTCCGCGGAAGGGCTGTATTTACCAGGACGGCTGCGCACACGACGCCCGGTTGAAAATACGAAACCCGCCGGGCTGCCGGCGGGCGCGGAATGTGATTTGCCCCGGCAAGAGCGGGTTGATCCTTGCCGGGCGTGAGGGGCAGACTTACAGCTTCTTGGCCGCGTCTTCCGGGACTACGACTTTCGTCGTGCCCACGTCCTTGATTTCCACGGTCGTGGTCCGGTCAACGTCGCGGTCGTTGCCGTTGAAGCTTACCTTGCCCTGGACCTTGACTTCATACTTCGAGAGCACGCCATCCTTGATCCAGAACTTGACCGAGCCCTTGGCGCCGCTGATATCCGGCGCATTGTTGCCGCCGCGGCCACCCATGGACAGTTGTGCCTTCGCGCCATCTTCCGTGAGGTCGCCAGCATAGGCGTCGCCATCCTTCTTCAACCCGGCAACTTTCTCGAGGATGCCCTGGGCCTCCGCGGCGGGGGCCTTGAAGGTCCGGATGCGGCGGGAAAGGAAGCGGGCGGGTCCTTGCTGGCCGCCGGCCGCGCTGTCCTCTGACGCCGACTCCCAAGCATCGCCACTCTTTAGGGCGGCCTTGTCGCCCTTGATGACAGCCTCGACCTTGTTGTCGCGCATGGACAGGGAGAGCCAGGTGGCACCGCCTTTCTCGGTTTTACCCTCGGTCGGTCCGGGGCGGAAGTTCTGGTTTCCCGCGGTTTCGGTGGTGGTTTTCCAGCTATAGTTGCTCTTGTCGGCCAGCGCTTTCGCGGCGCCGGTGACTTCATCCTTCGGGGAATCGGCCGCCAGAAGGGAACCGGCGATGAGAAGGATGGTGCTTAGTGCGAGATTGCGTTTCATGGAGTTACCTGTTGTTTGATGTTTTTCTGCCACAAATGTTTAGACGTTTTGACCGCGCCTGTCGCGCCTGACGCCGGCGCACAATCCAACACTTGGGTTACAGAAGAAGACGCCGGAAAGTACCACCCGGTTACGGCTAATTTCAAACCGCGCTCCGAACCGGGTTCCCAATCAGGCGGCCACGGCCACATCGAGCGCGGTCAGGGCGTGTGCAGGCGGTAGATTTTGGTGCCAACCGGTGACGACCCCATGAACCAAGTGTTCGTGGCGCTGGCCCAACTTTTGCACGAAACGCGAGTTTTCAGGTTTTTTCGGGTGCAAGTCATTGAGTGACAGGGCGGGTTTCGCTGAAAATGCCTGTCGGCCGACCTACCCCCTTGTCTCCCCACCGTGGGCTCGGGGTATTTGTACGGCACGATGTTTCTCAAACGCCGCACCCGCACCAAGGATGGCAAGACCCACGTCTATTACTCCGTCTGCGAAAGCCTCCGCGTCAGCCGCGACCGCGTCGTCCAGCGCCAGCTTCTCCATCTGGGCGAACTCAACACCCCCCAGCTCGATTCCTGGCAGCACTCCTTGGACGTCCTCCACGAGGACGGCCAGCACCGCCAACTGCGCCTCTTCACCGACCGCGAGCAAGCTGCCCCCAACGATCCCGACGTGGTCGAAGTCAAGCTCTCCTCCTCCGCCGTGAAGGCGCCCCGCCGCTTCGGCGACGGCTGGGTCGCCATCCAACTCTGGGACGACTTGGGCCTGCGCGCCTTCTGGCAAGGCACCCTGGCCGACTCGCCCGGCGACGTGCCCTGGCACGAAGTGCTCGAACTGCTCGTCGTCAACCGCCTGCTGGCCCCGCGCAGCGAACTCTTCGTCCACGAAAAGTGGTTTCCGCAAACCGCGCTGGAGGGGTTGCTCGACACCGACGCCCGCGTGGCCGACAAGGACCGGCTCTATCGTTGCCTGGACCGCGTGCTCGCCCACAAGCCCGCCCTCGAACAGCACCTGGCCGCGAAGTGGAAAGACCTCTTCGGCGCCACCTTTGATCTCTTCCTCTACGATCTGACCTCGACCCATTTCGAGGGCGACGTGGAGGCCGTCCCCCAGGCCCGGCGCGGCTACTCGCGCGATCATCGCCCCGACTGCAAGCCATTGGTGCTACGGGGCGCCGGTCAGGTCGGAAAGACGTATTTGGTCGAGGATTTTGGGCGGCGATTATTCAAGTCGGTGCTCAAGGTGGACTTGGAACGCGAGCGTGACCTGGACAGCCGGTTCTGGTGAATCGGATGTGTGGCCTCGACCTGGTCGGAGCAGAGGATTTGGTCACCGTGAACGAAGGAGCCTTGGCGGAGCAGTTTGTCGGGCAGGAACTGCTCTGCGCCACGCGGGCTTTCGAGGACCCACAGCTGTTCTGCTGGGGACGCGAAGCACGCAACGCGAATGCCGAAGTAGATTTCGTCATCAGCCGAAACCAGGATATTCTCCCGGTCGAGGTGAAGGCCGGCAAGACCGGCACATTGCGTTCGCTCTTCCAATTCCTCCAGGAGAAGCGGCGACACCAAGCGGTAAGGTTTCACCTGCGTCCACTGGTATCGGAGAGCGTCAAGTTGCCGGGCGGCGAGAACCATCTGGTACAACTGCTTTCGCTGCCACTCCACCTGATGGGACAACTCGATCGCCTGTCGGCGGAGGCTTTCCATCCGCACGGCAGGGACGTCCGCGAGTGATGTTCACATTGGGTTGGATTTCAGCAGAGGCGGCCACAAAACTTTGGCCCCGCACCGAAGCACGATTCACCGACCAATCAGATGGGTTTTATCTGACATTTTAACTGACATTTATCAGACATGTCCTTCACGACTACGCCTGCCCCGACTCTGCAGTGCGAGTTTGACCTACCGCCTGCGAACCTCCGTGCTGGGTTGGAAGCGTGCGAAGAGACCCCATCGGAAGACGCTGCCGACCTCACTTTGATCACCTCGTAGCACTTGGGTCGCCCGTCGGCGGAGGGGCATGGTCCGCCTTGGCGGGAGGACCGAGGAGTTCGGTGAAGATGGGTTTCAAGGCGTCCGCCCAGACCTGGTAAGCTTTCAGTGTTGGATGAAGCCGATCCTCGTTCATCATTCCAGGGAACAATCTGCCATCCTGGTCTGCGAGCTTGTTGTTAATTTCGAGATACCGGACCTGCTTTCCGTCAGCCAGGCCAGCCAGGTTCCGGTTGATTTGACGGATCGTCGGGATCACGGCCGGGGTGTCGTTGCGTGGGAAGATTCCAGTGATGATGATCGTCGCGTTCGGGGCTTTCTCACGGCAAACGTTCACGATGGCCTCAAGCCCTCGGTTGATGTCCGCAACCACTTCGGCATCGCCTGGTTGGGTGCCCGCATTGTTGATGCCTGCCAACAGGACGATCACTTTGGGATTCACTCCATCAAGTTCGCCGTTCTGCAGGCGCCAGAGGATGTTTTCGACCCGATCCGCTCCCCAGCCGAAATTGGCGGCATTCCAGCCAAAGAAATTCGTCTTCCAATTCTCCAGCAATGGCCGGTACTGCGGATCACTTGTTCCCCAGCGGCGGGTGATGGAATCGCCCACAAAGTAAACGTCAATCCCACCCCGCTTTGCCTTTTGAACCAACTGCTCGTGGGCCAGGCGCGAATTGGGATCGGTTCGAGGAACCGGATGGCTTGCCGAGCCGGGGCCGTTGCCGGCGGCTGCCGCCTGTTGGAGCCCGGCGCAGCCAGCGAGCATCAGGGCGGCAAGTCCGCAACTCCGTACACGAGCATTCATGTCGCGAAGGATGGGGGTGTTCCTCATTTCGCCGTGGCCGGAGCCGGTACGGGGCTTCTGCTGAATTTGCTGGCCCAGGCGATGAAATACCTCATATTCGAGCGGTCTTCATGGCCGCCGTCATGCTGGCGCCAGGCAAGTTCTCCGTCGAGCAATCCGGTGTTCACGGGCGGCATCTTGGCGGTCCGGTAGTCCTCCTTCTCGCCAATGTCCTTTGCTCCGAGCAATCGGAACACCGGTCCGGCCGCGACGCTGGCCATGTAGCTGCCTCGTTGATCGAGCCAATTGGCGTCTCCATGTTCGGGGATGCCATAGCTGATGAACGTCAACCGCGGCGCGCATAAGGCGATTAACATGTGGGCGTCCACGGGCAAATCCCCGGCGTTCTTGCTGCCGAAAGCGGATTCCGCGGTTCCGTACTTCAGGAAGTTGCCCGCCATCCAGTGGTATTCACCCGAGCCGGTGAGATTTTCCACCGCCTCCCCGAAGTTCCGGCGATGCAGCTTGGCGCCGCCTTCCCCTGAAGAACCAACCAAGGCCATGGCAAAACGGGGTTCAAAGGCCATGGTGACGAGCGCCGCTTTGCCAAAGCGCGACACGCCCTCGATGCCCACCTTCTTCGCGTCAACGGCAGGATCGTTTTCGAGATAATCCAGGCCGCGCGCGGCGCCCCAAGCCCACGCACGCAAGGCGCCCCAATCGTCCGGTTTGCGCGGCTGGCCCTTGTTGACCAAGCCAATAATGCCCTTGGTCAGGCCGGCGCCGTTGTCCGCCTGGATGCTTCCCGGGTTGATGGTGGCGTACCCCCAGCCGGCGGCAAGCAGTTGTTCCGTGGACGGCGGGTCCTTGAAGGGGCCGCCAAATTCAGGAAGACGATTCGTGGGCGCCGGAGAATCCGCTGGCCGGGGCATCCCGTCACCGCCGAATCCGCCAAACATCATGAGCACCGGCACTGGACCCTGGGCCTTGGCCGGCATCACCAACGTCATGCGAATGTCCACGCTAATCGCCGGGCAACCTGAGTTGTCCACGTGACCGACGAGCCGTTTGCCGCTGGCGGGCAAGTTGCCGACGAGTCCATCCGTGACGTTCGTGAGCACGGTCCAGGTGACCTTAGGCGCGCGCCTGGGCACCCGCCCGATTACTTCCCGTTCGAAGTCTTCGACGATTTCCGGTCGGCGTTGTTTCCACCACATCTCGGCGGTTGTGACCTTCTGGCCGTTCTTGAGCATGAGGACATCCGGCAGGTCGGGGAAGGGATTTGCTTTCGTTGGGTCATAATTGGCTGAATTGGTGGCGCCGGGTTGTCCGCTTGGTCCCGGGCGCAGCCGGGTGATGCCCAGTTGCTCCATCATGTTCTTGTGGTCCTGCTGCGCGGTCCAATTCAATGGCTCGGTGGCCTTGGTGGCGTCTGTAGCGGCAGATTCTGACGCCTGGCCGGGCAATGCGACGGTTGTAACCAACAGTGTGATCGAGGAAGCGACTGAGCCAAGCTGACCGGTCAAGAAGCGTGGGAGGTTTTGCATAAACGTATCAAATGGACATAGCTGGTTTTCGCGCCGGCGAATCCGGTCCGACAAGAAGGGGCTGCCAGAGATCCTGGCGTCGCTGTGGCATTGTCATCGCAGTCATCAATCGTTGATTCGTCAGCCCTCGCTGTGATCCGGCGAGGAGTCGCTGCTAACATGTCCGAATGAGGTGCTGGATGACATGGTAGTGCATCGGCACCATTACCTTCTTCCCGGTCTTTATCTGCTCATAGGCGATGACCCCTTTCTCGGGAAGCACGTTCTCCCACTGCATGTGTACGCAATCGCTGAGCCGCGCTCCCAAGAAATAGCCGAGGAGGATCAGGGTCTGCCATTCGACCGTTGGAGTGGCCTTCAGCAACTTCTCGACCTCTTTCTGGGTGAACCCATCGCGCTCGGAAGATTCGTCCCTGGGTGGACGCACGGCGGTCACCGGATTCTTCAAGATGACACCGTAGGCTTCGGCCCGGCGAAAGGCAGTGCCGAGCGTCTTCATGTCCACGATAGTCGTCTTCGGCGCGCAGCCGGCCGCCAAGCGGGCACTCATGAACCGTTCGATATCCTGGGGGTGAGGGACGTGACGGCCTGCCTTGCCCTCGCTCCCATGTGGGCAAGGAATTTCGTCACGGTGCCGTCGTAACGAATCAGGGTGGCCGGCTTGATCCGTGCCCCGATCAGTTTCAACCAGTCTTTCAGGTACGCCTCGATCGTGGGAACGGAGAGATTGTCCCCGTTAACCTTCTCCGAGACGTCACTCAGGATTTTCCGGAGTTGGGTGGTGGTCAGGCTCTGCATCTCCACGCGTTCCAGCTCGATCGCGATCTGGAGCGCCTTGCGCCGGTCGGAGGTTTTCGTGGACCGTGTAAGCTGCCGCCCCTGCTGGTCGGCGCAGCACGCATACCAGTAGCCAGACTGTGGGCGTTTGATAACGCTTGCCATACAGGAGTGAGAATAAAAGTGGGAATAAAAAGGTCAATTTCCAAAAACTCACATTTTACAAGATGCTGATATTCAATATACTAGAAAACGTGTATCGGTTCGGCGGTTCAATTCCGCCCCCAGCCACCACTTCCTCAAATTGGGATTGCCCCCCATTTTCGCTCAAGGATGGGTGGAAAAAACCAGAGTAAGAATCAAACCCTCCGATTGTGGCCGCCTTCCGCGCTAACCGTTTAATGCCAGGCGGCTCAGAATCTCGGCTGCGGACTCCGGGTAAGAATGTCGCGAGCAAGAAGTGGCTCCGTGTCGAACCAACCGTTGGTTATGCGAGGTTGAAGAAACCGGAAGGCCACGGCGATGACCATCGGACGGTTCTCGGGCTTCGCAACCGGTTCGCAGGCGAGGTAAAGCGAGGTGAGAGGGGCCGCCATGGCGAGAATGCCGCGGTTCCTTGCCGCCAGCCCGGCACACATGGCTCCCTTCCGGCTTCGCATGGAACACGGCCCGGCGGCAGGTTGCGGGGTGAGCCTGACGCAGAAATCGGACGGTTTCTGTTTCTGTGCCGGACTAAAAGCCGGGTTCCTCGCCCTTCGGTTTCAGACTGATGAGGTGGGCGATCAAATCATCCACTTCGGTGTCGCTAATGGTGCCCCGCCAGGCCGGCATGTAAAGCGGCGGCGGCGGACGCTTGGGGTCGAGCGCGGTGATTTCTTTCTGGCCGTTCAGGATGCGTGCCTTCAGTTCGGCCTTGGTGTAGCCGTCGGCCACGTAGAGCAGACCGGGCACCTGCTGGGCCGTCTTGGCGTTGGGATTGGGCACGCCGCCTTTGGCGTCGGGACCGTGGCAACCGGCGCAACCGTACTTGCGGAAGACCGCGCGGCCGCGTTCGACCGGGCTCATCAGGGCGGGCAGGCTCAATGCCACCTTTGCGTCGCGCAGATGTAACAGGAAGTCGGCGAGGGCGCGCGCCTCCGCTTCCGTGAAGCCAAACCGCGGCATGACTGAGCCGGGACTAACAGTCTGCGGGTCGCGGAAATGCTGGACCATCCATTCCAGCGTGCGCCGCA
The DNA here is from genome assembly GCA_050012855.1 of Verrucomicrobiota bacterium. Taxonomy (GTDB): domain Bacteria; phylum Verrucomicrobiota; class Verrucomicrobiia; order Limisphaerales; family J093; genus JAJXZJ01. The sequence continues at coordinate 63,032 of JBEKGJ010000019.1, read as the reverse complement.
GGCCGACGTCGTCCAAGGCCGGGCCGATCTTGCCGCCGTTGCCGCCGAGGGAGTGACAGGCGATGCAGCCCTTTTGCTCGAACAGCCGCCGGCCCTCACTGGCACTGGGAATCACTTTCATCGAAGCGTAATAGCCGGGCAACGCTTCGCCCGTCTGGCTGAGCATGAACAAGGTGATTGCTTCGAGGTTGGTTTCGGAGAGCTTCTGCGGCGGCATCGCGGAGCCGGGCGTAACGGTGGCGGGGGCGAGGAAGTGCTTCCGGAACCACTCGGGCGCACGGCGCGCGCCGACTTTGTCCAGTTCCGGCCCGATGATGCCGCCTACGCCGGCGAGTTTGTGGCAGCCGCGGCAACCGTTCTCCTCGAACACCTGCTGGCCGCGGGCCAGGTCCGGCGCGGCGGGATTGTCGGCCGCCTGGTGGCACTGGCCACAGGAAGCCTGGATGTAGCGCAGCGGCAGCATCGGTTCATCCCAGTGCGGGACGTGGCCGTGGGCATCGGCGACGGTAGTGGCGCGGCCCTGGCCGCGGTGGCAGACCGTACAGCCGAATTTCTCGAACGGGTGCTGGTCGTGCAGCGGATGGTAGGCCAGCGGTTGTGGATAGCCACCGTAGCTTGGGTCTTCCACCGCCAGATGGCAGGTGGTGCAACGGTCCAGACGATGGAGTTCGGACAAATTGATCTGGCGGATTTCGACGGGGGTGGCCTCGGCCAGCCGCCTCTGTTGGGGCGTCGTGGCGCGGCGAACCTCGAACTGGACGTAGCTGCCCTGGTAAACCTTCCACTCACGGAACTCGTCCTTGTAATAGCCGACGACGACCAGCAGGCCGACGAGCAAGCCGAGGATCGTGAACCAGCCGTAGAATTTGCGGAGAGAGGAGTCGTTCATGCGCGACAAATCCGAAGGCCGAGAATCGAAAACTGAAGGAAACCCGAAATCGGAAACCCGGACCGGGCGTGGCCGTCAAGCCGCCGGCCCCGTGGCGCGGGCTGCCAAATCCACCACGCGTCGAACGGCGCAGCGGGGGCCGGGTTGAAAGTCGGTGGCCCAACCGGTCGGGCGAACCGTGCCACGAACCATCCGCCGCCATCGCCAGGCTGTCGGCTTTCGGATTGCATCAGGATCCCTCCGATACCGCCGGCGGTTTCTGCCACGGCTCCACCCAGCCCCAGTTCGGGCCGCGGAAAAACGAGCCGATGACGGTGAAGACGATGGCCGCCAGCAGACAGACGGTGAAGATCGTGTTGGCCACCCAGCGCTCGCGGGCGAACCACCGGCCGATGCCGACGCGCCGGCGGTCGAGATAAGGGAGCAACGCCAGCGCGGTCACCAGCAGCCCTGGCACCACCACCCCGCCCCAGAACGCCGAGTAACTCACCAATTCCTGCAGGCCGAGAAAATACCACGGCGCCTTGGCGGGGTTGGGCGGGTGGATCGGGTTGGCAAATTCCTCCAGCGGTGCGTTCCAGAAGATCGCCAGGAACAACACCACCGCCACCACCAGCAGGAACAGCAGCAACTCGCGGAACACCAGATGCGGCCAGGAAAACACTTCGTCCTCCGGATCCCGGCCGACTTGCGGCGTGGTGCCGCGCGCCAGCTCCATCAGGCCGTAGGTTTTGTTGGTTGGCAACTGGCCCAGTTCGATCTGTTCGACGACGTCACCGGGCTCATCGGGGCGCGACAACCCGCCGTCCTTGCGTACGCGCCAGAGGTGCAGGGCGATCATCAGGACGGCCAAGCCCGGCAGCACGATGACGTGGAGCACGTAGAACCGGATGAGCGCCTCCTGGCCGACCGTGTGTCCGCCCAGCATCAGGAACCGAAGCTTCTGGCCAATGACGGGCGCGTAACCGGCAATGCTGGTGCCGACTTTGATGGCCCAGAACGCGAGTTGGTCCCACGGCAGCAGGTAACCGGTAAAACTCAGCGCCACCGTCAGGAGAAACAGACCGACCCCAAGGAGCCAGTTGAACTCGCGCGGCCGTTTGTAGGCGCCGGTGTAAAAGACGCGGCACAGGTGCAGCATGACAAACAACACCATCAAGTGAGCGGCCCAGCGGTGCATGTTGCGCATGAGCAGGCCGGCGGAGACGACGAACTGGAGGTCCTTCATCGCGTCGTAGGCCTGCTGGGTGCTCGGCACGTAGTAGAACATGAGCAGCACGCCGGTGCCGATCAGGATCAGGAACAGGTAGAGCGTGATCAGCCCCAGGCCAAGCGAGTAGGCGGCGCGGAGGGAATGGCGGTGGACCTTGGCCGGCTGCACGTGCAGCAGGAAGCTGGACACCATCGCCTGCGACCGCTCCAGGTTGCTCTCCGGCAGGCCGACGCGGAAGATCGAGCGGCCGACGCGCGTGCGGGCGAACGCCTGCCAGATTCGTTTGGGCAGCGGCACGTTCATACCACCAGGGGTTTGTCCGAGGAAACCACCTTGCTTTTGTCCACCAGCAACCGCTCGTCCTTGCTGAGCGTCACCTGGAACCACGGCAACGGGTGCGGGGCCGGGCCGCCTTCGACTTCGCCCTGGTCGTTGAACACACTGCCGTGGCAGGGGCAGTGGTAGCCGTGGTCGGCACGATTAACGGTGCAGCCCAGGTGCGTGCAAACCGCGGACAGACAGCGGAAGGTGTTGCCTTTGCGAAGGAGAAAGACCTGCTCGTTTTCCAGGAAGGTCACCGCGCCGTCCGGGTAATCCTCCGGCTTGCCCGCCTTGAAGCGCTCGCTCGGCTCGTACAGCACGTTGGGCACCAGAAACCGTACGGCCGCCACGGTCGAAGCGGCGGTCGCGAAGGTGGCCGCCATCCAGCCAAGCGAGAGTTGGAGGAAACTCCGGCGGGGAACGCCGGGGGTGGAAGGAAGGTGGTTCATGCAATCCGGAATCCGAAACCCATCGCTGCCCGCCGGCAGCCTGGAGGTTGTTTCCTCGTCCGCCGACTCACGACTGAAGCAGGCGCAAGCCCGCGCGCCGTTCGGCGGGCCTCGTCGGTTGGATTGGTTGCTGGCTTCGACATGGGCATTTCGGATGGGCAGTTCACGCCGGCACCAGTTCCACCCGCTCCATCGTGATCGCGCCGGTGGGACAACGCGCGGCACACAGACCGCAGCGAATGCAGCGTGTCTCGTCCTTGATGATCGCGCCTTGCTCGCCACGCCCGGGCACGCGTCCGTAGCGCGCCAGGAACGCGGCCGGCAATCGGTCGTCGCCGCGCAGGCTGGCGGCATCTACCAGCCGCAGGCAAAACTCCGGGCAAACATCCGCACAGCCGCCGCAGAGGATGCATTCGTCGCCGTTGAACACCGGGCCGATGTGGCATTTCAGGCAGCGAACCGCCTGCTCCTGCGCACCGGCTTCCGGATAACTCAATTCCACTTCGGCGATCCCGATGCGGCGGTCCAGCGGCAGCGTCGGCGGCGGACGGCGGACCCGCTTCTCGTAATCCGGCTTCATCCGGTACTGCAACGGGTTGTAGATGGTCACGCGCGCCTGGCACGGCTCGGCCGGTTCGTGGCCAGTGAGGTGCTTCGCGATCGCTCGCGCCGCCCGTTTGCCTTCGGCCACCGCGGTGATGATGATGCGGGGTCCGAACGCCACGTCGCCGCCGGCAAACACGTCGGGCCGCGAAGTCGCCATCGTTTGCGGATCGGTCTGCAGCGTACCGCGCGGGGTCACCTTCAGGTTGTCTTCGGGCCGCAGCCACGTCAGATCCGCCGACTGGCCGATGGCGAGCACCACGGTGTCGCAGGCGACCGTCTCCTCGCTGCCGTCGGCGAACTGCGGATTGAAGCGGCGGTTCTCGTCGAACACGCGGCTCGCCTTGATCAATTCGATGCCGCTGACTTTGCCGTCGCGGCCGAGAATGCGTTTCGGACCGTAGCGCGTGTGGAGCTGGATGCCTTCCCGTTCCGCCTCCTCAATTTCCTCACGCGCGGCCGGGATTTCGTCGAGGCTTTCCAGACAATACATGTGCACTTCGGGCACGCCTTTGCGGATGGCCTCGCGCGCCACGTCCAGCGCGAGACGCACGGCGTCGGGCGCCTCGGCGTCCTGCGCGGTCAATTCCTCCAGCGCCGCCGCGGCCTGGTGCAGCGCGACGCGCAACTCCGCCTCGCTCATCCCGGCGAACTTCTCGGCCTGACGGACAACCGAGCGCGCCACGTCGAAGGCGACATTGCCCCCGCCAATAACAACGACCTTGCGGCCGAGCGTCACCCGGAAGCCAAGGTTGACGTTGAGGAGGAACTCGATGGCGCGCAGCACCCCGTCGAGTTGGACGCCTTCGATGCTCAACTCGCGGCTCTTGTGCGCGCCAATGCCGAGGAAGACCGCCTCAAAACCCTGCCGCGGCAGGTCGGCCAGCAGGAAATCGCGGCCGAGCCGGGCGTTGAGTTGAATCTGCACCCCCAGCGATTCGATGGCCTCGATCTCGGCCTGGACAATCTCACGTGGCAGCCGGTATTCCGGGACGCCGAGCACCAGCATGCCGCCCGCCACCTCGTGCGCCTCGAACACCGTCGGCGCAAAGCCCATCAACGCCAGCTCGTGGGCGCACGACAAGCCCGCTGGACCGGCACCGATGATCGCCACCTTGCGCCCGCCGCCAATGCGCTCGCGGCGTTGACCCCGCAGATCCGGATAGACGCGACCGAGATCAAAGCGGTCTGACTCGACACCGAACTTCTCGCAAACGAACCGCTTCAAGGCACGAATCGAAACCGCCGCGTCCAGCGCTCCGCGGCGGCATTTGGCCTCGCACGGCGCCGCGCAGACGCGGCCACAGATCGAGGCAAATGGATTGGGTGTCCGAGCCAGGATGTAGGCATCCTCGTAACGTCCTTCCGCGATGGCCTGGACGTAACCGCCGGAGTCCGTGCGGACCGGGCAACCCTCACGGCAGAGGACCTGCCGTGTGAAGTACTTCACATCGGGCAGTTCGACTGGAAAGGTCGAGGACATGTTCTAACGCGCGGCTGACAGCCTGCCGGCGGGGCGCTCGCGCGGACGAGTTACTTGTCGTCGTACTTGGTATGGAGTTCCTTGATTTTGCTCTCATTCGACGCCTTGTCTTCCGGCGTGGCCTTGGCCAGTTTCGCGTCCAGCATCGCCTTCTTGCGGACACTGGAGTCATACGCGAGGAACTCGTAGATTTTTTTGCCGTCGGCGTTGCTGATGCCTGACCCGGGCTTGTGCATCATGCGCTTGATGTAGCGTGACCATTCGTCCGGGGTCGCGTAGTCCGAATTAATCGGCCGGCTCAGCTTGTGGCACTGGGAGCACTTGGCGCTGAACGTTTCGTAGTTCTCTTTGATGCCGTCCGGGTATTTGGAGATATCAACGGTTGCGGGGCCCTTTTCAAAGCGCTCGACCCGCGCTTTGGTTTCGGCATCCAGGGGTTCATCCGCGCCACGGGCCACGCACGCCCCGAAAGAGGCAAGCGCGGCCACGCTCAGGAGGACCAGGGCAAAACGATTGTTTGTTTTCATATTTGACGTTTTGGTTCGGTTAGAATCCATAGGACAGTTGGAAGAGAAGTTCGTTGGACGGATACAGATTGGCGTTGGGACCCCGACTATTAAGCCACTCGTAATCTCCCTCGAACAACAGGGTGTTGGAAAAGTAATAAATGAAGCCCGCCGTGTAGCGGTCGGTCTTGGTGCTCGGCGCCAGGGCGTCGTTCGACTGGTCATAGCGGCCAACCAGCTCGACGTTGTTCACGAGGGGGAGGTCGAGGTTCAAGCCGGAGAACTTGTAGCCGGCCTGCACCCACCAGCCATTCGGGCGAATCGTTCCCAGATCGCTCGTGTCCACCCAGGTGTTGATGAACTCGCCCTTGACCTCGACATAAGGGCTGACGTGCAAGGTGGCGTCAACGACGACGGCCGACCAGCGATTGCCCAGGTCGTTCCACTCGCCGGTCTGGCCCGAAACGCCCAGTTCCAAGTCATAGTGCGGTTTCCACGGATAAAACCAGCCCACCCGCCCACCGCCGCTGGGGTCTGAGTGCAAGTTGCCCAGGGTCGAAAAGGTCGTGCCTGGCAAACCGTAACCGTACTGCCGTGGCAGGCTGGTGGCTCCGGACAAGACGCCCACATTGCCGCCGAGGTCGAGCGAGCCGGAGTTGCCGGTGCCATCCACGGAAGACGGTCCATTGGCTCCGTAGATCGAGTAAGTGACCATCTGGCCGCGGTCGCCCACCGGCAGAGCGCCGCGCAACTGCGCGCCGATTCCGTTGCCCGGCAGCAGGCCGCGCGGCAGAGGATTGTCGGGGAATTTGTTGAGCCAGCCGGCACTGCGCTCGGAGTAGGTCCCGAGTGGCAGCAGCATGTTGCCCGCCACCACCGTCACGTAATCGTTCAGCAGGTAATCAATCGTCGCGAAGCTGAGATCGAACCCATAGGCGGTGCCGGAAGCGGCCGGCGCGTTATTGGCCAGCATGAAGTCGAACCCAGCCTCGAAGAGGATGTTGTCGTTGGCCCGATACAGGAAGATGGGCGCAAAATCCGCCAACGCGAAGGCGCTGTGTTGCCCCGAAACCCGGCCGAAGACCACTTCGGCGTCGCCGGCCAGGGTGAAATTGTGCGTCGCGGCCGGACCGGCCGGAAGCGGATGCACCGGTTGCACCTGAGCGGCGGCCTCGGCTTTCTGGACCGCGTTGGTGGCAAGCTGCTGCGTGACGCCCAACTGCTGTTGGAGTTGCTCGATTTTCTGCTGGTCTTGTTGGTGGACCTGCTGGTCCTGTTCGTGCCCCTGCTCCAACTTCTGGACCTTGTCGCCCAACTGCTGGACGATCTTTTTCAACGCATTGAAATCGTCATCACTGACGGTGGCCCACGCTTGGCGGGGCAAGGCGAGGCCGAGTGCGCAACCCGCGGCAACAACACTGCAAATCGAAGAATGGTTTTTCATGAATAACTCCTCGATTGGCTAGTTGCCCGCGTCCTCCTGGAGATACCTGAGAATTGCCTTCGCCTGTTTGGCGGGGAGGTTGGCCCGCACCCGCATGTGGAGCAGGAGCGTCTTCCACTGGCTCGGGTTCCACTCCGTCGGGTAGCGCTCGGGATGACAGCGATTGCAGTTGATCGCGTACAATTCCTGCCCGGTCAGTTTTTTCCTGGAGGGTTTGGCCGCCGGTTTTTTTGCCGCTTTCGCTTCCGCCTGGTTGTCCGCCGGGGCGTCCGCACTCAGCGCCAACGCGCCGGACACCGCGAGGACCGCCGCGGTGATCAGTGCGAGGCCGGCGCCCGTCCGCCACCGCCGTTTCATTGAACTGGGCCAATTCATAATTTCTCCGGTTGTTGTTTGCGCCTGGGAAGCGCGCCGCTGACTCCACGTCCTCGGCCACATTCCCGGCAAATTCGTTTTGCTGTGTTCGCCTGTAACCGCTGCTCGCGAACGGCCGCCGGCCACGATCCGATCACCCGTGCCGCTCTTGACAGCATGGTGTTTATAGCGAAACGAAGCGCCGCCCGGCTACTTGCCGGTTGGCTATTACTCATTGGCTATTGGTGTGACCGGAGCGACCGCCGCCACGGCGCCGATGACCAGGCGACAAACTCCAATTCGTGGAAACCGGGAGGTTGGAATCTACCGCGCCCTGAACACGCGAACGAGAAGCGGCGCCCGGCACGCCGGGAATCTGGTTTCAGACCGGCAACTGCGAGCGCAGCGTGGCCCGATATTCCGTCGGCGGCATGCCGACCAGGCGTTTGAACACGCTGTTGAACCGTGGGATGGACCCGAAACCCGCCGCGAAGACCACCTCGGAGATGCGACGCGAGGGATCCACGAGCAGCGATTTGGCCTTTTCGATGCGGACACGAGTCACATAGTCGGTCAGCGTCATGCCGGTGGCCTTCTTGAACAATTTGCAGAAGTAAAACCGGCTGACGTGAACGTGTTGGACCACCTGCTCCAGGGTGATGGGTTCCTCGACATGGGCCTGGACAAACTGCTTGGCGGTGGCCACCGCGTGAGGCTCGGCATCGGAACTGCCAATCACGTGGCGGCTGGCGTAGTCGGCCAGATAATGCGCGAACATGTTCAGCAACTGAATGATCGCCTGAAACCGCTCCGCAGTGACCACGGGCGTGTCGAAATAGGCCTGGCGGGCTTTCTTCTCCCAATCGGCCCCCTGTCCGCCTTGAAGGATGTGGAGCACCATGGTGAAATCGCGTTCGGTCGGTTCTCGACGGAAGATCTGCCCGCTCATCAAGGTCGCCACGTGCCGTCCCTCAATTAACACCGGCACGGCCACGTCCGTCAGCCCGGCGAAGCAGAAGACTTGCTGGGGACCGAGTCTTTTTGCCGCACCGCGTTGGGCGCGCGCCTGGGTTTCCCGGCACGCCTCGCACCCTGCCGGCGTCCTGGCGATCAGCGCGCAAAAGGCGTTTTCCGCTTCACCGAAACTCAGTCGCCGCTGGGGCTCGTCCGGGGAAACGATCTTGAGCGGCACCCCGGTCGCCTTGCGAAACGCCGCCTCGTAGAACTGGAGCACGGGGAGCCGTGCCAGGTCATCGAAGGACAATTGTTTCACGGGTCACACAATAGCAGTCTCCCGGCACAGAACAAGCGACATTCTGGCGCATCAGCCCCGAGGAATGGCCGCTGGAATCTGCGTCAAGGGTGGGGGTGATCCGAAACCGGTTTTTGTGAGGGCGTGAGAGGGCGAAGCGGTGCCGGCCCGGAGTCAGGTCGTTTGAACGGAGGTTCGGCGGTTTGAACCTGGCGACCGTTGACAGCGCGGGCTTGAGGAAGAGTCAACGAGGCGGATTTGGCACGGGGCGGTCGAAAAAGCTTTGTTGCCCAGTTCGGAACAGCGGAAGCACTCCCCAAGACGCTGGTTGAGGTTCTTGAGGCTGCCGAACCGTTGGAGCGGAGAGCCGCCATGCTTTTTGGCCAAATGCTGCCGCAGACTGCCCATCGCCACGCGCCACCGACCCGGTTTACGGGATGGGTGATTGGGGAGCCGCGCCAGCCAGGCATTTGCGCACCATGGCCCAGTCCAAGGCCCGATCCCGCGCAATCCTGTGCTTGGACCAGCCCCGCTTGAACCGCGCGACAATGCTCTGTTGTGGTTGTCGGCGCCAAGTTTCATCTGGACAAGGACACGATGGGAGAGATCGCCGGTGCCCACTCCACCAGCGGGGCACCCAAACATTACCGGTTTGGTGGGCGCGACAGGACTTGAACCTGCACGGCTTTCGCCAAAGGAACCTAAATCCTTCGTGTCTGCCAATTCCACCACGCGCCCATTGCTGATTACCACTGCTTACAACCCACCATGCTCGCTCCCGATGTGCTTTGGGTCCCGCATTGGTGGCTCGTGGGACCAAAACGAACACTCCACCACCCGCCTCGAAGCGAGGTGAACATCCGTCCCAAGACGTCAAGTGGCGCTCGTTTCCGAGAAGTGCCGCATCGGCTGCACTACGTCAGCAACGGAGATTACTATGGCCGGGCAAACATCAACGGCAAGTTCATTCAGGCCCGCGTACGACCGTTTTGACGACGGCCAAACTCAGGCCGTGGATGATTCCCCCGCGAAATGACTGGGGTGGCAAACAAAACGACCGCGCTAAAACGGTGCAAAGTGAGGCTGGTCAAGGTTCGACGGTTGCGGTACGCTTGCCTCCACTCGTGGCGAAGACCGTGGTTCCATGAAAAACGACCGCAGTTCCATGCCCAAGACCAGCGCGCCGTTGGCTCGTTCGCTCCGAGCCTCCGCCTGCGACGTTCTTGCCCGGTTCGTCCTCGTGCTCCTCCTGCTGCCACTCCACGCGGCGTTCGCCCAGGATCCGAAGGTTCCCAACCGTGTCCTCGACCTTCACGGCACGAACAGCTATGTCGAACTTCCGCCCGACATCTTCAACGCACTGGCCGAGGCGACGGTTGAAGGCTGGGTGAAATGGGACGCCCTCGGCAACTGGGCACGGTTCTTCGATTTCGGCCAGCCCTACCGAACCATGGCCGTGTCGCAGGACGCACGGACGGCCGGTCTCGAATTCGAAATCTGGCCCCGCCGGCCGGACGGGTCGCCCGCCAGCAACGCGGAGCGCGTGGCGGGGCACAATGTGCTCCAGCCGGGCCGCTGGCACCACGTCGCCGCCGTCTCCGGACCTCAGGGGATGCACCTCTACCTGGACGGGCTCCGGATCGCGACGAATGCGTTTGCCGATAGTTTCGCCGCGCTCGGGTCGGGGGGCAGGAACCTGCTGGGCTGGAATGTGTGGACCTCCAACGACCCGACCGTCACCGGCCTGCGCGGCCAGATGGACGAGGTGCGGGTCTGGAACCACGCGCGCACGACGGAGCAGATTCGTGCGGGAATGTTCCTGCGTCTCACCGGAAAAGAGCCGGGGCTGGAGGGCTTGTGGAACTTCGATGATGGCACAGCGAATGACGCCACCCCGCACGCCCGCCACGGCAAACTGGTCGGGCAAGCCACCACCACTGCGGTCGAACTGCCGGCGCCGGAGACCTTCCCGGTGCCGATGATTATCGACGGACAAATCGTGGCGCGCGCTGCCGGGGAGCTGCCGCCCAGCGTGGTTCAATTGCGTTCGGGCGGGCAGTTGCTTCAGTCCTTGATACCTGGTCCACGCGGCCGGTTCACCCTGATCGTTTATCCGACCAACGACACGGCCGAGTTGGTGGCGATCATTCCGGCCGGCGTAAGTGCGCCGCAGCGCCTGGTCCTGCAACCTGGCACGCGGCAGTCGGTGGGGCTGGACTTGGGGAGCCCGACCGCTGCGAGGGCAACGACCAATGCCTTTGTGACGGCCCTGGCCGACGCGATGCGCCAGGCACCCGATGCGCTGTTGGACCTCGGCTTCCTGGACCTGATGCGGTTAGGCCCCGAGTTGGAGCCCCTCAACCCGATTCTCGTGAACGCCATGGAGTCGCAGAGCGTGGAGATCCGCATCCGCGCGGCCACGTTGCTGGGGGCCTCCGGGCGCAGCAGCGTCCCCGTGGTGGAGTCGTTGAGCCGTGCCGCCGACAGCGAGAATCCGGTGGTCCGGGCGATCGCCCTGCTTTCGCTCAAGGGGTTGCCGGTGCCGCAACCACTGGTGGCGATCTACGAGAAGCGTTCGCTGTCCATCGCCCATCTGTTCGCCGGTCTCCTGCTCGCCTTTACCGGCACCCATCTTCTGCTCTATCTGTTGCTGCCCCGCCAACCCACCAACCTCTACTTCGCGCTCTTCGGGCTGGCCGCCGCCGCCCAAACGTACGTGAACGGCTCCGGTTCGGCCAATTACCTGCTCGCAACCTCCACCGCGATGGCCGCCGGTCTGCTCGGCCTGCGCCTCCTCTACGCGCTATTCTATCCGCGCGCGCTCCGGGTCTTCTGGGTCTTTCTGGGTCTCGTCCTGCTCTGGCCGCTGGCGTTGGTGTTTTTCGTCGGGGAAATGCCCCAACCGACCACGCTGGGTACCGTGGTACAGGTTTTTGGTGCTCAGGTGGCCGGACAGCCGGGCAATCTGGGCATCTTGTCCGGCGCTGCCAGCCTGGTCACGTTCGCGATGTTTGTCGAAACCGTCCGCGTCGTCCTGGTGAGCATCTTCCGGGGCAAGGACGGCGCGTGGCTGATCGGGTTGGGATACCTGACCCTGGTCCTCTGCTGGCTGGCACGGCTGGTGTCGGTGGGCCTGCTGTTCCTGGGAGTGCTCCCCGCCCGGCACTTTTCGCTGCTGTTCAACTCCATTCCGAATGCCGGCGTCGTGGTCTTCGTGGCCTGCACCTCGGTGCACCTGGCCCGTAATTACGCCCGCGTTTACCGGGAGCTGCGCGTGGCGCTCGACGGCATCCGGCAGAAGCATGAACAGCTCGCGCAGGCACAGTGGCAGGCCGAACAGGCCCGCCAGACGGCCGACGCCGCCAATCAGGCCAAGAGCCAGTTCCTCGCCAACATGAGCCACGAGTTGCGCACGCCCCTGAACGCCATCATCGGCTACTCGGAGATGCTCCAGGAATCGGCCCAGGAGGACGGCCACACCGGCTACGTGCCCGATCTCGAGAAGATCGGCGCCGCGGCCAGGCATCAATTGAGCCTCATTAACGACATTCTCGATCTTTCCAAGATCGAGGCCGGCAAGACAACGCTCTACCTCGAGGAGTTCGCCGTCGAGCCGATGCTCCGCGAGGTCGCCACCACCATTCAACCGCTCGTCGCCCGCAACGGCAACCAGTTCGCCGTCGAGTGCCCGGCTGACATCGGTTCCATGCGGGCGGATCTGACCAAGGTGCGCCAGACGCTGTTCAACCTGTTGAGCAATGCCGCGAAATTCACTGAGAAGGGCCAGATTCGCCTGAGCGTGAAACGTGAAGACGTGAATCGTGAAGCCGGTTCGCTGCCCGTGGAGCCGAGTCACGCATCACGCATCACGTTTTACGTCACCGATACGGGCATTGGCATGTCCCGGGAGCAGATCGCGCGGCTGTTCGAAGCCTTTGCCCAAGCCGACCCGTCCACGACGCGCAAGTTCGGCGGCACTGGCCTGGGGCTGGCGATCAGCCGCAAGTTCTGCCGGATGATGGGCGGCGACCTGACGGTCGCCAGCGAGCCGGGCAAAGGCTCCACCTTCACGGCCACGCTGCCCGCCGTGGTCCAATCGGGGACGGCGGAGGCGGATCTTCGCGCCGAGGACCGACAAGGCGGCCCCCCTCCGGACGCCGCGACCGTCCTGGTCATTGACGACGACCCTGCCGCGCGGGACCTGACCGGTCGCGTGCTCAGCAAGGAGGGGTTTGCCGTGAAATGCGCGGCGAACGGGCCGGAGGGCCTCGAACTGGCCCGCCGCGTCCACCCGGCCGTGATTGCGCTCGACGTCATGATGCCGGGCATGGACGGCTGGGCCGTGCTCGCCGCGCTCAAGGCCGACCCGCAACTGGCCGCCATCCCGGTGATCATGATGACCATCGTGGATGACCGGAATCTCGGCTTTGCCCTCGGCGCGGCCGAGTATCTCACGAAGCCCATTGACTGGAACCGGCTGGCGGCCGTCCTGCGCAAATACCGCCACACCGCCGCCCGCGGTCAGGTGCTCGTGGTCGAGGACGACGCGGCCACGCGGGAACTGCTTGAACGGAACCTCGAGCGCGACGGCTGGTCGGTGGCGCTCGCCGACAACGGCCGCGCGGCGCTCGCCATCCTGGCCGCCCGGCCGGTCGCGATCATCCTGCTCGACCTGTTGATGCCCGAGATGGATGGGTTTGAGTTTCTCGACGAATTGCGCCGCCGACCCGAGTGGCGCCGCATCCCGGTGGTGGTGATCACCAGCAAGGATCTGACGGAGGCGGACCGGCGCCGGCTGAATGGTGGCGTGGCGCGCATCGTTCAAAAAGGCACACTGAGTTTCGACGAACTGCTGGGGGCCGTGCGTGCGCTGGTGGCGGGCGCCTCGACGGCCGCGCCCCCGCCGGTGGTGCCGGGACCTCGAACCAACCCGGAACAACCGAATCATGGCTAGAATCCTCCTGGTCGAAGACAACGAAATGAACCGCGACATGCTCTCGCGCCGCCTGGAACGCAAGGGCCACATCGTCACCTGCGCCGTGGATGGCCAGGAAGGCCTCGGCCTGGCCCGGGCGCAAAAGCCGGACCTGATCCTGATGGACATGAGCCTGCCGGTGCTCGACGGATGGGAGGCGACGCGTCAACTCAAAGCCGACGCGGCGACCAAGGCCATTCCCATCATCGCGCTGACCGCCCACGCCATGGCCAGCGACGAGCAGAAGGCCCGCGAAGCCGGCTGCGACGACTTCGACACCAAGCCAGTGGAGTTTCCACGGCTTCTGGCGAAGATCCAGGCCTGCCTCCAGCCGCCTCCGGCACCGTGAGTCGTCCGCCCGCCAAATCGGAGGGGCCGGAGCCCGGTTCCGTCAAAGGCAGTTCACCGAAGCTGGACCTTTCGCAAATCCGGCATGATCTCCGCACGCCCATCAATCACATCCTCGGCTATTGCGAGCTGTTGCAGGAGGATGAGCACACGCCCGCATCGTTTCAACCAGACTTGCGGAAGATCCACGCCGGGGGCCGGAAATTGGTGGCGCTGATGACGGAGTATTTCGACGACGAGCTTTTCGAGAGCCGCCGGCACAACTTGTTCCAGCTCTGCCACGAACTGCGTACGCCGGTGAACCACATCATCGGCTACGGCGAGATGCTGCAGGAGCAGGCGGAGGACCTCGGTCTCCCGAAGCTCCTCGCCGATCTGCAGAAGATCACCGGCGCCGCGCGCCTCTGGCTGGCCTCGATGGAAGCCCGCCTGGTCACCCCTGGGACAAGCCCGCCGCAAGCCCGCCCGCAGAAGCCCGAGGTGCTGACCACGGGTTCCGACTTCGCGCCGCCCGCCCCGGTCGCCCAGACCGACCCGAGCCGGGCGGCAAACCGGCTGCTGGTGGTGGACGACGACGAGGCCAATCGCGAACTGCTTGCGCGGCGCCTGCGCCAACAGGGTTTCACACCGACGGTGGCCGGCGGCGGCGTGGAGGCCCTGCAGGCGCTGCGGGCGCAACCATTCGATCTCGTCCTCCTGGACCTGGTCATGCCCGGTCTCGACGGCTACGAAGTGCTGACCAGGATGAAGTCCGATCCTGTGCTTGCCGCGCTGCCGGTCATCATGATCTCGGCCATGGACCAGGCGGAAGGCATCGCGCGGTGCCTCGAAGCCGGTGCGGAGGATTATCTGCCCAAGCCCTTCGATCCGGTGTTGCTGCGGGCCCGCGTCGGCGCCGCCCTGGAACGAAAGCGGTTGCTCGACGCCGAGCGCGTTTACCTGAAACAGATCGAGGACGAACGCGCCCGGTCGGAGCGCCTCCTGCTGAACGTCCTTCCCCGTCCGATCGCCGACCGGCTCAAGGGGGGTGAAACCTTGATCGTGGACAGCTTCGAGGAGGTCACCGTCCTGTTCGCCGACCTGGTGGGCTTTACCCGGCTGGCGGAGCAACTTTCGCCCCCACTGATGGTGCGCTCGCTGGACCTGATTTTCACCGCCTTCGACGAACTCGCCTCGCGGCACGGCCTCGAGAAAATCAAGACCATCGGGGACGCCTACATGGCGGTGGCGGGGTTGCCCTCGCCCCGCCCGGATCACGCCGAGGCGGCGGCCCGCATGGCGCTGGACATGCTCGTTGAGCTGGCCCGTTACAACCAGGCCCACGAAACCACGCTGCAGATGCGCATCGGCATGAACACCGGCCCGGTGGTCGCCGGCGTTATTGGCCGCCACAAATTCACCTATGACCTCTGGGGCGACACGGTGAACACGGCCAGCCGCATGGAATCGCACGGTGAGCCGGGCACGATCCAGATCACGGAAGCGACCGCCGCGAAACTGGCCGACCGGTTTGTCCTGCGCCGCCGCGGTCTGGTGGACATCAAGGGCAAGGGGGAGTTGACGACGTTCCTTCTGATCGGACCGCGTTCCTGACACCGGGCGGACGGAAGGCCGCGAAGACCTGTGGGGACCGGCGCAAATGCGTCATTTCAAGAGGTCGGCCAATCGGCGACCCCTTCAGACCCCTTCACCTTCGAACCGGGCTGTTCGCCGCGCTGTCGGTGAGCGTGACCCTGCCGGCTGTGGCGTGCCGTGGTCGGGGCGCCGCTGATCTGGCCGGCTCGCGCGAGATTCGCGAAGAAAAGCCCGCCCCCGGCATGGCATGTCCGTGAACGCAGCCCGGCCGATAGCAATATGCCAAGATCAAGAATTGAGTCCTCAAAAGCACGATACTACGGACCGACCCCTTCCCGACCCCTTCCCGCATTTCCAGCTCGACGATCGCTAGCTGCGTGTTGCTGCACGAATGCCGTGCGCACAGTTGAATCCGGTGCCGCACCCAAATCAGGACCGCTGCCGGGCAAGCCCAACGCCCGAGTTATCTGGCCATGGCAAAGCACAGTCCCGCGGCCAGGACCATTAATCCGACACCCGTGAGTAGTCCGGGCACCAATCCCGGTCCGTACTTGCGTCGCTGGACAAATAGCAGCACCCCGAGGCAGAGCGGGATGAGCGTCAATACCAAGAAACCCACACCATTGGGAAGGCGTTGCTGCATAAGCACTATGACGACTATCAAGCCGATCGTTCCCGAGGCCAGCAACCCCGACGAAATGACACCTAAGACCATCTGTAGAGCGAAAGACCTGTCCTCAGGAGGGGGAATCTGATTCCCAGCAGGCGATGGGTTGTCTTGCGGTTCCGGCGGTTCTTCAGGCCTTCGAGCGTTGGTATTATCATCAGACATATTGATCCTCCGTGGTGGGTTGTTTTGGTTTCCAGGTCTTCTTACGGTGCAGCAGATTATAGGTTTCAAACGGTGCCAGGCGCCCCGCGGGACTGGCAATATGTACACACGAGCGTTTTAAGGAACGCAGGTCCATGCTCCAGGCGTCCATGAATTGCATGATGACCACACGGAACACATCTCGGTACTGGATCGGCGAGCCCGCGGCGGGGAGGAGCGGCAGACAACATTGCAGCTTCAGTTTCCGCGCCATCGCCTGCGGGGAGGTTCGCAGGCATGACTGTAGGTGCTGGCGCAGGTTCGGATCCTGTTCGTAAGCAATCGTATTGCCGCCCAGGCTGACCAGCAGGGACTGGGGATCAACCCAATGCGACAGCGGGGTGAGTTTCCCACCGCGACGGATAGCGTAGCCGGCCGTCAGGGCGTCCGGATGACAAGGCACGGGAACCAGATCCGCCGAGCTGAAGAGGCGGCTCTGGTGGAGGATCGCGCTGCGAACTTCCGTCAGCGTCAGGCGGTCCGTGGCGGGGTCAAACCCTTCCAGACGGCCGGCGGCCTGGATTGGCTGAAAGGTGACGCCGCGCACGCATGGCTGACTGGCGGCGAAATCCAGAATCCCACCGATTTCCCGGTCATTCAGGCCTTTCTCGAGCATGACGACCAGTGTCGTGGCGAGATCATAGCGGTTCAACATCCTGAGGGCTTGGCGCCGTAGGCCGGTCAAATCAGCGCCGCGCAACTGTTGCAGTGTCGCCGGAACCAACGAATCGAATTGCAGGTAGATCTCGAATCCCGGCATGTAACCGGCGAGACGGCGGACGAATTCCTCGTCTTGGGCGATGCGGCGGCCGTTGGTATTCAGCATGAGGTGACGAATCGAACGGGCTTTCACGCGGTCGAGAATCGTAAACAAATCCGGGTGCAGTGCCGGTTCACCGCCGCTGATCTGCAGCACGCCAACCTTGCTTTCGCGGTTCGCAACGAGATCGAGCATGTCCTCGATTTCCGCCAGTGACCGATGTGCCCCACCCGCTTCCGCCGCAGCATAGCAAATTGGGCAGCCCAGATCGCATCTCTCGGTAATCTCCACGACGGCAAGGCAGGTGTGCTGCTCGTGATCGGGACAGAGACCGCAATCCCAGGGGCAGCCGTGCTGCCTCTCCGTGTTCCGCTGCCGGGGCGATGTGGGAGCCTGACGGTAGAGGTTGCGGCTGCGCTGCCAGTAGGCATTGTCGGTTGCAATCAAGACCCGCTGCGGGCCATGTTCAGGGCAGGATTTCTGCAAATACACGTTGCGGTGCTCGAGCACCACCTGCGCTTCAATCCTCCGGAGGCATTGGGCGCAGAGACTCATGGTCTTTTCGACCACCCGCGGCGATCCGTCCTGAGAACCGTAGCACTCGCTTTCGCCGGACGGACGATCTGTCCGAAGCGATGTCTTGTCCTCCGACAGCCATGTGAACTTCGCCGGGTCCTGAACCTCCCCGCAGTTCCCGGCTGACTCCACGTTGCCGCAACAGTTGGCGTTCCACTGAATAACCGCGTACACCATTGCCGCAAGGCAGGTTAGTTGAATGGCGCTCAGCGGCGCCATCGGCAGGACATAGCGGGGTTTGATGAACTCGACGAAGAAGCGGAAAACGACGTACGCCAACAGAAACTGGCTGAACATACATCCCCGCTGCTGTCCAGTCCTGATCCGCCACATGAACCAGCCTGCCAGCGGCACCAGAAAGGCAATTTCATACAACTGCGTAGGATGGCGGCTGATCCCGTCTCCAAAATCAACACCCCAAGGCAGCCGGGTGGCGATGCCATAGGTGTGATCCTCCAAGCCCGCCAGGAAACATCCGATCCGCCCGATGCACATGCCCAGAATGACCGGAAACACATAGACATCGCCACTGGGATGACCGATGCCCAGCTTGCTCTTGGCCAGGGTTACCCCCGCCCAGCCCCCCAACAACGCCCCAACGATGGTCTTGCCTCCGATGAGAATCCTCCAGTCGTTGAGGTGCGCCCAATAGACCGGCAACGATTCGACCCAGGCCAGCATCTTGGCCCCGATCAGCGCACCTAAGATCGCTCCGACCACCACCCAGGCTGTCTGTTCCAGGGTCATGGCGGGGCCCCGTGGCCAGCGCCGCCGCAGGAACCGATACAACTGAAACCCGAGACCGTAAGCCAACAGTTCCAGGAGCTGGTGCGCGCTCATGGTCAGGCCAAATAAATGCAGCCGTACAGGAAACATCATGCGCCCGTGTCTCCTTCACTGTGTCGCGGGTTCACCAGCAATCCGCGCCGAAAAAACACCAGCACCGCACCAACCAATCCGACGTATAACAGCTCGGTCGCCTCTTCCCAGAAGGCGAACCACACCTGGTTGTTACTGAATGGGGCCACCAGCATGAGCCGCAGCAAGCTGAAACCCATCGCTCCCAGTGCTGCCGAGAACAGAACTTTGGAATACAGCAGCGGGCGTCGCTCGATCAGCGACAGGATCACAAAACATCCGCAGAGCAAGACCACGGCCAACACCGGCAGGTAGCGCAGTTCATACAATTGATGAACGACTGGATGCCGGTAGCTGTGCAGCACGCCAAGTACCCGTGTATTGTACGCAATGCTCCGGAACGGGGAGCACAACGGCATGGTCGCCAGGACTGCCGTGGCTGGAATCAATAACAAAAACACCTTTCGCAACGCGCATCCCGTTGCGCCGTGCTTGTCGCAGACGCAACAGAGCCCCAGCATGGCACAACGCAAATCACTGCTATAGTGGACAAACCGGGCGTCAACGCCTTCTAGAACTCCATAGCAAGCAAAGCCGAGCGACAGCACCATGCCGACACCGTGTAGGTGCTCCAGAAGCATGGAATCCTCGAAAAAGAACATTACGTTCAGGAAGCAGCAGCCCTCGCCCAAAAAGAACAAGATCATGGACCAGCGGATGGCTGCCAAATCCGCTTCTCGTCGCCGCCATAGCATCAGCACGATGCCCGCGGTTATCAGGGTATAGACGCTCTTTATCCCAAAGAAGGAAATCACCAGCGCCCACTGTTCATACAGCGTGGCTTCGCGGAAGGCTGGAATGTCCGCATCCGTCTCCCGGTCGCCGCGAAGGAGCATTCCTTTGGAACAGCCCGGCACCGCACACGCGTATTGCTGGGCGCCGCCGCGCACCATCGCCGCGTCAATTCCGATCCGCTGCAAGTGCATCGCAGCGCGTGCGCTCTGAATGCCAGCCGTGCTGACCAACAGTAGCTTCCGGCCGCGCAGTTCATCAGGCACGTCATCCAGAACCTGGGTTTCCATGATGGACTCGAAGGGCCATTTTACTGGATTCGGGAGATAGACCGCCAACTCCGAGGCCGTGCCGAGGTCGACCAGCACTGCCTTTTGCCCATTCACCAGACGCTTTGCCTCCGGTGCCCCAATACTGGGTGCTCGTCCAATGCATGCGCCGTACCACAGCACGGGCATGGCAACGCCCACCGCGATGAGCGCAACGACCAGCACAAATCTCTGAGGCGCGGTTTTTTCCCTCATGATCAGTTCCTGTTTCCAACATCCATCCCTATACGGTCAAGTCAATTATTGTCCCCAACGATGTCTTTGAGCAGGCGGTGGCGACCAAGCCATTTCCGTGGGTGAGGGGTCAGTCCATAGTATCATGCGCTTGACGACTCAATTCTTGATTTGGACATGTTGCTATCGGCCGCGCTGCGTTCATGGGCATGCCATGCCGGCGCGGAGGGGCCCATTTCAGCGGCCCGTGCCCCGTATCGATCGGACGCGCCCGGCCTGCCAACCGGAGCAACCGGCCACTCGCGGTCAGTGCTCACCGGCAAGCGTGGAGTCGAGTGCCTGAGCCCGTCCATCGGGAGCCACGAACTGGAAAGCCGGATGGGGGAGCACATCTGGCGGGGTGCGCTGGAGTAGGTGGCGCGGATGGACTTGAATCCTCCACCAGAATTGTATCCGATTTTGCAGCCGGCGCGCGTGAATGTGGGAGCCCAAACACTCCGAGCGGGTCGGTTTCAAAAACCCGCTCGGGAACGCAAGTTCGTCGCTGTCCAGAGGCGACGGCCTGGGCGGAAGCGATTCAAGGGCCGGTTTGTTCTCATCGGCGAGGGGGACTTGCTGACGCGCGACGAATTTGAGCGCCCGCGAGCTTCCAGCTTGCCCGCCGAGAGAATCAATTCCCGCCTGGGCTCGACTTCCGCCCGCGAAGTGCACGCGCAACTCACGGCCCGATTACCGGTTTGGAACCTCCGCCCGGCATTGGAACTGCGCGGGGCCGATCAACTGCCCGTCTGGGGCGTGGAATGGCGGAGCGCCTAAACCCGTGATATCGTGGTGGTGAACCTGTGCAATTACTGCCGAGAGCCGATGACCGTGACGTTCAGCCAAAGTGGACGGTTTGCCTCCGCACACGATGTTCTGACCGGCGGTCAAGTGGACACTTCGCTGACATTGTCCCCCCTCGAAGTCAGGCTGCTTCGAGGGGAGCCGGTGACGAAATCCAGCCCGTGAACGCCGTCGTTCGTGGTCGTGAGCGCCGTTCTCCGGGGCGAGCTCGCCATGCCGGGAATACCCGTCGTGTGAAACGGGTTGGCCGCGAGCAGTGGGACATCCACCGGGCAATTTCTTCTGGTGTGCCACACGATGCACACTTGCCAAGCAACGGTCTGTCCAGTAAATGCTTGGCGAAACACACGCAACAACAACGAGTGCGAGTCACGTTATGAAGTTTTCTGCGCCCACTACCCCGACCCGGAGGGGGTATGGTTTCACCCTGATCGAGTTGCTGGTCGTCATCGCCATTATCGCGATCCTCGCGGGCCTGTTGCTCCCCGCACTGGCCAAAGCCAAGGCCAAGGCCACCGCCGCCCATTGCCTGGGAAACTTGAAGCAGTTGCAGCTCGCCTGGGTGATGTACGCCGACGACAACAACGACTTCCTGGCGGGCAACTACTGGCAGGATGAGGCAAATCACGTCACCAACGTTGGCAACTGGGTCAGCGGCTGGCTGGACCCACGGCAGGTCAACAACCAGGACAACACCAACACCGTGTACTTGTTGGATCCGAAATATGGCGTCCTGGGACCTTACTCCAAGTCGGCGGGCGTGTATCGCTGCCTGGCCAGCAAAATCATGGCGAAGGAAGGAAGCGGCACTTATCCCGTCGTCCGCACGGTTTCCATGAGTGTGTGGATGGGGTTTCGCACTGAGCCTTGGAACGACGGATTTCAGTCGTATCGGAAGAGCGCCACCATCACCGGCATTTCCCCCAGCGATGCGCTCGTCTTCGTGGATGAGCGTGATGACAGCATTGATGACGGCGAGTTTGCCATCGATATGGTCGCGAACCAGATTCCCAATGTGCCCGCCAGCTACCACGGCGGATCCGGCGGTCTGACTTTCGCTGACGGTCACGCGGAGATCCATCGGTGGCGCACTCCGGAAGTCCTGCGGTCGCAACAAATGGGGACGCAAGCCACGAAATGGGAATTCATGCCGGTCGCTGCGAACAACCTGGACTTACAGTGGCTGCGCACTCATGCCACGGTTCGGGGGCAGTAGCCGCGGGATCAGCGAGCTCGATGGACCGCAAGATGAAAAAGCGGAAGCACGCTTCTACTTGATTTGACCGGTTGGAAAGTCGGAAGTTTTTCCGGTATGCTTTGAGCGATCTGATCGTTTCCAACCGCCTCCCAGAGTACCCTTCCTGCGTACACAAATCGGTGACGGTGCGTTGATGGATGGAAAGGGACCGGGACCGGGATTAATTCCTGGCGGTGGGGAACGCCAGCTTCCTTTTTCCCTGCACCACCGAGTAACTCTCCTGGCGTCCGGCATGGCGGACCACCAGCTTGAAGGGGCTGTCCGATTCGATCGAGAGGGTCAGCCGATGAGGGTCGTCAGCCACCGGCTCGGCCTTCAGGGAGACAATGTGCCCGTTGAAACGGAACCGTTCACAGCCGACGACTTTTGCGGAATCAACTTCCCAAACCAGTTCATTGGCCATGGCGTCCGCCTTCAAGCCGATGGCAAATTCGAGCAGGTAGAGAATTGGCCCGATCCCGCTCCACCCCACGAGGTCGGGCTTGGCCGGCTTGCCCGGGCTGGGAGCGTCGGGCGCGTAGTTTTCCCAAAGGGTTCCGGTCTTCAGAAACACCTCGCCCATGACTTCCAGGTGGTTCAGGGCAATCTCGCGGGCCAAAGCCGTGTGCCCGTAACGCTCGAGTCCGCGCACCACCATGGTGGTCGTCGGCGCCCAGACCGCGCCGCGCCAGTAACCGCCCGCGGGATCGTATTCGGCTTGATCGGCGGCGAGTGTGGGCACCCGGTGCGGGCGCTTGAACGTCGCCGGATTGTTCAGCTCGTTCACCAGGTCTTGCGCGCGCGCAGGCGAAGCCACGCCGGCAATGAGCGTCCAGAATCCCGCCACGGTTTTGACCGTCGCGGGTTGACCGGCGAGCGTGAGATCGAAGTAGAAGTGCCGTCGGGAGTCCCACATCTGTTTGTTGATCTTCGCGCTCAACTCATCGGCCTCGCGGGCGAACGCCTTCGCCTCGGCGGGTTTGCCCAGCAACGCGGCCATGGTGCCGAGGTTGCGGGCAAAGAGGACCATCTGGCTGGAGGTGTCAATGGCGCCGCCGCCGCCTTTCAGGAAGGCGTTGCGCGGCGAGTTGTCCATGCTGGCCCAGTCGGTCATGTAAAGCCCGGTGCCTTGTCGAAGGTATTTCTCGAGCGCGCGGTAGTAGTGAACCAGCGGCCCATAGACGCGGCCCAACCGTTCCCGGTCGCCCGTAAGGCGGAGACTCTCCAATTCGGCCCAGGCCAGGATCGGGTGGTTGAGCCCATCGAGCGTGAGAACGGGGTGCGGCTCCGGGACCGGCCGGCCCAGGTAAATGACGGGGTCATTACGAACGCCAGCCCACCCCCAGCGGCTGAACAGCGGTTGGTCTTCGTGGTTGACCCATTCGCGGTAATCGCCGCCCGTGCTGCGGTCAATTTCCCGGCAGATTTCCCCGTCCGCGTGTTGCTTGGCGTAGAAGTTGTCGAGCGATCCAATGCCCGGGACCAGGGGATGCCCGTAATTGCAGAACATCGTCATGAAGCAGGTGTCCCACTGAAAAATGTTCTGGTTGAAAGCGGCGTCAATGAATTGCGAAACGTAGCCGCTGCCCGGGGCCGGTTCGTGGAAGTTTTTGAAGGCGAGTTCCCAGGCCTTCCAGTACATGGCCACCCACTCCGGCCGCTCCGCCAAGATCGGCGACGGCAGCAGGTCCCGCGTCCGGGCGAACTCGGGCAACGGCGCCGCTCGATAAGCCTTCCGGGCGAAGTAGGCGCCCTGCGGCGTCGGGGGAGAGCCGGGCGCGGCGGGCGCGGCGAAGCCTGTTTGCCCCAGGTGCAAAAATGTGCCGACGAGCAACATGGTTGCCAGGCGCAGACAGAGTTCCATGCCCACGACTTATCCGATTTAGGCGGTTGGGGCAAGGCGCTTCCTGGAGCGCGGCCGGGTCCGAAGGGCGGGCCGCAATCGCTCCAAACCGGAAAGAACCGGTCAATGTTACAGAGACTCATCCCGCGCCGCGCGCCACGTTAACGGGCGGATCAAGATCGTGAGGCGGGGAGCCAGATGGCAGGCGCGGATGTTGCCCAGCGGGAGCATGTCGGCGTCGGGCCAGTGTCCCGGGGCGCGGAATGGGGTCCAGTCCTTCAGCCGTTGGAACTGCGCGTAGAGCGGCCCCCAATCGTCCCCAAAGTCGCCACTGATCCGCCACAGGTTGTAGTACTCCTGCGCGCCGGGCTTGGACATGTCCACCCCGTACATGTCGCCGTTCCAGAAGCAGACGGAGCTTTTGTCGGCGATCTCCGCAGCGCGCACGTTCGTGCCCAGGATGGGGACGTTCTGATCCACAGCCTGGCGGGGGATGCCTCGCAGGAGGTGCAGGCCAAACTTCAGGCCTTTGGCATGGATGATGTCCGCAACCGGCTCGAAGGAGTTTGCCTTCGGAATAGAGCGCGCGGATTTCGGCGCCGCTTAACGCCCGGCTGAACAACGCAAATTCATCCATCACCCCGCTGAAATGCCGGATCAGAAAGGGCGGCTTGTGCGGAAGCTCACCCGGATTCCAGTTGCCCAGTTCCGCGGGTCCGAGCCGGTGGGGCGGTGGAAGTCGAAGCGTATGACGGCTCACCGCCACGCCGTTGACATAATGAACCACCTGCCCGTTCGCGCCATCCACCACAACGGCCAGATGCAGCCACTGGCCGAACTGATTGAATCCAACCACTGCCGGGCTGGCGAAGATTTGGACATCTTTGATGCGCGGCCCTTGCACCCCCAGGTCCAGCACCCCTCGTTGCGGATCTGCCAGTGAATCTTCCCGGGGTCAAAACCGTCGCACATGAACAGCGAATTGAACTGCCGGTCCAGGCCTTTGACATTGACCCATGCGGAAAGCGTCAGCGCGCCAAACTCCCCCGGCGCATTGAACCGCACGCGGTCACTCACGCTGCGAAACTCCAGGGCTTGTTTCCCTGGCCAGCGGCCTTCCGTTCCCTGGCAGCCCACGATGGTTGCGTCCGGCACGGCGCTGCCAACGGCGGCCACATTGGGGAGGCTCCACCCGGAAGCCCAGATGGCCTCCTCCTGACGCGCGGTGTTTTCGATGCACTCCTGTAAAACGTGACGAATGCGCTGCAGCATCTTGTACGTGGCCTCCACGGTCCGGTCGGACGCGTGGGCCAGTCCCTCGATATTCGTGCGCCGATAGTAGTAGCCTTCAGCCAACCCCCGCTGGTCGGCCGGCAGTTGGCCAGGCAGCCTTCCAGGTGGGTCAGACGGCGCTCGAATTCCGGCCGCAGTTCCTCGCGACGGGTCGCCAGTTCTTCGGCCAAACCTCCTGCCAGCAAAGCCTGCCACCGCTGGCGCCGCTCGATCCACTGGCGGGCTTTGTTCAGGGCGAACCGGCAGGCCCAGGGCGTGAACGGCCTGGCCGGATCATACGCCTCGAATTTCTTCCACAGCGCCAGCCCCGTCTGCTGCACGATGTCTTCCGCATCCGCCACATTTGGCACGAGCGCCGCCACATACCGAAACACTTCCCGCTCACCGCGCAAACACAGGGAAAGGAACTGCTGCTGCGCAGCAGCCTGGTCGCCACTCGAACGGTTCGGATCGGACGGCACAGAGTGTTTCCATCTTTACTTCATTCAAACCGCGGATTTTGGACAAACGTTGAGTCACTCGTGGCGCAGGGCCGTCAGCGGATCGAGGGTGGCCGCCCGATGCGCCGGGAGCAACCCCGCCACGATGCCGATGCCGGCGGCGAACAACGTTACCCCCAACGCCAGCAGCGGCGTCACGATGAAGAAGCCGTCCCGCATCGGCAACTCGCGATGTTGCAGATACCAGCGGATGCCCTGATTCAGGATCAGGCCCAATCCCCAACCCAGCAGCAACCCGATCACCCCACCGGCTAAGCCGATGAAACCCGCTTCGATCATGAACAGCCGGCGGATGTCGGTGCGCGAGGCGCCCATGGCCTTGAGAATGCCGATTTCACGGGTGCGTTCATAAACGGCCATCACCATCGTGTTGGCGATGCCGATGGAGGCCACGAGCAGCGCCACGCCGCCGATCAGCGCGAGCATGACCGTAATGGCGATCACCACCCGGTTCGCCACTTCCATGAACATGTCCATTGACTGCACCTGAAACCCTTCCTGCCGCAGCCGCGGAATCAACGCCCGGGCCTGGGTCACGTCGGTGGCCCGGATCGCCACCGAGTCGTAGCCTTCGCGTTGCAGGAGGTTGGTGGTGTTGAACCACCAACTCTTCATGGCGAGGCAATCGGTGGGGGATGCCTGGACGGCGGAGGATCGCTCCGAGGAGATGCCCTGGATGTGTAGCGCGAAGCTTTGAGTCTCGCCGCGGGGCGTGCGCAGGACCGTTTCCACGGACTGCCCCAGGACGTGCGCCCATTCGTTGCTGGCGATGCCCAAGGCCTGGGCTGTTCCCTGGCTCAAAATGATCGCGCCCTGCTCGGGAAGATCGAGCGTCCCGGCCACAGGTTCCGGAGTTCCAGGCAACATCCCTGGTCCTGGCCCCGGCCGGGGCAGGCCGCCGCCCATCCGCACGGACTGGCTTCTGTCCTTCCACTTCACCTCCAGGTTCACCGACCCGGGCAGATTCACTTCAGGCGTCGCTTTGGCAACTCCGGGCCAACTCTTCCAACGGGTAATCTCCGTTGGCGTGATGAGCTTGCTGCGTTTGGCCTCGCCAGGGGGACCAAAGCCGCCCCAGTTCCCGGGTGGAAGCACGGTGAGCCGATCCAACCCGATGGATTCGAACTGCCGGTTGATCTGTCGGCGTACGCCCGAAGCCAGCGACACCAGCAGCACGATCGTCACCGTACCGACCACGACCCCCAATGAGGCCAGCACCACTCGCGTCTTCCGGCGGCCTAGATTAGACCAGGCCGTGCGCACTTGATCGGCAAAGGTCATATCTCGGGCTCTGCTGCGACCGTGGACGCCTGAGCAGCGGCGCGGCTTTCCACCAGGCGAATTCGTCCGTCCTGCAGATGAATGATGCGGTCGGCCCGGGCCGCCAATTGCAGATCGTGCGTCACCATGATCATCGTCAACTGCTGCGAGCGGAGCAGGCCGCAAAGCAGGTCGAGGATGAGGGCGCCGGTCTTGGAATCCAGGTTCCCGGTGGGTTCATCGGCGAGCAGGAGGGGCGGACGATTGGCCAGGGCGCGGGCGATGGCCACCCGTTGTTTCTCGCCGCCGGAGAGTTCGGTGGGGCGGTGCAGCGCGCGGTGGGCGAGCCCGACTGACGCGAGCAATTCCAGCGCCCGACGCCGGCGTTCCGGTCGCGCGACCTCGGCCAGGGTCAGCGGAGTTTCCACGTTCTCCGCGGCGCTGAGCGTGGGCAGCAGGTTGAAGCTTTGAAAAATGAAGCCCACCCGTTCGCGCCGATGACGCACCCATTGCGGCTCCGTTGCTTCGCCCAGCGAGAGTCCGTCCACGGAAAGTTTGCCCTGGCTGGGCCGGTCCAAGGCGCCAATCAGATTGAGCATCGTGGACTTGCCCGAGCCTGAAGGTCCGACCAGGGCGAGGAACTCGCCACGGAAAACCGTGAAGTCAACGCCGTCGAGCGCCGGCACGACCACGCCACCGGCGGTGTAACGCCGGCTCAACCCGCAGGCCTTGACCAGAACGTCGCGATCCATGAACGGGAGTGGCGGCAGGCGCAGGACGGGCCGGCGCGCGTTCGGGCTTACGACAGCTTCTTCTGCGCGGCTTCGGGCACTTCCACCTTGGTGTTGTTCACGTCCTTGATTTCGACCGTGGTGGTGCGGTCGTTGGGAAACTCGTTATCGCCGAACTTCAGCTTGCCCTTCAACTTGAATTCATACTTGGTCAGCATCCCGTCCTTGATCCAGAACTTGGCGGACCCTTTGGCGTCATTGACGACCGAGCTTTCGCCGCCCGGCATTTTGAAGGTCTGGAGCGTCTTGGCACCTTGCTCGGTCAGATCGCTGGCATACGCGTCGCCCTCCAGCTTGAGTTCATTGGCGAACGAGGCGAGCGCAGCCGCTTCGTCGGCCGGCCGCTTCATGGCGCGCACGAGGCCGCCCATGAAACGGCCCGGGCCTTCCGCTTGATCGAGTTCCGCCAGGGTCTTCCAGGAACCGTCCTCGCTCGTGGCCGCCGCGTTGGTGCCTTTCAGGACCACCTGAATCTGATTGTCGAAGAAGCGCAGGTTGATGGTGGCGAGCCCGTCCTTCCCGGCCTTGCCCTGCGTGGGGCCGGGTTTGAACGGGGCGTCGTCCGGCACCACCGCCGTGGCGGTCCAGGCGTAATTCGTCTGCGCGCCCAACTTCTTGGCGGCGGCGGTAACGATCTCCTTGGGCGTGAGATCGGCGGCGAGGAGGGAACCCGTCATCAGGACGGCGAGACCGGACAGGATGCTTTTCTTCATGGAGGTTGAGGGTTGATCGGTTTTTTTTGAGACCAAGCCGCCCGGAGCACCCTTTCCGACCCCATCCCGGGGAAGAAGTCGCTTCGGGCAAGCAGGCCTTCAGAACTATATGACAGGTTGGGAGGACTTTCATTACAAGAAACTTGGTCGCGTTGCCGACGGGTTCCACCTCGGCTTGGGTGTCAGCGCGCCCACCGACCGGAAGTTCCTCTGCTCCCCGGGGCAAAAACAGGAACGGATGCTGTGCAACGGCCTGGCCGCCATCGGCCATCGGCCATCGGCCATCGGCCATCGGCCATCGGCCATCGGCCATCGGCCATCGGCCATCGGCCATCGGCCATCCGCCATCCGCCATCCGCCATCCGCCATCCGCCATCCGCCATCCGCCATCCGCCATCCGCCATCGGCCATCCGCCATTGTCCCCCGTCCGCGCCCTCTTGTGGTGGCTCGCAGACCACCGGGCCGCGACTCCCTTTTGCTTTCCAATTTCCACTTTCCAACTTCCGATCGCCCGCCCGCCTCCCGCATGGTTTTGGCCGCTGGGCATTCGTGGGGATTGCCGAACCGTGGGAAGCCGGTCATACTGCGCGTGAGTTCATCACGAAATCGAAATCACGATTGCCGCGCCACCCAATCTGAAGGTCAATCTGCCCTTGGAAGGCATCGCCCGGTTCTGCCGGCGGTGGTCCATTGCCCGGCTGGAGGTCTTTGGTTCAGTCCTGTGCGATGACTTCCGTCCTGACAGCGACGTGGATTTGATCGCCAGCTATGCTCCCGAAGCGCACTGGAGCCTGCTCGACCGCGTTCACATGAAACACGAGTTGGAGGACATGCTCGGACGGGAGGTGGACTTGCTCAACCGTCGCGCCCTGCAAAGAGGCGACGGCCGGTCGGCCGTCATTCTGGCCCACACCCAGTTGCTTTATGCCGAATCGTGATCGCCAGTCACTTAAAGACCTGCTCGGTGCCGCGCGCAAAGTCATCGCCTATGCCCGCGACACCACCCGCGAGACGCTGCCGCCGTGCCGATGCGGCTGGATGCCGTCCTTTACGAACTGGTCGTCATGGGAGAGGCCGCCCGCCGGCTTTCGCCGGAAATCCGCGCCGTTCATCCGGAAGTGCCTTGGCGGGACATGATCGGCCTGAGAAGCATCGTCACGCACGGCTACGACCAAATTGATGACGACGAACTCTGGCAGGTGATCGAGCGCGACCTGCCGGACTTGATTCGTAAGCTTGAAGCCATCCTCGCCGCAACCTGACCAACATGCCTCCCGAATGGCGGCTCGCGGACTGCCAGGCCGCGTTGGTGGGGCGAGACGCCCGGCGAGCCGTCCAGGTGGCTCGCGGGCCGCCGGGCCGCGAGAAGCATCCTTAAGGGACGCAAGAACTTAGCCAGGGGCTGAGGCAGAGCGACACCCCTGGACCACGAACGACCACCATTCGCCCCCTGAAAACGGAACCAGAAACGCAGACCGTCCCGTACCTCCACCGCGCCACCGTGATATTGCCCCGACAAAGGACAAACTGACTTTGTCCTTGGCCCGGAGCGATATGCACAAGTCGGACGGCCGTCCACCGCAGCCACCCAGCGTGCAGAAGCCCTTGAGATTACGCTTGCTACGCCAAGCCGAACCGGATACACTCGATCCCATGAAAAGCGACCTGCAACTTCCGCTTTCGCCCCTGGCTTTGTCCCAATAATACTGTTGGACCCGCCAGAAGAAAGTCCTTCGAGAAAGGACGAGCTAGTCATGCACACTGATGCTTCTTCTGCGAGAAAGATGGATCGAAAGCGCATTGCACTACTTGGGCTCTTGCTCCTCGTTGCGGCCTATGCTCACAACCTGTTTCACGAGTTCGGCCACTGGCTCGTGGGGACAATCCTTGGCAATCAGATGAGCATGAGCTTGGACGGCACTTGGCCGACCAGTGGCGGCTATCATCAGGAATGGCACTCGCCTGCCGTCGGAATCGGAGGCCCCGCTTTTTCGATCCTGATGGCCTTGATTGCCTTCATCTTCGTTGAAAAGCGTAGGACAGTCTTTGCTTTTCCCTTCCTGTTCTTCCCCCTCTTTTCGCGTTTGTTCGCATTGACCCTCGGGGGGTTTGCGGCTCAGGACGAAGCAGGAATATCCGCATCGCTGGAATTTGGAAAATATACTGCCGCGATCATCGTTTGCTCAATCTTGCTTGCGCTAGTTTGGAAAGGCAGCCTCACGCTCAAATTTG
This sequence comes from Verrucomicrobiota bacterium, assembly GCA_050012855.1. Lineage (GTDB taxonomy): Bacteria > Verrucomicrobiota > Verrucomicrobiia > Limisphaerales > J093 > JAJXZJ01. The sequence continues at coordinate 32,547 of JBEKGJ010000019.1, read as the reverse complement.
GTTTCATCGCTATTAACGGCTGGATACTCGGCAGCACCGTTTGCATGCTGATGGTGATAAATACCCACAAACTATTCCGCTAATGATGGAAATGGTGTCCAACAAGGCGGTGGAGTCGAACCGCCGCCCCGCTTCCACGTTCAGAGCCGGGCGGCATTTCGGCAGCGCCTCGTGCGCTCCACCGCTCCTTTCGGCGGCGGTGGGTTCGCTGCGCCCGCCTTGCCCCCGGATGAATAACGCCGGATGTCCTATATTTGCACGTTAGGCGACTGAGCGCGCTTGTGAGGTTGACAAATCCAGCCAAAGCCCAAATGTAAACGTATGGAACACGACAAAATCATATTCTTTCGGAACTTCTTATTCCGGGCATTTATCATCGGCGTTGCATTCGCCCTGTTTTATGTTTTCCTCACCTACGCATTTTGGAACACTTGGGTGTCTTGGGTGTCTTCTTTTTTCAAAGTGGATGAAAAGGAGTTGGGAAGACTAGCGCTGGTGTTTTTTATGACCTTGAGGATTGTGCTGGTATTTCTATTTCTTGTGACGGCTCTGGCTTTGCATTGGATGGCAAGAAAGAAGCAATGATTGTTGTTTATGAGAAATTATTCATTCGCCTAACAAGTCGCCGGAGCCAACCGCCGTTGGCGCGGTCAGTTCCGCTATCGCGGTTCGCGTCGCGAGTCGGCGGTGGCTCAGCTTTTTTCGTTGGGCGGACATGACGGAGCGAGGCAGTGAGACTCATGGCAGACAAGACACAACATCCGCCAACGATTGACCTCGACGGAGCGCGCCTGCGCCCGCTCCGGGTGGCCGACGCTGCCGCGCTGTACGCCTACCTGCGGGATCCCGTCGTTACAGAATTGACCAGCTATCCCGTTGCATCGGTACCGATGGTCGAGGCAATCATCGAGCGGGCTCTGAGCCGTTGGGCGGCGGGTGAGCTGTCCAAATGGGGGGTCGCTCTCCAACAGGATGATCAGCTTGTCGGCACCTGCGGCTTTAACGAGTGGTCCAAGGTACACTGCTGGGCGGAGCTGGCGTTCGACCTAGCGCAAGCTCACTGGGGCAAGGGGCTGATGGGCCAAGCCGTGGCCGCGGTACTTCAGTGGACTTACCGACAGGACCACGTCAATCGCATACACGCCTTCGTCAGGGTCGACAACAGGCGGTCGGAGCGCTTGCTTGAACGCAGCGGGTTTGTGCGTGAGGGCTGTCTGCGGAGTTATCGTGTGTGTCGTGGGCAACCACACGACTTCTACATCTACGCTTTGCTGCGCTCGGATTGGGCGGCCGCCCAACAACTGCGTGCAGGCGACGCGGGGTCGCGCCTTCCTGTTTATCCTGGCCCAGGTGCCCCGCGCGCCTGACGCAGAGCGTTAGCCCAAACTACACGTGTCCACCCACCTTGAACACTTTCGATGCTGGTACAAGGGCGTCCTTGAAGGGGTTCTTACAATTGACAATGCGAGGCGCCGTCATGCGGTGGCCCCGGCGACTCTCAGTCCTCACCATTCACACCGTTGAGAAATCCGGAAGCCTGCTGCTGCACCTGGCGAAGTTCGGATCCAATCCCAACCCTGCCCGCAGCGCTTCGTTCGCCCGCCCGCCGGCAGGGCGCGCGCCAGCCCGGCTGAGTCGGTAATCGAATCATTCAGAGTGGTGAAGGGGTCCGTAGTATCGTGCTTTAGACGACTCAGGTCTTGATTCTGGCATCCTGCTATCGGCCGGGCTGCGTTCACGGACAGGCGACGTCACGCGCAGCCTTGTCTTCGCGAATCTCGTGCGAATTGGAGCGCCGTTCAGACATTGCCGGGCACAGGTGGCACGATCACTCTCACTGACAGCGCGGCGAACAGCCCGGCTCGTTTCTACCGGATTCGCGTCGAATACGAATAGCGCGCGTTGACACCCGCCCTGGTTGCGGCGACCGTTTATCCGCACATCGTGAAGGCCGCCGGAGAACCGGCCCGATTGGAGAGCCACCCGCGTACCCGGGTGGCCCAGATCGTCATGGACTACGTGGGCCACGGCTGGTCGCCCGACGAGATTCAGCGGCAGCACCCCTACCTGACCCTGGCCGAAATCCACGCCGCGCTGGCCTGCTACTTCGATCACCCGGCGGAGATTGACGAGGAGAACGACCTGGAGTGGCGGGAGAGCGAACGGTTGGCCCGGAACACGCCCACCTCGCCCGGGATGGAACGGCTCCGCGCCTTGAAGCGTCGTCATGCCTGTCCCGCTTTACCTTGACGTCCACGTCCCGCTGGCGATCGCCGAGCAATTGCGGCGGCGCGGGGTGGACGTCGTCCATGCGATTGAAGAAGGCACCCATCGTCTGGCGGACGATGCCTCGGGCTTGCCGGAGGGCTCGACCGGCTGTCGGGCCGTTGTTGACGGCGGGTTAACTGGGCTTCGTCTTCTTCATGAACTCGATGACGCTGGGATCAACGGGAGGAGTGGCTTGTTGGACGGCGGCAATGTCCTGCTGGCTGTAAACGGATTTCGATTTGCCAATCTCTTCAATGATGACCTCGGGCTTAACCCCGGCCGCGGCGAGGGCCTTGATGTCTTCCACCCCGAGCGGAATGAGGTTGAGATTCTGCGTTTGCCCTGAGTCCGGCGGTGGCTGAGCTGCCTGCGGCTGAGCGGGCGGCGGCTGAGTCGGCTGTGGCTGAGCGGGCTGGGGCGACGTGTACACGGGCGGCGCCGGTTGGCCCGGTTGCGGCGGCGCGTACGGCGGCGGCGGCGGCGGTTGGGCCGCCTGTTGACGAAGGACCTCATCGTTATGCTGGATAATGACGAGCGTTTGCGGCGACTGTTGCTGGAGTCGGGCCTGTTGCTGCGCGTTCAAATGGCCGATGATGCCACCGGCGATGGCGCCGGTTGTCGCGCCGATCAAGATGCCCGCCCGGGTATTCCCGGTGGCGTGCCCGATCACTCCCCCCAGGACGCCGCCGACCGCACCACCGGCAAACGCGCCGGAAGGCGTGTTGCACCCGGTCGCCAACACCACGGCCACGGACACCAAAGTTACTTCAATAGTTCGCTGGATTAATTTCACGGTTTTTCTCGTTTCTTCGGTTGTTATATTCTCGATTGTCAACTTCCGCCGCTGACTGGCAGCGTCTCAGCTTGGTGGGGCGTTCAACTCCACGGCATGAACGGCTCGCCCCACCGTGCCAGGCGAATTCGGACACTACCCGCCAACTGGCCCGCCGAGTTTTTCAACCGGGCAAATCTCCCTGCCCAGGCCGGTTACTTTTTCTGGGGCGCGGCGGTTCTTGCCGGAGTGGCTGGTTTCGCGGTTGCCACGGGCGGACGATAGACCTTGTTGACTGAGGCGGGCGCGGCGGCGCCTCCGGCCGGTTTGGCTGGTCCCGCGCCAGCCGCAGGCTTGGCCGGACCGGCGCCTCCCGTCGGCTTGGCGTCCGCCCTGACCGCCGGATGTCGTTCTTCAAAGTGCACGGCTTCCACCTTGTGATTCGTCAAGCGCTCGACGCGTTCGCGGCCCAGTCCTTCGTTGACCAACCGGCCATGCGCGTCGGCGTGAAACTCATTTCGGAGAACGCTCCTTCCATAGAAGGCGTGCACCCGATCCGGATGCACGTGGAAAGCATATTCCCGCCCGCGCATCCGGAAAAACCCGTCATGGAAGTGATCGTAGCCCATGAACACGAACACGCCTGCGCCCAGGCCAAAATCAAAACCGACGGCGACGCGGGCGCCGTGATACATCCATCCCCCGTCAATGAAAACAGCGCCGGGCGGCAAAGGAGCCCAGCCAATGCAGGCGTCCGCTTCCGCCTGACGCCAGCAAACCCAGGCCGGACCCCATGTATAATCCGGCACCCAGAGCCAGCCCTGCACGGGGTCCCGGAACCAACGGCCGTAGTGGAACGGGATGTCGCCCCAGCCATAATCGGACTGCCAAAACCAACCATTCTCCGTGTAAACCCACCGCCCCAGGTCGTAGTACGGACGCCAGTCGGGATTGGCCCGGAGGGCGGAGTCAGGACGCCAGCACAAAACGCCCCCGACTTGCATCCAGGTGCCGTAAGGCGCCAGTTGCGCCTGAAAATACGCCTGATTGACCACGGGCGTTCCCGGCGGTGGTGGCGGAGGAGGTTGGGCCGGCGCGGCCACGGCGGGACCGGGCGGCGGCGGTGGCGGTTCTTGGGCACTACAGGTATTGCCCGCACTCACCACGGCCCATCCGAAGAGCAAGCCGGTAATGGCGTCAAATACGTGCGCGTTAAAGTCCAACCGATGGTTTCGTTTCACGGATTTCTTTCTCCAATCCTCTGCCTGTCATCCAGGCGTTCGCCTGGAGCGGCGGACGGCACTCTCCGCCCGCCCGCCCTCCTTGTCATCTGAAAAATAGACCTGAAGAACAGACCCGGTATTCAGCACTCGTGTTCAATCCCCGTCTCCAAGCCTCGCCCCCATTCGCCCGTCCTCCCGGCGGCCAACCTGCCGCTGAACGGCTTGCTCGGCACGCCGGCCGAAGATTTGAAGCCATTGCGGGCGGTGTTCGGCGGTCGCTTTCCCGCCCCGACAGCTTCTCCGCTTCTCCGATTCTCGTGGAAATGGGAGCACCCGGAGGTTTAGCGTCCGCCGTGAACGAGCGTGCGCGGAACCGCGGCCTGGCCGTCCGCGGGGCCTGAGTGAGCGGCATCAAGCAGTTGATCGTGGCGTGAACTCCATCCATCCAGCGGTCTCAAGGTGCGAACCATGAATAGCCTCCGTCTTTTGTTGGCCGGTCTGCTCTCGGTGACGGCGCTGGCGCAACCGCCGGAAACCCCGGCGCAGCACGAGGCGCGTCTGGCGTGGTGGCGCGACGGGCGCTTCGGCCTGTTCGTTCACTGGGGGCCGGTGAGCCTGACCGGGCAGGAAATCAGTTGGTCCCGCGCCAACTCGAATCCCAAGTGCCCGAACAACGGCCCCACGCCAGTGGCGGTTTACGACCAGCTCTACCGCCAGTTCAACCCGACGAATTTCAACGCGGGCAAGTGGACCGCCTTGGCCCAGGCCGCCGGCATGAAATACGTCGTCCTGACGGCCAAGCATTGCGACGGCTTCCTGCTCTGGCATTCGCAGGTTGATCCGTACAACATCGCCGCCACCCCGTTCCGTCGCGATGTCTGCGCGGAACTGGCGACCGCCGCGCACCGCAGCGGCTTGCGGCTGGGCTGGTATTTTTCCCCGATGGACTGGCGCGATCCGGACTTTCGCACGGAGCGCAACGCCGCCTTCCTCGGCCGGATCCAAGGGGAGTTGCGCGAAGTCCTGAGTCACTACGGTCGCATTGATCTGATGTGGTTTGACTGGGACGGCCACGAGCCGGTTTACGACCAGGCGACGACGTATGCCCTCACCCGAGCGCTGCAGCCGCGCATCGTCATCAACAACCGCCTCGACCTGGGCGTGGGCAACAACGACAACCAGATTCTCAGCCCCCACGCCGACTACTACACCCCGGAACAGCGCATTGGCCGCTATGACGATGAGCGGCCCTGGGAAACCTGCATGACGCTGGGAACCCAGTGGTCATGGAAGCCGGACGACACGATCAAAACGCCGCGGGAGGTGATCGGCATCCTGGCGCGGACGGTGGGCGGCGATGGCAACCTGCTGCTTGATGTTGGCCCGATGCCCGACGGGCGGATCGAGCCGCGCCAGGCGGACGTGCTGCGCGCGGTCGGCACCTGGGTCCGGCGCCACCACGCCAGCATCTACGGCACGCGCGGCGGCCCGTTCAAGCCGGCCGCTTTTGGAGCCTCGACCCTCCGGGGCCGGACCATTTACGTGCATGTGCTGAACTGGCCCGAAGGACCGCTTCGGCTGCCGGCCATTCCCGCTCGAATCATCAACGGTCGCGTCTTATCCGGCGGCCGGGCCGCGGTGCGCCAGACCTCCGGCGGGATCGAACTTTCGGTCGCGCCCGGCGCCCGCGATCCGAGCGACACCGTGGTGGTGCTCAAACTAGACCGGGACGCCGCGAAACTGCCGGCCGTGGACGTGGCGTCGGGTTCAGGCGGGACTTGATTGCCTGCGCCGGCCGGTAACTTGGCGATGGCGGCGCCGAGAGACGGGTGGCGCGGATCAGAATCCGACAGTCTTGACGGCCTCGACCAACGCGCCAAGCAGCAGCATCGGCAGCGCGCCGAGCACGATCACGGCCAACGCCAGGGCGCCCAAGGCCAGGCTCTCGATGGGCGAAGCCGCGAACGGCGGCACCCCCTCGGGAAGCGGTGCCACGAAGGCCCGCTTCAGAACCTGCAGGTAGTAATAAAGGGACACGGCGCTCATGGCGATGGCGAGAATCACCAGCCAGATCAAGCCGAGGCTCCCGGCTCCCGCCCCGGCCGCAGCCGTAAACAGATAGAATTTGCCGAAGAATCCCGCGAGCGGCGGAATGCCGGCCAGAGACAGCAGGAACACCATCAGGCAGACGGCCGCCAGCGGCGATCGGCGGCTCAGCCCCGCAAAGTGTTCGAGGGTTTCGCCGCCGTTGCGCTCGACCACCCCGACCACTCCGAAGGCGCCGATCGTGGTCAAGCCGTAGGTGGTTGCGTAATAAACGAGGGCCGCCATGCCGTCGGCGCGCCGCGCCGGGTCACTCATGGCCAGCAGACCAAGGAGCATGTAGCCCGCGTGGGCGATGGCCGAGTAGGCGAGCAGGCGTTTCACACTGGTTTGCGCGATGGCGGCGAGGTTGCCCAGCAGCATCGAAGCGACCGAGAGGGTGGCCAGCACGGGCACCCAGCCGGGTGCGAACTGACGCCCGGCGCCGCTGCCTTCCGCCCCCGCGAAGCCCAACGCCATGACCTTGGCGAACACGAAGAAGCTCGCCACTTTGGACCCGGAGGCAATCAGCGCGGCGGACGGTGTCGGTGCGCCCTGGTAGGCATCCGGCGCCCAGAGATGGAACGGCACGGCCGCGATTTTGAAACCGAAACCCATCACCACCATGACCAGCGCCACGGTGAACAGCGGGTCGAGGGTTTTGCCGTGGAGTTGCGCGGCGATGTCGCGCAGATTGGTTGCCTCGGTAAGGCCGTAAACCAGACTCAGACCGAACAGGGTGAAGGCCGCCGCCATGCCGCCGAAGAGAAAGTATTTCAATCCCGCCTCCGCCGGCGCCCGGTTCTGCTGGTTGAAGGCCGTCAGGATGTAGAGCGAGAGACTGGTCAGTTCGAGGGCGACGAAAATCATCAGCACATCCTCGGAACTGACCATGAACATCATACCGACCGTGGCCAGCGTCAGGAGGCAGAAATACTCGCCGACCTGCTCGGTGAAGGTCGCGCGCAGGGAGATCGCTGCGGTGAACAGCAGCATGGCCACCAGCACCGTCTTGACCAGTTGCGTCAACGCGTCCACGACGAGGATGCCTTCGGCGACGTTGGCCTGCACCTGCACGTTCACGAGCCAGAGGATTGCGAGCAGGCCGCCGAGGCCGGTGACCACGCCGCCGGCGAGCCACCGCGCGGGCAGGGGTTGGGCCCGCATGAAGCCGAGATCCACCACCAGCACCGCCAGGGAGGCCACGACCAGAATCGTCTCCGGCGCCAGCAGGCTCAGCAGGTCGAGATAATCGAAGCCGCTCACAGCGCGCCTCCTTTCCGCATGGTCTCGAGCAGGGACGTCACGCTGGGCGCAATCAGGTTGAGTAACACCTGCGGATACAAGCCGACCACCAGCGAAGCCAGCAGGAGCAGCCCGGCCCCCAGCCGTTCCGGCCACGAAATGGGCGGCAGCTCAGGCGCCGCGGCCTTCCCGGGTTTCTCCGCGCCTTCCGCGAAGAACGCGCGCTGGACGGCCCGCAGCAGGTAGGCGACGCCAATCACGATGCCGATCCCCGCGCAGACGCCGGCCGTCGGGAAGGCGGACCAGGCGCCGATCAGCACCTGCAACTCGGCCACAAAACCGCTGAACCCGGGCAGGCCCATCGAGGCCAGGGCGGCGAGGACGAAAGTGGCTGCCGCGAACGGCAGCGCGTGGCTCAGGCCCATCGTTTCCAGTTCGCCCAGATCCCGAGTATGCGTGCGGTCATACACCATGCGGCCCACCACGGCGAACAACAGTCCCGCGAGGATGCCGTGGGAAAACATCTGCAGCACCGCGCCGTCCAACCCGATCTGGTTGAGCGTCATCAGGCCGAGCAGTACGAAGCCCATGTGACTGACGCTCGAGTAGCCAATCACGAACTTGAAGTCCCGCTGCACCAAGGCGACCATCGCGCCATAAACGATCCCGATGACCGCCAGCGCCGCGATCTCCGTCCGCCACATCATCACGCCGGCCGGAAACAGCGTCATCGCCACGCGCAGACAGCCGTAGGCGCCGAGTTTCATCACCACGCCGGCGAGCAGCATCGAAGCGGCCGTCGGCGCCGCCACATGACCGGTGGGCGCCCAAGTGTGGAACGGCCACAGACCCGCGAGAATGCCGAACCCGACAAACACCAGCGGAAACGCCCAGCGCTGGAAACCCGCCGGGAAATGCACCTGCGCCAGCGCCGTCAGATCGAACGTGTACCGGCCGGTCAAGTGGCCGGCGACTACATAGGCGGCGATCATGCCCACCAGCACCATGGCGCTGCCGACAAAGGAATACAGCGCCAGCTTCATCGCCCCGTATTCGCGGCGGGTCGAACCCCAGATGGCGATGATAAAATACTTGGGAATAATGGCGATTTCGTAAAACACAAACAGCAGGAACAGATCGAAGCTCAGGAACACGCCATAGACGCCGCCGATGAGCGCGAGGTAGAAGGCGAAAAACTCCTTGGCCCGATGCTCGATGTTCCAGGAAAAGAGAATGCCGGCGACCGCCGCGATGCCCGTGAGCAGCACCAGCGTCACGCTGATGCCGTCAGCGGCGAGGAAATACTGGATGTGCAGCGGCGGAATCCAGCGGGTCTTGATCAAGGTGGTTGCCCCCGCGCCCCCTGGGAATTGAACCGTGCCGGCCACCGCCGCCGCGAGGCCGGCCAGCGCCGTCAGCAAGGCCAGCCAGCGCGCCGCCGCCGCGCGGTTCCGCGGCAGCAGCGTCAGCAGCCCAGCGCCCAGGAACGAGAGGTAAATGGTCCAAGCGAGCATGGTCAGGAGAGCAGGCGGGTCACCCAGTGCAGCGCGGTGGCATTGAACAGGCGGATCAGGATTTGCGGACCCACCCCGACCACGAACATCAGTGCCACCGCCGGGCCGAAGAGCCAGCGCTCGCGGGTCGAGAGGTCGGGGAATTGCGCCCATTGCGGATTCAGCGGTCCCTGGAACACGCGCTGGAGCAGGGTCAGCAGGAACACGGCCGTGATCAGAAGTCCCAGTGCCGCCACGGCCGTGGCCCATGTCGCCAGCGGAAAAGCGCCCTTGAAAATCAGGAATTCGCCAACGAATCCGTTCAGCCCCGGCAACCCCAGCGAGGCGAACACTGCGATGCCCATCAGGCCGGCGAAGACCGGGGCAACCATGCGCAGCCCGCCGAAATCATCCAACCCGCGCCGGCCGCCGCTGCGCTGTTCGAGCAGGCCGACGAAGCCGAAGAGGGTGGCCGCCGTCAGCCCGTGGTTGAACATCTGCAGCAACACGCCGTTGAGCACCGCGGCCTTCTCCGTCACCAGCGCGGGGGTGTTGGCCGTGAACTTCACCACCGCAAAAATGCCCAACAAGCAGTAGCCAAGGTGATTGATCGAGGAGTAGGCGAGCATCCGCTTGAGATCGCGTTGGGCGAACGCCGCCGCGGCCCCGGCGACGATGGTGAGCACCGCCAGCACCAGCAGCGGTGTCATCAGTGCCCGCAGTTCCGCCGGGAACAGCGGCACCAGGATGCGCAGGAAACCGTACACGCCCATCTTCGACATGACGCCGGTGAGCAGCATGGTTACCGGCGTCGGCGCCTCGGCGTAAGCGGTGGGCAGCCAGGTGTGGAACGGCATGACCGGCACCTTGACGGCCAGCCCAAGGAAAACGCCGCCGAAAACCAGGAACCGCACCGTTTCGGGCGAGAGCCCCGCCCAGGTCAGTTTGCTCGCCAGGCTGGCGCCCAATCGCCCCTGCCGGCTGAGTTCCGCCAGTTCGGGAAAGTTAAACTGGCCGGTGGCCAGGAAGATGGCCAGGAAACTCAGCAGCATGGCCACGCTGCCGACCATCGTGTAGATGAAGAACTGGGTGGCGGCGGGGCCGCGCTCCGGTCCGCCCCACAGCTTGATGAGAAAGAACGCGGGCACCAGGCTCAGCTCCCAGAACAGAAACCAGTGGAAAAAGTTTTGCGCGGTGAACGTGCCGAACAACCCGGCCTCAAGGAACAACACCAGCGCGAAATAGAGGTGCGCCCGTTCCGTGATCCGGTTGGACGCCAGCACCGCCATGGGAACCACCAGCGCCGTCAACAGCAGCATCAGCAGGCCCAGGCCATCCGCGCCGACGAAATACTGAACCCCTAGAGCCGGCACCCAGTCGAGTCGCTGAACGAACTGGAGTACGCCGGAACCCGGCTCGAACATGATCATCATGGCGAGTACCAGTGCCAGCGCCCCCGCGCTCACGCCGAGCGCCAGCCGGCGGGCCTGCGCGGCCTGCACCCGGCCGAAAGCGATCAGCACCCCGCCGCCGACGAGCGGCAGCAGGGTCAGCAACGTGATGAACGGGAGGTTGCTCATCCCGCACATGCCCAGGTCAGCAACAGCACGAGAACAGCGAAGGCCAGCGCCAGCGCCCGCAGATAGTTATGCACCTGGCCGTCCTGGAGCGCGCACGTGAACCTGGCGCTCCGCTGGATTCCATCGCAACTCCGGTCAAAACCCAGGTTTACCACCCAGTCATCGCAGAGCTTGCTCAGCCAGGACAGCCCAAGGGTGCCGAATTGCGCCCCGAGCACCAGGCCGCCCCAGACCCAGCGGTCGAGCAGGTCGCAGCACTGCGCCCAGGCGGCATGCCAGCGGATGACCGTCGCTTCATAAAGTTCGTCCACGAAGAACTTGCCCCGCAACACCCCGAACACCTCCGGCATCAGGCGCTCGAGCGCATCCGCATCCGTGGCGCTCCGCCTCGGTCGGCGGCCATAGAGCCACCAGCCCAGGCCCAGGCCCGTGAAAACAACCAGGGAGGAAACCACCATCAGGCCGAGGGTCCCGCCGGCCACCAGGCGGCCCCAATCGAGTGCGGGACTTTCGCCTTCGAGAAAACTCTGGAACCACGGCCACGCCGGCGTGCCCACAAACCCGAGTAGAATCGCGCCCGCCGCCAGCAGCAGGAGCGGCACGGTCATCACTTTCGGACTTTCGTGCGGCGCCTGCGCCTTGTCCGCCTGCACGGTCTCCGCTTCCGCCACCGGCGCCCGCTGATTTCCGAAGAACACGCAACATACCTGGCGCGTCATGTAAAAGGCGGTCAGCAGCGCCCCGAACAGCCCGAGGTAGAAGGGCCAGCGCGACACCGGCCAACTGTGCGCGGCATGGAGAATCTCGTCCTTGCTCCAGAAACCCGAGAAGAGCAGGGGAAAGCCGGCGAGCGCCAGCATGCCGATGGCGTAGGTGGCGAAGGTCACCGGCATGAACCGACGCAGCCCGCCCATGCGCCGGATGTCCTGCTCCTCGTGGACGCCGTGGATGACCGAGCCTGCGCCGAGGAACAGCAGCGCCTTGAAAAACGCGTGGGTGATGAGATGGAACATGCCGACCGCCACGCCGCCGACACCCAGGCCCAGCATCATGTAACCGAGTTGCGAGACGGTCGAGTAGGCGAGGATGCGCTTGATGTCGGTCTGGGCCACGGCAATCAGCGCGGCGAACACGGCCGTGATGGCGCCGACCCACGTGATCACCAGCGTCGCATCCGGGGGAGGCAGGCTGACCCACGCGTGGGGACCGACGAAGGCCGCCCAATTCGGTTTCATCAAGGCGAACACCCGCGCCACCAGGAACACGCCCGCCGCCACCATGGTCGCCGCGTGGATCAGCGCACTCACCGGGGTTGGGCCCTCCATCGCGTCGGGCAGCCAGACATGCAGCGGCACCTGGCCCGATTTGCCCATCGCGCCCACGAAAATGAGGAGGGCGATCCCCAGCAGCGGGAGGTCGCCGAATTCATCGATCGGAAACGCTTTCGCCAGGACGGGTGCCTCCAGGCAGCCCTGGCCGTGATCGTAGAACAACAGCGTCCCCGTCTTCGCGTAGAGCCAGACCATTCCCAGCAAGAGCGCGATGTCACCGACGCGCGTGGTGACGAAGGCCTTTTTCGCCGCCGCCGCCGCGCTGGGCTTGTGGAACCAGAAGCCGATGAGCAGGTAGGAGGTGAGGCCGACCAGTTCCCAGCAGATGAAGAGCAACAGCAGGCTGTTGGCAATGACCACGCCGAGCATGGCGCCGGCGAACAACGACAGGAACGTGAAGAAGCGCGTGAAGTTCGCGTCCTGCGCCATGTAACCGACGCTGTAAATGAAGATCACCAGGCCGACGAACGTGACCATCACGAGCATCACGGCCGCGAGAGGATCAAGCACCCAGCCGAGTTGAAGCCAGGCGTCACCGAACTGGAACCACGGGAAGTTGAACACCTGCCGCGCTTGCTCGCCGTGACGCTGCAGCGTTTCCGCGAAGGCGGCCAGCGAGAGCAGGAAGGCGAGTGCCATTGCCCCGATGGCAAGCCCAGCCGAGAGCCGCCGGCAGCGCCGCGGAGCCAGCGCGCTCACGCCCGCCGCCAGCAACGGCAATCCGGGGATCAAGCCGAGGATGTTGACCATCGTTCCCATCTCACCCCTTCAGCGAATCCACCCGGTCCAGGCTGGTGGTTTGATAGTGGCGTTGGATGGCGATGATGAGGGAGAGGCCAACGGCCGCCTCCGCCGCGGCGATGCCGATGGAAAACAAGGCGAACAGGATGCCGGTCAGGGCCTCGGGATGCGGCCCGAAGCGCCAGAAGGCGATGAAATTGAGATTGGCGGCGTTCAGCATGAGTTCGATCCCGACCAAGACCAGGACGGCGTTGCGGCGCGTCAGCGCGCCCGCCAGCCCGATGCTGAACAAGAGCGCGGCGAGAATCAAATAGCTTTGCAGACTCATCATGGACGGTTGCCTCCCTCCTTCTGCGGCCGCGCCAGCAGCACCGCACCCAGCAGCGCCACCGTCAGCAGCAGGCCGATGACTTCCAGGGGCACGACGTAGTGGGTCATCAGCTTTTCCCCGATCGCCTCGACCGTCGCCGTCGGTGCCGGCGGCAGCGGGTCGCGTGCCAACGCACTGCTGGTCACCGCAGAAACGAGGCTGCCGGCCACCAGCACCGCCACGCCGACCCCGAGAATCCACGGCTTGAACACGAGCGGCTCGCCCCGCTCAGCGATGTCGCGGGTCACCAGGATCGCAATCACAATCAGGATGGCGACCGCGCCCACATAGACCAGGATCTGGGCGAAGCCGACGAATTCCGCGCTGAGGGCGAGGAAATACGCCGCCAGGCAGAGGAAGGTGATGGCGGCGCAGAGCGCGCAGTGCACCAGGTTCCGCAGGGACATTGCGGCGACCGCGCTGCCGAGGGTCAGGACGAGAAGCAGGAGTGAGCCGGTGTGCATGGTTTCAGGTGGCGTAACGGTAGGTGCGCGGTCCGTGGCCGTGCCCGGTGTAGAGCGCCCGCCCGAGCACGACATAGGGCACGCCGATTAGGGCCGCCCCCAGCAGCCAGCGCACCGCCGCCGCCCCGCCGAAACTCCAAACCCCGGTGTAGTGCCAGACCGCGGCCGCGACGAGGTTGATCAACGTCAGCGGCAGCATGAACTTCCAGGCGAAGTTCATCAACTGGTCGGCCCGCAACCGCGGCAGCGTTCCCCGCACCCAGATGAACACCGCGATGCAGACCCCCAGCTTGCCGAAGAACCACAGATAGGACGGCACCCAGTCCAGACCGGCCACCGGCGCCCGCCAGCCGCCGAGGAACAGCGTGATGCCGAGTCCGCTCACCGCCATCATTCCGAAGTACTCGCCCATGAAAAACAACGCGTATTTGAACCCCGAGTATTCGATGAGATGGCCGGCCACGAGTTCGGATTCGCCCTCCGGCAGGTCGAAGGGCGCGCGGTTGGACTCGGCGGTGGCGGCGGTCATGAACAGGAGGAACCCCGCCAGACCCCAGGGCGTGAAAACGTGCCAGCGCGCCAGCCAGCCACCATGAAAGCCGGCCTGGCTGTCCACAATCTGTCCCAGCGACAGCGAGCCTGTCACCATCACCACCGTCACACTCGAGAGGATCAGCGGCAGCTCGTAACAGATCATCTGGGCGATGGCGCGCATCGCGCCGAGCAGGGCGAGCTTGTTGCGGCTCGACCAGCCGGCCATGAACACGGACATCTCAATGCTGGCGCCGACGGCGAAGAAAAACAGCAGCCCGGCGTCGAAGTCCACCGCCGCCATGTTGCGGCCGTAGGGGAGCACCGCGAAGGAGAGCAAGGTGGGGATGAGCATCATCGTAGGCGCCAGGAAAAAGATGAACCGGTCCGCCACCTGCGGCATGATGCTCTCCTTGGTGAGCATCTTCACGGCATCCGCCAGCGGCTGCAAAATGCCGAAAGGGCCCACCCGGTTCGGGCCGGGCCGGTTCTGAATCCGGCCGAGGCCCTTCCGTTCGGCGAGCGTGGTGACAGCGAACAGCGAGCCGAACACAGCGATGATCGCCGCGGCGGAGATGACCATCGAAATCAGCGGCTGCCAGGCCGATGGAAACCAGGCCAGCAGCCAGTGCTTGAGGTTGACAAAAATCTGGTCGAGCGCGTTCGCCATGGCTCAGGTGGTTGGGGCGGGGCTCGCCGCGGCGGGCGGTTTTGGAAGGGCCGCCGGAGGCGCGGGCGTTGCCGGCGCGGGCGCCCTGGACTTGGCTTCTGCCTTGGCGTTTTCAGCGGCGAGACGGGCATCCGTTTCGGCCGCCTCGGTCGGGTGGATTTCGAGGTAGTATTCGTTCGACTTCGCCAGGTCCTCCCGGCGCAGGATCAGCCCGCCGAAGCGATCCTCCGTGCTCAACTCGAACTCGGTGTTCATCTTGATCGCGTCGAACGGGCACACCTCGACGCAGATCTGGCAGCTCATGCAAACCGAGAGGTCAATGTCGAAGATGCGCGGGAATTTGAGCGGCTTGCCCCGCGGGTCCCGGTCCTGGACAATGTAGATGCACTGCGGCGGGCATTCCTTCTCGCAAATCTTGCAGGCCACGCACCGGAGCCCCTTGACCGGGTCGTTGTCGAAGATGAGCATCGGAAAGCTGCGCGCGTTCTCGGGCAGCGCCAGCCGTTCCTCCGGATACTCGACGGTCGTCAACCGCTCCGGGTCATGGTAGCTGCCCACGAAATTCCGGGCCGTTTCGACCAGGCCCTTGATGATGCCGGCCCCCAACAGACTCATCGGTCCACCTCCCCCATGACGATGTCCACCGCGCCGAGAATGACCAGGGCGTCCTGCAACGTCAACCCACGGCACATGTCCTCGAGGATCGTCAGATTGATGAAGCTCGGCGGGCGGATCCGGTAGCGATACGGGTTCGTCGAGCCGTCGCTGATGAGATAAAAGCCCAGTTCGCCCTTCGGCGACTCGATGCGACCGTAAGCCTCGCCCGCCTTGGGACGGAAATTGCGCAGCTTGACCTTGGGATCCAGGACCGGCCCGCCCGGAATGTCGCGGAGCGCCTGCTGCAGGATCTTCGTGGACTCGCGCATTTCGAGGATGCGCACCATGTAACGGTCGTAAACGTCGCCGTGGGCGCCCAGCGGCACGCGGAAGTCGAGCCGGTCATACAGGCCGTAGTGGTCCACCTTGCGGAGGTCGTAATTTACGCCGCTGGCGCGCAACAACGGGCCGGTGATGCCCGCGTTGATGGCCAGTTCCTTCGCGAGCAGGCCGATGCCCTGGGTGCGGGCCATCAGGATTTCGTTCGTCGTCAGCAGGTTCTCGAATTCGTCGTAAAACCCGGGCAGATCGTCCACAACCCGCCGGCATTGTTCGAGCCAGCCAGCCGGGAGATCACAGCGGCATCCGCCAAAGCGCATGTAATTGCACATCATGCGGGCGCCGGTCAGCGACTCGAACAGGTCGAGGATTTTTTCGCGCTCGCGGAAGGCATACATGAGCGGCGTGCCCATCGCGCCCAGCTCCTGCAGCAGGAAACCGATCAACGACGCGTGGTTCTGGATGCGGGTCAGTTCGGCGGTGATGATGCGGATGTACTCGGCGCGGTCCGGAACCTGCAGCCCGGCCAGTCGCTCGACGGCCAGCGCGTAGGCCCAATTGTTCGTGAGCGAGCAGAAGTAATCCAGCCGGTCCGTGTAGGGCATGGCGCCCAGATAGCTGCCGCCCTCGCCGAGCTTCTCATGATTCCGGTGGAGGTAGCCGAACACCGGCTTGAAGCGCACGATGCGTTCGCCGTCCAGAACGGCGTTCAAACGGAACACGCCGTGGGTTGAGGGATGGTGCGGCCCGATCGCCACTTCCAGGAGGCTGTCGTCGCCGGCGTCCGCGCCCCCCGGCCTGGGTGTTACTTCGTAACCCGGCCCGGGCGGCGGCGGCGGAGCCGGCACGGTCACGGGCGGTTCGACCACCAGGTCGCCCGTGGACAACGCTGAAAGATCCGGTTCGCCGGGGTCGTGCTTCATGCGCGCTCCTCCAACGGATAATGGCGCCGGGCCTTCGCCAGCACCTCGTTGTGCGGCGTGGGCTCGTACTCGAAGTCGTCCGGCTCCACATAATCCTTCCGCATCGGATGATCCTGAAACTCCTCCCACATCAGGATGCGGCGGAGGTCCGGATGACCGTCGAAGAGAATCCCGAAGAGATCGTAGGCTTCGCGTTCCTGGAACTCGGCGCTGCGCCAGACCGGCGTGAGGGAGGTCACGCGCACCTGATCCATGCGGTTGGCCGTGCGCTGCCGCAACACCAGCGGCCCGTGTTTCAGTTCCACCGAGTAGAGATGATACACCGCCTCCAGATAGCCGGGGCGCTTGTGCTCGACGGTTTCCTCGACCTCCTTCTCCATCCCGTCAACCAGCTTGCGCGACTTGACCTTCTCCTTGACGACCGCTTCGAGCCAGTCCACGCCGGTGACGTTGGAACAGAAGTCGAGCCGGAGCCCGGGATCGTCGCGCAGGAACCGGGCCACGGCGACCGCGTGCGCGGGGTCCACGGCCAGGGAAGCCGCCGCGGGGACCGCGCTGTTCGGCACGACGGCCAGTTGCGCACCGGGGACGAGCGATTCCAAACGCGCTTTGATGGCTTCCAGGTTTTCCACGAAACGATTCAGCTCAAATGGACGTTCCCGCGCTGCCGCTCACTCCTTGCGCGCCAGCGTGGGTGGTTGCCACACCTCGGGGTTCTTCGACGGTTCCAGATCGTAGGCGCCGAAAACCGGAATGGGGTATTCGCTGGGGGCATCTTCCTGCAGGTGCGGCGGCCGGTCCGGTCCGGTCAGTTTCTGCCCGGCGATTTTCTGCTGCAAGCTGATCAAGGCATGGAGGAGCGCCTCCGGCCGGGGCGGGCAGCCGGGGATATGCACGTCCACCGGCAGATAGCGGTCAATGCCCTTGAGCACGTTGTAGCCCTGCTTGAACGGACCGCCGGAAATGGCGCAGGCGCCCATGGCGATGACGTACTTCGGCTCCGGCATCTGATTGTACAACCGCACCACCTGGGGCGCCATTTTCTTGGTGACGGTGCCGGCGACGATCATGAGATCGGCCTGGCGTGGCGAGGGGCGGAACACTTCCGAGCCGAAGCGGGAGATGTCGAAGCGCGCCATGGACGCGGCGATCATTTCGATGGCGCAGCAGGCCAGCCCGAAGTTCAGCGGCCAGATCGAGTTTTTCCGACCCCAGTTGTAGAGTTCCGCCAGACTGGTCGTGAAAACGCCCTGCTTGCTCAGTTCGCTGCGCAAACCTGCGTCCAGGCTCATGGGTCGCCTCCCGGTGCCGGCGATCCGTTGGGGCGGGTCAGTGCCATGCCAGCACGCCTTTCCGCCAGGCCCAGACCAGCCCCTCCACCAGCAGCAACAGGAACACCATCATCGCCACAAACGCCCCGGCCGACAGACGCGTGAAGGCCACCGCAAACGGCAGCAGAAACACCGTCTCCACATCGAAGATCAGAAAGATGATTGCATACAGGTAATAAGCGGAACGGAACCGCACCCAGGCATCGCCGCGCGCTTCGACGCTGCATTCGTAGGGGGCGTTCTTGGAAGGGCCGGGTTTGGCCGGGGACACCAGCGCCGCCCAGAGCCGGGCCAGGCCCAGCATTCCCAGGCAGAAAGCCGCCCCGATGCCGACAAAGAGGGCCAGGAACAAATAAGGATGACCGTTATCCGGCATATCGTTTGCTTAACCCGCGCCGCATTCTCCCGCGCACGCAGGGACCAACCCTAGGAGCGCCCGCGCGGCACGTCAAGCGGGGCGGTGCCGGTCAGTTGGTGGCCGGGGGCCGGGGGCCGGTTCGCGGTTCATGGCGCTGCAGTCCCACCGACTGGGCGATGTCGTCGAATTCCTGCGGGCACACCTCTTCGAGGCGCTTGCCACGCTCGGCGAGCTTCTCGTTGATCTTGAGGGCGGTTTCGGTCATGGACTCGTGCGTCTCCGCGGTGCCGCCGACCAGGGCAAAATTCGGCCCCGTTGTCAGCCGCTTGTGTCCGTCGGTGTCAAGGCCGACGCCAAGCATGATCGCCTGCCGGTGCTTGCCGGATGTCTTCGACATGACCCGAAGTTAAAATGAGTTTCGCCGGCTTCCAAGCCAAATGTGCTCTCGTGCCCCGTGCCGCCGGTCACCGTGCGCCCGCCGGGGCCGCCCGCGAAGCTTTCCCCACCGCCACCGGCGTCGGGGCGGAGACTTTTCCGCCCGCCGGCGGATTGGGCTGCGGCGCCTGCGTCGCCGTCGCGCGCTCCGTGTCGAGGGCGGCCAGGCGCAGGGTGAGGCGGCGCAAGGTCAGCGGGACGTTGGCCGCGGGCCGACCCTTTTCGCCCAGGCTGGTGCTGGCTCCGGCGCGCTCGGCCAGGTATTCTTGGATGGCCACGAGGTAGCCGGTGACGAGCGGCACGAGTTCCGGTGCGGCGTTGGCCTGCAACATCTCCAACTGCCCGATCTTGGTGCGGAGCACGCGCGCCTGCTGCGGCAGCGGCAGTTCGGCGACGGCCCGTTGAATCGGCACGACCGCGTTTTCGGGCGCGGCCTCCCGGCTGGGGCGCACCGCCACCGGCACGCCGAGCACCTGGTCGAGTTCCTGTAGGGTGGCGGCCCGGGACCAATTGTTCGCCGCCTCGCGGCCGGAAAACTGGAGCAGGGTTACCGCCCACCATTTCTCCACGTCCACCATCTGCGGAAAATACCGTCCATAAGTCCGCATGAAAGCCGTCTGCCAGTTGAAGGACTGCGTGAGCCGCGCCAGCATTTCCCAGCACAAGGCCCGGCCGTTGGGCAGGCGGAGCAGTTCCTGCACGAGCAACTGCGAACAAGCCTCAAACACATTGCGCTGGTTGCCTGCCAGGACCTCGGGCGGTGGCAACGTCAGGTCATTGAAGGTCAGGGGCGGATGCTGCTGTAGAAAGTTCCGCAATTCCGTGTCGCGCCCAAAGTAACGCCCCACGCGCGTGTTCTCGCGCAACTGGCCCCAGCCATTCGCGAGCCGATCCAGCAGGTCGTTGCTCTGCGGCACCAGATCGGGGCCCACTTCCGTCAGCATGAGGCCGGCGAGCCCATCCGCCAGCCAGCGCGGGATTTCGGGCGGGTGCGAACCCGGGTAGCGGTTGGCGATTTCCATCAGGAGCACCTCGACGAGCGCGCGCACCAGCGCCCCGGCTTCGACCCGCTCGGGAACCCGAAGACTATACTGCCAACCGTCGGAAAACAGGGCGGCCATCGGGACCGGGGGCGCGGCGACTTGGTCTCCCTTCACGATTAACAGATGAATCCGATTGCGCCACCGGTCGGGCGCCGCCAGTTCGCCCAACAACCGTTGCTTGACCCGCTCCGCCGACACTGCCAGGGCGTCGGGCTGGATTACGACGTAGGCGCGGTTCGTGGCGCCGAGGGGTTGCCGCAGGGTCGGCGTGGTGAACTGCCGGCTGTGGATGACGAACTGGCCAGAGCGACTGTAGATGGTGGGCTGGTGCGGGAACCCGGGCCCGTCGGTCGCGGCCGCCTCCAGCCAGCCACCCGCCGCGGCCAGCCACGCCAGCGTCACCCACAGCCCGGCAGGCAGCGTCCGGAAGGGTCGTCGGGCGCACGTCATCATGCTATTTCGCGCCGTCGCCGGCGGGTTTCGTCGGCGCTGGGCTGTCGGTTTTGGCCGGCTTGGCGGTGTCGTTTCCGCCCGCGCCGGGTTTGGCCTTGTCGCCGGCCGCGTTGCTGGCGGCGGCTTCCTTGGCTCCCTTCTGGTAAGTGGCGCTGCGATAATCGGTCGCGTAGAAACCCGCGCCCTTGAAAAGGAAGCCGGCGCCCGTGCCCACTTCGCGTCGGACGCGGCCCTTGCCCCACGTTTTCCGGCCGCAATTATCTCGCAGACAGAGCCGCAAAGGTCTGTCGTTCATGGACTGAAAGTAGTCAAACTCGTGTCCGCACTTTTCGCAGATGTAATGATATGTGGGCATAATTACTCACTCACAACTAAAAGAGCATGTATCACCGGCACGACAATTTGCAATCCTGCGCGTGGATGCAAAGCCCCCCGGCCTCACTCACGGCGACACCGCTCTTCGGTCGGGAGGATGCCGGGGGCGCGGCTCATTTTGGCGCGGCCGCCAGAGCCAGCGGGCCGCCGGTGTGGTCGTGGGCGGCCTGCTCGAAGTCCCGGGCGATGGCGCCGGGCTCCTCGCCCGCGTGCTGGCGGGCGATCAGCACGTAGATCGAAGGAATCACCAGCAGCGTGAAGATCGTGCCCAGGCTCATGCCCGCCACGATGGTGATGCCGATGGAATTCCGCGCTGCCGCGCCGGCGCCGCTGACCAGCGTGAGCGGGAAGTGGCCGCAGATGGTGGCGGCGCTGGTCATCAACACCGGACGCAGCCGGACCAGCGCGGCCTGCCGCACGGCCTCGAGTTTCGTCAGGCCGGTGCGTTGCAGTTCGTTGGCGAATTGCACGATCAGAATGCCGTTCTTGGAAACCAGGCCGACAAGGGTGACCAGCCCGACCTGCGAATAAATGTTCAGCGTGGTGGTCCACCCGTTGGTAAAGAACGGCGTGCCCTGGCCGGGCATCTTGAGGAAGCTGAAGATCAGCGCGCCGAACATGGCCAGCGGTACCGAACCGAGCAGGATGATGAGGGGATCGCGGAAGCTGTTGAACTGGGCGGCCAGCACCAGGAAGATCAAGGTCATCGCGAGCAGGAACGCCGGCAGGAACTTGGTGCCTTCGACCCGCAGTTGCCGCGATTCGCCGGTGTAATCCAGCTTGTAACCCTTGGGCAGAATCCGCGCCGCCTCGTCCTCCAGGAATCGGAGCGCCTCGTCCAATGGGCGGATGGCAACCCCGCTGAGTTTCACCGCGTTGAACTGCTGGAACCGGTTCAGCGAGCGCGGTTGCACGGTCTTCTTGAGCGTGGCGAAGGTGCTCAACGGCACCAGGCGCCCGCTTGGTCCCTTCACATAGGTGCGCTCAAGCTGGTCGGCGTTGAGGCGTTCGATCCGCTTGACCTGCGGAATCACCTTGTAGCTTCGGCCATCGAAGCTGAAACGATTCACGTAGTTGCCGCCCACCAAGGTGCCGAGGTCGGCGCCCACGTCCGCCATGTTCAGGCCGAGGGCGGCCACCTTGTCGCGGTCCAGTTGAACCTCGATCTGCGGCTGGTCAATCTTCGTGTCAATCTGCGGTGGAAAAGCAAACATGCCGCTGGCGGCCGCCTTGGCCTGCAACTGCTCGGCGAACTTCAGGATCGTCTCGGGCTCGGCGGTGGCGACAATGACCATCTCCACCGGGAACTGGCCTCCGCCCGGCAGCGCCGGGGGCAGCGCCACGAACGTGCGAATGCCGGTGATGCGATTGACCTTCGGCTGCAACCAGGGCGTGATCTGAAACGCCGTGCGCTTGCGTTCGCCCCACGGTTTGAGCACGAGGCCGCTGAAGCCGTTGTCGGGAAACGTGATTTGGAACGTCTGGGCGGCCTCCGGAACGCTGAGCAACTCGCGGTTGAGCGCCTCGGTGTAGAAGACCGTCTGGTCAATTGTCGCATCGGCCGGGGCCTCGACGACGCCCATGACGAATCCCTGGTCCTCGAGCGGGGCCAGTTCCTTGGGCGCCATCACAAACATCGGGATCGCCAGCAGGCTCAACACGATCCAGACGACATAAACGGCTGGCCGCGCCGAGAGCGTGACGTTAAGCACCCGGCCATACGCCCGCCGGAGACGGTCGAAGTCGCGGTTGATCCGGCCCACCAGTCCGTGCTCCTCGCGTCCGGGATCCAGCAGCCGCGACGACATCACGGGCGAAAGGGTGAGGGCCACGATGCCGGAGATGAACACGGCGCCCGCCAGGGTGAAGGCAAATTCGCGGAACAGGGAACCCGTCAGCCCGCCTTGCAGGCCGATCGGGGCGTACACCGCCGCCAGGGTGATGGTCATGGCGATGACCGGGCTGACCAGTTCGCGCGCGCCCAACACCGCCGCCTTCACGGGCAACTGGCCTTCCCGAATATGCCGTTCCACGTTCTCGACGATCACGATGGCGTCGTCCACCACGAGTCCGACGGACAACACAATCGCCAGCAGCGTGAGCAGATTGAGGCTGAAACCGAAAACCTGCATGAGGAACACGGCGCCGATGAGCGAGACCGGGATGGCCACCAGCGGGACCAACACCGAACGCAGCGAGCCGAGGAACAGGAAGATTACGATCGCCACGATCAGCAGGGTTTCGCTCAGCGTCTTCAACACTTCATGAATCGCGTCGTCAATGTACTTCGTTGCGTCGTAGGCCATGCCGCCCGTCAGCCCGGTCGGCAGTTCCTTCTGGATCGAGGCCAGTTCGGCGCGCACCCGCTGGATGACCTCGAGCGAGTTCGCGTTGGGCAGCGGCCAGATGCCCATGAAGACCGCGCGCGCGCCGCCGAACCGCACTTCGGCGTCGTAGTTCTCCGCCCCCAGCACCACGTCGGCGAGGTCGCGCAACCGTACCAGGCGGTCGCCCTCCTGGCGCACGACGAGGTTGCGGAACTCCTCGACCGACCGCAGGTCCGTGTTCGCGGTCAGGTTGACCTGGATCAGCGAGCCCTTGGTCTGGCCGATGGCGGAGAGGAAGTTGTTCGCCGCCAGCGCATCCCGCACCTGGGACGGGTTGATGTTGAAGGCGGCCATGCGATCGGGCTTGAGCCAGATCCGCATCGCAAAGGTGCGGCCGCCCAGAATGTCGGCGCGCTGCACCCCCGCCAGCGCCGAAAGCCGGGGCTGGACCACCCGCACCAGGTAATCGGTGATCTGGTTGGCCTCGAGGATGTCGGAAGTGAAATTCAGATAGGCCGAGGCGAACTGGGAATCGGCCGAGGTGATGTTGATGACCGGCACCTGGGCCTCGGGCGGCAGATCGTTGCGCACCTGGTCCACCTTCGAGCTGATTTCCGCCAACGCCTTGTTCGCGTCGTAGTTGAGCTTGAGCCGGGCGGTGATGGTGGAAAGGCCGAGCGTGCTCGAAGACGAGAGGTAATCAATTCCATCGGCCGCGGCGATGGTCCGTTCGAGCGGCGTGGTGATGAAACCGCGCACCAGGTCCGCGCTGGCGCCCACGTACACCGTGGTCACGGTGATGGTGGCGTTTTCGCTGCGCGGGTATTGCCGGACCGTCAGGTTTCGGATGGCCTGGACTCCGGCGATGACGATCACCAGGTTCACCACCAGCGCCAGAATGGGCCGCCGGATGAAAAGGTCAGTAAACGACTTCATGACGACTCCCGGACCTTAACTGTCGCTGGGCCGGGGGGTGGCGGAGGCTTTCGGCGACAGCGTGTTGTCCTCCTCCACGGCCATGCGGTTGCGCAGCTTGAACACGCCGGCGCTGACGATCTTCTCGCCCGGCTTCAGGCCGGACACGACGCTCAACAGGTCGCCGCGGGCGTGCCCGGTGCGGATGAACTGCTGGCGCACCACCGAGCCGGCCTTGCCGGCCTGGCTGGCGCCAGGCTCGATCACATAGACCGAGTCGCCGTAGGGGGCGCTGAGCACGGCCGTGGCGGGAATCACGAGCACGGTTTCCTCTTCCGGCAGCAAGACTTCGACGCGGCCGAACATGCCGGGCCGCAGGACCTGGTCGGCATTCTCGAAGGTGGCCTGGAGTCCCACGCTGCGCGTCGAGGCGTCGAGGTCCGGGTTGAGCGCCGTCAGCGACCCCGCGAACTCCCGGCCGGGATACGTGTCCGTGGTCAAATGCACGTTCATCCCGGTTTGGAGCCGGGCCAACTCCTGCTGCGGCAGCGAGAAGTCCGCGTGGATGGGCGTCAACGCCTGGAGCGAAACGATCGGTTTGCCGGCCTCCAGGTATTGTCCGAGGTTGATCAACCGGATGCCGAGCCGGCCGGCGAAGGGTGCGCGAATGGTCTTCTTGGCGATCGTTGCACGGATGTTGTCGGCGTTCGCCTGGGCTTGCTTGAGCGTCGCGTCCGCGGTGTCGAGATCGGACTGCGACACGGTCTTGTCCTGCCGGAGCGCCTGCATGCGGACCAGGGTGAGCCGGCCGAGTTCGACCTGCGCCTCGATCGCGCGCAACTGCGCCTCCTCGGAGGACGTGTCCAACTGCACCAGCAGGTCGCCCTTCGCGACCGTGGCGCCGGATTCAAACGCGATCACGTTCAGGATGCCGGGAATCTCGGTGGTGACATTCACGCCCTGGACCGCCGTCACGGTGCCGATGGCGCTGAGGGTGCCCTGCCATTTTTCCTCGTGGGCCACGGTGGCCGACACCACTTCGGGCGCCTGGACCATTTCCTTGTTGCTGGCGATGAGTTTCCGGAATTGCATCACTTTGGGCCCGGCGAGCCCGCCCATGACCACGAGCACCAGCACCACCGCGACGGCGATTTTACCTTTCATGACTTGACGATGCCGGCCGCGGCCGGCGCTTGTAAGCTTCTTCTTGGCAAAGGTACCAAAGGATTTCCCGGTTCGGTAAAGAGCGCATGAGCAGTTCCCATGAGCTGCCTGCCATGCGAGTCTGGCTTGAGCCCAAGCCTCCGACGGTCGTCCACGGCACGCCGGGTGGAAACCGTAAAGGCACCGCCCGCTCAGGTCAATGGGCTCGATGACGGTGCTTGCGTCCGCGCCAGCGTGCTCCGGCGCCTGCCGTAGCTGAAGTAGATGACCAGCCCGATGGCCATCCAGACGAGCAACCGTGCCCAGGTATCGCGCGGCAGGCCGTACATCAACCAGCCGCAGAACAGGATGCCCAGCGGCGCGACCACGCCGACCATCGGGGTCCGGAAGGGCCGGTGAATTTGCGGATCGGTGAATCGCAGCACCAGCACCCCGGCGCAGACGATCACGAAGGCCAGCAGCGTGCCGATCGAAACCAGTTCCCCCAACAGACCGATGGGAAACAGACCCGCGATCAGCATGGCGAGCAACCCGGTCAGCAGTTGCGCCACCCAGGGGGTGCGGAACCGCGGATGCACCGTGCTGAACACCGACGGCAGCAACCCGTCCTTGGCCATCGTGTAGAAAATGCGCGGCTGGCCGAGCATCATGACCAGGATGACGGACGAGAGACCCGCAATGGCGCCAATGTTGATGAGCACCCGCAGCCAAGCCAGTCTGGGGCCGAGCGAACTGATGGCGACCGAGATCGGGTGCGGGACATTGAGGTCCTTGTAGGAAACGATGCCGGTCAGAATCACGGAAACGACGATGTAGAGGACCGTGCAGACCGCCAGCGAGCACAGGATGCCAATCGGCATGTCCCGTTGTGGGTTCTTGGCCTCCTGGGCGGCCGTGGACACCGAATCGAATCCGATGTAGGCGAAGAAAATCACGCCCGCGGCCCGGAGGACGCCCGACCATCCAAACTGGCCCCAGGTGCCGATGTTCTCGGGAATGAAGGGGTGCCAGTTCTGCCGGTTGATGTAGGCGACGCCGATGCCGATGAAGAGGAAGATCACCGCCAGCTTGACGGCGACGATCACGTTGTTGAAGGTGGCGGATTCCTTGATGCCGATGATGAGGAGGATCGTGATGACCGCCACGACCACCATGGCGGGAATGTTGAGGACCGCCCCGGTGCTGACCCAGCCCTCGGTGAACAATCGCCAGACGTTGAAGCCGGCTTCCAGTGACGCCTTGTGATCGTAAGGCGCCGAGGTGAAGGCCGCCGGGATGACAATCCCCAGGTCCTTCAGGAACGCAGTGACATAACCCGACCACCCCACCGCCACGGTCGAGGCCGCGAACAAATACTCGAGGATCAAATCCCACCCGATAATCCAGGCGACAAATTCACCGAGCGTGGCATAGCCGTAGGTATAGGCCGACCCCGAAATTGGGATCATCGCCGAAAACTCGGCGTAGCACAGGCCGGCAAACGTGCAGGCAATCCCGGCCAGAATGAAGGAGAAAACGATGCCCGGACCGGCGTACTGCGCGGCGGCCTGGCCGGTGAGCACAAAAATGCCCGCGCCGACGATCGCCCCGATGCCCAGGGTCGTCAGGTTCAACGGTCCAAGGGCGCGATGCAGCCGCTGGTCGTTCAACGCTTCCGCCTGGAGGTCGGCCACGGACTTGCGACGGAAAATGTTCATGCGAGTTGGGGAAGCGTGGGTTGACCGAAGGAAACAACCTGGCTGGGATTCACCAGTGGCGCAGGGCGTGGCGATGGTCCGCGGCGCCCGCCGCGGGTTTGGCCGGCCGGTTCAATGAATCCCATGGTCATGCAGCCCGAAGGCTCGCCGTTACTTACCGATGTCGCCCGATAAGTCAAGCCCGCCATCGGTTTCAGACCGTCACGCACGTAGTTCTTGTTCGCCGGCGACCTTTGCTCCCGGACCGTCGCGGCTCGGGGAGCGCGCGCGGCTCGCGTGCGGCGTCCGGCGGCCCGCCGGACGCCTTCCCTGGCTGTTTGGGGATGTTCTCGGCGAGCCGCCGAAAACCACACGCCGGCGGCCTGTGTTCCCCGACCGTCGCGGCCCGGCGGTCCACGACCCACGGAATCAGGACAGCTACCGTCGGCGGCGGGAAGCGGGATCGGCGGATGAGCGTTCCATTCAGCGGGGTTGGTGCCTGGGCAGCGAGGAGTTTCGCCAGGAGTTGCTGGCGGCGGCGGTGGAGCGGGTTGGCGCCAGCCACTACGGATCGGACCGGCTGGAGACCGGCTTGCACAAGGCGCAACGCATCGTGCGGGAGGAAATACTGATAGAAATTCGCTATTCACCGCGCCGCCGGTTTATTGACGCTGCGCGGGTGATGACTTTCTTGATAGTTTTTCCGGCGGAAGGGCTTGACTTTCCTCGTCCGGAACCATAGTTGGTTTGTTGTGAACGCAGACTACCGCTTCGGCACAACAAATCATTTTTCGCCATGTCAAACGACGTAATTACTCCGCCATTTCTCTTCACCTACTGGAATCAATTTGAGAAGGATTCCATGGTCGGGAGATGGTTCAAATACGTCAAAGACCCTTCGCTCGCAAAATAAACTGCGGATTGTGTAGGCTGTTACCCGGCTAAAAATATGCCATTATTCCATGCAACCACCTCAATTTTGGAACTTAATCAGCCAAAGACTGCCCCTATCCGAACCTTGACGAGAATTCAGGCCAGAATCGACAGGGAATTCGACCAACTCAAACCGGCTGCTGCTATTTCTCGATCCGGGGCTTTATTCGCTGGAGACGATCCGGTATTTTGTGCTGCTTACCTTGTTTCAGAACGCGGAACCGCAGAAACACCAATCAATGTTTACCGCGTTCAAATGGTCAATCCATCCCTCCACCACCCAATGTATTTGGTCAGTTACGCAAGACACTTCCTTGAAAAATTAGAGGTTTTGACAAATATTATCTCGGAATACTGGATGCCAACCCAGTCTTGGAAATGCTGGGAATACCTCGCCGCATCCATGACTCCGGTCGCAATGGAGCCAACGCCGGATGGACAAACAAAACACGGTGTCGTTGCACAATATTCCCACGATGCAACGCTCGCCTTAAAACTTTGGCCCAAACCGTAAAAGTCCTGTAAATGAACATCCATTCCAAAACCCAAACAACGCCATTTCAATACAGGAGAAGAAAAATGGGTAAGGGGCCGACAAAAGCAGAGTTCGCCCAAAGGGATTTTCTGAACGAACACAACCTGGGGAAACTGCTTTTAGTCCTATACCCCAAATCTGATTTTGTGCGCGACAGACAGGTCGCCGGATCGGGTTGTAAAATGAGACCTGATTTCCAGTGTAAAAACCTGAAAATGTTGGTGGAGTTCGACGGATTTGGACACTACACCAAATCCGAGGATGTTTTTTTAGACCAAATGAAAGATGAACACTTTGGAGAACTTGGCTACACAATCGTCAGAATTCCCTATTTTGTTCAGCCGTGTGCCAGCACCATAAAGACCCTGTTCGGCTTGGATCTTGAGTATCCGCAGAAATACAAACACGGCTTTCACGATGATAACGTCAAACTCCCGGCGGATTTCTGCGCTGCTGGCTTTGAGTGCTTCGTGCGAGATTTGGAGCGATTCTCCGACATCAAGCTGGAAATCCTAGCTTCGTTGCAACCGTGGGTGGAGAAGCTGGGCCACAAAGACCGAGTGTTGCCTCGCTGTATTCAACACCTCTTGTCGTAGATGGCAATCAGCTTCAGATTATTCTCCAGCTTGCGGCGCTGAGCCTGTGACGAAGCTAATCATTGTATTTGGAACGACAATGTCCTTTTTGACGATCCTTTCAATGAGAAACTGCTTCACTTTTTCGTCGTTCAAAGCAACATTTACATAGATTTCTTTTGCCGCATGAAGGGGCGGTGCTTATAATCGACGATCATTGGCTGCTTGGACGGGGCTTGGTGGAATGAAATCCTCAGTCTCGTCCGCTTCGCCTTGACCTACAACGACGCCAACGAACTCTTGACCGAGAGTTACAGCGGAGGGATTGAAGCGGTTGTCCATTAACAAGACGCACACCAGCTACTGTCAGCGATACATCGGGACGCTGCTCAACGGGGGCAGCACGGTGCCGGGGCCAGCGGTGTGACGCCGCCTCGAGTTGTCAATTGTAAGAACTGGGCGACCCCTTCACGACTGAAATCGTCACATTCAGCGCGCAAAGGGAGTTTATGGCTCCTTGCTTTTCAACCTCGCGACGAATTGTGCGGGAGTGAGCAATTCAACTCCGCCCGCCGCCGATTTCGGATAGTGACGGGTGTTGCCGGTGACCAAGGGCACGCCTGCCGCCTGCGCGCACTCCAGAAACGGCGCATCATCCAGGTCTGGCAAGCCGCGCACCGTGTGGACTGCCGCTGCTTCGATCCAAAACGCCCGGGCGCGGATGGCCGTGAGCACCAGTTCCACTTCGGGGGCGGGCAATTGGAAAACGGCCCGCGACAACACCCCGCGATATTCAGCCATAATCCGGTCATCCAGCACGGCCTGCACGCCGCCGTGGCGCAGCCACTCCACAATGCGGCCCGGCGGCCCCGTGGGCGACAGGAAGCCGGACACCACCACGTTCGTGTCAAACACCGCGCGGTTCATCGCCGGGAAGAACGGCGCGCCTTGCGGGTGGCGGCGATTTCACGATCGATTTCAGCCAGCGACAGCCGGGCGGCTCCGCTGTGGGCTGCCGCCTCGCGAATGCGGCTCAAGGCCAGCCGGCTGCGCGAATCGCGGATGGACTGAATCACCGTCTCCGGGTCTTCCGAGGCGTCCACGTTCACCAGCACGGCCACGGGCCGGCCATCGCTGGTCAGCAGCAATTCCTTCTCCGCCCGCAACCGTTCCTTGAGCCGGCGCGGCTGCTTCAAATCCTGGATCGCGATCAATTTCACAGTCACCTTATAAAGCCCTTTTAAGGATATGTCAAACTGACAGGAAATTGCTTTTTGCGGCCCCGCCCGTCATTGAAGCTGCGCGGGTGAGATCCGTTTCCGGCCGAGCGCGCCCACCGACAAACCGCGGATGCGCGAGCTGCTTTACGCGCTCTCCCAGCCGGCCCTCGACCACCGGTTCATGAGGTTCCGGACGGTGGTTCCCCGCCCGGAAATCCAGGAGTTTCTCGATCTCGACCACCGCAATGACGTGACTTGTGTCAATTGTGAGGACGCCTTTCCGATCATCCGGCGCTGCCGCGGTTGCTGGCGGCGGCGGCCGGAACGGGTTGGGGCCAGTCACTACGGAGCGGACCGGCAGGAGACCGGTGAGCACAAGGCGCAGCGCACCGTGCGGGAGGAAATGCAGCGATTGGGCTGGGCGGAGGACGACTTGCCCCAGCGGCGCAAAGGGGATGCGGGGAAGGTGAGGGTGGCGCGGCGGTTGCGGAGAGGAAACGACAATGAGTTTAAAGTGGATCGCCCAACAGCTGCAGATGGGCACTTGGACGTACGTCTCGAACCTCCTGCACGCAAAGCCACGCCGCGGACCTTGTGTCAAAAGTGAGGACTAACACTTGCCAGGTGTCATGCCCTCAGGCTACCGATCCGTTCCATCGAAAATCGCGAAGAACTGCCTTATCTAAGCGCCATCCAGAACTCACACTTGCCGAAGTATCCATTATCAAGAACCGACCCCTTTTCAGAAAACTCGGGCAAACCGACCCAAGGGTGATAAATCTGCCGGAACATCGCTGGGTCATCGCCACTCAAGTTTTTCTTGAGGATCGCACTGCGAAAGCCGCTCACCACACCAATAGTAAGCTGAAGATCGTTTTGGACTGTCGAGTAGATTACGCGGACGACGGCTTCTTGCCGAAGTGTTTCTTCGCGTTTTTGTAGCCACTGGGACCCGACTAGCGTCACAACGGCAGCGAGGATTGCGACAAGCAGCTCTCTTCCAAGATAAGAGCGCGATTCCCGCCCGGACTGGTGACTATGCGCGGACTTTTGCGGTGGATCGGTTGCTGCCGCTTGATCGGATGTCGATTCGTCTGCTGCCGGTTGTTCATTCATAATTGTAAGGTGAGATCCGGCTATTGTAGGTGCAAATACAAAACGGAGACTGATAGGAAATTGCTTTTTGGGCCCCGCCGGTTTATTGACGCTGCGCGGGTGAAGCAGAACTACGGCGCTGGTTGAGGCGTTGTTTTGACTCCGGCAACGAAGAACGTAAATACGGGCAGGAGCACTCTGCCATAAACCGGGTTGTACCAACTCTTGCCCTCGAACGGAAGAGCGTTTAGTGCCAACACCCATACGATGAACGCCACGGTCGAAACCGTGAGCTGGATGCGGTCGGAGACGTCCAAGTAGAAATGCAGATAAAACGGCGTGGCTACGACGCCTACGACGAAGATCGCCCAACTAAGCCACGGCGGCGCATTTGTCGATGCCGCGACGCTCGCCGTGAGGCAAAGATAAAAGGTTACAACCTCACCTGGTATGTATTTGAGCAACCGATCCTTGTATTTGTCTTCTGGCAGCGGCGTGGGTTTGCCCTGCGTTGGCGCAGAATCGGACATGGCATTGAGGCGATGTTCGTAAGTAATAACGGCTCGGCTCATGGATGACCTCCTTGATTAATGCTGAGATTGAGAAGGGCTAAGAAAAGGCTGTATTCCACGCTTCCCGGTTCGAAGACGTTAGCAGCATGACTTTCGACCGCGGCTCGCAGATCGGACGGGATTCCTCGAAAATTCGTTTCCGCCGCCGTAACCATTGCACGCTGCTGATCATTGACCGGCACGAAGATCGCTTGCTTCATTCCTGGTTTTCCGGGCACGTCTCGGAGCTGGACGCAGTCCCTGCCCGCGGCAAGCATCTCTTTGGTCAGCGTCCGCAGACCGGTAAGCACGTCATCGAGTCTAGGCTCGAACTTGGGACTCTTGCCCTTGAGAATTAATTCGATCGCTCGCCACATCTGATCGAAGGCGATCGAGGTATTAGCAATGGCATAGAAGGTGTGTGGCCCTGCGGCTGCCCGCAGCCGC
The DNA here is from genome assembly GCA_050012855.1 of Verrucomicrobiota bacterium. Classification (GTDB taxonomy): domain Bacteria; phylum Verrucomicrobiota; class Verrucomicrobiia; order Limisphaerales; family J093; genus JAJXZJ01. The sequence continues at coordinate 485 of JBEKGJ010000019.1, read as the reverse complement.
TCGCGCATCGCCGCTACCCGATCGCCGGCTGGTGGGTGCGTTGCCTTGAACTTCATGCCAACCGTTTCCATCGCCATGCGCAGGCGCAATCCGAACTCTGCGCCGGCATAGAAGACTTGGCGCTGCGGCCCGTCGGGCTTCGGATGCAGGACATAGTCGACAAGCCATTCGCAGGCAGTGGCGTCAGCGTCGGTTTCCCGGACGCGCTCGTCTCGTTGGCGGCCCAGAATTTCACGCCAGCGCGAGAGATCGCCATTGTGGATATGGGCGAGCTCGTGCATCAGCAGGAAGCGCTCGGCGCCAATCGTTATGGCATTGGCCCAGTTGGTCTGAAATGTGGTCGCAGGAAAGAACTGCACGGTCGCGATCTTGCGTTCGTCGTAGTTCTTAAACAAGTCGGCAATGTTCGCCGCCACATCGGCCGCCGAAAGCGCCGGAGACTTGTCATCGCGGAACTTACCGGAATCACTGGCCGTGATAGCACG
>JBEKGJ010000018.1:0-79937 GCA_050012855.1 Verrucomicrobiota bacterium | reverse complement strand
CGTAGGTGACGCCATAGTTGCCCGACTGCGTGGCCATCACTTTGACCAGGCGGGAGGACGCCGCGCTGCCAAAAACTTGCTGGAAGATGTTCCAAATCTGGCCGGATCGCCGCGCCACATAGTAGGACCCGGCCCTGGAAGCGTTCGGATCGAGGCTGAGTTTGAGGCCCTGGGTCTCAGCATAAGTGCATCCAAAGTAACCGCCGTTCCACCTTTCATTCGCATATTCCACATAGACCCGCAGATTCGGATTCAAGCTGTTGTAGAACAACTGGGCGGCGTGCTGCACGTAGTCGTCGTCCGCCGCCGCCGGAATGCAAATCCAGGCGTTTTCCTGGAGGGTGTTGCAGAGTTGAACCATGTACTCGAGCGCAACCCCGTCGGGTTTGGTTTGGGTGTTGTAGGTGGCTTGGGTGTAGTAGCTCGGTGTGGTGCGATTGGTCCAGGACACCAGCGTCGAGTCAGGCGCCTCCTCCCACCACACGAAGCGCAGACAGCCGAACGGCTGCAATCGCTGCAGGAACAGTGGATGGAACGGCTGGGTCGCGTAAGTGCCAAGGTAATTGGTCAGGACGAGGTGGAAATTCCTCAGGTAATCATTGCTGGCGCTGCTCAGGATTTCCAGAATCACCTGGCTGTTCGTGGAAATGGCGGCGAACGAGCAGCTTTGGACACCGCCGGTGGCGGTCAGGTTTGTATACCAATCTTGGCTCCCGTCAGGGAAATTCAACTCGAAATGCAAAGTGCCCGTTCCTTCATAAATGAAATCGTAGGTCCCTGCCTCATTGAGCGCGGTGATGATGGTGCGCACCAGTTGGTTTGTGCCGTTGGCCGCGAACGGCACCCGGGTGGGCCAGCCGTTGGTGTCCACCGGGATCACCGTCTCGAAGCCCGTATCCCATGGTCCGGAACCATCGAGGTTACCCGTGATCCAGGTGCGGGCTTTTTTGAACACATCAACAAATGGCCAGGAGGCGGACCAATCAACGACTTCCTCGAGATTTTGTCCCACCGCCATCGCGTTGCTCAACAAGCCGTTCGAGGGATTGAAGCTTGGCAGAGCCAGCACCACCAGCGCGACCGGTGTGCTGGTGGCCAGGCCATAGGCGTTGGAGGCAACCAGCGTATAAGTGCCGGCCTGGTTGGTTTGGAGGTCGGTCAAGCTCAGGTTGCTGCCCGTCTGCCCCGCCACATTGGTCCCGTTCAATTGCCATTGCAAACTGATCGGCGGGGTGCCATCAACCGAAGCCGAAAAGGTGACCGTGCCGCTCACGTGGCCGGTTGCCGAGGCGGGCGCCGGCTCGCTGGTGAACAGGGGCGCCGTGAGCGGTTTGACCGTCAAGACCAGCGCCGGACTGTTGGATGAGCCATAACGGTCGGTCACGATCACCTGGTAAGTGGCGGAATCGGCGACCGCCACGTTAGTCAATACCAACGTGCTCCCGGTCGCGCCCGGCAGCGGCACGGAATTGGACAGCCATTGATATTGGAAGGGCGGCGAACCAAAGGCCCTCTCGCTGAGGGTCACCGTGGCGCCGGCATAGACGGTGCTGGAAGGCGACACCGTTGGAGCGGTCGGGATGGGCGCTCCGTTCGGGGCAGTGATCCATTGGACCAGCGCGGCATATTTGGGCGCGGCGTTGGTCGGCTGATCCTGGTATTCGAGCGAACCAAAGCACCCGTATTGGCTCCAGTTGCCGCAGTAGGAAAAGTTATTGAACAGGTTGACACCCTGGGCCTTGAGCATATCGAGGTACTCGGTGTAAAGGGTGCCCATGCGGGGATCGCGGTTGGCCGCCTCACAGATGGCGGTCACGTTGGTATCGTTCTGGGCGGCGCCATCGCTGCCGAGAAAACTCTGGCCGCCCTCGTAACAGACAAGCCACCAACCATAACCGTCAGCGATGCCTTTCTCAACGCCGACGTTGGTTTCCACCTCGGCAATCGCCTGGGGCGCCAGTTTAGTCAGAATATCGTCCACCGTGGTCGCACCCGTAACACCCCCGCTAAAGTAGGGTGCGATGGCCAGCGCATCCGGTAAAACACCGGTGACATTCACGCTGGCGTCGAGCAACCCGGCGGCGCGGTCGTAGGTGACGCCATAGTTGCCCGACTGCGTGGCCATCACTTTGACCAGGCGGGAGGACGCCGCGCTGCCAAAAACTTGCTGGAAGATGTTCCAAATCTGGCCGGATCGCCGCGCTACATAGTACTCCCCGGCCTTGAAAGGGGCCGGATCGAGGCTGAATTTCAGGCCCTGGGTCTCAACATAAGCGGCCCCAAAGTAACCGCCGTTCCACGTTTCATTCGCATATTCCACATAGACACGCAGATTCGGATTCAAGCTGTTGTAGAACAACTGGGCGGCCTGTTGGATGTAGTTGTCGTCCGCCGCCGCCGGAATGCAAATCCAGGCGTTTTCCTGAAGGGTGTTGCAGAGTTGAACCATGTACTCGAGCGCAACCCCGTCGGGTTTGGTTTGGGTGTTGTAGGTGGCTTGGGTGTAGTAGCTCGGAGTGGTGCGATTGGTCCAGGACACCAGCGTCGAGTCAGGCGCCTCCTCCCACCACACGAAGCGCAGACAGCCGAACGGCTGCAATCGCTGCAGGAACAGTGGATGGAACGGCTGGGTCGCGTAGGTGGCCAGGAAATTGGTCAGGACGAGGTGGAAATTCCTCAGGTAATCATTGCTGGCGCTGCTCAGGATTTCCAGAATCACCTGGCTGTTCGTGGAGGTGGCGTCGAACGGCCAGCTTTGGACACCGCCGGTGGCGGTCAGGTTTGTATGCCAGGCTTGGCTCCCACCAGGGAAATCCAACTCGAGATACAAAGCACCCGTTCCTTCATAAATGAAATCGTAGGTCCCTGCCTCATTGAGCCTGGTGATGATGGTGCGCACCAGTTGGGCTGTGCCGTTGGCCGCGAATGGCACATGGGTAGGCCAGCCGTTGGTGTCCACCGGGATCAGCGTCTCGAAGCCCGTATCCCATGGTCCGGAACCATCGAGGTTACCCGTGATCCAGGTGCGCGCTTTTTTAAACACATCAACAAATGGCCACGAGGCGGACCAATCTACCACTTCCTCGAGATTCTGTCCCACCGCCATCGCGCTGGCCGATAGGCCGTTCGAGGGATTGAAAACGGGCGGCGGCGGCGCAGCCCAGGAGGTCGCGACGGTGACGTTATCAATCCAGAAGGTCACCGTGTTGGTTGGATAACCGCCATTAAAACTGTTGTAATCAAATCCAACGCCCGAGGCATTGGCGCAGCCGGCGGCCATATAATTGGCAAGATCAGCAACCACGTTGGTGTCCGTCAGGTGAACCCATCCATTGCTGGCGGAGCCAGGAATTGTGATTGGGGTGAAGAAGGCAAAACTGCCGCCCACGCCTGCAAGCGGATCGGTTAGTGACATGGTGATCGTCCCAAAATTGCCCGCGAAATTTGGCTCGGTTCCGGGAGCGACGTGAATATCAAAAGCCAGGTTGGTAATGATGTTCAGCGGCATGACCGCCAAGTTTTCAGGGTCGAAAGTCCCGCTGAAGACGTTTTGGTCAGACGCGGTTCCGAAGGGTGAGACAACCAGCAGCGAGCCTGAAGTGTTGGTTTGGCCTTCGGCGTCCATCGTTGGATCATTGGTCATCGGGATATAATAATCATTGGTGAGTCCGACACCCCTGGGCGGCGGGTCCACATAGACGCCGTAGTCGTAAACCCACGAACCGACACTGCCGCCCGTGGAGGGATACGTCAGGCCGAAAGTGGGGAACGAATTGATATAAGAATTGGTCAGGACCAAGGGCGCGCCAAAAACGGTGGTAAAGTTCAACGAGGGCGAAGCCCACGAGACGCCGAAGGTGTTGGAGGCCTGGCAGGTGAAATAGTACGTTGTTTTCTGCGCCAAACCGCCCACCACTGCGGAAAAGGCGCCGCTTTGCGACCCCACCGAAACGCTCTGCGCCCAAGCCGAGGCCGTTGTTCCACCGTCCTTGGCGCCATAAAAGATCGTGACCACGGGCGTGGAACCTCCGGTGGACAAGACTCGGCCACTCAAAGTCGCGGAATTGCCGGCCACGCTCGAGGCGGCGGCATTAACCACCTGGGCAGGCGATGGCGTGATGACCGTGAGCACCACCGGTGGGCTGTTGGTTGCGCCATAGGCGTTGGTGACGACAACTTGGTAAGTGCCCGAGTTGAGCATCGTGACGCCGGTAAGGGCGAGAATATTGTTTTGCGAACCAGTAATTTGGGCATTGTCCGTGAGATTCGTACCGTTGAACAACCACTGGTAGGAGAGGGGTGGCGTGCCGATGGCGGCGACATTGAAGGTCACGTTCACGCCCTGCGTCACGATTTGGCTGACAGGCTGGGTGACGATGGCAGGCGCTGCCGGCGCGAATGCGACATTGAAGCTGTCGTAATCCACCGTGTCGAGGAAGGCGAGTTGATTGAACGGCGGCGTCGGGGTCGGATCGTTGTTGTGGGCCGTCTGGCAGATGCCGATATAGACGATGGCTGGCAACGCGGTCCTGGCACCAACGGTGGTCGGGTCGTCCCAGGCATGCTGGACCCAGTCGGTGCCGTTGGTGCTGTAGTAGGCGGCGAGCGTGGTGCCGACCCGCTGGAGGCGGACCCAGGCATTGGGATACGCCGGGGCCATGCCGTTGGTCACAACTTGCCAAGGGGCGCTGCCGCCGCCAGTGGTGTTGCGGCAGTTGCACTCGATTTCGTTGGCGCCATTACCGCTGCCATCCGGGGCCGCGATGCCGTCGGAACTGTCCGGGTCGCAGACAATGTTCCAGTTGCGGCTGCCCGCATCAAGGGTCTCGCGGACCATCAACCCGGCCTTGGACCAGTTGGAGGTGTGCGTCGTGTCCTTGACCCTCACGACGACGTTGAAGTCGCCCGAAACCCGTTGGTAAGCGAAATTGAAGCCGTCGGCGCCGCCCCAGATGTCGCTGCCCTCGCACTGAATGGTGTAGTTGCCGGGGCCGTTCACCCACACGACGCCTGGAACGGCCGGGTCGTGCGCCGACGGAGTGCCGACATCCGCGTCAACAAGCTGCCCCTGCTCAACGATGGTGGCCGTGGCCGTGAGGAGCACACTGCCCCAGGCGTCCTTGGCGCCGCTGACGGTGAGCGTCAGCGGGAAGGTGAGAGAGCCGTTCACCACCATTTGAATGCTCGCGTACTGGTCCAAGGTGAGCGCCTCGGAGGTCGGCGAGAGATTCTTCGACCCGTTGGTGAAGACGTTCATCGCCCCGACGGTACAGCCGGGGACGGTGTAGGTGGCGTTCAGCAGGGAGGCGGGGTTCATCAGCTCGTTGAACCTGATGTCCAGGACGGGGTTGCCGCCATTTTGCTGAAAGACGCTGGCATAAGAGATGGCCGGCACAGTAGGGGCGACGGTCAGAACAGCGACCGTGCTGTTGCTCCAGATCGGCGTGCCGGCCGCATCCGCGTAGCCCAGCGCCCTCATCTGGCAGGCAATCTGCGCGTTATTCAGCAGCGGATCGGCTACGACGGTGAAGCTGCTGCTGTTGGCGCCCGGGACGGCGATGCCGTTGGTCGTCCACTGGAAGAGCATGAAGTTGTTCGTGCCGGCGGCGGGGTCGTTTTCGCCCATGATGCCGACCTGTGAATCGGTGATGCCACCGGCGGTAAAGGTGACCGGCTTGAACGGGGCCGCGTTGGTTACGCTGACGGGTTGGTTGGTGAAGGCCACATAAGAACATCTGGGGAAGCAGAAGCGGATGTAGCTGCCTGTGAGGGTGGGGGCGTCGCCATCGGTGGGAGGCGAACCAGTGGGGGTGACGGTGGCTTCGCAGTTGTCGCCGCCCCACTCGTTCCAATGGTCAAGCTCGAGATAGTAAGACGAGCCGGCGGTCAAGGAAACGCCGGTGGCATAAGGCGGCGCGGTGCCGGCAGGCGCGCCCGGCGGGATGAACCCGTTGGAGCACTTCTGAGCAATGCTGCTGCCGCCATCAGACGATACCCATCGCAATGGGCCGCTCCACGCCGTTTCCTGAGCGATCATTCGCGTGTTTGCCGGGTTAGAGTCGGTGCTCAGGAACAGATCAGCCTGGTCATCGGAGCAGACATAGAAGCTATAAGCGCCGCTGGCGGGCGGAACGAACCAGCACGTGATTCGGCCGTTGTCCCAGGCCGGGCCAACATTGTTTTCCCTGGCGCCAACCTGGGGCGCCGCGACGACCACCTGCGCAGGCCCCAAACTGCCGCTCTCGAGGGCGGCGAGATTATTCACCTCGGCAGGGTTGTTCGTGTACCACCATTCGACCTTCGCAAAACCCGGTTCCCAGGGGGCATTACTCACCAGGAGATTCGCGACACTGCTGGTCACCGAGCCGTAGGCGTTGGTGATGACAACGAAATAATCCCCGCCATTGTTTGTCTGGACGTTGTTGAGGACCAGCGTCGCATTGGTTGCGCCGGTCAGACTGACGTTGTCAAACCACCACTGATAGCTGAGAGGGGGCGTGCCGACGGCCAAAACGCTGAACTGCGCCGTGACGCCGTGGGGCAGTGTTTGGTTCAGCGGCTGGGCCACGATGACCGGCGCATTCGACCCCGAAGCGAGCGGTTGGACCGAAACGTCGTCCAGGCCGAAATAGCTCGGGTCGTTGCGGAAGCCGAAGGTGAGGGTGGTATTGGTCGCGGTGGCGAACGCGGTGAACTGCATGTTGGTCCAGCCGCTCGCGCCCAAAGCGACCTGGTCGAAGAGGGTGTCGCCATCCCACGTCACCAGGAATTCACTCGGGTCGCCGCCCTGGCTGTCGAGCCAGAACGAAACCAGGTACGGCTGGCCGGGGACGGTGGGCAGCGTTTGCGAGAGATAGCCCAGAGAACCGCCCGGCCCCAACGCGGCGCCGTATTGGCCGGAGTGCGCGTCTAGGGAAGAGGTGCTGACCGTCGCGTCACCAAAGTTGCCGGACAGAACCCAGCCATTGAAGCTGCCGGACTCGAAGCCCCCGTTCTGCACGAGATTCCCTGGCAGAACCACTGACAGGAGCGCCCCCGCGCTGGTCACAGAACCCAAAGCGTTGCTGACAACGACAGAATAAGTCCCGGAATTCGACCACAAAACATTACTGATCATCAAGCTGGCGTTGGTAGAACCCCTAATGTTACCGGCATCCGCCAGATTAACCCCATTGGATTGCCACTGATAGTACAGCGGCTGCTCGCCGAGAGCGCTTACACTGAACACGACGTTGGACCCGGCGAGGGCGACCTGGCTTTGAGGCTGGGTGAGAATGGCCGGCGCCACTGTTGTGCCTGTCACCGTCATGGCGCCGTTGATCGCCGTCACGGCGTAATTGCCCGCACGGCCATTGGGGTCCACCAAGCTTGGCACGATCAAGTATGTTCCCGGCGGACTACTGGTAGTCGCGCTGCAACCGTAAGTGGCCGTGATGTTGTCCCCGTTGGTCACGCCAGTGACGGTGCCCGTGAACACCGGGTTGGCCTGGCCATAAGCCCGGCTCGCGTTGGCCGCCGTGACGGTCAAGTACGCGGGCGATACGACCAAGCTCACGCTGCCGGCTGCGCTGCTGTAATCCACCGTGTCGGTCGGGGTGAAGAGGACGGAAAGCATATTGGTGCCCGCGTCGAGCACCGTTCCGTTCGTCGGGCTATAGGCAAAGTTGCCGGGCACGTTCGCTGCCGCATCCAACTGGCTCGATCTGAGAGGCGTGCCGTAGATGATGGGGCCGGGGTTGGTCCAGGTCACCAGCGGCATGGGTGGAAGCACGGTCAGCGCCGCCACCGCGCTGGTGGCGGAGCCATAGCCGTTGGTGACGACCACCACATAGTTGCCGGCATCGCCCAGCGACACATTGGCGATGGCCAGCAGGTTGCTTTGCGAACCAGTGATGCGGCCGTAGTCTGTGAGAGCTGTGCCATTCAACAGCCACTGGTAACTCAACGGACTGGCCCCGGCGGCCGTCACGATCAACATCACGTTGGCCCCTTCCGCCACCGTCTGGCTGGCGGGTTGGTTGACAAGGGTGGGCAAGACCGGCTCCAGAGAACCGGTCACTACCAGGCCAGGGCCGGAGGGATCGCCCAGCCCGCTCACGCAGTACCCACACGTGCGAAAGAGGTAGATACGGAAGGTGAGGGAAGCGGTGGTGTTCTGAAGGCTTGCTTCGCCGGTCAGGTCCACAGTCCACGGAACCGAGATGTTGGTCGAAGAGCCGGTGGCCAGGAGTCCGTCGCTGAAGGTGACGCCATTGGTGCTGTAGGTGATCCCCGCCCCCATGGCAACGTCGTCGTTCTGAAAGTAGGCGAGAAACCCAAGCTCAGACAGCGAGAGGGTCTGCCCTGGCGCCGGTTGCAAGGTGAATTGGTAATATTGATTCATGGCCACGGCTTGGGCGAGGTTGGTGCCATAATCGTGATTGACGCTGGCGTCTGGCTCGCTAGCGAACCGGTTAGCGCGGAGTAGCGCCCCCCAATCGCTCTCGCTAGGGTCCAGGCCGGCGCCGCGAGACAAGGCGCCCACCGTCAGTTGGCCTGCAACAGCAACCGGCGACGCGGTGACCTCGTCACCTACCGCGCCATCGAAATCCCAGACTGCCAAACTGCCGGTCTGGCCCGGACTCAACGGGATGACGCCCTGTCCCGCCGAGGGCAGGCTGGGCCCGGCAGCATTGCCCGCCTGCACGACAAAGAAGTACTCCTGGTTGTTGGTCAAGCCTTGAACGGTCAGGTTGGTGGCGACGCCTGCGTCCATGGCCTCGGTGTAGGTCCCTGACGCCGGCCCGAAGCGGACCACATAATCGGTGGCGCCGGCAACCGGCGCCCAGTTCAATGTGGCTTGACCGTCCCCGGCGACCACCGACCAGTTGGTTGGGGAGGCAGGAGCCCCAACTGCCGACAAAATGATTTGCGTTACCTGGAATACCGAAGCCGAGGTGCTCCGTACCTTGACACTGTGCAAGCCCTTGGTTAGCGGAAAGGTCCCGGTCCACTGCCCCGCGCTGGCCACGGGTGCGTCATCCACCAGCAGCACGGCGGCGTTGTTGGTAGCACCCAGCGGAATGAGCGTAGCCTGATATTGCCCGCTCACCGGGGCAATCACGTTCCAGTTGATCCAGCCGCCGGCGGCGGTAATCTGCCCCAGCGAAGCATTTGCCGAATCTGAGATGCTGGCCGTAAACGGCGCCAGGATGCCTGGGAGAAGCACACCGTTGTCTGGCTCCGCTGGGAGCTGGCTGGCGCGGTCGTCAACGCCCTGGACAATCGGATACCGGGCGATATCCAAGAGGCCCTGCTGCGCGTAGTAGTCGCCCCAGTTCGGCCATAGCTCATAGCTGCCGAGAACGCTTACCGCCGAGCCGGCAAAGTGGAACATGTCCATGGAGTGCTCCTGGACGGAGGCCGTGCGCGCGTCTCCATACTTGGCCTCGTTCTGGACCCAGGAGCCTCCGTCATCGCCGCCCAGGGACCAACCGCCCTCGTAAGAGAGTTCCTCCAACCCAAAGGCTTTGGCCCAAGTCGCCTCGACATTTAACGTATCCTGATAGACTTCTCCGACGGGTTGGCCGGTGGCTTCGCCCCCGCCCGGCATGCCGTCCTCGAAAATGCGGTCCACGCTGGTAATTCGCACTTCGCCCAGAAAGGCCGTTTGATTCGTGTTCGCCGGGTTTGACCAGTCTCCGAACCCGCGGATGGTAATGGTATGGGTCCCCCCCGGCTGGACCGTAAAGGCCCGGGTATAGTAGTAGTCAGAAAGCGTCCAGGATACGTTGAGGGCCAGCCAAGGGTTTGCGGGGTCGTAAGCCGCGGGAATGGTATAGCCAGTCCATTGGATAAAAGTGCGAGCCGTAATGTCGTTGGTGCCATCCAGGTAAACCCGAAGGCTCTCGTTGTCGGGATTGGCGGCCCCGGCTTTGGTGCGGTTAACGGCCTTGAACGAGACCCCGAAAATCGGCGAAATGAAATTGGTCGGAAAGGTCACCGGGATCGAAACCGCGCCGTCGTCGGTGATGAACGCCATCTGACTGCCTTGGTAGGGTGGTGGAATGTCCGTTGCGCTCCCGCCATAGCAGGCAATGCCGGCAGTGCCGGAGAAGGTCCAAGGGCTCCCGCTGGGCGCCACTTGATAGCCCGGCTGTGCCAGCGAGGGCAGGCTGAAAGACGGATTGGAGATGAGCGTGGTCAGCCCGTTGCCGTTCACGGCGCCGTAGTAGGTGGCGCCGCCCCCGCCCCAAAGCCAATGGCTCACCGGGAGTGGGTCGGCGACATGGGCCTGGCCGTCGCCGTTATTGAAGTAACGGTCCGCAAAGGTGAGCGCCAGGCCGGCGGTGTCGCCGTCATTAGCGTACATCCATTCGTAGAGCGGCCGAATGTGAGTCATCATGGCGGCGTCCCCGAAGACGGACCGGAAGATGTCGCTGATGTGCATCAGGCGCAACATGATTTTTCGGTAGCGCCAAGTGTTCATGCTCAGATAGTTGCCGTTGGCATCTGTCGCCGTGGACAGACCGTCGAAGTTGAATGCCTGGAAATCGGCGTCGTTCGAGGCGACATCGGCAGCCGCCAGCGTATTGACGTTGTTGAAGTCCACGTAGTAGGGGTTTCCCCAGTTCCAGAGCTCGTCGCCCAGTTCCAGATAGACGCGCAGGTTGGCGTTCAAGGGCGGATAGACCGGGTTGCTGGTGGGCGCAGTGTACGGCTCGACACCGTCGGAGCCGTAGCAGAGCAAGTTGGCCAGATTGTAGATGTAGCTGGTCGTGTCCGCCGGCCCCGACCCGGAGGCGACGGTGGGCAGACTCAACATCAGGTCGCGCCCGGTCTCGTTGGCGAGGAGGATTTTGTGTTCCCACGAGGCGCCATTATTGGATGGGGGACCCACACCGTAATGGGCCGCGCTCACGGTGCCCAGGTTCTGGTTGAAGTAGGCCGGCGGAGTGCGTTCGGACCAGTCGCGTTGTTGGTTGGCCACATAATAGTGGCGGACCACGGTGAAATGGCTTAGGGCCTCCAGCATCTGCGGCGTGAACAACGAAGTGGTGGATTTGTAACTGGTCGAGGCATCGGGCGCCGTCGGCCTCATCAGGCGGAGGTCCGTGATGCCGGGCGGGCCGTTGGGCTGGCCATTCCGGCTCGAGTTGGCAAAGGCGAAGGCGGAAGCATTGGCGCCGTTATCAGTGGTCATGAAGGTGCCCGTGGTCAGGTTCTGCGAGGGGTCGTAACGATAGCTAAGCGAGCTATTCACCACGTTGCCATAAAGCGAAACGGTCGCGCTTCCCTGAAACGCGAACGTGATCAGCCCACGCATTAAAGGATCTAGACCCAGACCCTCGGTCAGGCTCTCCTGGAAGATGTACCCACCATCCGCCGTCGGCCAGCCGAGTGCGTCCAGATCCTGGGGGGCGGCGCCCCACGGCGATCCTCCGGGAGTCAGTCCTTGCCAAGTGTTGCGCCCCGCCCCCTTGACAATGTCCGTGAATCCCGCGGTCCAGTCCGGATCCATGGTGCCGGTATTCACCAGTGGATCGATCACTTCGTCGGGTGTGCTGGGGCTGGACCAGCGAAGTTGCGCGGCCCAGGCCCCATCGCCGTGAATCAGGATGGCCTGGACGTCGTACGCCAGGCCGGCGACAAGGGTTATCACGCCCGTGCTTTCCGTCCCGGCATAGGAGGTCTGAGCGATCACCGTGGTCCAGGTGGAACCGCCGGCTGGCCGCAGGCGCAGTATAAAGGCATCCCGGGCCAGCACCGCGAACGTGTATGCTTCGGCAAAGCGCGGGATCAACTGGCCGGTCCACTGCACTGCGAAACCGCTTGTCGGCACGGAACGAAAGGCGAGATCGCCGACCTGCCCGGCGCCGCCCGGCGGCAAGTGATTCAGGCCGAAATCAAGGCGCACGTCCCGCCGGGTGAAGCTCGGCGAACCGGCGAGATTTGTGTTGGCATAATACTGGCCCACCAGACCGGCGAGCGTGTAGCCTCCGCCTTGGGCGGCCCCGGCCGGGCGGGAGCCGAGAACGAGAAGACCGATGAATAGCACCCAGGAAACCGCTTTCATAAACTGATAGGGAATTGCTTTTTGAGGCGCGGCCGGTTCATGGACGCGGCGCGGATGAGGGAGAATTGGTATTCGCTCGCACTCATTTGGAACGCATGTTGCCAAACGCGGACGGAACGTCAAACGCCAATTGCGCCGTTCTCTTTCCGTTTCCTGCCACCGATGCCGGTTTAACCTGCTGTCCTGTCTCTGATGTTGACCGTGCCGTTTCGAGCAGATGGGTGAGAATGATTCCGGGGTTGGAAATGGCTCCCGTCAGCGGACTGATCTGCATGGACCACGGGCTGATGAGAAGAATACGGGATCATCCTGAAAGTGAGCGTTTTGAAATTCGAGCTACATTGCCAGACAGGCATATTCGTAAACGAGCTGTATGGGGTTTTGGGCTCGGCTTCTTGTCAAGTGCGCAAGATTTGCGCGCTGGGATGGCCGGGCGCGCAGATATTGCGCGGCGGGAGGCAGTTCAGCCCGTATAAGGGCCTGTTTATGAAGATGGTATGACTGGTGCTACAAAGCCTGGCAACAGCCGGTGGCGGTAATGTGCCGCACGCATGGGCTGACAGGAACAATCGAAGCAACCAGAGGAAAACAGAGGAAAGTTATGAGAAAACTAAGTCGCGTGTTGGTATCGGCCGGGGCCGCGTTTGCGCTGTGTCTCGGGGTGGGCAATCTCCTGGCTCAGGACGCCCCACCGCCGGGTGGACCGGGCGGAGGCGGAGGCGGAGGACGGAATTTCGATCCTGCGCAGTTTCAGCAGCGGATGATGGATCGGGTGAAGGAGCAGCTTGAAGTCACGGATGACACCGAATGGCAGGCCATGCAGCCGCTCGTCCAGAAAGTCATGGATGCCCGCCGGGACGCGATGAGCGGGATGGGCGGACGGGGCATGTTCGGTCGGGGCGGCCGCCAGGGTGGCGACAATGCCGCGCCGGGCGGAGGCAATCAGGGAGCCCGCCGCGGTGGGATGTTCGGCACGCCAAGCCCGGAAGCCGAGGCGTTGCAAAAGGCCATTGATGCCAAGGCGGGCAAGGCCGAGTTGAAGGCCGCGCTCGACAAATTCGTCGCCTCGCGGAAGGTGAAACAAGCCGCGCTGGAGAAGGCGCAGGACGACCTCCGCAAGGTGCTGACCCCGCGGCAGGAAGCCATCGCCACCGTCAACGGTTATCTGTGATTCCGGCAATGGAAACAGGTGTGACAGAGAAGCTGGCCGTCCGGGCCGCGGCCGAGGGCAAGACCCCGGACGCGGCGTTGTCTGCGCTGTTGGACCGCATGGTCGCCGCCCGACAGTTGTCGGCGGTGGACGCCGCCGCGCTGGTGCGTTCCAGTGCGGCCAGCGGCGTTCGCAGCGAAGAGGATGCGCTCTGCTGGCTGGCGAAGGAATACGACCTCGCCTATACCACGCTGGATGACGTCGAGCCCGACCGCCAGCTTCTCTCCCTGTTTCCTGCCCGCATCCTGCTGAAGGAGGAGTTGCTGCCGCTTCAGCGGGTCAACGGCACGGTGGAGGTGGCCACCAGCCGCCTCTTTGCCACGCAGGGCCTGGACACCCTGAAAACGCTGACGGGCTTGACCCTCAAGCCCGTGCTGGCTTCCACCGAGGCCATCCAACGGGAAATCAAGCGGCGCCTGGGTATCGGCGCCGACACCATCGGCACCCTGGGCGAGGAGTCGGCCCTGCAGGTGGTGGACGAAAATGCCGAGGAGTCCAACGACCTCGACAACGCGGCCGAAGACGCCTCCATCATCCGGTTCGTGAATCAGGTGGTCCGGGACGCGATCGAGCTGCGGGCTTCGGACATCCACCTGGAACCCTTCGAGGATGAGTTCCGCATCCGCTACCGCATTGACGGCGTGTTGCAGGAGGTGCCGGTGCCGGCCCAGATCAAACGCTTCCAGCCGGCCATCGTCTCCCGCGTCAAGATTCTCAGCCACCTCAACATCGCCGAAAAACGTCTGCCCCAGGACGGCCGCATCAAGATCCGCATTGACGACGCCGAGGTGGACATCCGCGTGTCCGTGATTCCGATGCTCCACGGCGAAGCCGTGGTGATGCGCCTGCTGCGGCAAAACGCCACCCTCCGCGGCATGCGGGAGCTGGGCATGGACGGCCGCGAACTCGAGTGCTTCGAGCGCGTCCTGCAAATGCCCCACGGCATCATCCTCGTCACCGGACCGACGGGCAGCGGCAAAACCTCGACGCTCTATACGGCCCTCAACACCATCAACGATGCGGTCCGCAAGATCATCACGATTGAGGACCCGGTAGAATACCAGCTCAAGGGCGTCAATCAGATTCAAGTTTCCGAAAAGGCCGGGCTTACTTTCGCCCGCGGTCTGCGCTCGATCCTGCGCCACGACCCCGATGTGATTCTGATCGGCGAAATTCGCGATCACGAAACCGCGCAGATCGCCGTCCAGGCCTCGCTCACCGGCCATCTCGTCTTTTCCACGCTCCACACCAATGACGCTCCCGGGGCGCTCACCCGCCTGGTGGACATGGGCATCGAACCCTACCTGGTCGCCTCCTCGCTGGAAGCCGTGCTGGCCCAGCGACTCGTGCGCGTCCTCTGCCCGCATTGCAAGCAGGTGGACACTTCACCTGCCGCCTTCGCCTTCAAGCAAACCGTGGGCATCCCGGCCAACACGCCCATCTACCGCTCGGTCGGCTGCCGCGAGTGCCGCAACACCGGCTTCTACGGCCGGCACGCGATCTTCGAGTGGATGGATTCCGACAACGAGACGCGCGCCCTGATCTTGAAAAACGCCTCGAGCGACGTCATCCGTGACGCGGCGCGGCGCGCCGGCATGCGCACCCTCGCCGAGGACGGCTGGCGGCTGGTTCGCATGGGCATCACCACCGTGGAAGAAGTGCTGAGCGTGACCACGGCCAAGGAAGTGGCCCAGACCACGAAGATCAAGGCCGAGCCGGAGGACGGCGCCGAGAAACCGGTGGCCGCACCCGCCGTTGCCGTAAAGCGTTCGTAATTCTGACCCGCCATGCCCCGTTTCCAATATAAAGCCCTTAAGGCCGATGGCGGCCTGGACCAAGGCCAGCTTGAGGCCGCTGGCCGGCCGGAGGCGTTGCGGCAGATCGAGAGCCTGGGGTTGCGGCCGGTGAACCTCGTGGAGCAGGCCGCCGCCGGCGCCGACGACGGCAAGCTATCCTTTTCCCTGGGTTCATTGTCCCTGGGCGGTCGTTCCGAGAAGGTGTCCGCGCGGGAACTCGAGAGTTTCACCCGGTTGCTGTCGAGCCTGCTGGCGGCCGGCGTGCCGCTGAGCCGCGCCCTGGTCATCCTCTACAGGGAAGCCAGCGCGCCGGCCGCCGCGGCGAAATGGAAGGAGATTCATGGTCTGGTCGTGGACGGCATGTCGCTGGCGGACGCCATGGCGCAGTCGCCCAAGACTTTCCCGCGCGTCTATGTGGCCATGGTGCAGGCGGGCGAAACGGGTGGTTTCCTTGATGTCGTGCTGGGCCAGATCGCGGATTTCCAGGCGCGGGAGAAGGATCTGAAATCCAAGGTGATGACCGCGATGCTCTACCCGACCATCCTGTTGGTCCTGGCACTGGGCGTGGTGATTTTTCTGCTGACGTTCTTCATTCCCCGGTTCCAGAGCGTGTTCGCCGGGTTTGGCGCGAGCTTGCCGATGGCGACGCAGATCGTCGTCGGGTTGAGCGAGGTGGTTCGCCGTTACGGTCTGTTTGTGGCGGCGGCGGCGGTCGTGGCGGTTTTCCTGGTGCGAAACTGGTTCACCTCGGAGAAGGGAAGGCGGACCTGGGAAGGGTTGATTCTGCGCGCGCCGCTCGTCGGGCCGCTGGTGGCGCAGTTCGCCATGTCCCGGTTCTGCCGGATGCTGGGCACGCTGCTGGGCGCGGGCGTGCCGCTGGTGCAGGGCTTGAATGTGGCCCGGAAATCCATCGGCAACCAGGTGCTCGTGGATGCCGTGACCAACTCGATCGAGCGGGTCCAGCAGGGCGGGCAGTTGGGGGCCAGCCTGGCGGACTGCAAAGGGTTGTTCACCGGCTCGGTGCTCGAAATGATTTCGGTGGCGGAGGAAAGCGGCCGGCTCGATGCCGAGTTGGTGCGCATCGCCAACGTGACCGAGGTGGACCTGGACCGGGAGCTGAAGACGGCGGTGTCGTTTGCCGAACCGTTGATGCTCTTCCTGATCGCCGGTTTCATCGGCACCATTTTCATCAGCATGGTGCTGCCGATCTTTACGCTGCAAGAACACATCAAATAACTCCAAAGCGAGGTTGAGAGTATGAACTGCAAATCCCATCAAACCATCCGCAACGGGCGTCGCGCGCCGCAGGGCTTCACGCTCATCGAACTGCTGCTGGTGCTCGTAATCTTGGGCATTCTGGCCGGCATTGTCGTGCCCAAGTTCGCCGGGACGGGCGAACGGGCCCGCCAGACCGCGGCGAAAACCCAGATCGCCGCGTTTAGCACGGCGCTCGATGTCTTCGAGGTGGACAACGGCTATTATCCCAAGGGCAAAAACGGACTGTTCGACCTGGTCCAGCAGCCGCGCGACGCGCAGAACTGGCACGGGCCTTACATCAAGGAAGTTCCCAAGGATCCCTGGAACAACGACTACATTTACGAATGTCCCGGCCGGCATAACCCGACCTCCTACGATCTGAGTTCCATGGGCTTCGATGGGCGCTCGGGCACCGAGGACGACATTGCCAACTGGACGCAGAAGCGGTGAGGGCCCCGGCCGGAGAAGCCCGACGGGCGCTTCCTCCTGCTGCTCCACCGAACTGACCGCCACGCTAAAACCACCATGACCTTCACCAGCCGCCATCAGGCAAGCAGGGCGATCCGGGTCGCGCCGGCGCGGGCGTTTACGCTCGTCGAGCTGCTGATGGTGATGGCGCTGCTCACGGTGGTGCTGGGCATCGCGGCGCCATCGCTGGGCAATTTCTTTCGCGCCCGCTCGCTCGATTCCGAGGCGCAACGGTTGCTGGGCCTTACGCGCGCGGGCCAGAGCCGCGCGGTTTCGGAAGGGTTGCCGATGATCCTCTGGCTGGACGCCCCGCAGCGCCGCTATGGTTTGGCGGCCGAACCGACCTATGAGGATCAGGATCCCCGGGCGCTCGAGTTCGAGTTGAGCAAGGATGTGAACATGGCGGTGCCGAACCTTACCACCCGCACCAACGCCAATGCAGGCGTCAATCCGATCACCGGGCGCAGCGTGGCGCGGCCCGTGGTCAACCTCCGGAACGAGCGCGGCAATCTGCCCCAAATCCGCTTCCTCCCGGACGGCAGCATCGGCGACACCAGCCCGCAGTCGGTGCAACTGGCCGACCAGGACGGGCGGCAGGTGTCCGTGGCCCAATCGGTCAACCGGATGAATTATGAAATTCAATCCCCGCTCGCCAACCCGGCCGCCCGGTAGGCCCGGCCGGCGGGAGCGGGCGCAAGCCGGCTTCACGCTTGCCGAGGTGCTGGCGGCCTTGTTGTTCATGGCCATCGTCATCCCGGTGGCGATGCAGGGACTGCAGGTGGCCAGCCGCGCCGGCGTGGTGGCGGTGCGCAAGGCCGAGGCGGCGCGCGTGGCCGACCGTTTGCTGAACGAGAGCATTGTCACCACGAACTGGAACCAGTCCATGCAGAGCGGCGTCGTGATCGAGGATGACCGGAGCTACCGTTGGTCGCTGCGCAGCGAACAATGGAATCAAGCGTTGACGAACCAGACGTTGACCAGTTCATCGGGCATGGGCGTGGCAATCGCGAGCCAGCCCACCGTTGACCAGTCCACCGCCAACCAGGTGACGATGAACCTGCTCACCGTCGAAGTGACCTATGTGGTCCAGAGCCAGGAGTTCAGCGTCCGCGAGAGCACCCTCGTTAACCCGCAGACGGCCCAATGAGAACCGCGCCCCCATCCACCGGGCGCGGCCGCCGCGCCTTCACGCTGCTCGAACTGCTGCTGGCCACGGCGATCTTCGCCATCGTGCTGGTGGCGATCAACACGGTGTTTTACAGCGCCCTGCGTTTGCGCGATCGCACTACCGCGGCCGTCGCGGCCGAGCTGCCGGTCAACCAGGCCATGGCCGTCCTGCGTCGCGACCTGGTGGGGGCGATGCCCCCCGACGGAGGGCTCATCGGCGATTTCAAGAGCGGCACCGGGAGCAGCAGCGTGGCCAACCGGAACAGCAGCAGCGGCAGCACTACCGGCGCCGCGATGGCGCAGCCCAGCACGTTGAGCGCCGCCGACGTTGGCAGCCTGGATTTCTTCACCACCGGCGGCGCCCTCAGTGACACCGAGCCGTTCGGGGACGTGCAGGAGGTCAATTACCGACTGGTGGCGCCGGCGGATCCCTTGCACGCCTTGGGCAAGGACCTCACGCGCACCGTCAACCGCAATCTGCTCGCGGTCAGCACGCCGGCCTCGCAGTCCCAGCGCCTGCTGGGCAACATCGCCCGGTTCGAATTTCTTTTCTACGACGGCACGCAATGGCGCAACTCCTGGGACACGAGCAACGGGGACACCAACCTGCCGCTGGCCGTTCGCGTGCGCCTCCTGCTCGCCAGCGAAAACCCCGGACCCAACGATGTCAACCGCCAGCCGATGGAACTGCTGGTCCCGCTGGTGATCCAGTCCACCACCAACACCACCTCGACCACCAATTCATGAAGACCGGCCGTTCCCCCCGCCCGTCCCAGGATGGTTCCGTCCTGGTCATTGTGCTGTGGATCGCCCTCGGGCTGGTCATCATCGCGCTCTACTTTGCCAATTCGATGTCGTTCGAACTCCGCGCCTCGGACAACCGCGTGGCCGCCATGGCCGCCGATCAGGCGATTGAGGGCGCCGCCCACTATGTTAGCGCCATGCTGACCCTCCGGGCGACCAATGGCCTCGTGCCTGATGTGACCACCTACTACTGCGAGGCAGTGCCGGTGGGGGAAGCCCATTTCTGGCTCATTGGCCGGGCGGGGCCGACCAATCAAGTTCAACCCGACCAGGTTTTCTTCGGCCTGGTGGACGAGGGCGGCAAGCTCAACCTCAACTCGGCGACCGCTTCCATGATCGGCATGATCACCAACATGTCCGCCGAACTGGCCGCGAACATCGTGGACTGGCGCAACACCAACGGCACCGCCTCCGCCAATGGTGACGGGCCCACCGTCTATTTGCAGATGAATCCGTCCTACTTGTGCAAGAACGCCCCTTATGAAACCGTTGGGGAACTCCGGCTCATTTATGGCATGGACCTGTCCACCTTGTTTGGCGAGGACCTCAACCTCAACGGCGCCCTCGACCCCAGTGAAGTGGACACCAACCGCAACAACCAGCTCGACTCCGGCCTGCTGGAGTATTTCACGGTGTATAGCCGCGAGCCCAACACGCAGGCGGACGGCACCGCCCGCGTGAACATCTCGAGTCTGGATAGCGCCGCCATCGGCAGTCTTGCCGGGCTCATACAGACGAACATCAGCGCCGCGATGGCCACCAGTTTTCGGACCGCCTTTGCACCACCCGTTACCCCCCCTCCGCGTCCCGGTCAGCCCCCGCCTCCGCCGCCGACGAATGCGACGTTTGCCAGTCCGCTGAACTTCTTCATCCAATGCAGCGGGAGGATCAACATGACGGCCGATCAGTTTGCGCTGATCGCCGGCGCGATCACGGTGACGAACGGCAGTTACCTCACGGGGCGGATCAACGTCAACACCGCCAGCGCCGCCGTGCTGAACTGCCTGCCGGGCATGACCTCGGACACCGTGCAGCAACTACTCAACTACCGCCAAAGCAACCCGAACACCCTGACTTCGATCGCCTGGGTGCGCGACGCCCTCAGCGGGAGCACTTCGGCCCTGACCACGCTCGCGGAGGGCGATTACATCACCACGCAAAGTTACCAGTTTTCCGCCGATGTGGCGGCGCTTGGCCCGTATGCGCGAGGTTACCGGCGGGTCAAGTTTGTGTTCGACACCAGCACCGGTACGCCCCAAATCATCTATCGGCAGGACCTGAGCCAGCTCGGCTGGGCGCTCGGCCGATATGTTCGCCAGACCTGGGTGACAAAGGATACGCGATGATCAATCTGCGGAAAATCGGTCCGTTCAAACCGAAACGCCTCACGAGCCTGCTCGGCCTGGCGCTGGACGGCAGTCGTCTCGACGGCGTGGTGCTCCGGCGCGTCAACGGCTCGGTCCAGGTCCAACAGACCTTGTCCGTGACCCTCTCGCTCGATCCGCTCACGGGCGATCCGGAACTGGTGGGCCGGGAGATTCGCAACCACCTCACCGCCGCCGGCGTGCGTGAACGGCACTGCGTTGTGTGCCTGCCGTTGAAATGGGCCCTCGTCACGCACACCACGCTGCCGGCGGAACTGCCCGAGGCCGAGGTGCCGGGGTTGCTCCAGATCGAAGCGGAACGCGGCTTCCCGTGCGATGTGGCAACCCTGATGTTGACCACCTCGCGCTTCCAGGTGCCGGGCAGCCCCGCCCACGTGACCTTGCTCGGTGTCCCCCGGAACCAGGTCGAACCCCTCGATCGGGTGCTCCGCGCCGCGCAACTCCGCCCCCTCAGCTTTTCCCTCGGCCTGTGCGCCCTGCAACCCGCCAACACCGAGGCGGCGAACGGCGTCCTGGCCCTGACCATTGGCGAGAGCTACGTGGGGCTCCAGGTCACGGGCGGCGGCGGCCTGGCGGCCCTGCGCAGCCTGGAAGGGGCGGTTGAAACGGAGGGTAGCACGCGGGTGGTGCATGCGGATCTGGTGGCCCGCGAGGTGCGGATCACGCTCGGGCAGTTGCCCGAGCAGTTCCGTTCCACCCTCCGCCGGGTGCGCATCTTCGGTCCGCGCGAGCTGGCGGAGAGCCTGGCGGACGAAGTCGAGTTGCGGCTGCAGCCGCTGGGCATGTCGGTCGAGGTGGTGACCGGTTATCCGGCGGGCGAGTTTGGCGTCACGTTGCCGGCGGGCACGGCGGTTTCGCCGGCCTTCAGCCTGGCTGCGGCGCGCCTGGTGGACCGGCCGGCGCAATTCGAGTTCCTGCCACCGCGCATCACGGCCTGGCAACGATTGGTCGCACGCTATTCGTCCGGCACCCTGCAGCGTGTCGGCGTGTCGGCGGGCGCCGCCGCGGCGCTGGTCGTGGGCTTGTTCGGCTTCCAGCAGGTGCAAATCTGGCGGTTCAACTCCCATTGGGCCAGGATTTCGCCGCAGGTGCATGAAATCGAAGACGCCCAGCAGCACATCCGCCAGTTCCGCTCCTGGACCGATCACGCGCGAACGCTGCGCAGCCTCACCGTGCTCCGGCAGTTGACCCAGGCGTTCCCGGAGGACGGGTCCGTCACCGCCAAGACGATCGAAATTCGCGAGGAGGCCGCCGTGCGCTGCACCGGCACGGCCAGCGACCAGGCAGCCCTGCTCCGGGTGGTGGACAAACTGCGGGCCGCGTCCCATGTCAACGATCCCCACGTGGACCTGATCAGCGGCAAACCCCCGATGCAGTTCACGTTCGACTTTCACTGGAGCGAGGGAGGCAGCAATGAAAATTAAAAACCGCCAGCAACTGCTCCTGATCGTCGCCGCCGCCGTCGTGGGCGTGTTCATCGCCGACAAAATTGTCTTCACGCCGCTGACGAACGCCTGGAAGGCCAGGTCCGAGCGGATTGCCGACCTGCGCAATCGTGTGACCAAGGGCGAGGATCTGCTCAAGCTGGGGCAGGACTACCGTTCCCGCTGGAATCACATGCAGACCAACACGCTGCCCAGCACGCCTTCCTTGGCGGAGCAGCAACTGCTTAAAGCCGTCAACGGCTGGGCCCAGGACAGCCGGATCACCCTGACCTCCGAATCGCCGCAGCAGAAACGCGACGCGGACGATTACCTGACCCTCCAGTGCCGGGTCGAGGCCACCGGCAATCTCGATGCCGTCGCCCGTTTTCTTTACGCCATCGAACACGACCCGCTGGCCGTCCGGATCGATACCGTCGAGCTTAGCTCGCGTGACACGACCGGCCAGCAACTCAACCTCGGCCTCCAACTCAGCGGACTGATCCTCAATCCGCCCTCCCAATGAACTCGATGTCAGCCAACCCCCAAGGCAATATGGACCGTGGCGCGCACGCCCTGTCGGTGGGATGGCTCGCGCCGGGCCGGGCGATGATGATCTCCGCTGCGATCCTTTTCGCATGCACGGTCATGGTCACCGCCCAGGAACCGGCCCCCGCGCCCGAGCCCGGCACGAACGCGCCACCCCGCACCGCCACGAATGCCGTCCCCGACGTGGTGACGAACGTCCCGCCTGAGCCCGCCACCACCACCGCGCCCGAACCTCCCGACCGTGCGCCAGGCGAACCGGCAGAGGCGACGGCCGCGGCCGCCACTAATGCGCCCGCCAACCCCGGTGCGCCCAACGCGCGCGACACGCGGACGATGCCCGCCGTGCCGGGTGCAAAGGAGGACGCCGCCCCGCGACAAACTAATGCCACGTCGCGGCCCCGCCCCGCGGCCCCGCGTGAACGAGCCCCCGGAACGGCCGCCGCCGGGCCGGCTCCGGTCAGTTTCGATTCCTTCAAGCTCGTCGTTGATCGCAACATCTTCGACCCCAATCGCACGCGCCGCGGCAGCTTTGGCTCCGTCCGGCCGCCACGCGCAGTGGATTCCTTCTCGCTGGTGGGAACGATGTCTTATGGCAAGGGGACCTTCGCCTTTTTCGACGGCAGCAGCGCGGAGTATCGCAAGGCGCTCAAGACCTCCGGCAAGATTGCCGACTACAAGCTGACCGAAATTGCCGACCGGCGCGTCAAGCTGGCCAGCGGGACCAACATTGTGGAGATGACCGTGGGCACGCAGTTGCGGCGCGAGGAGGAGGGTGCGTGGACTTTCGTTGCCCAGGCCGGTTCTTACAGCAGCGGAGGCGGCCCCGATCGGTCTGGCGGTCCGGGCGGTCCCGGTCGTCGTCCGGGCGGCTTTGGCGATTTTGGTGGCAACCAGGCCTCGAGTGGATCCTCCGCCGGTACCGGAACCCCTGACCCCGATGTACTCAAGAGATTGATGGAACGACGTGCCAAGGAAATGAACCCATGAAAACAACCCATGCTCTCCTCCTGCTGGCGGCCTTTGCCGCCGGTCTTACCCTCCGGGCCGCGGAGACCAATGCTGCCATCACTGCCGTGGTGACCAACGCCCCGCCAGCGGCCACGGCCTATGGCGTGCCGCCCACGGCGGCGGCCACCAACGCCCCGCCGGCCGCCGGCGCCGCCACCAACACCCCCGCCGTCGCGCCGCCCGACGGCGCGCTAACCAATGCCCCGCCCGACACCGGCGACACCAACGCGCCGGAGCCCACGCTCACGGACGACGGCAAACTGCGCCTCAACCTCCGCAATGCCCCGCTCGAACTGGTCCTGAATTACCTGAGCGACGCCGCCGGCTTCGTCATTAACCTCCAAACGCCTGTCAGCGGCCGGGTGGACATGTGGAGCAAAGAGCCGGTCACCAAGGATGAAGTGGTGGACTTGCTGAACAGCGCGCTGAGTCGCAATGGCTATTCGCTTATCCGCAATGGCCGCATCCTGACGATCTTCGCGCGCGACACGGTCAAGAGCCAGGGTGACCTGCCCGTCCGCAGCAACCGCAAACTCGAGGACATCCCGAAGAACGACGAGGTCGTGACCGAGATCATCCCCGTGCGCCACGCCACCGCTTCCCAGTTGGTCAAGGACCTGGAACAGTTGCTGCCCACCACCTCGACCATGACGGCCAACGAAAGCGCCAACGCGCTGGTTCTCACGGACACCCAGGCGGACATTCATCGGGTGGTTGAGATCGTCACCGCGCTGGACGGCTCGATCTCGAGCGTGTCCGCGCTGCGCGTTTTTCCGCTGCAATATGCGGACTCGAAGGACTTGGCGTCCATCGTTAAGGATTTGTTCGCCACGACGAGCACCGGCAACAACGCCGGCGGCGGCGGCCGGGGACAGTTCTTCAACATGATGCGCGGTGGCTTTCCTGGCATGCCGGGCGGCAACACCGGTTCGAGCACCGGCGGCGGGGCCAATACGAAGGTCGTGGCCGTCGCGGACGAGCGCTCGAACTCGCTCGTCGTCAGCGCGCCCCAGGACCTCATGGCCACCATCGCCGACATGGTGAAGGAGATTGACCAGCCGGTCAGCGACATCACCGAACTGCGGGTCTTCCATCTGGTCAACGCCGACCCCAGCGAGGTGGCGAGCCAGTTCACCCTGCTCTTCCCCGATCCCACGCAAAGCAGCCAGCAGAACCAGAACCAGCGATTCCGGATGGGCGGTCCGGGCGGCTTCATGAACCAGGCCACCGCCAACAGCAGCGAGCGCGAGAAGAAACAAGGCCGCGTGCTGGCGGTGCCCGATCCGCGCACCTCTTCGATCATCGTGAGCGCCGCGAGCACGCTGATGCCGCAGATCGCCGAGATGATCAAACGGCTCGATGAAAGCCCGGGCCGGAAGGAGAAGGTGTTCGTTTACAATTTTGAGAACATGGATCCGCAGGATGTGCAGCAAATCCTCCAGGACTTGTTCAACCGGAACAGCACCATGCGCACCAGCACCAGCAGCCGGAACTCGATGCTTAACAACAACCCGCTGACCACCCGGGAGACGCAGAACACGCAATCCACCAGCTCGTCCACCACCTCCGGCTTCGGCAGCAGCAGCGGGCGCGGGGGAGGCTTCTGAGACCCCCACTCCCCGCTTGCAGCATCATGACAACCAGCAAACAAGGTTATACAATGAATAAACAGCATACATGGTTGGGCTCCTGGCTGGTCCTCTTGGGACTCTGCCTGAGCCTGGCAACCCAGCTTCAGGCCCAGCGTGGCGGTGGCGGTGGCGGCGCTGGTGGCAGCAGCGGCAGCAGCACCGCCACCCGCACCTACCCGAACAACGGCCAGGTCGGGGACGCCTACTTCTCGATTGATCCGGAATCCCGCCGGGTCGTCGTCATCAGCGACGAGGTCACACTCGAGAGCGTCCGCTCCGTGTTGACGAACCTGGACAAGCCCAAGCCGCAGGTGCTCATCAAGGTCGTCTTCCTCCAGGTGAGCCGCAACACCGGCCTGGACCTCGGGGTGGAGGGCGCTTACACGGGGAACATGGGCGGAGGCAACACCGGCCAGGTGGCGCAGATCTTCGGGTTGGCGGGCCTGAACTCCAGTTCAAATTCCGTCAACTCGTTCGGCATGCCCATCCAGAGCTTCCAAAACATCACGCCGATGACCGCCTCGGGCGCGGGCTTGTACCAAATCCTGGGGGCGGACTATCAGGTGACGTTGCGCGCCATTGCCCAGGCGGGAAGCGCGAAGATTCTGTCGCGCGCCTCCATCATGGCCCGGAACAACCAACCCGCCACCGTCACCGTCGGCCAGGAGGTTCCCCTGATCACCAGCACTTCCTATAGCTCGCTGACCGGCTTGCCCATCAGCAGCTATACGTATCAGAACGTCGGCGTCATCTTGAAGGTAACGCCCTTTATCACGGCCGACGGACTGGTCGAAATGATCCTGCAACCCCAGGTATCGTCCATTGACCAAACCGGCGGCATTCCCGTGGGGAACGGCATTAACGCCCCCGTCATTGATGTGACTTCCGCGGACACGGTGGTGGTGACTCCCGACCGGCAGACCATCGTCATTGGCGGTTTGATCCAGGACCAAAAGACGAAGTCGGAGAGCAAAATTCCGCTGTTGGGCGACATCCCCGGTCTGGGGGCGCTCTTCCGGCACAAGATCATTACCTCCTCCACCAGCGAACTGATCATTTTTCTCACGCCGCATATCGTGCAGGCGCCAACGCAACTGGCGGCGCTGTCGGAGAGCGAACGGCAGAAGTCCAAGGCGACCCAGGGGCTGAGCGAGAAGGAACTCGACCAGTTCCTCGACAACCTGCCGAAGAAGCCAAAATCAAAGAAGACCCCCAAATAGCCGCCGGGAGATTGTTTTTCAACACTGCCTATGACCCACCGCCGCCTGCTGGTCTGTGGATGCTTGCTGGCCGCCTGGACGGTGGTGCTCGGCTGGCAGGTGGCCGAACACGCGCGGGTGAGCCGGACGTCCCGGGCGGCCCTGATCAACCGGGCCAAGGACATCTCCGGCACCCTCGGCATCGTGATCCGCTCGCAACGACGCTTCGGCGGCCTGGTGTCGAAGGAGCGTCTCGAGTCGGCCCTCAACGACCTGGTCAAACAGGGTGAGCTCTCGGGCGTCGCCCTGCTCAACGCCTCCGACGAGGTCGTGGCCTCCGCCGGCGAGAATTTCGAGCCGCCGCCGCGCTCGGTCCTCCGCACCGGCGCGGTTTGGGAACGGCAAAATGTCACGCTCATGAACCTGGTGGATCTGGGCACCAACGTCACCGCCGATCTTGAAGGCACGAACCCGCCCATCGTTCTCCCCACGCGTGACATGTTTCCGCACTTCGACACGAACCGTCCCCCGGGACCGCCGCGCGGCTTTGAACGACCGCCCGGCGACGACGACGGCCCGCGGGAGCGCTCGCGGCCGCCGCCCAACGAACGGGAGTTCGGTCGTCCGCGCTTTGTCCGCCCGTTCTGGATGAGCGAGGATGAGTACAAGACGGTGATTCAAAAACAGGGGGTGCATAGTTTCGTCCTGGCGATGTCCACGGCTTCCCTGCGCGCGCTGACCAGCCAGGACCTGTGGCTGCGCTGCCTCGTGGTGCTGCTGGCCAGCATCTCCGCGATCGGCGTCGGCGTGGCCTGGCGCAACCTCGACCGTTCGTCCGATCTCCAGCTCCGGCTCGTGCGGGCGAGCGAACTCGCCACCCATTTGCGCGAACTGAACCTGGCCGCCGCCGGTCTGGCGCATGAAACCCGCAACCCGCTCAACATCATTCGCGGATTTGCCCAGATGATCTCCCGTTCCGCCGACGCCCCGCCGGAAGTGCGGACGCGGGCGAGCGAGATTCTGGAGGAAACCGACCGGGTGACGGCGCAGTTGAACGAATTCATCAACTACTCCCGCCCGCGCGAGGTCCGGCGCGCGGCGCTCTCGATCGAAACCGTCGCCGCCGACGTGGCCCGCGCCCTCGGGTGCGATCTGGAGGACAAACACGCCCACCTGCAGATCAAGGCCGAGCATGTTCAGGTGGAAGCCGACGAGGCGCTGCTCCGGCAGGCGGTGTTCAACCTGCTGATGAACGCGATCCAGGCCGTGGAGCCCGGCGGGGAAATCCAGGTTCTGGCGACGAAGACCGGCCCGGCGGAGGCGCAACTGGAAATCCGCGACAACGGTCCCGGCGTGCCCCCGGAGCGGCGGGAGGAAGTTTTCAAACCCTACTTTACCACGCAGAAGAAGGGCGCGGGACTGGGCCTGGCCGTCGTGCAGCAAATCGTGCTGGCCCACGGCTGGGAGATTCACTGCCTCCCCAACGAACCCCGCGGCGCGATCTTCCGCATCACGCATCTCAAACTGCGCGCTTGATCCGCCCGTGACGTTCTTCCAATTTGCCGCATGAGCTCAACCGGTCCTCGCATTCTGATCGTGGACGACGATGCCGGCCAGCGCAGCCTGCTCGACTCGTTCCTGCGGGGCCAGGGCTTCGACACGGTGCCGGTGGAATCCGGCACGCGGGCGCTCGAGGTGCTTCGGGGCGGCGGCATGGCCATGATGATTTCCGACGTCCGCATGCCGGGCATCTCCGGTCTGGAGACGCTGCGACAGGCGCGCAAGGAGCAAATCCCCATCCCTGTCCTGCTCGTCACCGCCTACGCCGACATCCGCGAGGCCGTCGGCGCGATGCGCGACGGCGTGGTCAATTACCTCACCAAACCGATTGACCTCGACGAACTGCTGGCGTCGGTGCGCCAGGCCACCGGCCTGACCGCAGCCGGTCCGTTGCGGTTCAGCGCCGACAAACAACTGCCCGAGCACATCGTCGCCCGCAGCCCGCTCATGCAAGCGGTGTTTCGCGACGTATCGCTCGTCGCAGCCTCGGAGAGTCGCATCCTCATTACCGGGGAAAGTGGCGTGGGCAAGGAAGTGGTCGCCGATGTCGTGCACGCCTGGAGCGCGCGGGCTGCCGGGTTGCTGGTGAAAGTGAACTGCGCCGCCATCCCGGAGAACTTGCTCGAAAGCGAATTGTTCGGGCACGAAAAGGGCGCCTACACCGGCGCCACCAGCCAGCGGATCGGCCGGTTTGAGCAGGCCAACCGGGGCACGATTTTCCTCGATGAAATTGCCGAGCTGACGCCGCCCTTGCAGGCCAAGCTGCTGCGCGTCACCCAAAACGGCTGCTTCCATCGCCTCGGCTCCAACCAGGAGTTTCAAACGGACACGCGGATTCTGGCGGCGACCAATCGCAACCTGGAGGAGGAGGTCAAGGCCCGCCGTTTCCGCGAGGATCTGTTCTACCGGCTCAACGTGATCGAGTTGAACGTGCCGCCGCTGCGCGAGCGGCCCGAGGATATTCTGCCGCTGGCGAACTCGTTCCTGGCCGAGTTCACGAAAGGGCGCGCCCGGCTCTCCGCCGCGACGATGGCGGGTCTCGGCCACTACGCCTGGCCGGGGAACGTCCGGGAGCTGCGCAACGCGATGGAGCGCGCCGTGCTGCTTTCCCAGGGCGAACTAATCCTCCCCGAGCACCTGCCCGCGCGGTTGCGCGTCGCCACCGGCTCTGCGCTGGCGCCCGGCCCGACCACGGACGATCCGGCCCTGGAGGAGGTCGAACGCGAGGCCATTTTGCAGGCCTTGCGCAAGCACGACTTCAACCGCACCGAAACCGCCAGGGCGCTCGGGATCAGCCGGCGGGCGCTCACCTACAAGCTCCAGCACTTTCGCGAGGCCGGCATCGCAGTGGACATGGACTGAGCACGGCCCGGCTCGATGCCAGCCGGTGTGTCGGCGTGGCGAGTCAGTGACCTGCTGCTGGGAACGCATCCGCGACCCGTTTTGAGCGTCGTGTTTGAGCGGTTCGCAAGCGCGCTCACCCAGCAACCTGCTGACCGGCGCGCCGGCCTTGACAGAAGTGCGATCTACTGATTCTGTAGATTCATGGAAAAGACGGTCACGTTACATGTCTCGGCCCAGGGGCAAACCACCCTGCCAATCCAGTGGCGGCGGAAGCATGGGATGCTCGCCGGCGGCGCCATCAAAGTCTCACTGCCGGGAGATCCGGAAGGCAGCCTGCTGTTGACCCCGATCCGGGAGAACCGGCCCAAGGTGCGCCTGGTCAAGCGCAAAGGGTTCCTGGTGGCCATGTCGGACCGGAGGATCTCGACGGCTGAGACCCTTGCCGCCTGCCGGCAGTTCCCATGAGCGCCTGTCTGCTCGACATTTCCACGCTACTGGCCTGGCTATGGCCGAATCACGAGGCCCACGACCTGGTCACGGCCTGGCAGAAGGGCAAGGTGGTGGCGATCTGCCCGCTGACGGAACTCGGGTTCCTGCGGATCTCGACACAGGCGAACTTCGGTGCCACGCCGGACCAAGCCCGGCGGATGCTGGATGCCTGGCGGAAGGTCCGGAAGCCGGTCTTTATCCCGTGCGACATGTCGGCGCTGGACGGCGGTGAGCCGTGGTCGGGAAATGTCACCACGGACTTCTACCTCGCCGATCTCGCTGCCAGGCATGACATGCTTTGGGCCACGCTCGACGAGCACAGCATGCACTCCAACGCTGAGGTCATTCGTTAAGGCGTACCCGTGCCTCGACCGCACCGAAACCGCCAGGGCGCTCGGGATCAGCCGGCGGGCGCTCACCTACAAGCTCCAGCACTTTCGCGAGGACGGCATCGCAGTGGACATGGACTGAGCGCCGCCTGCCACCGCGTCATTCTTATTGGAACAGCAGCGGCGCCAGATCGGCCAGGTAGCCGCGCCAGACCGGCCAACTGTGGTTGCCCTCGGTCAGGTGCCATTCATACCGGATGTTTTTCTCCTTCAGCAGCGCGACAAATTCCTCGTTTCGCTGGCGCAGAAAATCATCCTTGCCGACGCCAATCCACAGCAACTTGAGTTTCGCGTTGGCCGCATCCGGGTCACTCAGGGCATTGACCACCGCCTCGCGCGCGGGCGCGGCGGCACTGAAACCGCCGATCCACGCAAAACGGTCGAGGTGGTTGAGCCCGATGCGCAGCGACTGCTCGCCGCCCATGCTCAAGCCCACCAGGGCGCGGTCCGCCGCCGCGGTCTTAACGCGGTAATTGGCCTCGATGAACGGCATCACGTCCTCGAGCAGATCGCGTTGGAAAAGTGTCGTGTTGTCCTGATAGCCGGCCCCGCCGCCCCGGCCCACCGCCGCGTGGCCGTCCATCATCACGACCACCATCGGCTTTGCGCGGCCTTGGGCGATCAGATTGTCGAGAATCCAGTGCGCCTTGCCGTGGACGACCCAGGTGGCCTGGTTGTCGCCGGAGCCGTGTTGCAGATAGAGCGTGGGAAATTTGGCCGGCGCTTGGGCGTCGTATCCGGGCGGGGTGTACACGGCCAGGTCGCGCAGGCGGCCCAGGGCCTTGGAACGGTAGGTATGCTCATGCACAACCCCATGCGGTACGTCCTGGAACTCCGTCAACAGCGGCGGCTGACCGGGCACTTGCAGGATGCTGGTGCGCGGTTCGCGCATCGGTTTGATTGCCGGATTGCCTGGATCAATCATCGTCAATCCGTCCACCTGGAAGCTGTATTCCCACACGCCGGCCGGCACCGGTCCCACCGTGACGGTCCACACGCCATTGGTGCCCGCCGTCATGGGCGCCCGGCCGTCCGGCCATTGGCCGAGCACGATGACTTCGGTTGCCTTTTGCGCCCGCAGCCGGAAGGTCACGCGCTGGTCAGCGAGCAGTTCCGGTGACCGCACGGGGGCATTGCCGGGCGAGCGGCGCGGCGGCGGGGCATTCGTGGACGCCAGCGCAGCCGGGGTCTGCGCGTTCAGTCCGGAAAGTGTGGAACTGAAGAACGTGAGCAAAAGGAATGGGAGCGACTTCATGTGGCCGATTGTTAGCGCAGGCCTCCGGGGGCGCAACCACAGAAGCATGGCTTCGCAGTGGACGCGGCGGGGCAATGCGGCGCTTATCGGCTGACCGGTTGCACGGGCCCGTGCCATACGCTGCCGCCGAACGTGGTCACGAACATCCGCTGTTCGTCCGCCGGGTCGAATGTCACCCGCTGAATGTTCGCGAAGGGCAGGTCATCGAACGCGCGCCAGGTCACGCCGTTGTCGCGTGAGAGCCAGAGGCCCGCGCCGGGGGCGCCTTCCGTCAACGTCATGTAAATCCAATCCGCGTGGTGCGGGTGGAAACAGCCGCCGAAGGTCTGCGGTCCCTGCCGGCCAATCCTTCGCCAATGCTGTCCGCCGTCCGTGGTGAGATACAACCCGCCCGATTGGTCTTCCCAGGACGTGTCGCAGGCGCCGACAAGAATGCGACGGCTGTCGCGCGGATCCACTGCGAAATCCTTGGGGTAGAGCCAGGGTTGCGAGACGTTGATCTTCTCCCACTGGTCCGCGCCATCCGGAGAGCGGTACAGCCCGACGCCCTCGCGGAGGAAGGGTTTGCCGCCGCCGGCGCGCTTGGCGCAGATCATCGCGAACAAGGTTCCGTCGGCGTGCAGGATGACCCGGTTGACGCGCAGGTTCGCCGGGTCGCCCAGACCGTTCTTTTTCACCGCCCACGTCTTGCCCGAATCCGTGGACTTGAACACGCCGGCCTCGAACACGCCGGCATAGAGTGTGCGCGCCTCCTTCGGGCTGTGCGGGTCAACGGTGACGGCCGTGACGGCCCGGGCGGGCAGGCCCTGGGCCTCAGCCTTCCACGTGGTTCCGAAGTCGCGGGAGACGCATACGCCGCCGGGCCCGTTGTGGCCGTGCCGTTCGGAGATGATGTTGTCGTTGGGAATGTCATGCACGTCGGAGAACGCGCCCCAGATCAGGCCGGGCACGGCGGGATCGAACGCAAGTTCATAACAGGTGTTGCGCCATGGTGCCCACGATTTCCGGTCCCACCACCGCCACGTGCGCGCGGCGTCGGTGGACCGCGCGAAGCCGAGGTCGGTGTAGGCGATGTAATGACGTTTCGGTTCGAACGGATCAATGTAGTAATTCCACGTCGTCGTGACCACCAGGCCGTTGCCGATCCACGCGCTTCCGGGTCCGGACTTCTCGCCGGGGGCGGGGCGCGTGCTGCCGTTGAACCAGGTCCGACCGCCATCGTGCGTGATGTGACATTCGTTCATCACCAGCAGAACCCGGTCGGGGTCGGTGTTGCAGCTCGCGACACCGAAGGGAGTTTCGCCGCCCTTGAACGATTGCCCGCACGCCGCGGTGACGTAGTCGGGCTCGAGGTTGAACTGGGCGAACCGCGGGTCCTGGAAATACGTGGCGTGCCACGTGTCGCCGCCGTCGTCGCTGCGATACACCGTTTCGTGATGCGGCGGGTTGAAGCCGGTGCTGGTGTTGAAGGCATAAACCGTGAGCGGGCTGGCGTCCGTGGTCAGCACCTGCCGGTATTGGGCGACGGCGCCGTAGGCCCATTCGTCGGCCTTCTTCGTCTCGACGTTCAAGCCGCGGCCCATCGCGGACTCCCAGGTTTCGCCCCGATCGCGCGACCGGTAAATGCCGCCTTCGATCGCGCCGTTCTGCTCGCGGCTCGGCACCGTGCAATAGAGCATGACCAGTTTGGCGTCGGCGCCGGAACCGCCGGCGAATCCCTGGATCGTCTTACTCGGCAGGCCGCGCGTCTTGTCCGTCCAGGTTTTGCCCTCGTCGTCGGAGCGCCAGATGCCTTCCGCCGTGGCGGCGAACATGACCCGGCCGTCGTCGGCCCGGTCGAAATGAAAGCCAAGGACGCGGCCATGCGGCCCGTCGCAGGCGGTCCATGAACGCCCGGCATCGCGGGACAGGTGGCTGCGTCCGTTGCTCGTCCCGGCCAGCATCAGCTCCGGCTTCACGGGGCTGATGGCGATTTCACCGGCCAGCGACTCCTTGAGGTTGCCGATTGGGACGAAGGTCCGGCCCCGATCATGGCTGATCCGGAGCTGCCCGCCGGACGACGCATAGATGAAGTCGGGCTGGGTGGGATGGAAGGCGGGCCGGCAGCCGGTGTCGCTGCGCAGTTGGGCTTGGTTGATCATGCGCCAGTCATGGCCGCCGTTCGTGGACACGTAAGCGCCGCTCATGTCGCAGTTGATCATCATCTGATTCGGATCGGCTGGCGAGATGGCGGGCGCGAACATGCCGCCGCCGCCGGAGAGTCCGACCGGCTCCCAGCCCGGATTGGATTCCGCCGACAGCGCGGAGCACAGGAACATTCCCACGGCCGTGAGCAGCGCATAAGCGGGGTGAACGGGCGAAGGCAAGTCGTTTGTCATGGCAACGGATACGTTGTCATTCCTGCGCCCAACGAGGCTCTTCGGCAATCCTTTTCCGGCCCGCATCGGATTGGATTGGCCGCCGTGGCTGCGACCGTCGCCGTGGTCAGCACCCCGTTCAGAATAGCCACACTGGCGGCGACAACACTTTCAATCCCTGTGCCGCCATCCGTGTTTTCAACCGGCCCAGGGTTTCCGCCTCCTGCTTCGCGTTGCGCCCGCCGCCAGGTCCCGCACCGCCACGGAACTATCCTGCGGCTTGGGCACCTGGCCCGATTTCAGCCTGGCGGGCATGACCAAAGCCAGCGTGCGGTTCGAGTCGCTGCCGGACATGAACACCGGGGTCGTCATCGCAACAACGTTGTCTCGATCTTCTTTGGCCAGGTGCTGGCGCTCCACGTGCCCCTACAAACCAGGACATTGCCGGATTCCCCGCAATGTCCTGATTTGGTGGGGCGAGGCTCTGACGAGCCGGTTAAACCCCACGGCATGAACGGCTCGCGAGGACGCTCGCCCCACCGGGCAAGGCAAATTCGGACACTACCGAATTCGGCGCAGGCTTGACGCACCGGCTGCCCGGGTGTAGGAGGAGCGCATGATCCACATCGGCCTGCACTTGGACAACTGGCGGCCTTTGAGTCTCGGGTTCGAAGCCGCCTGCCAGAAGGTCACCGCCACCGGCCTTCACCACATCGAGTTCTGTTCGATTCACGGCCAAAATTTCCTCGCGGCCCTCGGTTACGATCCCGGGGTTTCACTCGAATCAAATCCGCGGGCCATCCGCCGGTTCCTTGACCGGCTCGAACTGCAGGTTTCGCAAATTGACGGTTCCTATCCGATGATGGGGCCGAACGGCTCGTCCTTCGGTGTGCAGTACGTTACCCAGACCATCCGATTTGCCGCCGAACTGGGCTGCCCGATGGTGGACACCGTGGACGGCGCCTTCGAAACGCCCGGCCTCACGCGCGAGGAGGTGTTCTGCATCACCTGCGACAACTACCGCCAGTGCCTGTCCTGGGCCGAGGACTACCGGGTGATCATCAATGTCGAGCCGCACGGTCCGTACACGAACGACCTCGAGTTCATGCAGAAGCTGTTCCACCATTTCGAGTCCGAGTGGCTGCGCTGCAATTTCGACACGGGCAACACGTTCATCGCTGGGCACGACCCGCTGGACTACCTCAAAGCGCTGCGCCCCTACATCGTGCATTGCCATATCAAGGATGTCAGCCCGGAACTGGCTGCGGCGGCGCGCGGCGAGGAAACCGGCATCGGCAGCAGCATTGTGCCGGTGGGTGGCGGGGCGAATGCGGACAACATCCAGAGCTGCCTCGATTACCTCACCCAAACCGGATGGAACGGCGTGGTCTCCATCGAGTGCCACGGTTCGGATGCCAATACGGATGCCAGCGTCGCGTGGATGAAAAAGGCGGTTAAGGTGAAATAGGGCACTGAACGCGACGACATCCTTTACGAAAAACCCGCCGTGACGCTGGACCGGCTGCGCCAGTTGGAAGCGGCGGCGGTTGGCGATGTCGCCGCACTCCAGGCCCGGCTTGCGGCAAAATCTCCACCACGCTAGATTCAGACCATGAAGATCGAAGACCTCAAAGGCATCATTCACTCCGATCCCGAAATCATGGGTGGAACGCCGGTCTTTGTCGGCACGCGCGTTCCGCTCCAGAACCTGATTGACTACCTGGAAGGCGGCGAATCCATCGAGGACTTCCTCGATGGCTTTCCCTCCGTGAGACGCGAGCAGACCATCGCCGTTATTGAAGCTGCCAGGCTCACGATGTTGCAGACGGTTTGAGCCACGCTAGATTCACGCCATGAACAACAATTCCGTTTTTCACTCCGACCCGGAAATCCTGGGCGGTACGGTGGTGTTCAAAGGCACGCGCGTCCCACTCCAAAACCTCACCGATTATCTCGAAGGCGGCTACACCATTGACGAGTTCGTGGACGACTTCCCCTCCGTGACCAAGGAGCAGGCCATTCGTGGTCTTGAAGAAGCGCGCGAATTGCTCGCCCGTGCCGCCGCATGACCATCTTGCTGGACGAATGTCTGCCGAAACGCCTGGCCCGCCTTCTGCCCGGATACGAGGTTAAAACCAGCCGCCAGATGAACTGGCAGGGATTGACCAATGGCCAACTCCTCGCTGCCGCCGATCCGCATTTCGATGTCTTTCTCACCGTGGATAAAAACCTGGTCCATCAGCAAAACCTGGGGGGATTTCGGCTGGCGGTGATTGTGCTTCGCGCCCCGTCGAACAAGATTGAAGACCTTGTGCCGCTCATGCCCAAAGTGCTCGCCCTGCTGCCGACGCTGAAACCGGGCCAGGTGGTGAAGGTGACCGCATGAACCTGCCCGCCGTGACGCTGGATCGGCTGCGCCAGTTGGAAGGGGCGGCGGTTGGCGATGTCGCCGCGCTCCAGGCCCGGCTTGCGGGAGAATCTCCACCACGCTAGGTTATGCCCATGCGAAAAGAACGCGTTTATCATTCCGACCCCGAAATCCTCGGCGGCACACTGGTCTTCAAAGGCACGCGCGTTCCCGTCCAAAGCCTCTTTGCCCACCTCAAGGCCGGTGATTCCATCGAGGTTTTTCTCGACGGCTTTCCCAGCGTGAAACGCTCTCAAGTGCTGGCGGTGCTCAAGGAAACGGAAGCGGAAGTTCTCGCCCACGTCTGACGTGAGAATTCTTCTGGATGAAAACCTGAACTGGCGGCTGGAAAGGTTTCTTCCCGGTCACGAAATTCAATCGGTTCCCCGGATTGGCTGGGCTGGTTTGAAAAACGGCCGACACTTGATCCACGAGACTTCTGTGCCCCACCCATCGCCTCTGACTTTTATGAAAGACTCCCAATTCAAGGACGGCCTCGGTCGTCGCCAGTTCCTGGTCACGACCGCCGCGGCGACCACGTTCAACCTGCTCGAGCACGCCACCGTGTTCGGCGCGGAGGCGAACGGGCGACTCGAACTCGGCCTCATTGGCTGCGGTGGCCGCGGTTCGTGGATTGCGGACCTGTTCGCCCAAACCGGCAAGTATCGGTTCGTCGCCTGCGCGGACTATTTCCAGGATCGCGCGGACGCGATGGGGGCGAAACACGGTATTGAGCCGGGCCGGCGTTACACCGGGTTGTCCGGCTACAAACGGCTGCTCGGAACCCAACTGGATGCGGTGGTCATCGAGACGCCCCCCTATTTCCACCCCTACCACGCGGCGGCGGCCGTCGGCGCCGGAAAGCATGTGTTCCTGGCCAAGCCCGTGGCGGTGGATGTGCCCGGCGGTCAGACCATCGCCGAGGCCGCGCGACGGGCCACGGCCGGCCAGCGGGTGTTTCTGGTGGACTTCCAGACCCGCGCCAATCCGTTGTTCCGCGAAGCGCTCAAACGCATTCGCCAGGGCGACCTCGGCCCGATTGTCATGGTGGAGGCGCATTACCCGTGGTCGTCGGGAGGTCGCGGCCTCCCGCCGGCGAAGCCCGAGGAACGGTTGCGGAACTGGTATTTTGACCGCACGCTCTCCGGCGATTTCATTGTGGAGCAGGCGATCCATGCCCTGGACGTGGCCACCTGGGTCATTGACGCCGACCCGACTCGCGCGTTCGGCATGGGCGGCCAGAAACTGCGGCCCAAGGGCAGCATCTGGGACCACTTCGCGGTCAACTACGAATTCGCCAATGGCGTGCCGTTGTCCTTCACGTGCATCCAGACCATCCCCGAGATGCGCGATGAGATCACCTGCCGGGCTTACGGCGGAGAGGGGTATTTTTACGGCGACTATTTCGGGAGTGTCTGGATCCGCGGCAATCAACCCTTCCCCGGCGGGAGCACCGGGAACCTCTACACCGAAGGCGCCGTGGCCAACATCCTGGAGTTCCATCGCTGCGTCACGGAGGGGCACTTCGAGAACCCGACGGCGGCGCCGTCCGTGCGGTCCACGCTCACGGCGGTGCTGGGGCGCGAGGCCGGCTACCATGGCGGTGAAGTCACGTTCGCGGACCTGCTCAAGGCGGGAACGAAACTGGAACCCGACCTCACCGGCGTCAGGGATTAGGTCCACGCCGACTTCACCGCGGCCAACTCGGGTCCGGAGGCGTTCGGTTTTTGCCGGCGTCGCGAGCGAACACGCAAGCCGGTCCTGGCCGAAAGTATCAGCCGCGGACCTCAGGCTAAGCCAATGTCCTTCCCGAGAGGCGCCAGGTCAGCGTGCTCCAGAGCCGCCCGTTTGAACTGTTTCGCGTCCCCAAGCTCGAATGCCCTTTCGAGCTTCGAGGTGATCACCCAGCTCCAACCAACCCTGGGCGGCCTGAAGGTGAGGGCTGTCTGGTGGTTCAAGCGGTTTCATGACACTGCCAAGCCTTTGCGAGAACCAGCGTCACGAAAGCGGTGACATCCGGTTCTTTTGATGCCCTTGATCCCGCGACATTCAGAACCTTGACCTGGTTCGAGACCATGAATTCTCGAAGCGCCTTCGCGGGATCATGGGTCGCGGTCATCCGAAGGACCCGAAATCAACGCTCTCGAACACCAAGGACACCGCTGACAAGCTTGAATCTGTTATGCCTACTAATTATGCGGAGGGGGCAGGATAAATGTAAGTCCTTGAAAATGAAAATGGAGCGAGCGAAGGGATTCGAACCCTCGACATTCACCTTGGCAAGGTGACGCTCTACCAGACTGAGCTACGCTCGCTTCCGACGAAGCGAGACGGACATTACGGAAAACCCCGGGGGCTGGCAAGCGCGGATTTGCACCGATTTTTCAAGGGAATCTCTGCCGGCGAACCGTTCGACCGAGCCACAACTCCAAGGCCGGCCCGGACAACGGGACCACCCGTGACCGGCGCGAAGATCGCCCGGGCTGATCACCAGGTACCGGTTTCACGTGGCTGATGTTGCCTCATGTTTCGACTTGGTCCGCGCTGGCGGTTCCAGTCACCGCCCCCCGGCGCGGCATCCATCCGACAGCGCCTCGCAATCGGGCCGCAAGCTTGCCGGCATTTTTGATTTGAATACCCGGCCGAACACGGGCGTATTGTTGCGGGGCTATGAAGCATCTTTCCGTCCTCCTCCTGCTCGCCGTGGCGCCGGGGTTCGTCGCGCAGGCCCGAAACCTTGTGCTGAACGTCGCCACCAACGGCGACGACCACTGGTCCGGCGCCGTCGCCGTGCCGGCCTATCGGGGGGACGACGGGCCGCTGGCCACACTCGCCCATGCCGTCCAAGTGGCCCGCGCCGCCCGCACCACCGGCGGGGTTGACAGCGTCACCATCCTCCTGCGCCAGGGCACGCATACCCTGACCGAGCCGCTGGTCCTGACCCCGGCCGATTCCGGCCTTAGCAACGCGCTGCCCTTCATCATCACCGCCTACCCGGAGGAGAAACCGGTGATCAGCGGCGGGCAGCGGCTTACGGGGTGGCACCCGGTCCCGGACAAGGCCGGCTGGTGGCAAACCGAGGTGCCCGAAGTCCGCGCCGGCCAGTGGTACTTCCGGTCGCTCTTCGTCAACGGTCACCGCCGGCAACGGGCGCGCACGCCCACCGCCGGCTTCTTTCACATCGCCGGCGAAACACCGCAGGGCGACCCGGCGCGGTTCAAATTCAAGGAAGGCGACATCCGGCCGCAATGGGCCGCCCATGGCGACGTCGAAGTCGTCGCCCTCCTCGCCTGGTCCGATTTGCGGATGCCCATCCGCGCCGTCGATGCCACGAACCACGTGGTTACGCTGGCTGGCGCGCCTCAACCGTCCAACCGGGAAAACGACGCCCAGTTCTACATCGAAAACGCCCCCGATGCCCTTGATGAGCCGGGTGAATGGTACCTGGACCGCAAGACGGGCGTGGTCACCTACTGGACTCTGCCTGGCGAAAAACTTGCCCAGGCCGAGGTGATCGCCCCGAAACTGCATGATTTGCTGGTGCTGCGGGGATCCCCCGCCGCCGGCAACATCGTCAGCAACATCGTACTCCGCGGCCTGACCTTCAGCTTCACCGACTGGACCCTGGACGAGCGCGGCTACGCGGACACCCAGGCGGCGATTAACATCCGCGGCGACGTGCGGGCCGAAGGCGCGGTGGACTGTTCCATCGAGGACTGCCTGTTCAACCATCTGGCCGGCTACGCCCTCGAATTGGGCCGGGGCTGCCAGCGCTGCCGCATCGTCCACAACGAGCTGACGGACCTTGGCGCGGGCGGCATCCGCCTGGGTGAAACCGTCGCCCGCACGGCGACCCTCGACCAGTGCCGCGGGCATGTGGTTACGGACAACCACCTTTACCAGTTGGGCCGCGTGTTCCCGGCGGGCGTGGGGGTTCTCGTGCTCCAAAGCGGCCATAATCGGATCGCTCACAACCACATTCACGATCTGTTCTACACGGCCATTTCCGTTGGCTGGAACTGGGGGTATCAGGAAACGCCCTGCCACAACAACCTGGTCGAGTTTAATCATCTCCACGACATCGGCCAGAGCGTGCTCAGCGACATGGGGGCCATCTACACGCTCGGCATCCAGCCCGGCACGGTCATCCGCAACAATCTCATTCATGATGTGAACGCCTACACCTACGGTGGCTGGGGGCTTTACACCGACGAAGGCAGCACCGGCATCCTGCTCGAGAACAACATGGTTTACCGTTGCAAAAGCGCCGGCTTCCACCAGCACTACGGACGGGAAAACGTCGTCCGGAACAACATCTTTGCCCGTAACCGCGAGCACGAGCTTATGCGTTCCCGCGAGGAGGACCATCTCTCGTTCACTTTCACCAACAACATTGTGTACTTCGACTCCGGCGAACTGTTCGGCGGAAGCTGGACCAACGATCACTTCGTCATGGAGGGAAACCTCTATTACGACGCCCGACCCGAGGCGCGGCCCGCCACCCTGCGCTTCGCCGGCGCAACGTTCGCCCAATGGCGTCAGCGCGGTCATGACCTCAGATCCGTCATTGCCGACCCGCTGTTCATCAATCCGCGCCGCGACAATTACCGGCTCTCGGCGAATTCTCCCGCCTTGTCCCTGGGGTTCAAGCCGATTGATCTCACCGCCATCGGTGTCCGCCGCAGCGGTCTCCGGGATTAGCGCCGTGCCATCCTGCCCACGATGCAAAGCGGCGGGTCCGCGCCAACGGCCTGCGCCAGCGACCGCCGCGGGACCGTCTCCGACGCCCGCCTCCGCTCCCACCCATGCCACCGACACGCACCATCGCCATCGTCAGTGACATTCACTACGCCGCGCCGGCGGAGCAGGCCCGGCGGGGCTATGAGGCAAACGCGATTCCCGGTCCCCTGTTGCGGGGGATGGCGCGCGCCTTCCGCCGGCATGTCTGGCTGCGGGACCCACTGGGCCACAATCACCTGCTCGACCGCTTCCTCGCGGCCGCCGCGGGTGCGGACTTCGTCGTTGCCAACGGCGACTACTCCTGCGATTCCGCCTTCGTCGGCGTTGGCGACGACGCCGCGCTGTCCAGCGCCAGCCTCTGCCTGGGAAAACTGCGGCAGCAGTTCCCGGACCGGCTGGCCGTTGTTTTTGGCGACCATGAGTTGGGCAAGATGAGCCTGTTTGGAGGCCAGGGAGGACCGCGCCTGGCGAGTTGGCAGCGCCTGGTCGGTGAGCTCGGCCTGCCGCCATTCTGGCATCAGAGTTTCGGCCGCTACGAACTGATGGGCGTCGTTTCCTCGCTGGTGGCGCTGCCCGTGTTCGCGCCTGAGCTCCTGTCGGGTGAAACCACCGCGTGGGAGGAACTGCGCGCCGGGCACCTCGCTGAAATCAGCCGCGCGTTTGCGGAGCTTCCGCCTGACCACCGCGTCATCCTCTTCTGCCATGACCCCAGTGCCCTGCCGTTTCTCCTCGATTCCGAACCGCTGCGTCAGAAGCTCGGCCAGATCGAGTTGACCATCATCGGCCACCTGCACACCGGATGGGTCCTGCGCTTGAGCCGGATGATGTCCGGCCTGCCACCGGTCGGCTTTCTGGGGAACTCCGTACGCCGGATGAGCGCGGCCCTGTGGCGGGCACGCGCCTGGCGTCCGTTCCACGTCCGTCTCTGTCCTTCCCTGGCCGGCTCCGAGTTGCTGAAGGATGGTGGCTATTGCTTGCTAACCTTGGACCCCGAGGCGCTGGAACCAGCCCAACTCCGCGTTCAAGCCATCGCCCGCTGATACCCGCGACCGCAGGCGAGTCCACTGACGTGGCAGACAGACGGCCACCAGGCTCACCTGCCGGGGGTCGGCGGGAGAACGATCGTTGGCGTGGGCGGCAACGGTGGCGACGGCTGGTTTGCGGCATTTCCGGCCCCCGGTGGCGAAGGCGGCATGGGAACGCCCTGCTGGCGACCCAGTTCCGCCTGAGCCTGGATTGCGATCAACTGTTGTTCCGGCGACAGCACTGGCTGTGCCCCGGCTTCGGCGGCGGCCGGCGTGAGCCGGTTGGGCCGGTTCGGGACGCGGCGATAGCCTTCGGAGCTGTTAAACGAAACACCCCCTGGCGCCGGCTGGGCCATCGGCACAGGCTGTCCTGGCACCGGCGGCATGGTCGGCCGTCCCAGTCCGGGCACCGGCATTCCCGGCATCGGGCCGGCCGGCGGTTTGATCCCGTTGTCATCGAAATTCAAGGCCAGCTCGGTCCCGCCGTATTTGACCTGCACCACGCCACCCCGCTCATCAATCGCCAGCACCTGAAGGTTGGTAATCACCTCATCCCAATCGCCTTCGCGCACCAGACCGGAAACGAGGTTCGTTTTTCCCGGTTCCTGGAGCGTAAACATTGCCCGCTTTCCGCCCAACAGGGTCGTCACGCCGGTCAGCTTCAGCGCCGAGGCCGCCACCGGGGCGGTGGTGTTCGTCGGCTGTTGCGGCGGTGGTGTTCGGAGACCGAACGGATTTCGGTCCACAATCAACTGATAAGGTGCGAGCGGCGCGGCATTGGTGTCGGGTTCCACCTCGGATCGCCCCGGCGCGGCAACACCGCCGTCGGTCGGAGCAACCGTGCCCGGAGCCGGTGCGACCGGCGGCGGGGGCTCCACCCCCCATGCCCGGACCAAACCCAAGCCCATGACGAGGGTCAAACTGAAACGTACTGTTCGTCTCATGGCGCCATTATACGACATTTCCACCATCCAACACCATACGAAATGATTGGTTGCGCGGCCGCTCCCGGGCATAGCGGCCGGCTCTCCTGCTTTTGACTTTGTCCGTCCCTTCCGCCAGCATCACCCCATGAACGTGCTCCGCCATACGCAGCCGCGGTTCGCCCAGGCGCTCGCACGCCTCGCCCGCGCCTCCAGCCTGTTCGATCCGCAAATCGAGCAGCGCACGCGCGAACTCCTGGACGCCGTACGCACCCGCGGCGATGACGCGCTGCTCGAGTTCACCGCCCGGTTCGACGGCGCCCGCCTCCGCCCCGATCAACTCCCGGTCAGCCCGGCGGAACTGTTCAACGCCTCGGTCCAGGCCAGCCCGGAATTGCGCCAGGCGCTGGCCTTTGCGGCGCGGAACATTGCCGCGTTCAGCCGGAAATCGTTGCGCCACGACTGGTCCGCCCGCAACGCCCAGGGTGCCCGGATCGGCGAGAAATTCGATCCCTTCCAGCGCGTCGGCATCTACATCCCGGGCGGCACCGCGCCGCTGGTGTCCACCGCGCTCATGACGATCGTTCTAGCCCGCGTGGCCGGTTGCCCGGAGATTGTCGCCTGCACGCCCTGCGGCAAGGACGGCACCATCAACCCCGCCCTGCTGCTGGCCGCCCGCCAGGCCGGCGCCACGGAGATCTACCGCGTCGGCGGTGCCCAGGCCATCGCCGCACTCGCGTTCGGCACCGCCACCATCCGGCCCGTGCAAAAGATTTTCGGCCCGGGCAATGCCTACGTCGTCGCCGCCAAACGCCTGCTCTTCGGCCACGTTGCCCTTGACCTCCTGCCCGGACCCAGCGAACTGCTCGTGCTTGCCGACGACACCGCGAACCCGAGATTCATCGCCGCCGACCTGCTCGCCCAGGCCGAACACGGCTCCGGCCACGAACGCGTCTGGCTGGCCACGCCGTCCGTCCTGCTGCTGCACGCCGTGCAACGCGAAATCGAGCGCCGCCTGCCGCGCGAACCGCGCCGCCAGTTCATCGAGCGCGCGCTCGCGGACAACGGCTGGCTGATCCAGGTGAAATCCCTCGCCGACGGCATCGCGCTGGCCAACCGCCTCGCGCCCGAGCACTGCGAAATCCACACCCGCAACCCGCCGGCCGTCGCCCGGCAGATCACCACCGCCGGCGCGCTTTTCCTGGGACCATGGTCACCGACCGTGTTGGGCGATTACGTCGCCGGCCCCAGCCACACCCTGCCGACGGGGGGCGCGGGACGGAGTTTTGCCGGCCTGACGGTGGACCAGTTCCAGCGGCGGACGAGTGTCGTGGAGTACAGCCGGGCTGCCTTGAAAAAATCCCTCGCCGCCGTCAAAACCATCGCCGCTATCG
Organism: Verrucomicrobiota bacterium; assembly: GCA_050012855.1. Lineage (GTDB taxonomy): Bacteria > Verrucomicrobiota > Verrucomicrobiia > Limisphaerales > J093 > JAJXZJ01. Next base: position 36,104 of record JBEKGJ010000018.1, on the reverse strand, counting down.
AGGGGTTGAGTGCGCATGGAAGAAGCGCGGAGATCAGGAAGCAGATTTTAGGATCATGAGGCCGAGAATCTCCGGCTTGTCTTTCCGCACCAATCATTGAATCTTATTCCATGACGTTTCCGATCACCGCCTACATTGAAGCCGCGCTGGAAATGGCGTGCTATGACAAGCTGGAAGACGGCTCGTTCGCCGGCGAAATCACGAAATTGAAGGGCGTGGCCGCGTTCGGAAAAAACCTGCGCGAATGCGAAGATGAACTGCGCTCGACGCTGGAAGACTGGATTCTGGTCGGCCTGAGACTCGGACACAAACTGCCCGTGCTCGCCGGCATTGATCTGAACAAGGTTTCAAATGGCCGCCTGGCGACCACTTAAGCGGCGCGACTTCATCCGCAAGCTCCGCGCCCTGGGGTTCGCTGGCCCGTTTTCCGGCACCCGCCACCAGTTCATGGTTTCCGGCCAGCATCGCCAGACCATTCCCACCAATTCCGAATTCTCCGTGCCGCAACTGCGGCTGCTGGTCCGGCAGGTTGAATCCATTCTGATGCGCCCACTTTCCGTGGACGAGTGGAACGCCTTATGACCACGTTCAACGCAGCCCACGCCAAACTCGCATCTGCGCCCACACCGACCCGGCACCTGCGCGGCGGAGAACGACGGCGTCAGGCGTGGCGCAGGAGAAACCGGCGACGGACGAGAACCAGCGTCAACGCCAGCAGGGCCACCATCTGCACGATGGCCATGAACACGCTGGCATAGCTCGAAGAGGCGAAGATCTGGCGGGCCGTGCGGGGATCGACGTAGGACACGATCCAAGCCTGCGACGCGAAAGCGAGGGATTGAACCACGAGCAGCACCACGCCGATCGCCACGCCGGCTGCCACCGCAGTGTGGCGCCGCTGGACACCTGACGCCAGCCGCCGCAACAGGTTCCGCCCCGGCCCGATCAGCAGCCACGCGCAGAGGGCCACGCTCCCGCCGAGCGCGAGCACCTGCGCCAGGACAAAAAGCGAAACCGGGACCACCGGACTGTGAGCGCCGAAATCAAAGCTCAGCCCCGTGAGACCGAAGCTGAGCAGCCCACGCGCCAACATCACCAGGCCGGTGGACACAAACCCCCAGAGCTGAATCCCCACCAGCATCCACAGCACGCGATCGAGCCACACCGCACCGCCGTTGACCTTCGCAAACTCCGCCGCCACCTGCTGATCCGGGCCAACCCGTCGCGTGGCCACCCAGAACGCCTCCTCGGCCGACAGGCCGCGCGCCTGCAGCACGGCGACGCTCTCGACCACGTGCGACTCCAGTTCCGCCAGGTTGTCACCGTGAAAGGCCGGCGACCGGCCCAGGCTCTCCCGCCAGCGATGCAACGCCTGGTTCAGGTCAAATGAGGTTGGGTCTTCCATAGTTTGGTCAGCGTTTGGTGGACCGTCATCCACTGGTTCTGTTCCGTTGCCAGCGCCCGCCGGCCCGCCGGCCGGAGCCGGTAATATTTTCGCTTCCGCCCGGTTTCGGCTTCGCGCCATTCGGCTTCGATCAGCCCCTGTTTCTGCATCCAGTGGAGCACCGGGTAGAGCATGCCCTCGGTCCATTCGATCCGGCCGGCGGACAGTTCACGCACCCGTTGGATGAGCGCATAGCCATAATTCTCGCCCTCGGTGAGCACCGACAACACCAACGGCACCGTCGAGGCGGCCACCAGTTCGCGCGAAAGCATGGCGGCACTATGCATAACAACACAATGCTTGTCAAGCCCCGGGCGGAAAAAAATTTCCCCGCGCGCGCCCAGGCTCGACTTTTCTCCCCCGGTCGGCTCCACTGACGGCCCGAGCCTTGGCCGGACGGCCAGGCATCGCGGAATATGCCGTTCAAAAAACAGCTTGCGCAGGACCAGTCGAAGCCGGGCCGGGAGGACGCCCGCTCCCCGCTCCCCGCTCCGCGCTCCCTGTTCCCACGGCCAGATGCGCACCCTCGCTGATTCTCCATGACCCCTACCGACCACCAGACCCTCGTCCGTCCGCTCGTGCGTGAACTGCAACCCTACGTCTATGGCGAGCAGCCCAAAATCAAGGGACTGATCAAGCTCAACACGAACGAGAATCCCTATCCGCCGTCACCCCGGGTGCTGGCCGCCGTCAAGGCCGCCGCGGACGGCCGCCTGCGGCTGTATCCGCAGCCCACCTCGGACCGGCTGCGCGAGAAACTGGCCCGGCTGCACCGCTGCCGGCCGGAAAACATCCTCGTCGGCAACGGCTCGGATGAAGTGCTGGCGCTGGCCGTGCGGGCGTTCGTCGAGCCCGAAGCCGCGGTGGGCGGCCGGCTCAGCCGCCGTTTTTCCACGCCGCCAGCCCGGGCGACCGTGCAATTCTTCCAGCCCAGCTACTCGCTCTATCCCGTCCTGGCCGCGATTCATGGCGCGGCCCCAAACCCGGTGCCGCTCGGCCTGGATTTCGCCCTGCCCACCGCGGCGGAGCTGCGGCGGGAACGGGCCTGGGACTTCAACGCGGCGCTCACCTTCATCACCACGCCCAACGCACCCACCGGGCGCGGTTGCGGCACGGCGGCGCTCCGCGCGCTCTGTGCCAAGATGGACCGGGTGGTCGTGTTGGACGAGGCGTACGCGGACTTCGCCGCCGAGAACGCGCTCGCCCTGGCGCTCGAAAGGCCCAACGTGATTGTCGCGCGAACCTTCTCGAAGGCCTATTCGCTCTGCTTCCAGCGCGTCGGTTATGCAGTGGGTCATCCGGCGCTCATCGAGGCCCTGAACAAAATCAAGGACAGCTACAACGTGAACGGGCTCGGCCAGGTGGCGGCGGAGGCAACGCTGGAGGACCTGCCTTACTATCAGGCGAATTTCCGGCGCGTGATCGCCACCCGCGAGGAACTGCGCCGCGAGCTGGCTGGACTGGGGTTCCAAACACCGCCGAGCGAGGCGAACTTCATTTTGGTCCACCCGCCGCGGTTCAGCGCCGAGTCATGGCTGGCCCAGTTGCGCGAGCGAAAGGTGCTCGTCCGGTGGTTCAGCGCGCCGGAAACGCGGAGTTTCCTGCGCATCACGATCGGGACCGAGGAGGCAACCGCGGCGTTGCTCAAGGCGGTCCGCGCGATCTTGCGCGGGTGACCTCGCGCCCGCGCGCGGCGCGATCACGCCGGCGATTCGGCTTCGCCGAGACAGCGTTCGAGCTCGCGCGCGTCGGTCGCGCCCCGCGCCACCAGTTCCCGGGCCGCCGCCAACAGCGTGCATGTTGGCTGGACGGCTGTCGGTCCGGCGGAACGCAACTGCCGTCGTAGCGCATCGTCCGCCCGCACCCACTCGATCACGGGCAGTCGGCCGCGGTAGCCGGTCTGCAGACAGGCGGCGCAGCCGGTGCCGGCACACGCCGGGCAACGTCGCCGCAGCAACCGCTGGTTGAGCACGAGCTCAACCGCCGACGCGACGGCAAACCGGTCCGGGCACATCAGCAACAGCCGTTCAAAGACGCCCTGGCTGGAGCCCGCGTGCAGGGTCGAGATCACCAGGTGGCCCGTCAGCGCCGCCCGCACCGCCAGCGTCGCAGTCTCATCATCGCGAATCTCGCCAATCACCAGCACCTGCGGATCCTGTCGCAGCAGATGCCGCGCGGCCACGGCGAACGTCAGCCCACGCGCCTCCGCCACCTCCGTCTGCATGATGCCCGGCAGGATCTGCTCGACCGGGTCCTCGACGGTGATGATGTGACGGCCCCCCAGTTCCACCAGAAAACGCAGGCACGCGTAGATCGTGGTCGTCTTTCCGCTGCCCGCGGGGCCGGTCAGCAGCAGCAAGCCGGCTGGCTGTCGCAGCGTGTGTTCGAGCGCCGCCATCACGGCCGGCGGCAGCTCAAGCTCGGCCAGCGGACGGACCACCGACTGGTTGAACAGCCGCAGCACGATCTTCTCCCCGCTGACCGTGGGATAGGTGGCCACCCGGATGTCGTGCTCCGCCCCGCTGTCGGCGCGGTCAATCCGGCCGTCCTGCGGCAGGGATTCCTGCCAGGTTTTGAGCCGGGCGAGGAACTTGATCCGGCCAAAGACACGCTCGGCGAGGCCGGCCGGCAGGGCCCGGCACGGCGTCAGGACGCCATCGAGGCGGAACATGACCGCGGCCCCCGCGCCGCCCATTTGCAGATGGATGTCGCTGGCTCCGGCCTTTTCCGCTTCGCGAATAAGGTCGTTGAGCACGACGGGAGCGTCGGCTTCCGGGTTCATGTCGCTTAATTAGACCGCGGCACGACCCCGATGTCACGCCCGCCCCAACGCTTGCAATGCCAGCGGCTGATTGACGAAACGCTGGACACTGGCGAACTTAACCGGTGCAGCCTGGCGATGATCCGGTGCGGCGGCCGGGAATCGAGCGGCTACGGCCCGACCTTCACGCGGTAGAAGCGCTGCTGGTCGGTGGCGTTGGGGTCAATCACCATGAACGAATTCGCCGTCGCGCTGTTCGTGACGAAGAGTGAAGTCCAGTTGGTCGAACTCAAATCCGTGGACATCTGCACCGTGTAATTGACGCCGGTCGCGCCATTGAGCCACATTTGGAATTCGCTCCCCAGCCACCCCGGCGAACTGAGAGAGCACCCGGCGCTGATGGTGATGGAAAGGATTTGGCTCGTCGTGGTGAACGCCGCGTCGGTCACCTGCACTTTGAAACCAAACACTTTGTTGGTCGTCGGCGTGCCGGAGATCAGACCATTGGTGCCCAGCGTCAGGCCGGGCGGCAAACCGGCCGAGCCCAGCGCCAGGCTCCAGACGTAAGGTGGTTGCCCACCCGTGGCCCCGAGTTGCGCGTTGTAAGCCGCCCCCACGCTGCCGCCCGGCAAAGAGACGTTGGTGATCGCCAGCGGCGGAGGCGGTGGGTTCGCCACGTTGAGGGACATCCCGTCCTGTTCTGCGGTGGCGCCGAGGGAATCGGTTACCACCACGTCAAAGTAGAACGTGCCGGTCGTCGCCGGTGTGCCGGAAAGCGTGCCGTTGGTGCTCAAGGTCAAATTGGGCGGCAAGGCGGCGGAGAAGGCCGGGATCGACCAGCTATAAGGTGCCGCGCCGCCGGAGGCTTGCAGGTCTTCCAGGTAAAACAAGCCGTTGGTGCCATCCGGCAGCCAGGAGCTGGTGATTTGCAGGGGGCTGCCAGGGTTGATGGTGAGGGTCAGGGTCTGGGTCGTCGAATCCGCCGACGAGAAGTTGTCGTAAGCCTGGACCGTGAAGGTGAACGTCCCGACGTTGCTCGGGTTGCCGGAGAGGGTGCCGTCCGAAGACAGGTTCAAGCCGGGCGGGATGTTGCCCGGCTGCGCCGGCCAACCCCACTGGTAAGGGGGATGCCCGCCGGTGGCCTGAAGCGACTGGCTGTAGGAAGTGCCGACGGTGCCATCCGGCAGCCAAGATGTGGTGATCTGCAAGGGCTGGCCGGGCTGGACCGTGAAATTAACCGTGGGAGCGTTGTTGTTCACGGTGACAGTTTGCGCGTCGGGCACCGAGTAGTTGCTGGGCAGACTGTCATTGCAGTTGTCGCAACTGGCCACCCCGACGGTCCAGGTCCCGTTGGCCACTCCCAACGAGAAGTTGCCGTTGCCATCGGTGTCGGCTTGCACCTGGAAACTGACGCCGTTGATCGTGGCGTTGGCCCAAATGCCGACCCCGCCGAGCGGTTGGTTGCTGTTGTTTTTGAGCGTGCCGGTGATGTGGGTGGTGGCGGCGAGCGCGACGAAGTTGATCACCGCGTCACTGTTGTTCATATCGACCTTTTGAGTCGAAGGGCAAACGTAGCTGCCGGGCAGGCCGTCGCTGCAATCGTTGCAGTTGTTTACTCCCACGTCCCAACTGGCCCCACCGGTCACGTGGAGGGTGTAATTGCCCGCGGAGTCGGTGTCGGCCTGGGTCTGGAAATCGACGCCGTTGACGGTGGCGCTGGCCCAAATGCCCACTCCGCCGATCGGCTGGCCGTTGTTATCCTTGAGTGTCCCGGTGATCGAGCGGCCCGCGGTCAACGCCGTGAAGTTCGCCAGCGTGGCCTGTCCGTTGGCCAGCGTGTAACTCTGTCCGTCGGGGAAGACATAATTGCTGGCCTGGTGGTCCACATCCGCTTCCACCCACGCCATGCCGCTGGGCAGGGCGAGGAAGTAATTCCCGTTCAGGTCCGTGTAACCGTCGGTTTCCCACAGGTTGTTATTGCTGTCATTGGCATACACGTCGATTCCGAGGATGGGATTTCCATGGGTGTCCTGCACGCGCCCGTACATGAGGGCGGTGGCTTTGGGCACGGCGACCGCGACACCGGCGGCGCCCGCGTTGACGCCGGTGCGGTCCTGGAGCCCTGCGTATCCGTGGATGATCAGCGAGGTGTCGGCTGCGCGGACGCCCCACTGGCCTGCCTGGACGCCCAAACTGAAGTTCCCGCTGGCATCCGTTGAACCGACCGCCATGAGGCCGGTCTCCGTTTCGGCTTCGAGGAGGACGCAGGCCAGCGCGACGCTGGAGTTGGCCGCATCCACGACTTTGCCCGAAATGGTGGAGGTGGCGGCGGCCAGCGTCAGGTCGGCATTGACGGTCTGTCCACTGTTCAAAGTATATCCCGAGGCCGTACCCGGGTTGACCACATAGCCGCTCTTGAAGGCAAGCGGCAGGTAGCCGCCGGGCGGTGCGGGGAGGGTGTAAACGCCGGAGGCGTTGGCCAGCGTTCCGGCCACGGGATTGCCGTGCGAACCCGGCGTCACGATCACGCTGGCATACGGGACGGCCGCCCCGTTGCAACGCACGGTGCCGGTGAACTTCTGCCCGTACGGAAACGCCGTGACCGTCAGGGCGGCGGTGAGGGGCGTGAAATGATTCGCCGGGCTGGACAGCTTGTAAAGGTACGTGCCGGCCGCGTTCTGCATGAAATCGCCGTTCCGGAAATTCAAGTTCGCGGTGATTTGTCCCGCCGTCGTGTCGGTGTCGCCGGGCACGTTGAAATTCGTCACGCCGCCAATCACCATGCCCGCTTGGCCGTCCGTCAAAGTGAACTGCTGCGCCAGCCAGTCGGCGGCGTCAATCACGCCGTTGCCGTTCGCGTCGAGAAACTTTTGCACCACGACGGTGTCGCCGCTGGCCAGGCCGGTCACTTGGAGCGTGATCACCCCGGCGTAGGTGTTGCTGACGGCGGCCGGGGTGACGGTAAAGGTGACCGCGGCCGACAGGCTTTGGGCGAGGAGCAGCGCCAGTTGTAACACCACCCATTGCGACCCGATTCGAACCGAGGGTAAGAGGTTCTTTTGCATAAGGTTGGTCAGTGGGGTTCAGCCTGCCGGAAGACGATGCCAAGGAAGGACCATGGGCACGGCCGCTTTGGGCGGCTTGTGCGGAAACCTGCCGCTCGGTTGCCGAGCTTGAATCCAGCTTCGAACCGACGCGCCTCCACGGTGCTCTTGAGCCAAGTTTTTCACTTCGGTCATCCCTGGAACACGGTATGAGAAAATCTAACCTGATCCAGACGGCATGATTCATAGGAGCCGGCTCGAAAGAGTCAAGGAATATTGCCTGCGGAACATTGCCTGCGGTGTTTTGCGCCGAACGTCAATCCTGCAGGTTCAGCCGGGGAAATACGCACGGTGACGATCCCGGCGCCGCGCCAACTCACTGGCGTACCGCCGGCCCAGCGTGAGGGCATTCTGTTGCATCCAGTCGGTGAGTCGCGTGGCCCCGGTGGGCGGAGTGTCCACGCACAACAATCCCGCCATCAACCCGCGAATCTCTTCCCGGGTGACCAAGACATCCCGCAGGCACCATCCGATCAACCGGCTCACGACATAACCCATGCCGGGAGGCACGTTCATGATCGCCCGCTCCTTGCCGATGGCGCGCCCCACGGCCCCGATCAGTTCGCGATAGGTGAACGTCTCCGGCCCGATGGCGTTGATCACCGTGTTCTCCGATCCCGCCCCGGCGGCGGCCGCCAGCCCCGCCAGATCCTCGACACTGACAGGCTGCAGGCGATAGGCGCCGTCGCCAAACACTCCGACCACGGGAAGGCGTCGCAGCGCCCAGGCAATGTTGTTAATGAGAATGTCCTCCCGCCCAAACAACACCGTGGGACGCAGGATGGCATGACTCAGCCCGCTCTCCCGCAATGCCCGTTCCAACCGCGCCTTGCCCGCGAAATACTCCAGCGGCGAGTCCTCGGCCGGGTTCGTGATGCTGACATGAACGATCCGGCGGACCCCGGCATGCCGGGCGGCGGCAAACAGGACCCGCGTGTTGCGCTCGGCCTCCGTATGCGTAAACCCGCCGTGGTCGAACCGCACCCAGTAGGTGTTGTAAAGCACACCCACTCCCGCCAGCGAACGCATGAGCCGGTCGGGCTCGTCGAACGCCAGCGGGAAGGCCCGCACCTGGCCGCCAAACGGGTCGGCCCGCCCCGGCGAATTGGTGAGCGTGATGACGCGCTGCCCCGCCGCCAGCAGGCGCGCAGCCAGATACCGCCCGGAGTAGCCGAAGGCGCCAGTGACCGCGTGGAGTCCGGGAGCATTCATGGGTGACGGGCGGGTTAGTTGAGCAATGTGCTGAGCCGCCGGCCCAGCTTCACGAGTCTGACCCGGGAGGCGAGCGGCAACCGGCGCAGCTCGCCATACCAGCGGTCCATCAGCTCGAAAAACTCCAGCAGTTCGCTCAAACGCCGCCGCGTGTGGACATCCACCGGCGGGCCGGCCTCCATTTCCGCCGACAGCTCCCGGAGCGTCTTCAGCGTCGGATCCACCTCCCGCCGCTTTCGTTCGTCGAGCAGAATCTCGAACAACTGCCAGACCTCCTTCACCGACTGGAAATGCTCCCGCCGGTCGCCGAGGAGGTGGACGACCCGGACCACCCCCCAGGCCTCCAGCTCGCGCAGGCTGTTGCTCACGTGCGACCGGGCCACGCCCAGTTCGGCCACGATTTCGTCGGCCGTCAGCGGCGCCGGCGCGAAGTGAAGCAGCGCATGGATCTGGGCGACCGTCCGGCTGATCCCCCAGCGCGCCCCCATCTCGCCCCAGTGCAACACCACTTTCCGAACAACAGGATTGGCAGTCATTTCTGTTATTACAGGAATATATGAATAATATGCCCGGCCGTCAAGCCGGGAAGCGGGGCGCCCTGCCCCGGCGCGGCACCCCAGCCTCCGAGACACGCTCCGCCTCAGCCGGCCGTTTCCCCACTCGCCAAACCCCGCCCACACGGCTACGCTGCCGCCATGAGCATCGGCCGTTTCCTGCGGAACTTCCTCCTGCTCCTGCTGATCGTGGTGCTGCTCGCAGCCACGGTGGCCGGCGCGTTGTGGTGGTATTTCCATCCCGGCATCCAGCGCACCGACGGCGTCGCCTATGGCCGGCGCGGCCGCCATCCGCTCGCGCTCGACGTCCTCCGCCCCACGAAACCCAATGGCCGGGGCGTACTGCTGCTCGTCAGCGGCGGCTGGAAATCCGCGGAGCCGGGCAGCCTGGCCGTCTGGATCGCCGCGCCCCTCCTGCGACACGGCTACACGGTGTTCGCCATCTACCACGTGTCGCAACCCGAGGCGACCGTGATGGAGATCATCGAGGACATGCACCGCGCGGTGCGTTTCGTCCGCCATCACGCCGGGGACTACGGGATCGATCCGCAGCGTCTGGGCGTGACCGGTGGCAGCGCGGGCGGGCATCTCAGCCTCATGCTCGCCACGCGCGGCGGGCCTGGCCCGACGGACGCCGCCGACCCGGTGGACCGGGAAAGCAGCGCGGTCCAGGCGGTGGCGGTCTTTTTCCCGGTGACCGATCTGCTCAACCTCGGCCGCTCCACCGAGAACCCCGGCGACGGCGGGCCGCCGAGGAGCTTCCGCGCGGCGTTCGGACCGCAGTCCACAAACATGGCGGTCTGGATGGTGATCGGCCGCGAAGCCTCGCCGATCTATTTCGTCACCACGAACCAGCCCCCGGTGTTGATCCACCACGGCGACGCCGACACGCTGGTGCCGCTGGAGCAATCCCAGTGGTTCCAGGCCAGGGCGCAACAGGCCGCGCGCGAGGTGAAACTCGTCGTCCGGGCCGGCGGCAAGCACGGTTGGCTGACGATGCCGTTGGATATCATCCGGTTCGCCGACTGGTTCGACGAGCATCTGCTGCCAGGCCCGTGACCTGACGCTGCTGGGAACTGCGCTCGAAGGCGGCACCCGACGTTGGGCTTGCCGCGGACGTCCGATGTCCGAAAAAGTCCAAAAGGGGCTTGCGTCGGCGGCAGTGATGGCGATAATGAAGATTCCACGGGTTCGCGGGGTGGAGCAGCCCGGTAGCTCGTCAGGCTCATAACCTGAAGGTCGCTGGTTCAAATCCAGCCCCCGCAACCAATTTCCGGCCCTAAGACACTCATCGCAGGGCCGTTTTTATTGGTTGAATTGCATCCCAATCGAATTTTCCACACTTCGATGAAACACCGTGAACATCCTGAAACTTGGCGAACAAAAACCAACAAAACCACCAACGGGAACCGGTTCGGCGTAGGCACAGGCTCGGAAGCATGAGAACCGTAACCGAAGCGGAACCGGCCGTGCTCACGCCGCCTCTCGGCCTGTCTCGCCAAGATCGCGGGTGCGAGGATCGCGGAGTGGAAGTCGATGCCAGCCGCGCGATGCGTTCGAGGCTGTCGGCGGGGGCAACGCCGGCCTCTTCCCCGGTCTCGGTGGGCGTTTCGCCGGGGGCAGCCTCGATCCCCCGGGCAAGGAGGCGATCCAGTACGCCACAGGCTATGCCTTGGAAGCCGAACGGCAGATGGGGTTGCTGCTGCTGGCGACGAAGCGGGCGAAGGGAGGGAACCCGAGGCTAACCGGTACCCCAGCGGCACCGGTTTCTGGAGCAGCGCCCACGCTGGCCGACCTCGGCGTGACGAAGAAGGAGTCCGCCCACGCGCGAAAGCTGGCGCTGCTGCCATCCGTTGAGTTCGACGCCATCAAGGCTGGCAAGAAGGTGATGGTGCAGGTGCTCCGTGTTGAAGGTTTGTGTCACCCAACGTGGTGCGGACGCGTTGTTGAGCCATAGAAACACGAGACGCCTATCTGACACGAAAACCCGCCTTGGACGTGGCGGAAGCCGTTAATGCCGAGTCTCTGTCGAAAAACGAGCGTTTCGGGACACGACCTATCCGGACTGTAAACGCCGGTCGGAAAGTGCAGTGGCCCTCATGAGGGCGACGGGCGGGCCGTTGGGGCACGGCGACAATACGTTCAGAACGCAACGCCGTGCCGATACCCTGGATAGCGGAATTGCCCGGAGTCTGCGTGGTGTCGACGAGTGAGACGCAAGCGCCATAAAACTCGAGGACAGGATTCCCATCTCCAGCCCGGAAAATGGCTCGCGCGACGGGCCAAAAGCGCCTATCTGAACTGCGAACCGATGATGAAACAACTTTTGCGTGCTCTTACTCACCTCGGGGTGCTGGCGGCGTGCCTGCTGACCTCTTCGACCGCTGTGGCAGACTTGTTCGATGGCTGGTTCTTTGCCGGGGAAGGAGACCGCGAATACCTGCAATTGCTCGACATCGCCCGACGCATGTGCGCCGCCGATGCCGAGTTTCAGAACCTGGCAATGCTCTACATGCCATCGTGGAACGGCCTGGTCGAAGGACCGACTTGGGGCGCCTGGTGGGTCCAGAACAGTTACGGAACCACCTACGCCGCTCTGCCGTTCTACGAGGAGCCCTTTGTCAGTTTCATCCAGCATTCCCAAGACCTCTGGTTCGCCAAGATGGGGGACGGCAAGACCCGTTATGTCTGGAATGGCAAGGACAGTTGGGTCCCACCGGACGGTTGCCTGATGGATTGCGCCAATGAAACCTGGGCCATGCACCGGCAAGGGGATGGCCGGGTCAGCATCCACGATTGGGGCGTGGAGTTCACCGCGGCGGGCGGCGTCCTGCAATCCGAGTTGCTCTTAATCAGCCGGGATCGGGAGGCCATCGGTCGCTACCTGCCCAAGCTCGAACGCTGCGCCAATTTCATCGAGTCCCGCCGCGATCCGAAGAACAACCTCTTCCTCGCCGGTCCCGCTGGGAACTTGCTGGCCCCCAGTTACGCTGGCTACAAGCAATCCGACGGCACCTACGGCATGGCTTACCTTACCGGACTTTCGGTGACGTACATCGCCTTCCTCGACCGACTCCGCGAACTAGAGAAGCTCGCCGGGCGGACCGCGCAAGCCGAGCTCTGGGTCAAGCGCCGTGCCTCCGCACGCCAAGGACTCGAGCGGCTGACCACGGCCGAAGGTTATTTGGTCAAGTCCATGGACCCTGACGGCACTCTTCATGGCGTCTATGGCGCTCCCCGCTACGGTTACTTTGAGGCGTCCCCGAACCACGATGCCATCTGCTTCCGGGTCGTCGGGGAGACACAGGCGCGGCAGATCCTCCGCAAAATTGCCTCCATCCCCGGCCTGCGCCCGCACGACCTCATCGTGGCCAACTGCCCTTCGCTCGACGATATGTACGAAGCGCCGCAAGGGCTCTGGGGCTTCGGCACCTGGGTCAACGGTGGCCACTGGACCACCTGCGAAGCCCGGATGATCATGGCGTACTACCGTCTGGGCGCCTACGACGACGCCCGTCGGGCCATGCAGCAGATCCTGACCTTCGCCCGCCAATTCCGGATGGACAACCCGCTGGTCGCCTTCGGCGGCGCCGTCTATCAGCCCGGCGAACCGATCAACCTCACCTACGATGCCTTCGGCGCCCCGGCCGGCCTGATCCGCGGACTGTTTGAGTATCTTTACGGTGCGGAAGGGCTGACCCTCGTGCCGCACCTGCCCGACGGCATCGCCCGACTGGAGCAGAAGTTTCCAATCCGCTTCGGCCACAAACGGCTCTACCTCGCGCTCAGCGGTCACGGCCCCATCACCGCCGTGTTGGTGAACGGCAAACCGTGGAAATCCTTCGACGCGCACTCCGTCTTCTTGCCGTATGAATCAACTCCCGAGGTGGCCGCCGTGCAGATCCTGGCCGGCAACGCGAAATCGCACCCGTTCAAGGCGCCCAAGCTGGACCAGTCCGTGCCGACCCTGCCCGGCCCAGCGGAGTGGCGACCGTCCACCCTGCCGGATGTGATCACCGCAACCGATCTTCCATTGCGAATTGGCGCCGACAGCGACGGCGGGAGCCGCTTCACCGGCGACATCGCTAGGGCATGCGTCTTCAACCGAGCATTGGGTGCCAATGAAATCGCCGCTCTTTGCCAAGACGACCAAGGCCCGGCGTTCAAGGATGCCGCGCTCGTTGGCCATTGGCTATTCGATAAGTCGGCCGCTGGCGTGTTCCCCAATGCCGTCGACCAAGCTGCGGTCGCCCGCAGCGTGGGGCACGTCGAGGTGGTCGACTCACGGTTCGGCAAGGCGGTACATCTCAACGGTGAGGGGTATCTTGAAATCGCCAACTCCCCCGCGCTCGCGCTCGCCAAGGGAGGAACCTGGTACGCCCTCATCCGTCCCGAGGTGACGAAAGGTCGGCTCATCGACAAATGCCCGGTCGGTGGAGCGACCGGTTACACGTTCGATACTTACCCCGGCAATGCGCTGCGGCTGATCAGCGATTCGGGCACGGTTTCGTTCGAGGCCAGGCTCACGCCCGGTGAGTGGACGCACGTAACAGCGACCGTCGATGCCAACGGCAGTTCGGCGCTCTACGTGAACGGCAAGCCCGTGGCTTCGGTACCAAGGGCAAGCTCCGAAGTGGAACTCAAGATGCTCCTGGCCAAGGTCGACCGGGTCCGACGCTTTTACCAAGCTATGGTCCAGGCGGGTAACGCCAACACTTACGAAGCGGCTCATGCGCGGCTGGCAGTGCAGTGCCTAGTCGCCGCCCATGAACGTGTTATGGGACTCGCAGCGGGCACGCTGCCTCGGCTGCCGGCGAGGTCCGCCGCGACCGCGGACCGATTGTACTTGAGCACCACCGCCAAACTGTGCGACGGCTTGGCAAAAGTGTTGGACGGATACTCCAACGCATCTGATGCGCGTCAAAGGCAGTATCACGCGTTGTGGCGTGCGGCCAGCGGGTTTTGAAACGTGCTGGTGGATCCCGGACAGGCCGCTTGGTGGATCATCCAGGACATCCAATAGGCTTGGGCGGAAGCCAACAATCCGAGCAGGCGGCAAGCAGCACTGGCTGCAACTGTAGCCGCGTATGCCCCTGCTCCGACGCATCAGATCATCAGCGAGAAACTGGAAGGGGCCTTGGCTGTCATCCAGACGGGCGGTGTTACAAACCGATCATCTGGTAACACGCCCAAAGCTGCTCCCGCTGGAAACCGTGTTCGGGAATGGACTCCGAGTAGCTACCGCGCCTCGGAACCGGTCTTTGCCTGGCTGGGACCGGCGATTGTCTCCAGAGAATCCACGGGGACATTCCCGGACTTTGCCACGACCACGACTGCGTGAGGACTGTCGGGAAGGCCCGTCGCCGACCAGACAGGCTGGGATTCGACTTCCTGGTCCGCGTGGAAGTCGAGTATGGCCGCGGCTCGCCCGTCCACCCGGAGCTCTGCACTGCCGTAGCCGGGACCGCGCGGGGACCACAGCCGGAGACTGTGGCCAATGACATTCCACTTCACCCGAGCGGATGCCACTTTCGAGACCGTGCCGGAAGCGTAACGAAAGCCCGCTTCTCTGCTTTCGGCCCAATCCGCCGGCGATTCCCCGGCGCCAAGCAATGCTTCGGTCCAGAGAAAGTTCATCCGCGCTGGCTTCGGCGTGCCCTGAACCTCGAACCGTTCGACGACAACATGGCTGTCTGCCTCCAGGCGCAAGCCCAGCACGCCGGTTGAGCCGAAGTTCTCACTGGCCGGTAACCGGCCGGCCCAGAGCTCGCGCCCGTCCACCCTGATGGCCAGTTGGCCCACCCGGCGTCGGACTTGCACGGTTCGCTGCTGCCCCTCCCCGAGTGGACCTGAGCAGATTATCTCCGACCGCCCGGCAGCGTCCTGGCGGAGCAGGCGCCATTGGCCCGAGGTGAATTCCAAGCCCCAATGGCGCGTGTTCATGAGCGGGTGCAGGGTGGCATCGGACGCAGGCATGTTCGGTCCCAAAGGCGCGGCATAGTCCAGCAACACTCGAAGGGTGCCCCGCAGCCGCAACGCCGCATCGAGCGCGAAATCGTCGTAGGCCCGCCGCAACAGCGTGAGCGCCGGCCCCTGATGACCGCTGAGCACAAACCCGTGGCTGCGGAGAGGTTCATTCCACGGCCGTTGCGCGAGGTTGATCGTGCCGCGCCCCTCCGCATCGCGACTGGGAAACATGGCGTGCAACGTGCCCCGCGCATCCACGAAACCGGAGAAGGTCTGCCCCCAGATGCCAAAATGCTCGGCCTCCCGACCCTCGGAGTGCCAGACCGACCCGCATTGAGACAAGGCCCAAGCTGTAGGTTCCCCGGCGCGCTCGATGGGTGCGCGGAACAAGGCGTTGAAATCGCGGTTGAGGGCCACCGAGGTGGCCGGCGCGTACACGAAGCCGTTGTGCGCGAAGGCCGGGTAGAACTCGAGCAGGGGCGGATGAAAGTAGTCCCCTTCCACCTGCCGCACCAACCGGCGGTCCGAATAAGGCCCCTCGGGCTTGGGTGCCGTCATCGCGAAGAGCGCCCAACTGTGCGGGGCCCGGTCCATCATGGCGAGAATCAGCCAGTCGTGCTGGCGGCGCAACAGGGTGGCCGCGTAGGTCCGTTGATAGCGACCGGACAGTTTGGACAGCGTGGAGTTGCGCGTGATGGGCTGGGGCGCGCGGTGCCAAGGGCCTTCGGGCCGTTCCGCCCAAGCGTAGGCCAACCCGCCTTCAGCGTTGAAATCGGGCTGGCCCCAATCATAGACCATGTGATAGCGGCCGTCGGCATAGACCACGCTGACATCCGGCGTGTGCCCGCCGCGGTCGAACGTTAGCAGATCGCCATGCAGGACAACGCCGAGGTTGGTCCAACTCAGGCCATGGTCGGCGGACCGGTAGAGCAGGCAGCGGCTGGGCGGGGTCACGTAGCCTTTACCATAATCCCCAACAAAGACGTACCAGTGTCCGCTGGTCGGGTCGGGGAATAAGAACCCATTAACCGGCCACTCGAACGGTGGCGCCCCACGATGAATCGGGTTGCCCGGCAGGCGCTGGAAGGCATCGAACGAAGGATCGCCGTAAACCGGGTGCCGCAGCCAATCGCTGGCGTGCCGTCCCTCGGCGAAATCTGCGGTTTCGGCACCCGCCGGTAGCGAAAGCAGAAGAAGAGCATGCACGCCAGCCAAGGACGCCGAGAGGCTCAAACCACGGTAGGCTGAACGCATCTTGCGCCAGATTTCGACGGAGCCGTTCATCTCGGGGTGCTTCGACTGGTGCCTCCGAGGCCATGGCCGGAACACACCGCTCTGCGGTGGGGAAGCTCCCAAGTCGCAGGACAATCTCTGATTCCCGGATGCGGTGTAGCTTTGGCTGCGCGATGTGCACCTCCGGTGGAACGTGTCATTTTCATGGAGATTCGTTATGAACGGGCTTCGTTGCCAATGCAAGAGACGGTACATCAATCGGTTAATATAAACAGGTCCGATGGCAGCATCAGCTTCGATGGCCATTGCAATGGCAATCGCATTGCGCAGTATGTGCGAACACAGATCTGACGTGTGGGTCTGGGAGACCGCCCTGCGCCGTGTCTCCCTCAGTCCATATACGGGGCTCGCATCGCGCGGGACCGCAGCCGGTTGGCTTCAGGATCGCCGACAAACTCAGCCTTCCGCAGATCGAAGGTCAGGTTGCGCTTCAATTCCTCACCGATGTCGGCGGCCAGACAGATGTTCATGGATCGGTACATGACATCCTGGTTCGCCACCGGGAGGCGGCGCGACCGGATGCAGTCAAGGAAATCCTGCACGTGGTTCAAGGGCCGTCGTGTCCGGGCCGTGTAATCCGCCAGCAGCGTTCTATATCCGTCCAACAGTTTCGGCGATGAGACATCCGGTGCCGAATACCCATCGGCGGCCGCCGCCCATCCTTCGGGACCATCGAACCGCTCACCGCAGGCGCCATGCCAGAGCTTGCACGGGTCCCAAACCGAGCCGGCGACCCGGAACAGAACCAGTTTCACCCCGTTGGACAGCCGCGTGACCATCGTCGCATCCGGCCCCTCATAACCGAACTCGATGGAGGACACGTTCGTCATATCAAGTCCGGCGAGGGCCTGGGCAACCGAGTGCGCGCCCCACATCGCCACATCGGTGGCGAAATCGTAGAAGTGATACCACCCGGAGCTCAGATAACCCCGGTTGTAGGGTCTCCAGGGACTGGGACCGAGGAAAAGATCCCAGTCCAGTTCATCCTTGGGCGGTTCCGGTTCCGCCGGCAACCAGTCATGACGCAATCCGTCGCGCCAACGACAATCAGCGTAAACGGTATGCACCGGGCCCAGTTGGCCGGTTCGGGCCATTTCGATGGCAAACACATGATGCGGCTCGCTGAGCCGCTGGGCGCCGGTTTGATAGACCCGGCCATACCGCCGGGCGGCCTCCACGACCATCCGCCCCTGCGCCATCGTGAGACACGCCGGTTTCTCGCAATAGACATCCTTGCCGGCCCGCATTGCGAGCACCGAGGCCAGCGCGTGCCAGCGGTCGCCCGTGGCAATCAACACGGCATCCACATCGGTCCGCTCGGCCAATAATTGGCGAAAATCGCCATAGACTGCGCAATCCTTGTTGCCCAGTTTGGTGTCAACCATGTTCTTGGCCGCCAGGCGCTGGCGTTTCAAGACATCGCAAACGGCCACCATCTGCACATCCGGCAGGGACAGGAGCTGAGTCAAATCATAGGAACCGCGACCGCCGACCCCGATGGAGGCCATCACGATGCGTTCGCTGGGGGCCACGACTCCGTTACGCCCCAGCACAGAAGCCGGAATCAAGCACGGCAGCGCCGCCGCACTCGCCCCCATCACCCCGCGTGTCAAAAACCGGCGCCGCGTGAGCGGACGACGAGGGTGGTCGTTCATGAGGGGGTCCCTTCTCACTTTGGCATGGGGGTTTGATCGACTGACCGGATGCTGCATCGGCAGGCGCACCATCGCTTCGCCACCGTTCGCAGAGCCCATTGAGCGTGTCATGCGCATCGGATATTGTACGCGTTGTTCGAGAACCACGTCCGCAACCCATAGCCTTGCTGATTTGCCAGGCTGGTTCACACTGGGAGGTTACGCTTGCCAAGCCGCTTGGCAAGAACCGTCGGTGCAGCCGAGGAGGAAGGAATCAGGCGAGCAACCCCCTCCAGAATCCGAGGACAAAACCTACTCAATTGGTGCCCATCTTGGTGCCTACCGGGGTCTCCCGTCCCGCATAGCGTCCCATTAAACGTTCGTATCCTGACACGCTGCACACCGCCGCGGCGTCCACCGGCGGTATTCTGGGGTCGGCCGTGTCAGAAAGGCGTCCCGAGTTTCAGTGGATTAACAACTCCTGAGCACCGTACTTTGAGACACATGAACGCTCAAACATGCACGCGGTTAGTAGGTTACGCACGGGTCAGCACCACCGATCAGGACCTCCAACTCCAGTTGGATGCCCTCCGAAACGCCGGGGTCGGCAAGAAGGACCTCTTCACCGACAAGATCTCGGGTGCCAAGCAGGTCCGGCCGGGTCTGGACGCCTGCCTCCGGCATCTGGTGTCCGGCGACACCCTGCTGGTCTGGCGGTTGGACCGGTTTGGGCGCTCGCTGCGGCATCTGATTGACCTGGTCGTTCGCCGTGCCCTCGACCGCGTGCGCCACCTCGCGCTGGGCGGCACGGCCATGTCGGTTGACCAGCGCATCAGCGCCGTCGCCGGTGACGCGACCGAGCCCACGCTCCTGTTCATTTTCCTTGGTCGCATCCACAGCCGGGCCGGGCGCGAATTCGAGCAGGTGCTCGCGGTCCTTGTGCGTCCGCCCGCTGTCACCGAATTCATTTCCAGCAGCGAACGCTGGCTGTCACTCGCCGACCCCGCGAATGCCATCAACACCCGTGACGTTTGGAAAAACCACTTCGCGCTGTGGGCGGACAATGCCGAAGCCACCGCGCTTGCCGCCGCCCGGCGGCACTTTGGCCCCATCGCCGCGGACGTCCTTCATCGCCGACGCGCGGAACTCGGCCACGACCGCGACCGCCTCCAAGACTGGCTCGAATCCCGTGCCCGCGAGATCATCGCCGACCGGGGCCAACTGGCCGTGCAAGCGGACCTCTTTGCCGGAGCGCGGACGTTCTCTTTCGCTTCGCCATCCCCCCGTCTCGCTGATTCGCCGCCTCCATCCCCAGCCCCTTGGGCACGCCTGGCCGACCCGTTGGAACGCCTCGCAGGATTCGCCAGCGACAATTCACAACCAGTAGCGTTGCGCCACGAGGCGCAAACCGTCCTCACGCTTTTCAAAAAACGCCGCGATGACCTCGACGCTCGCGACGCCGTCCGCGATCCCGAAGTCACCACGCTGGGCATGTTGATGATCGTGCCGAAAACTTTAGGCAGTTATACTTTACACAAAGTCCCACTTTGAGCATAGTATTCTAGCATGTTTCCAAGACCATTCTGGATCAATCGGTTGCGTGAAGCCTGGCAATCCGTCCCGATCGCCTGGCTGGCAGGAGTGCGCCGAGCGGGAAAGTCCACCCTCGCCCAGAGCCTGGGACCCGACCAGACACTGTTCATCGAATGCGACCAGCCGGAAGCGGAGGACGCGGTCAAGAACCCATCCTTGTTCTTCAAGGCCTGCACCAAACCGATCGTGGTGTTCGACGAAGTCCATCAACTCAAGGACCCCAGCCGTGTGCTCAAAATCGGGGCCGACGCTTTCCCGCACCTCAAGATCCTCGCCACCGGCTCGTCCACGTTGGCCGCGAGCAAGAAGTTCCGTGACACCCTGACTGGCCGGAAACGCGTCGTGCATTTGCCGCCTGTGTCGTGGAGCGAACTGTCCGCCTTCGGTGGCGTGAGCCTGCAACAAAGGCTGTTCCACGGCGGCCTCCCCCAAGCGCTCCTCGCCCCCAGCAAGCCGGCGGCGTTCTACCGCGAGTGGATGGACTCCTTCTTCGCTCGCGACATCCACCGTCTGTTCGAGTTCCGCGACCTGAACCGCTTCAATGCCCTGCTCGAATACCTGCTCCGCCAGAGTGGCGGGCTTCTGGATGTCACCAAAACCGCTTCCGGCGTCGGGATTTCCCGGCCAACTGTGGACAGTCATCTGCTGGCCCTCCAAATCACCCAGGTCATTACCCTGCTGCGCCCCTTCCACAGCGGCGGCCAGAAGGAAATCACTAGGATGCCTCGCCTCTATGCCTTCGACACCGGCTTCGTCAGCCACGCGCGCGGGTGGAATCCGCTCCGGCCTGCCGACTGCGGTTTCCTCTGGGAACACCTGGTCCTTGAACATTTGCAGGCGTTTCTCCCCGACCTGCCGCTCCACTACTGGCGGGACAAAACCGGCCGTGAGGTGGACTTCGTCATCGTCCGCAACCGCGACCAGGTGGATGCCATTGAGTGCAAGTGGGACTCGTCCGAATTCGACCCCGCCGGGCTGAAGGCGTTCCGGGCGCTTTATCCCAAAGGCAACAACTACCTCATCTGCCCGTCAAGCGTGCCTCCCTATCTCAAACCAGCGGGCAACCTCGAAGTCAAAGTCTGTGACCCCTCCGGCATCGCAACCTGAGCGATCATGCCATTGGACCTCACAACCGATTGCACGTTTAGCGGCCCGGCGCTGCCCGAGCCGTTCGTGAAGTTCAATCTGGAGGCGGAACTCAATCGCCTCGCGCTCCTGCCGAAGGCCACCGGGACGGAAGCCCGCGCCCTCAACGACCATTGGCAGTTCGCCCGCCGGAAGCTCCGCAATCTCGTTGCTCACGGTGGTGGCTTGCGCGTGCAGAACCACGTCATCGAACCGCTGCTCGCCCAACTCGGCTACGCTCGCATCGAAGCGGTCGAAGCCGTCCAGACGCGCGAAGGCGACGAGGACGGGGGGCATTGCTCCTCACCGAGGACGGCACTGCGAAGTTGCGCGTCTGGTGTGTGGACCTTGACGCCGACCTCGATGCCCCCGCCCGACGCGGCCTTGCCTACCGTTTCAGCCATACCCGCATCGCGCAGCGTGTGTTGCTCGCAACCGGCGAACGGCTCGGCATCCTCACCAACGGCCTTGAACTCCGCCTCATCATTTCCGACCCAGCGCGGGTGGATTTCCAAGTTGCCATCAGCGTTGACCCGCACTGGAAACGCAGCCGCGATCTGCCGGATTCCGTGCGACTGCTTATCGCGCTCGCGTCGCCCGCCGGCGTCAAAGCCCTGCCCGAACTGATCGACAAGGCTCGCCTGCAGCAGGCCAAGGTCACCAAAGACCTTCGCGAACAGGCCCGCCACGCCATCCGCGAGTTCATCCAGGAACTCCTCGACCACCCCGAAAATCAGCCATTATCGCCTCCCTCCGTAGCAGCCGAGGTTACGAGGCTCAAACTTCCAACCAATCCGCCAAAGCCAGCGAACGCGAGCAAGGCGCTCAATCCGCAACCAACGCCGCAAACGCTCCCTCTCCGCCCTCGGAGGGGGGAGAGGGCCGGGGTGAGGTGGGCCGTCTGAAATCCGAAATCCGAAATCCGAAATCACCGAGCGTGAGGGGGCCGAGGACGAGGACGAACCCGAAGGAGACGACGAGGCAGCTGCCGCCGGCACCAAGAAGACCAAGGTCGAATGGATCGAGGAGATTCCGCCCGGCCGTTTCTATCTTCGCGTCGGCCTCGGTCGCAAAGCCACCGGCTCATTCTACACGCCGCACTCGTTCGTGCGCTTCCTCGTACGCGAAACCCTCCGCCCCCCTCGTCGCCCGCTGCGTTTCCCCTCTGGGTGGGGGAGCGCACGCGCCCCGCGTGCCGTGTTCGGCGCCCTCGCCGAACACATCTGCAACCGGGGTATCTGACGCCGCAGTTCCGGTCGGCGAGGCGCCGACCGGTGCAGCCGAGGCGGCCACGCTCCCCAACCCCGAGTTCCTCCCCGATCCCTGCGCCATCCTCAAGCTCAAGGTCATTGATAAAGCAATGGGCAGCGGCCATTTCCTCGTCGAGAGTTGCCGCTTCCTCGGCGAAGCCCTCTACGACGCCGCCCGCCGTTGCGACGAACTCGCCGCCGCGGCGGAAAAACTCGCCGAGTCCTATCGCAAGTCCGGCCATGCCAACCAGGCCGCCGAACACGAAGCCCGTGCGGCTGCGCTCCGCCAGCGCGTCCTCGACCTGCCCGACCCCGACGACGAACTGCTCCGCTACGGTGCTTCAGCACTCGCGCATGTTCGGTTTTCGCCCCATCGAAGACTTGACCGTGACCCGCTTCTACACTGCGCCTGCCATCTATCAGGCCATGCGCCGAATGCACGAAAGCGATGTGGCACTGCGGGAAACTATCGAGCGCGCTCCCGATCAGTCCGTAATCTTCATTCAGCGCGATGCGGCCGGGCAAATCAAGCCATGCAGCCCGAACAAGATTCTCATCTCCAACACAACCACCCTCCGTCCCTTCAAACGCATTTTGCCCATCGGCTTTCAAACCGATTATCGAACGCGAGTTCTGCCTGTTGTAGAGAAAATCGACCATATTATTGACCAAGCGACAGCAGGCGGCAGTCTCAGCAATCCTTTCCAGATTTCACTCCAAGTCGGCCTCGAATTTCTCCGCAAGATTGAGCCAACGCTCCTCATGGAAGAAGACATGGGGTATTCCTTCGACTGCGTGCGGGGATAAATGTTGGGCCACGGGCGCCTTCTCCGGTTCCGCCTCAGGCGGGCGATGCGTTCGTACCGTCGCGCAATATGTCACGCAGGCGTCACGCGGTAAAGTCATGGAATCAGAAAAAGGGGCGGAGGATCCCATGCGGAAGTTGTTGTTTTGGAACTGCTTGAGAACTGGAGCCAATGGTCGGGGTCGAACCGACGACCTACGGTTTACGAAACCGCAACCACCGGAATGACCCAATTCGCATAAACGCCATTATAATCAATGTTTACAGGGGCTCAAAGCATGTCTGTAAATTCACGCACGCGGCAGATTATAGCACATCCTGGCCTGTACAGTGTCGTAATATGTCGGAATAGATACCAACGGTTTTTCGCACCGTTGGCCGGGTAGGGTCACGCGCCGTACCGGATTTCCCGGTTTCCGCCCTCCGGCCGTTTTACCCTCCTCCGGCGAGAGTTCGACCAATGGTCACCAATTGCTCAACAATCTGGCGCTCACGCGCCTGGCGGTCGTGGAGTCCGGACTGACCATCCAAAGCGATCGGACTTGCCGATTCTGACGACCTTCGAAGTCAACCGTAGGTGCGGCAGCCCATCTGGCTCATAACCTGAAGGTCGCTGGTTCAAATCCAGCCCCCGCAACCAATTTCCTCCGAGTTTGGGCCTTTAAGGCCCTTTCTCGCAGGGGTTTCGCTGAAACCCGGCCTTGGCTCCGTCAGCACCCTCTTCTCTGTGCAACCGCCTGCAACCTCGGGCAACAATGTGGAACTTCTGTGGAATAAACCGGGCCGGAGGCAGGTTCAGATCACCTGCGGAAGCGATTGTTTATCAGTTTTACTTGACAGCTCATAAGGCGCTCAGCTAGTGTCGCATCATGCTTGGTGAGTGCAAAACCAATCCTCCCTCACCCACGCAGCGCCGAGTACGCGCCGCGTGCAAAGGCATCTTCTTATCAGGAGTTAACCCATCAAGAAGGTCGGCACGGTCTTCTGCCTCTGTTTGATCGCCTGTTCCGGTAGGATTCCAGACCACTCCCGGCCCCGTCTTTGTTACCCCCACCCGCACTAGTCCATGCGCCCGCCGAATCCAGTTTTCGCCGAGCGCGGAAAGAGAACCAAATGTCAACCGCACCCTTCGATCCCACGAACGGGACAACCCCGGTAACGTTCCCGTCGCAGGACGCCTGCTGCCAGAGCCCCTGCGATCCCGCTTGGCGTCCAGGCCCCAGTTGCATCGCATTCACTGAAACCAAGACCATTGAGGTCCCCTTCACCCCAAGCCACACCGACGCCGGCCGCGGCTTCGTCACCGTCTCCGTCACCTACACCCACTCGCTCTGCCTGGTCGGTAAGCAGCATGGGTCGCTCGCCTACACCCTGACCCTTCTCCCGGGCGAGAAGTTCACGCTCTACCACAGCGACCGCTACCGCCGCGTCACCAGTGAATCCGAACGCTTCTCCGTCCAGACCACCTTCTCGCAGTTCGTCTCCGCCCTTTATCAGCAGCAGAACTCGAAGGACTCCACCGCACTCAACCAAGTGCTGAACAACCAGACCTCCAATTGGAACGCCTCCGGCAGCGCCGGGGTCAGCCTGTTCGGACTTGTCAGCATCGGCGGAGGTGGCGGAGGTGGCGGCACGTCCAGTTCCTCTTCGCTCAGCAGCCTTTCCACGCAGTCCGCGGCCAGCCAATTCTACTCCACCGCGCAGCAGGCGGCCCAGTACACCGACCTCCAGCGCTCCATCACCGTTAGCAGCTACGAAGATACTCAAACCGTCAACACGACGCAGCGCACGCTGGTGAACAACAACGTCTGCTACGCGGTCACCTACTTCGTCCGCCGTGTGCTCGACGTCTACGTGCTCACCACCAAGGTCACGGCCGTCACCTTCCGCGTTACCGCCGCCAACTACGTCTCGCCGCTGCTGACGCCCGCCGAGATCGGTCAGGTACCGCCCCAGTTTCGCCCCGAAGTTGAGGCCATCCTCAAGGCCTTGCCCGCCGTCGGCGACGGCGCGCCTCAGGTCACCATCTCCGTCCCGACCGACGGCGTTGTTTACGACCCCGAACTCGCGCACTGCTGTGTCCGTGATCCCGAACTGGTTCAGGCCGACCGTATCAAGCTTGAGCGTGATCAGGCGGAAGCTCAGAAGATCGGTCTCGAACTGCAGTTGATGGCTCTCGAAGCCCAGCGCCGCCAGGCTCTGCTGGCCGCTGGCACTCTCACCCCGTTCGAAGTGCCACCCGCCACCACCGTGGTGGCCTGAGCCGGAGTCCGCTCCGCGGGCCAGAACCACTCGTCCTCTTACCACCAACGGCTGGTTCTCCTCATGACGATCGAGATAGCGGTCTTTCGGGCAACGGCCTGCAACGGCCTGCAACCTCGGGCAACAATGTGGAACTTTTGTGGAATAAATCGGCCCTGAGCAGGTTCAAGTCGCCCCCGCCACAACACCCCCACGCGAGTGGGGAGAACCCGCTGAGCTCCTCCGCCCCGTCATGCCTCATCGCCCCGCCGCGGTTTTCGACTTGGCGATTGCCACTTGTGTCATTCGGGGGTTCCACACAAGAATCGCGCCTGTGAAGCCACTGAAACTCCGTTGGGGTATTCTGGGCACGGCCCAAATCGCCCGGAAGAATTGGAAAGCAATCCAGCTCACCGGCAACGCCACGGTTGAGGCGGTCGCCAGCCGTGACATCGGGCGCGCCCGCCGGTTCATTGCGGAATGCCAGGCGGAGGCGCCGATGGAGGTCGTCCCGCAAGCTTTTGGATGTTACGACGACCTGCTGACCGGCGAGACAGTAGATGCCATTTACATCCCGCTCCCGACCGGTTTGCGCAAGGAGTGGGTCGTGCGCGCTGCTGAGGCGGGTAAGCACGTAGTCTGCGAGAAGCCCTGTGCGGTGAGCGTCGCCGACCTGCGGGAGATGGTGACCGCCTGTCGCCTGCATCAGGTGCAATTCATGGACGGCGTTATGTTCATGCACAGTCGCCGGCTGGAGAAGCTTCGCGAGGTGCTGGATGACGGCCAGAGCATCGGTCAGGTCCGGCGCGTCGCTTGCGCGTTCACATTTCGTCAATCGCCGGAGTTCTTCGTGAGCAACATTCGCACCGATAGTGCGCTGGAACCTTACGGATGCCTGGGTGACCTCGGCTGGTATTGCATCCGGTTTGTCCTCTGGCTCATGAACTGGCAGATGCCTCTTCAGGTCAGCGGGTGGATCCTGTCGGAGCACCATCGCCCGGACAGCCCGCTGGCGGTGCCGACTGCCTTCGCAGGCGAATTGGTATTCGACGGGGGAGTTTCGGCCAGCTTCTACTGCTCGTTCCTCACGGAAACCGAGCAATGGATCAAGATCAGCGGCACGCTCGGCAACCTGCACGTCTCGGACTTTGTATTGCCGCTTGCGGGGACGGAACTGGGCTTCGAGGTTGAGCACACGAGTTTCCTCGTCCATGGCTGCGACTTTCGCATGGAGACGCATCCACACCGGTTTGCCGTAGCCGAGGCCAGCCATGGTCACGCCAGTGCTCAAGAGGTCAATCTCTTCCGCAACTTCACGGAACAAGTGCGATCGGGCCAACTCAACGCGGGTTGGCCGGAGGCGGCCATCAAGACCCAGACAGTGATGTCTGCCTGCCTCGATTCGGCGCGGGCCCAGGAGCGGCGGACCGAGGTTTGTTAGGCGTCGTCGCCGGCTGGCCGGGGCAGCCGTCTGCACCCTGAAGATACTTAGCCGACGTTTGCGCTGATTGTCGGCACCTGCGCGCTGATAGCACGGCCTGCGTCGTCGGCCAGCAACGTCACGCGACCTTCGGCACCACGAAAGGCTTGCGGTAATCGCGATGCGAAAGCTTATTGGCATCGTGCGCGAACTCGTGGATGAACCGCTCCTGCTTGGCATCGAAGGTCACCCAGGGTCCGAGAACCGCCGGCGTGGCATTCAAGTCAACCCGGTTCTCTCGCAGATACTCGCGGCATCGCTCGAAAGCGTCCGCCAGCTCACCGTTCCCTTGGATTGTTTTCCGGATGGTTTCGGGCGCCGAATGTTTGCCGAGCCGATAGGAAATGTTCGCGATATGGCAGCAGGCGGCCGAGATGTGGCCCTGCAAGGCCTCCGCCACCAGGTCGCCGGCTCTCCGGCTGCGAACCGCAGCCACGAAGTTGGACAGATGGGACGTTTCCAGTCTCTCGGACTCGCCGTCATCCGGGATGTCCTTGATCTTCCTACCCTGCTTGTCAAAGAGCGCTCCGCCGGTAGCGTCGCCGGCAAAGTAACCGCCCTCGCAGTCGATCACCAGCCCGCTGGTTCGGTTCCGGAACCGGCCCAGGGCGTCCGCCCCTTTGGCCGCCCTCACGTTGCGGACCTCGCAGATGATCGGCGCGGGGCGATAATCCAACAGCGCAATCTGCGTGTTCGCCGTTTCGCCGCCGTCCTCGAAAGCAAACCTGCCCCCGATGCTCATGCCTCGCGGCAGCGGTTGGTTCTGTCCCAAGGCCCATCGGCAAAGGTCTATGACATGGACTCCATTGTTGCCCATCTCGCCGTTGCCGGTAGCCCAGAACCAGTGCCACTCGTAGTGGAGTTGTTTGCGCATCAGCGGCGTCTTGGGCGCCGGACCACACCAGAGATCATAGTCCACCGTGGTCGGCAACGGCGTCGGCGCGCTAACCTTGCCGATGCCGTCACGCGCCCGGTAAACCAGCGCGTGGGCATAGCGAATGGAGCCGAGTTGGCCACTGCGCAGGTAGTCAAACGTCTGGCGCAGGAGCGTGCTCGAACGGTTCTGCGTGCCCACTTGGACCATCCGCCCGTATCGGCGGGCCGCCGCCACCATCTGACGGCCTTCCCAAAGGTCGTGGGAAAACGGCTTCTCAACATAAACGTCTTTGCCGGCCTGGCAGGCCCAGACCGTCGCCAGCGCGTGCCAGTGGTTGGGGGTCGCGATGACCACCGCGTCGATGCTCTTGTCGTCCAGAACCCGGCGGAGGTCAGTGTAAGTAGCGACCGCTTCGCCCCGGTCCTTGAAGGGCTGGAGTTCGCGATCCAGGAACGCCCGGTCCACGTCGCACAGAGCAACGATGGTTGCGCCCGCGACCTCTCGCAACCGGGGAATGAGCTGGTGCCCCCGCCCGCCCACACCGCCGACGGCTTGGGTTGCGCCCAGCCCCACCACGGCCAGACGGACCGCATCGCCGGCTCCGGCAGCTTTGGGTTGATCCTCGCGGCCGGCCATGATTGTGGGCAGACCAAGTCCCAGCCCGGCTGCGATTGAACTCTTCAAGAAGTTTCTGCGGGTTGTCTCTTTCATATGGACCATTTCTTGACAGTGACTAACTTGCCGTTGAAGTACTCGTTCTGTCCCCCTCCCGACCAATCGGGCTGGCCCGTCCCGAGCGATGATGGACATCTGCTGTATCTCGTCATTTCCAGACACTTGACTCTTGGGCCGGGCCGGGAAGCAAGGAAAAAGCCCGACAGTCAAACAAGTGTTCGGCCAGCCTGCCGGACCTCACCCGAACTCGGATTGACGGTTTGACTTGTGCGCGCAATGCTGGGGCATGAAACCGACAGGCCGCCCGCTCTCCTTCCCTCGCGCAGCGTCCAGAGCGAATCGCCTAGCCGCAGCCCGGCGCCAAGATGGGCCCCCAAGACTCTTGGTCACCGCCCTGATCGGGTGGGTAGTTCTCGCGGCGTCTCCGTCGCCGGATGCGGCACCGCTGGGTGCGCCGACCAAGAAACTCATCGAGTACGGCTGGGACGTGCCCACGCCGGCCCAGATGCGGGAGGAGCTTGGGGTCATGGAGAAACGCCCCTTCGACGGGCTTATCTTTCGGTTGAACGCGGGCCACAACGCGTTTGTGACGAAGCCGCTGGAGCCGGCCAAATTCACCGAGGACGAGCGGATTCTCCGCGGTCTGCAATTCACGCGGTTCCGTGATAATTTCATACTGATCTGGGGCTCGCCGCCCGCCGGCTTCGACTGGTTCGACGAGACCCAGTGGCGGGCCATCGAAGGCAACGCCAAACTGTTGGTTGGGGTGGCGCAGGCAGGACGCGTTCGGGGTATCTGCTTCGATCCCGAACCCTATGACTTCAGCCTGTGGGACTACGCCAAACAGCCGCGGGCCAAGGCCCACACGTTTGCTGAATACCGGGCCAAGGTGCGAGAGCGCGGCGCCCAACTCATGCGTGCGTTCGAGCAGCGGATGCCGGGCGCCACGGTCCTGACGTTCTTTCATGTCAGCCTCTACGATCGGTTTGCCACCCTGCCGGAGGCCGAGCGAACCCAGCGGTTGGTGCGGGAAGGCTGGGGCCTCATGCCCGACTTCTTCGTGGGGATGCTGGAGGGTGCCAGCCCCAAGGCGAGGTTCATCGACGGCAATGAAAATGCTTACTACTACACGTCGCGTGAACAGTACTTCCGCGCCTACCATGCCATACGCCAGCGGGCGCGTGGCCTGGTACCCGCCGAACTCCGGGAGAAGTACGAGCGGCAGGTCCAGGCGGGGCAAGCGCTGTACGTGGACCAGAATTTTGCCCTGCGACAGCCCAAAGCGGAGCAGTACTTGAGCTACCGCATGACGCCGGAGGAGCGGACCCGGTGGTTTGAGCACAATACGTACTGGGCGCTCTACACGACAGACGAATATGTGTGGTGCTACAGCGAACGGATGAACTGGTGGAAAGACCAGACGCCGCCCGGTCTCGAGGCGGCGATCGTGAGCGCCCGGCAAAAGATCGCGGAGCGCAAGCCCCTGGGCTTCGACATCGAGCCGCTCATCGAGGCTGCCGGAAAGCGCTAGGCCGGCTTCCCGCCGGGCGCCCGCAGGTGAGGGTCGTCAACGGTCGTCCAGCCCCGTCATTTCCGGGTTCGGATTGGCGCTCGCGAACCTCCTTGCCGCTGATTCTGGGCGAGGTAGCATCACGTCCGAGCGCCGATCGGATGCTACCGGAGTCAGCGACCGATTCCATTTGTCCGCGAGGCGTTTGGCATGAGAATCTCCCTCTGGAAAGAAAGGACGCTCCATGATTGACCTGAACCACGGCATTGATTCCTTTATTGAGCAGACGCGGGAGTTGCTCCGGCAGTTGGATTCGGAAGCGATCATCGGCGCGCGGGATTTGCTGCTGGACTGCCACCGGCGGGGCGGCCGCGTGTTCACGCTCGGCAACGGCGGCTCCGCCTCCACGGCCCAACACTTCGCCTGTGACCTCGCCAAATTCGTGATTCCAGCCGGCCAGCGGCCGTTCGATGCGCGCTGCCTCACCGACAACGTCAGCCTCTACACGGCCTGGGCCAACGACGCCGAGCGCGCCGACGTGTTTGTCAACCTGCTGCGTGGCCTGGTGCAACCCGGCGACGTGGTCCTCGCCTGTTCGGTCCACGGCGGTACGGGCTTTTCGGCTGATGTTCTGCGGGCGGTGCGGTTTGCCAACGCATCCGGCGCGCGCACGATCAGCCTCGTGGGCTTTGACGGCGGGTTGATGCACCGTGAAGCGACCGTTTCAATTCGGGTGCCGGCCGCCTCGACGCCGCAGGTGGAGGCGATCCATCTGGTGATCGAACACTTGTTGATGTGGCTGCTGAAACAAGCCCTCGAAGGTCCGCTCCATGAGTGTTGACGCGTTGTGCCTCGGGCATGCGTCCCACGACTTGTGCATGGTGGTGGACGCTTACCCGGAGGAAAACTCCAAAGTCCAGACTGACCGGCTGATCGAATCCGGCGGCGGGCCGGCGGCGAACGCGGCCTGGCTGCTGACCCGCTGGGGTGTGTCCACGGCGCTGGCCTGCCTGGTAGGCGACGACGATTATGGACGTCGCGCCGCGACGGAACTGCGGCAGACGGGCGTGGATTGCCGGCTGGTGGAGATCCGTCCCGGCCACGTCACGCCCGTGTCGTTCATCCTTGTCAACCGCGCCAACGGCTCGCGCACGATTATCAACAGCAAAGCCGCGTCCGGAAGCCTGAGCCTTGTGCCCGGAAGGCTCGCGGGTCTCGCGCCGCGCCTCCTGTTGTTCGATGGACACGAACTCGAAGCGTCGCTCCTCGCGATCGAGACGTTCCCGTCCGCCATCACCGTGCTTGACGCCGGCTCGCTGCGTGACGGCACGCAAGCGTTGTCACGGCGCGTCCACTATCTGGTGTGCTCGGAACGCTTTGCCGCCCAAGCAACGGGTGACGAGAACGTCAGCGAACACTGGCCAGCCTGCCTGCGGCGATTGCGCGAACTCAACGGCCGCGTGGCGGTGGTGACGCTCGGCGAGCGCGGGCTGGTCTTCGACGATGGCCGGCAGCAGGGCCGCCTGCCGGCGCTGCCGGTGAAGGCGGTGGACACGAGCGCGGCCGGGGACGTTTTCCACGGCGCATTCGCTTTTGCGCTGCTGCGCGGGATGGATCTTGGCGCCGCGCTGCAGTTGGCAACGGTCGCCGCCGGGCTGTCGGTCCAAAACTTTGGGGGACGGTCGTCCGTGCCGGAGCTTGCGGCCGTGATGGAGGCGATGCGGCATGCCTGAGGAGAGTCCATTTTCCGGTTCGTCGCTTTGCGTCGTCGGCAACCTCAACCGCGACGTGAAGGTCCTTCGCGTGCCGGCATCGCCGGGCCTGTTCCGCGACGGGGAAACCTCGGTCCCGGGCATCTTGGAGACCATCGGCGGTGGCGGGGCCAACAGCGCCTGCGCGGCCGCCGCGCTCGGAGCCCGTGTGCGCTTCGTCGCCAAGGTGGGTGCTGACGCGCTGGCCGAACGACTGCGCCAGGCGTTGGAAAGCCACGGCGTGCGCACCCACCTGACCCGTGACCCAGGCTGCGCCACGGGCACGACCGTTGCGCTGGGCTTCGCCACCGGCCAGAGGCATTTCCTCAGTTGCCTGCCGAACAACGCTACCTTGACGTTCGATGATCTCGATTTGGCGGCCTTGGACGGGTGCGCGCATTTGCTGCGGGCCGACGTGTGGTTCTCGCAGGCGATGCTCGAAGGGGGCAACCAGCGACTGCTGGCCGAAGCCCGTCGCCGGGGCCTGACCACGTCGCTGGACATCAACTTCGATCCGCGCTGGTCCACGGGCCCAGCGGTGGAGGTCGTGCAGCGCAAGCAACTCCTGCGGCAGGTGCTGAATTTGGTGGACGTGGCCCACGGCAATGCGCGCGAATTGTGCGAGTTCACCGACAGCCCGGACTTGGAGACGGCCCTGCGGCGACTGGCGGATTGGGGAGTTAGAACGGTGGTGGTCCACTTGGGCGCGCAAGGCGCGGGCTGTTTCTCGGACGGCCAGTGGGTCCTCGAGCCACCCGATCTCGCTGAGGCCCCGGTCCATTCCACCGGGACCGGCGACGTGCTCAGTGTTTGCATGATTCTCCTGCAAGGCCGAACGCAGCCCCTGTCCATCCCGCAGAAGCTTCGGCTTTCCAACCGCGTGGTTCGCGAGTTCATGGAAGGCCGCCGGACCATGATCCCCGCGATTTAAAAAAGCCCTTCACTAACCTGGAGGCAGCTTGAACCGGCAACGCGCGTCCTTGATGGTCAGGCCGAGCACCTCGATGCGCGCGGTGTCAACCGTTCCGAGCCCGGCTTCGGCCGCCCAGAGGAGGTGATTCTCCCCGGGAAATGGGAACTGACCGTGCGCCGCCGCCGGCTGGTAACCCATCGTGGCGGTGCAGACGGCGTCGGTGCAGACGGCGTTGCGGCCGGCGAAAAGCAGTCGCGGTTGAACCGCCTCCACGTCATCGTTCCAGAAACCCTCGCCTCCTTTGATCGTCTCGACTCCGTCAATGATGGCGAGGTCAACCGGGCGCGCGCCGAGCAGATCGGCGACAATGCGGGGCACGCGGCTCTCCGGTGTGTCCGGCGGGCGCTCCCCGAGCTGAGCCGGCACGCCCGCGGGCAAAGGACGCTGGTTCATGTGCAACGGGGCGCCGCGCGACTCGACGCTGTCTTCGTTGGGCGCGTCGTCACCGTAGAGCGCGGTCGGCGTGATCCCGAAGAGGTTCTTGACCGTCATCGTCACGCCGGCGACAGCGTGGTTCTTCATCTTGCCCAGGGAAACAAAAACGTCGGTCTGGTCGTACCAGCCATTGAGTTCGA
This sequence comes from Verrucomicrobiota bacterium, assembly GCA_050012855.1. Taxonomy (GTDB): domain Bacteria; phylum Verrucomicrobiota; class Verrucomicrobiia; order Limisphaerales; family J093; genus JAJXZJ01. Next base: position 3,280 of record JBEKGJ010000018.1, on the reverse strand, counting down.
ATGCCGGAAACAGGTACCCGCCCCACGGCACCTTGCGCGGGCGGTACTTGCCCCACGAGCCGCGATTGCGCGTGTTCTCGAAGACGACCCGGTGGCCCCCGGCGGACTGGATCGCCGCGAGATCCCAGCCGGCGTTTTTCAACACCGTGGCCACCGGTTCGCGGTGGTACCAGGCTTCCACCACGGCAATGCGGCGCGCGCCCGCCCGGTCCAACGCCGCGCAAACGGCCGCCACGACGTGGGGGTGGACATGGTACGTGCGGGACGCCGGCAACCCGCATAGTTCGCGGGCCGGGCCCGTCATGTTCACCTTCACGGTCACCGTCTTGCCCTGCACCAGGCTTCGGATGCCGCCGATCGCGTCGAGCGCCGCATCGAGTTGGCGGCGCACCACGGCCGGCTCATAGGATTCGCACCGCCGGATGGCCACCGGCAGACTCGGCGCGCTCCCGGCGCGATTGGGCCGGTTCGCCGGCGGTGGCTCCGCGGCGGCGAGCAGCGCCGGCCAGCCGCCCCAGGCCCAAAAACCCAGGGCCCCGGCCCCGCGGGCGAGCAGTTCGCGTCGCGTCAGACCGGAGCGGCCGACGGGCGGGTGCGCCCGGCAGTAGAACGAATAGGGATTGTCTTTGTTCATGGCTCACTCACCTTGCCTTCGAATGAGGATCAACCAGTCGGTCCATTCCGGTCAATCTCGTAACCGCCTTCCGCGGCTCGGCCGCCAGCATGCTCACGCGTGTCGGCCGGCGCAAGACGGCCGATTTGCTCAAGCGGCTGCCCGCCGCCCTGTTGCCGATACGATCCACTTAACAAGACTAGCATATTTGGTGATTCTGTCACGCGGCTCGCGGCGCTCGGTGCTGGTGCCCCGTTTCACCGAGAGCCAGCCCAGCCACCGTCGGTTGTTATGGCCCGGCAGGGGCGCTTCCGAGCGTTCATTCACGAGCCCCAAACTCCGTCATCAATTACCTTGAGCCGGCGGTCCAATAGCTTAAGCTTCCGGTTGGTGTCGAAGATGAAAACCTGGTTTCACATCGCCTCGCCACCTTGGTGCAAGGTACTGCTGGCCTCCACCCTGGTCCTGGCAGGTTGGCAGGGAAGGGCCGGGACAACGGCGGCCACCAACCAGTCTCCCGCCGCCACCCGCGCCGCCGCGCCGCACAACGTTCGTCAGCCCGCCGTCGCTGGACTGTTTTATCCCAAGGACCCGAAGACCCTGGCCAACACCGTGGACCAGTGCCTTGCCGCCGCGCCGACCAACGCTGTCGCCGGCGTGCGCGCGCTGATCTGTCCCCACGCGGGTTATGAGTATTCCGGGCCGGTCGCCGCGTACGCTTACAAACGGATCGCTGGCGGCAGCTACGACACGGTCATCATTCTGGCCCCGAGTCATTACGCGCTTTTCCAGAGCGTGTCCGTGCCGGCGACCGACGCCTACGAAACGCCCCTGGGGCAGGTGCCGGTTTCCGAGCAGGCGCGGCAGCTCGCGAAGCAACCGCCCTTCGTGCTCGAACCGCGCTGCCTCGTGCAGCGTCCACCGTGGTCCGCGGTTGCTTCCAAGCCCAGTCCGCCCGCCGGCGAAGACACGCCGGAGACGTGGGAGCATTCCGTGGAAGTGCAGGTGCCGTTTCTCCAGCGCACGCTGAAGCAGTTCAAGATTCTGCCGGTGATGTTTGGGCGGGCCGATCCCGCCGAAGTCGCCCGGGCGCTGGCCCCGCTGGTGGGCGACAAGACGCTCGTCATCGCGAGCAGCGACCTCAGCCACTACCATCCTTACCAGGAAGCCCGCGCGCTCGATGGCCAGACGGTGAAGTGGATATGCGACCTCGACATCGCGCGGTTGCAGGCCCCCGAGGCCGAAGGGAGCGCGTGCGGGCGAATGCCGATCCTCACCCTGCTGCACCTCGCAAAGCTGAAAGGCTGGACACCGCAGTTGCTCGACTATCGCAATAGCGGCGATACCGCTGGCGACAAGAGCCGCGTGGTGGGCTATTGCGCGGTTGCCTTCACCCGCGGCGATGGGAAAACAACCCCCGACAAAGCGCCGACGGCGCCGAAATCCGCCGCGCAGTTCAACCCCGCAGAACGCAAGTTTTTGCTCGATCTCGCGCGCCAGGCGCTCACCCGCGTGACGGCAGGTCGCGATCTGCCCGAAATCAAATCCGACGTGGTGCCCGCGTCGTGCCGGGCCGCCAAGGGGTGCTTCATCACGCTGACGAAATCGGGCGAGCTGCGCGGCTGCATCGGCAACATTTTACCCGCGGGTCCGCTCTACCAGGCCATCATGGATAATGCCCGCAACGCCGCCTTGCGCGATTCGCGCTTTCCGCCCGTGACCGCGGATGAAGCCGCCCGGGTCCACATCGAGATCAGCGTGCTCACCGTGCCCGAGCCGCTGGCCTTTGCTTCGCCGGAGGACTTGCTGGCCAGGTTGCAGCCGCACCGCGACGGCGTGGTGCTCAGGATTGGGGGGCGCGGAGCCACGTTCCTGCCGCAAGTCTGGGAGCAGTTGCCCGACAAGGCCGAATTCCTCAGTCACCTCGCCGCGAAGGCCGGCTGCCCACCGTCGGCGTGGCGCGGGAAGGATGTGTCGGTGTCCCTCTACCAAGCCGAGGCATTCCAAGAGCCGAAGTGACCCCGCATGGCTGGCGCGGACTCCACAAGCCTCTCCGTGGACGCCACCCGCAAACCCACGCTCACGGCGGTTTTCGCCCTCGGCGTGTCCTGCATCATCACGCAACTGGCGTTAATGCGCGAGATGCTCGGCGTGTTCGCCGGCAATGAATTGGTGCTCGGCGTGGTGCTGGGAAACTGGCTGCTCCTGATGGGCCTGGGCGCGTCGCTGGGCCGCTGGGCCAGCCGTTGGGAACACGCTCCCGGCGCCCTGATCGGGTTGCTGCTCTTCACGGCGGTGGTTCCCCCGCTGCAGATCGTCGCGCTGCGCGGGCTGCGGCAGTTCGTCTTCTTGCGCGGCGAAGCCATCGGGGTGGTTGGCACGGGCCTGGCGAGTTTGCTCGTGCTGCTGCCATATTGCCTCGCGGCCGGTTTTTTTCTGGCGCTGGCCTGCGGCGCCTTGGCCGGACGGGGGGCGGCGGTGGGGGCGGGGCGGGTTTACGCGATGGACAGCCTCGGGAGCGTGGCGGGCGGCGCGCTGTTCAGCTTCGTGCTGGTGCGGTGGCTGGACCATGTGGCGCTGCTCGGCTGGCCGGCGCTGCTCAACGTGCTCGTGGCGGCCTGGCTGGCGTGGCGCACGCGAAGCGTAGCGGCGTCTCGGCAGAGCGCC
>JBEKGJ010000017.1:0-80143 GCA_050012855.1 Verrucomicrobiota bacterium | reverse complement strand
ACGGCGGCGGGCACGTGGGCCAGATCGTCGCCCGCGAGGCCGGCATTGTGAATGGCGCTGATCTCCGAAGCGAGCAACGCCCGTCCCCAGATGCCAAGGTCGTCCATGAGCACGTTGACCATTTGGGCGCTGCCGCCGTCGGTGTACATGCCCGTGCCGTCCTGGCCGATGTTGATCGCCAGGCTGGCGGCGAGGGTGTCGATCGAGCCGGTCACCGCCGTCAGGGAGTCGTTCGTCACCAGCGCGCCGTCCACGTAGATGGAAGCGTTGGCACCGCGTTGGAAGGCCACGGCGACATGGTGCCACTTGCCATCACGAATGACGGGCGTGGCGGTGGTGCTGTTGTTGTGGCTGGCGTCGTCGGTGACGTTGACCCGAAAGTTGCCGCCGTTCTGGGTGAAGATGCCCCAGCCCGGGTTGCCGCTGCTGCTCCAGTTCTTGTTCGAGATGAACGGCGGGTCGTCCATCGAGTTGGTGTAGCTGGTCCAGAAGCTGACCGAGAAATCGTTCGTGTTGCCGAATTGCAACTGCGTCGGATAACCCAGCGTCACGTAGTCAAACTCGCTTCCGTCGCTCATCGTGGTCAGGGACACGGCCTGCCCGAGAATGCCCGGCTGGAAGGTGGGATTGCCCATGGCGGTGCCGTTCAGGCTGTTCCCGGACGTGTCGTTGTAGTTGTTGTCGAACGTGAGGTGAACCAGGAGGTTGTCGGTGATCGCCGCCTGCAAGGAACCGGTGAGCAGGGAGCCGACCATGGCAACGCCGAGGACTCGGTGGATGTTCATGGATGTTTTCATTTGGGGGCTGTGGTTTCCATCTGGACATGCCGGCCAACGATCTGGCCGGCAAATTGGTTGGTTATGCGGGATCGGGAAATCACTTGCTGGAGCGGTAAGCCTGCAGCAGCGCGGCGGCTTCCTGGTCGCCGTTGGTGGCCGCCTTGGCCAACTGGGCGCGCATGTCGGCGGCCACCTTGGCCGCGGCGCGACGTTCCTCCGGCGTCAGGTCGGGGGCGGACGACAGGTTCTGGAGCAGCAGAAGGGCCTGGGGCCGATCCTGCTTCTGCAAGGCGTCGGCCGCGGCGTCGGCCATGCGCCGGGCTTCCGGGGATCCGTCCTTGAAAGCGTCCTGCAGGCCGGCATCGGCTGCGGTCGTCGCCGATTTGTGGCAGGCACCCGTGAAGATGGCGAGCAAAGAGCCGACCAGCAGGGCGGGGATGCCACACAGCATCCGGTTCGTTAGGAGGCGTTTTTTCATGTCGTCAAAAACGAGGCGAGTCCACCGGCGTTTCGCCGGTATACCAGCGATAATCCACGCCTTTGTAATTGTTGAATTTGATTCCGGAGACGTTGCCGTTCACCCACAGCGTCTCGCAGAACTTGTTGTGCCGGTACCATTCCCACTCGAATTTGTAGCCGTTGTAATACTCCCAACTCAACCCCCCCGTGCCGGGCGGCGTCCCGATCCATTGGTTGAGGATCGTCTGGTAGCCGGGAAACAGGCCCAGGCTGTCGTCCGGTCCTTCCATCCGCTGTTCGGCCGCGTCCTGACAGAAGATGGTGGTCTGCGGGTTGAGGAGGCTCGACAGCTTGGTATGCGCGGGGCTGGCGGAGTTGTAGCGGACCGTCAGATACTGTTGGGTACCGTAGGTGGAGTTCAACCAGAAATCCGGCGGATAGTGCGGACGTGACGTGTCGTCGTACCAGAAGTCCACCTGCTTGGCCGTGGGACAACGGAAGATGGCGCGACTGCCAAAGCCCCCGATGTAGGGCGCGTACGCCACGCCCCAATAGGCCAGCGTCGCATTCTGGTCCAGCATGATGGTGGACTGCGGATTGGCGGTCCATTGACCGTCGTTGGGAATCTCCGGGTCGCCACCGGGAGCTCCCGGGAGGGCATGAATCGCGTCGTTGTTGTCGTCCGCGTACATCGTCACCGCGATGTGGATCTGGTGTTGATTGCTGACGCAGCGGGCCTTGCGGCCCTCCTCTTTCGCCCGGGCGAGGGCCGGCAGGAGGAGCCCGGCTAGAATGGCGATGATCGCGATCACGACCAGCAACTCGATCAAGGTGAAGCCCTCCGCTTTGGTGGCGGCACTTCGGTTTCCCCCAATGGGTGGGCGGCGGAGTTGTGGCGCAATGACCATCGTGACTGCCTGACGTCCGGTTAAAAATGTCACAATCAGAACGAAAATCAAAGCCAACCCAATGTTGGCTATCTAGTCACCTACTGAACCTGAGGTATTCTCCAGCCCTGACATTTCCGGGATTTACCAGGTGGGAGCTTGGAATGGCCCGCCTGCCGGATGGAGTCCTGCGGCTGGTTTCGCCTCCCGACTACCAACGTTCACAGGTTGCCGTGGCTGGCGGATTGTTGCCAGCAACGTTCCGGTGACGGTGGTGACGGTCGTGTGACGCCCGGTCCCAGTCACGTTCAGTCGTGCCTGGCACCGGCGGGGCGGGGCGGCGACAGGTGGAACGGCTCTTGCTTTGGTATGGCAGCGGCAGGAGCGATGTGCTAATTAAGGGTCGTTTCCTATGGATCTCGAACCAGAAGTGACTCCGTCCGGGGTGCGGGTGTGGCGCCGTCTGATCGGCGTCTCGGGAGAAGTCGTGACCGCGGGGACGGCGCTCGACCGGCTCCTGACCTGGGCCGGGCAGGCGGGCGCCAGCGATCTGCACGGCCAGGCCGGCCGGCCGTTTTCGATCCGGGTACAGGGCCGGTTGGTGCGCGTGCCGACCGAGCTGTTTCCCGTACCCGGCGACGCGGAGCTCCTGCAGTTGTTCCGGGACAGTTTCTCGCCCTCCAACTGCACTCGCATCGAGCGCCAGGCGGAACTGGACCTGAGTTTCCAGCACGGCGCCCTGCGCTATCGCGCCAACTTCAGCAAACAGATGGGAAGAGTGTCCTTCGCCCTGCGCGCCGTGCCGCAACAGCGGATGAGGCTGCGGGACCTCCAGTTGCCGGAATCGCTGCTTGACCTCCTGGGCGAATTGCGCGGTTTGATCCTCGTGACCGGTCCCGCGGGGCAGGGCAAGAGCACCACCGTGCGCGCCCTGCTCCAGGAAATCAACGAGTCCCGGCCGCTGCGGATCATCACCATCGAGGATCCGATCGAATACGTGTTTGTGGATGCACAGGCGCAGTTCTCGCAGCGCGAGGTCGGCCTGGACACGCCTTCGTTCGCCGATGGCGTGCGCAACGCGATGCGCCAGGACCCCAACGTGATTTTCGTCGGCGAAATCCGCGACCGGGAGAGCATTTTTGCCGCGATGCAGGCGGCCGAGACGGGCCATCTGGTCCTGACCACGCTGCACGCTGACTCGGTGGCCCAGGCCATTGCGCGCATCCGCGAGTATTATCCCAACCCGGAGCAGGCCAGCCTCAGCAGCCTGCTCGCCCGCAACACCCGGGCCATCATCACGCAGCGGCTGTTGCCCAATGCGCAGGGCACCCGCACGCCGTGCCTCGAGATCCTGCGGCGCAACCGCGGCATCGAAGAGGCCATCCAGTCGAACAACCTCGAGTTGCTCACCGGCATCGTCGAGGCGGCCGTCAACGAAGGCATGCACACCTTCGATCAATACCTCACCGAACTCCTGGCGGCGGGCATCGTCACCCGCGAAACGGCGTTGCGCCACGCCGTCAACCGCCACCGGCTCGAAATGGCGCTGCGGGGGGTGGTGACGATCGAACCCATCCTCCGGCCCGACACGGACCGCTGAGCCATGCTTTCCCTGTTCCGTCTCCTCTTCACCGGCGCGCTGATCTACGGCGTTGTTGCCGCCGTGCGCAACGCCAACAGTGCGCCGCAGACGGGTGACCTGGCCAACGCGTTCTGGGTGGCCTGGTGCGTGATCGCCGGCCTCTTCGCCGCCCTGGCCTGGGCGCCCCTCGTCGGGGAGAAGGTGGCGGGTCCGATTACCGGCCTCATGACGAGCGCCGTGTGCGTCGAGCGCAAGAACTGGCTGATGCGGCTGGTCCGCTGGCTCGAAGGGCGCCGGCAACGGCGGCTGGTCCGCTGGCTTTGCTTCGTTGAAGGCGTGCGACACCCCTGGCTGCCGGCCCAGTTCATCACCGGCTTGAACAACAGCGGGCCCGGCTCCTGGCTCGAACGTGCGTTTGCCCGCGAAGTCTATCGCTTCAACAACATCAAGCATGTCGTTCAGGCCCACGAGGCGTTGCGGCGGCACGGCATCACCCCACCCCCGCACACAAACGCGGAGGTCAATGTGGTGCTCCTGTCGCTCCACAAGGCGGTGACGCCGCCCCGGCCGCCGATGCCCGTTCCGCCGGCCACGACGCCACCGCTCCAACGCAACCCGCGCGTCCGGATCTTCGAAGATGCACCAACCCCACCAACCCCACCGTCTCCGCCGACGGACGCGAACCCGGAGAAGGAGGCAGGCTGACATGTTCTGGTTTCTCCATCGCGCCTGCATCGTCGCCTTCTGGTGTCTCTGGCTCGCGGCGGCGGTGATCGTTTACGAGCAGCGGGCGGTCCTGCAGCCGATGTTCGACTATGCCGGCCTGGTGTGGCGGCACGGCCTGGGCGCGACCCAGGAACTGCCGACGCTGGAAGGCAAGGCGACAATGGTCTTTGCCGGAGACAGTTTCCAGTTCGTGGACGCCGGTGGCTATGGCTTCAACTACGGCCTCGCCGGTGTGGCTGCGCCGCACGCAGGCCGCGACGATGCGCCCGAACAGAAGCGGTTGGCCGATCAGAGCCGGACCAATCTGCTGCAGTTGCTGGCCGGCCGGCACGTGACTGTGCAGGTGACGCTGGCCAATCCGCAGACGCGCACCGGTCTGGGGCTGGTCCGGTGCGGCGGAATGAACATCAACGCCGAGGTGCTGGCCGCCGGCCAGGGTTCGCTGAACCCACGACAGATCCAGATGCTGCCGTTGGCCGACGAGTTTGAGCTTCTCCGCGCGGAACACCAGGCGCGGCGGCTGCGGGTCGGCGTTTGGAGCAAATCTTCGCCCGTGGCAGCCGCCAGATGAGTCCGTTGCGTGCCCCCGGAGCGGCCGCGGGGTGGCGCCATCTGTGGCTGACTTTGTGCGCCGCCAGCGCTACAACCGCCGCGTGCGGACCGCCGATTTCCACTACGAGCTGCCGCCGGAGTTGATTGCCCAGACCCCGGCGCCCGAGCGCGATCAGTCGCGCCTGCTCGTGTTCCAGCGACCCGCCGGACAGGTCACGCACCGTTGGTTTCGCGATCTACCGTCCTTTCTGCGGGCGGGCGACGTGCTGGTCCTGAACGATTCGCGCGTCATCCCGGCCCGGCTGCGCGGAGAGAAACCTGCCACCGGCGGACAGCTTGAAGTGCTCTTGACGGAGGAAAATGCCGTCAACGACTGGTGGGTGATGTTGCGGCCGGGCAAGCGGGCGCGAGCCGGGACACGGTTCCTCCTGCGTTCGCCCGCGGGCGCGGTGACGTCCATCGCTGCCAGCGTCCTGGCCAAGGAGGCGGACGGACGCTGTCGGCTCCGCTTCGACGGGGTGGCGAACGTGGCGCAGGCGTTGGACGCGCTCGGCGAAGTACCCCTGCCGCCTTACATCGAACGGACCGGCGCACCGTCGTCGTTGGACCGGGAGCGTTACCAAACCGTGTTCGCCCGGCCGCGTGGTTCCATCGCTGCGCCCACCGCGGGATTGCACTTCACCGTGGCCATGCTGGACCAACTCCGCAGCGCCGGCGTGGACGTGCAGTTCGTGACGCTCCATGTCGGCCTCGGGACCTTCGCGCCGGTCAAAGCCGGCCGGGTCGAGGACCACGTTATGCACGAGGAATCGTTTGAGCTGGGTGCCGCCACGACCGATGCGATCAACCGCGCCAAGCGGGACGGACGGCGGGTGGTCGCGGTCGGCACCACGACCGTTCGCGTGCTCGAAAGCGTGGCGGCGGCGAACGACGGCACGCTGCGGGCGACCCGCGGGCGGACGCGCATTTTCATCCATCCGCCGTTCCGGTTCCGGGTGGCGGACGCGCTGATGACGAATTTCCACCTGCCGGAGTCCACGTTGCTGATGCTCGTGAGCGCCTTTGCGACACCGGGCGAAACCCGCGGGCGTGAGTTGATGCTCGCCGCCTACGCGGAAGCCGTGCGCGAGCGTTATCGCTTTTTCAGCTACGGCGACGCTATGCTGATCGTATGAATTCCCAAGCTCACGTTGCCACGCCCGAGTCGGGCGAGCCGTCGGACCGGCCGTTCGTCGTGGTGAACATGGCGATGACGGCGGACGGGAAGATCGCGACCGCGAACCGGGCGGTGGCGTCGTTTGGCAGCCCGCGGGACCTGGCGCATTTGTATGCCCTGCGGGCCACGGCGGATGCGGTCATGTGCGGGGCGCGGACGGCGGAGATGGCCGGGTTGAATCTGGGCCCGGGGCCGGCGCGCTATCGGCGGCTGCGCCGGCAACGCGGGCTTGCCGAATACAACTTGCGGGTGCTGGTGAGCGGGACCGGCTCGATCAATCCGCAGGCCGCAATTTTCACGCGCCGGTTTTCACCGATCCTGATCCTGACCACGGAGCGTGCTGGAGAACGCCGGCTGGCGGCGCTGCGGAAGGTGGCGAACGAGGTGCTGGTGTTCGGCGCGCGCAAGCTGGATTTCGCGGCCGCCCTAGCGGAACTCCGGGTCCGCTGGGGAGTTCGGCGCCTGGTCTGCGAAGGCGGCGGAGAACTCAATGCCGCCCTGTTTGCCGCCGGGTTGGTGGACGAACTGCACCTGACCATTTGCCCGCTCGTTTTCGGCGGGCGCGATGCGCCGAGCATCGCCGATAGTCTGGGTGTGACGAGGCTGGCCGAGGCGGCGCGGCTCGAACTGCAGTCTTGTCGGCGGCACGGCGATGAGCTGTTTTGTGTGTTCGCTGCGACGGGTCGTGCCGGCGGTTGCTGAGCATCGGGCAGCCACCCATTCAAAGTGCGAATGACGTAGGCCGAATGACAAACGGTGGGGCGCGGACCGCCGATCCGTGATCGGGCCGGGGTGCTCCGCGGCCCGAACTTCCGGCTCGCCGACTCGCTCAAGGCCCGGCCTCGGTGTGCCGCTGTGCCAAAGACTTCCGGAACACAATCTGGGTCTTGGCTCGGCGATATCCCAGGCTCTCGTAGAAAAGGTGTGCCTCCGCTCGCGTCGTCCGACACCGCACCGAAGCCTGCCTCACTCCACGGTCAACTGACCAGCTTTCAACACGCTTTACCAAATCACGTCCAACTCCCTTCCGATAAAATCGCTCGTCAACAATCAGGCCGCCAATCTCCACCCGATAGTCAGACTCCAAAAACTGTGAGAGAACCCCATGAATCCAGCCAACCAACCCGCCCTCCGCAGACTCAGCCACGAAAACAACATCGTTGGGACTGGCGCGCATCCGCTGTAGGCGTATCCGCATTGCGTCACCTGAGGCGGGATACCCAAGCTGGCTGGCAAGTCGCGCTATTTCAGCGCAATCCTTATCACGGGCAAGGCGTATGGAGTATCGGGACATGGTAGCGGGATTACGCTGTGGTTGGGTGTCGTGCTGACGGCATGGTCTGTTGGGCTGCGCGGCTTTGGGTCGCGAACCCACACGACTCCAAGTAGGCTGTAACGCCAAAGCGTTTCCACTTGCGGGTCTTCCACGTAAGCCGCGGCCGGAAGCCAACAGTTAAAACGGCAGCAACTGTAGCCGACGCAGCCACCAGGACATTAAGCCCGAGACTGCGATAGACCCCCGTGAAGAGAAACTCGGCCGCGGCGAGAAGAATACCCAGTTGCAGAACGCCCCCATTGATCATCTCAGGGTAAGTGCATCGGATCCGCCCTGGAAGCACCGTAGCTCGGCCCTCGTGGTTTTCGAATGTGCCCTCGAACAAAGACCCGTGCCAACGCCGCGCTTGCGGCGTCAGTAGCGCCACGCGTACAGGGTCGTTGCCGGGCTTTACCACAATGCGACCGGCCTCCATTCCACCACCAACCTTGGGCTTTGGTGTGTCAGATAATACAGCTCTTGCAGAGGAAATGTTGCCGGGACGCACGAGAACGGTGCCGTGGTCCTGATAATATCCCAATCGGGTCATTATCGGCTTTGGTCTATTCAGCACGATTGCTTCCGCTTTGCCGGCAAAAAGTGGCGGGTTCAACCCGGTGGGTCGCCGACCGCCGGGCTGTGACGGCGAGCCAGACTGTCTCCGGTATGGCCCGAGGGAACCCGCAAATAGTTATCATTACTATGGACTGACCCCGCCGGCGTCGAGCCAGTCGGCGAAGCGCTCGATCCAGCGGTCGGTCGGCAGGTTCTGCTTCCGCATGCCAAACCCGTGCCCCCCTTTCGCGAACACGTGGAGTTCAGCGGGCTTCTTCGCGGCGGTCCAGTCCTGATAGAGGCTGACGCTCTGGGGCGCGAGGCCGAGCGGATCATCCGTGGCCGCCAGCACGAAAAGCGGCGGCGCGTTGGCGGGCACACCGTTGGGTTTGATTGTCCAATTGTAGGCGAGATAGATCGGGGCTGCGAAGTTCGGGCGCGTCGCTGGCGAATAATTGAAGGCCACCGATGCCGCCACCGTGCCGCCCGCAGAGAAACCCATGATGCCAATGCGATCCGGATTCACCCCGTAGTCCTTCACGTGCTGGCGAACGTAGCCGATGGCAGCGAGCCCATCGGCCATCGCCAGCTTCACAATGGGCGCGACAATCGGGTCAAGGTTCCCGCGAGCCATGACTTCGGTGGTCGGGTCGTCGGTCTTGCACTCGACGAGCCGGTATTTCAGGACGAAGCATGTGACGCCCCTGGTCGTCAGCGCCCGGGCAACCTCAAAACCCTCGCTGTCAATCGAGAGCGCGAAAAACGCGCCGCCGGGGCAAATGACGACCGCCGTGCCGTTCGCGTTGGCCGGGTCAGCCGGAAAGACGGTCAGCGTCGGGTTGACCACGTTGAAGACCACGCGGGTCTGCCACAGATTGGTGCGGCTTTCCTTCTCAGTGTGGGTCCAGTTTTCCGAACCGGGCGCGGGGCCGTCGTAGAGGCGAACCACTTTTTCATGGCCGACAGTCACGTCGGCTGCATGGGCATTCCCGATTGGGACGAGCGCGAGGGCCAACAACCCGGCGAGCAGCGTGAGCTTGTTCATGGCAATGCGAGTATTCCGGAGTTTGCGAGGCGGTGTTGGCGTGTTGCCGGCGCGTGTGTTATTGGAACAACTGCGGCGCGAATTCGTTGAGGTAATTGCGCCAGTTGATCCAGGTGTGGGCGCCATCGGTTTCCCGGTAAACCACCTCAAAGCCGTGCTTCTTGAACATCGCCACGGTTGCCCGCGACGTCCCGACCAGGAAATCGTCCTTGCCCGTTGCAAGCCAGAACAGCTTCAGCCCGCCCTTCAGCCTGGCGTCATCGAGCACGGCCTTGTGCTGGTCCTCGAAACTCGGCCCTTGGGGCGCGCCGCCAGGACCGCCGCCGTTGATGCCGAATATGCCGGAGCTGAAGACGCCCAGATAGGCGAACTTCTCGAGGTTGGGGATGCCGATATTGAGCGTTTGCGCTCCGCCCATGGAAAGCCCCGCCATCGCCCGGTTCGCCCGGTCGGTGTGGACCCGGTAGTTCTTTTCCACATACGGCATGACGTCGGTCACGAAATCCTGCGCAAACTCATCGGCCGCCGGTTGCGGCCCGCCAAAGCGGAAGGGGCCGGTGTGGCCGGCCGGCATGACCACGACCATCGGCTTCGCCTTCTTCCCGGCGATGAGGTTGTCGAGAATGAATCCGGCGCGACCGACCGAAGTCCAGGAGTCGTCGCAGTCAAAGGCGCCATGGAGCAGGTAGAACACGGGGAACTTGCCTTCGCCGGATTCGTAACCGGGCGGGGTGTAAACGTGCAGGCGGCGAAAGCGTTTGAGGGCCGTCGAATAATAGGTGACCGACGCCACTGCGCCGTGCGGCACGTTTTGCGTGTCCATGAACTCGGCCCCGGGCACGGCCACGAGGCTCCAGGTGTTCGCGTTGGACTCGCTCGTGGCCGGATTGCGCGGGTCAATCACGGCGACCCCGTCCACGTTGAAATTGTAGCGATAACAGCCCGGTGGCACCGAATCCACCGTTACTTCCCAGACGCCTCCGACGTTCTTCGTGAGGCTCCGGCCCTGGTCCGGACCCTGGCCGGAACCGGGAATGTCGGTCCCGCCCAGTTTCACGGATTCGGCCTTGGGGGCCAGGATGCGGAAAGTGATCTTGTGGTCCGCGCCCACCTCCGGCGAAACGACCTGGGGCGTGGGGGCTTGGGCAAAGGCTGGAATCATCAGGGTGAACGCTGCCAGGAACGCCGCGGCAGTCGTTTTGTGGTTTGCTCTTGTCATGCGACCATTCTGCGCTTTTCCGCGAATGATGAAACTGAATTATGGTCGCCCGTGCGAAGTGCGAATGACGAATGACAAACGGTGGGCCGCGGACCGCTGGGCCGCGATTTGGAAATGGGAGCGCGCCCGTCCCGGGTGCCGGCGACGGCGTCCTCGCCGTCGGATCTCGGTGTGCGACCATCCGGCCAGGTGCGCGGAGCAAATGAGAATCTTCCGGCCAGCGGCCGGAAGGCACCGGCGAGCCGCCTGTGCTCCCCGAACCACTCGCGCAGCCACCGAACTTTCGTCCTGCTAAAACAGGTCAAGGGCCCGGGCCGCTGCGCCCATGGCGCCGGCAAATTCGCCGAGACGCGCGGGCACAGTCCGCGCTCGATGGCCGCCCGGCCGCCATTCGTAATCGTCGAGGAACCGGGACAGCGGCTCGAACAGCGTGTCGCCCGCCCTGGCCATGCCGCCGCCGATGATCACGGTTTCCGGATCGAGAATGTTGATGAACGAGGCGATGCCGGCCGCAAGCGCGCGAACCGATTTCAGCCATACGCCGCTGGCGAAGCCGTCGCCGGCCAGATGGGCGCGCACCAGGTCCTCGGTCGTTGTGAACCGTCCGGCACTGCGCCCGGCCAGGCTGTAATTGCCGATCTGATACTCAAGGCTGCCGGGCGTGTTGCTCACATCGGCGGGCGCGTCGAGATCAACGCAAATATGGCCGAGATGCCCGGCCCGCCCGATGGCGCCCCGCAGGAGATGGCCGTCCACCATGGCCGCGCCACCCACGCCGGTGCCGAGCGTCAACAGGATCACGTTGCGCGCGCCCACCGCGGCCCCCTGCCAGACCTCGCCCAGCAGAGCGGCGTGCGCATCGTTCAAGACCGGCATGGGGCAGGGCAACCCGAGAAACGTCTGCCAGTCGAGTCCCTCCAGCCCCTCCAGGCGGCCAGGCATGCACGTGATCGAACGGCCGTCCGCCGCGGCGAGTCCGGGCGCGGACAGCCCAAGATTAGCCGGCGGCGTTCCGCGTTCGGCGGCGATTCGTTGAGTCAGGGCGCGAACCACTTCGGCGAAGTGGCGCGGTCGCGCGGGGTCGAAAGTTTCCTGCCAATGACCCAGGGTCGCACCACCGGGTTCGACGGCGACCGCTTTGACACACGATCCGCCCAAGTCAATGCCGAGGGCGTAGCTTTCCCGTTCGCTGCGTTGGGCAGAAGCGTCCATGCACGATGGAATAATCGGAGCGGTCCGGCAAAGCGAGCCGGTTCCGAACCCGCCCTCGCCTTCGGGTGGCGGTGCGGCTACGTTGTCGGCCGTGAAATTGATCTCGTGGAACGTCAACGGCCTGCGCGCCGTGCTGCGGAAGAACTTCCTCGACTACCTGGCGGAGGAAGGTCCGGATGTGCTGTGCCTGCAGGAGACCAAGTGCACGCCCGATGATGTCGAGCAGCTCTGGACGGCCGCCTACACGACCTACTGGAATTCAGCGGAGAAGAAGGGCTACGCTGGCACCGCGATTTTCACCCGGCAACGTCCGCTCAAGATTTCCACCGGCATCGGCCTCGCCGCACATGATCGCGAAGGCCGGGTGGTGACCGCCGAGTTCGCCGATTTCTTTCTCGTGAACGTGTATGTGCCCAACTCCCAGCGCGAGTTGACACGCCTCGCCTACCGGCAGGAGTGGGATCGGGACTTCCTGCGCTACCTCAAAAAGCTCGAGAAGAAAAAACCAGTGATTTTCTGCGGCGATCTCAACGTGGCGCACACGGAGATTGACCTGGCGAACCCGAAGGCCAATGTGCACAACCACGGGTTCACGCCCGAGGAACGCGCGGGATTCTCCGCGCTGGTGAAGGCGGGTTTTGTGGACACGTTTCGCGAATTCGAGCCGGGCGCCGGGCATTACACCTGGTGGAGTCCGATGGGCGGCGCGCGCAGCCGGAATGTCGGCTGGCGCATTGACTACTTTTTGATCTCGGCGGTACTGCGTCCTCGGCTGAAACGGGCGTTCATCCGCGCGGGTGTGCCGGGATCGGACCATTGCCCGGTGGGGATCGAGATCGAGTGAGCTGCCGCGAGGAGAGATTTCAGGGACCCAAGTTCGCGAATCGTGCCCTTGAACTGTCCGTAATCCCCGTCAGCCGCCCTGCGGGCACCTTCTCCCCCACTGGGGAAGAAGGCCGGGTTGAGGGCAGTGAGGTCCATGGGTGGCCTCCCGTTCCTTTCGGACCTGCTCACCGGCCATGAACCTGGTTCATGGGGAGAACGATGTCCGCGACGGCAGGCTTGAGTTTTCCCGTGGCTCGTGTGAGCTGACCGCGTGCAACGGGCGGGACCCAAACTCGAGTTCGCGGAACTGGCGACGCTCTTCTTCATCCAGTGGATGGGGCTGGCGACGTGGACGGTGCCGTTGACACTGGTGCTCCGGGCGCACGGCCTCGATGACATTCTGCCGTTCGCTTTCGCCACAAACGCCACGGCCGCGGTGATCTCGCCGCTGTTCTTCGGGGCCATGGCGGACCGTGAGCTCGGGCCGGCCCGGGTGCTGCGGTGGTTGTGCGTGGCCAGCGCGGCGAGCGTGACGCTCGCGAGCTTCGCCATCCACCGACATTGGCACCCGGCGGCGGTGCTGGCGCTCATTCAGCTTTACGCCGTCTGCATCGCACCGACGACGAGTCTCTCAACCACGATCGCCCTGGCGGAGCTGCGCGATCCGCGGCGTCAGTACGGTCCCATTCGCGCCATGGGCACGACCGGCTGGATGGTGGGGTGCTGGCTGATCAGTCTGCTGGGCGCGGATGCCTCGGCGCTCGCCGGCTTCAGCGGGGCGGTGCTGTGGCTCGTGCTGGCGGCGTTCACCTGGCTCTTGCCGGACGTCCCTCCGCCCGCTTCCGCCCAGCACCTGACCCTGGCGCAGCGCCTCGGGCTTGATGCGTTGACCTTGCTCAAGCAACGCGATCACCGGGTGGTGTTCCTGACGGCTTCACTTTTCAGCGTCCCGCTCGCGGCGTTCTATCCGTACATGCCGATGCATCTGCGGGACGTGGGATTGCAGCACGCGACGGCATGGATGTCCCTGGCCCAAACCATGGAGATCGTCGCGATGTTTAGCCTGGGGACCCTGCTTGCGCGGTGGCGGTTGAAATGGATTCTGCTGGCCGGGCTGGGGTTTGCCTTCCTGCGTTACTTTCTCTGCGCCCTGAACGTGAAGTTCTGGCTGCTGGTCGGTGTTTCGTTGCACGGCCTCGCCTACACACTCTTCTTCACCGTGGCGCAGATCTATGTCAACGAGCGCGTGGAGTTCGCCTGGCGTACGCGCGCCCAGGCGTTGCTGACGCTGATGATGAGCGGGGTGGGGAACCTGGTCGGCTATTTGGGCTGTGGCTGGTGGTTTCGCGCCTGCCAACGGGTGGATGGCACGCATTGGTCCCTGTTTTGGGGCGGGCTCGCGGCGGCGGTCGCGCTGGTGCTGGGCTACTTCCTCGCCACGTATCACGGGATCGGCACGGGCCTGACGCCGGCCAGGAAGGTGGCAGCCATACCTTCGCCCCCGGCGTGAGGGCAGGGGATCGGCCTGCGTTTGCTCGAGCCAGATTACGGATCGGCCGCGACGGCGCGACATCTCCAGGCAACACGCTTTGCAACTGCATGCCGGCTCGGTTAGACTGTCGCTGGCAAACCGCCTATGAACCAACGCGCCGCCTCCCCCGAACCTGCCCGCCGACTTGCGGCAACGCTTTGCGGGCTGGTCGGCGCGAGCATCGCGGGTGCCGTGCCGACCGCGATGGCCCCAGTTCCCAGCGTATGAACTTCACAGTCCTCGGTGAATCCAGGTTCCCTTCCCCGATCCGGCGAACGGTGGATGACCGGGCACGCGTGCCGGTGGGTATCCTTCGCGCCGTGGACATCCTTTTCACCATCGGCGATGACGGCACGCAGCGCGGCGGCGACGATCTGGTCCAGGAGGCATGGAAGTGCGGCGACGCGCTGGCGGAGGGCGCCGGTCAGGACCTGCTCGCGAACAGGAAGGCGGAGCGCGACGCTTCCGGAAACGTCAGGCTGCAGGACATCGGTCAGTTCCTCCGGGACCGCATCGAGGCCCACTTCAATGCGCGGGGTGTTCCGGCGGTCATGCGCTACTTCGATCCGAGTTATTTGGTGCGCAGCAGCCCGGCGAACGCGGAGGACTCGATCCTGTGCGACCTCTTCGCGCGCAACGCGGCGCACGCCGCGATGGCCGGCAAGACCGGGCTCGTGATCGGCTTCCTGCACGAGCGGTTCATCCACGTGCTGATCGAGTTGCTTGCCAGCCAGCAAAAACGTCTCGATCCCGGGGGACCTTTTGGGAGCGCGGTGCTGGCCAGGACCGGACAATCCGAACACTTCGCCTAGGACGAGCTCATGTTGACCACGGCCGTTTACGACACCCGGTCCTATGATCGCGAGTTCCTGCAGCGGGCGGCTGCCGACGGCGGCATTGAGTGGCGCTTCCTGGATTTCCGGCTTGCCAAAGAGACGGCGGCTACGGCGCAGGGCGCGGCGGCGGTGTGCGCTTTCGTCAACGACCACGTGGATCGGCCGTGTCTCGAGACGCTGGCGGCGCTGGGGGTGAAACTGGTGGCGCTGCGCTGCACCGGTTTTAACAATGTGGACCTGCCGGCTGCCCGCGAATTGAAGCTCACCGTCAGCCGTGTGCCGGTGTACTCGCCCTACGCCGTGGCCGAACACGCCGTCGGCTTGCTCCTCGCCCTCAACCGCCGGATTCATCGCGCGTACAACCGCGTCCGTGAACTCAACTTCTCGCTCGACGGCCTGATGGGCGTTGATCTGCACGGCCGGACCGCGGGCATTTACGGCACGGGCAAGATCGGCCGGATTGTCGCGCAAATCCTGCGCGGGTTCGGCATAAGGGTGCTGGCCTACGATCCCTTCCCGCAGCGCGAATGGGCCCGGAGCCTGGAGGTCGAATACGTGGACGCCTCGTCGTTGGCCGGATTCAGCGACGTCATCTCGCTCCATCTGCCGCTGACGCCGGCCACCCGCCATGTCATCTGTCGCGAGACGATTGAGCTGATGAAGCCCGGCGTGATCCTCATCAACGTCAGCCGCGGCGCCCTGATTGACACGACCGCGCTGATCGAAGGATTGAAGAGCGGCCGGCTCGGCGGGGTCGGGCTCGACGTTTACGAGGAGGAGGAAGGCATCTTCTTCGAGGATCGGTCCAGCCAGGTTTTGCAGGACGACGAACTGGCGCGGCTGCTGACGTTTCCCAACGTGCTGATCACGGCGCACCAGGCGTTCCTGACCCGCGAGGCGCTGGGCGACATTGCGCGAACCACCGTGGCCAACCTCCAGGCACTCGGCGCCGGCAAACCGTTCGTCGAAGGCTCGGTGCTGACCTGATCAACCCGAATGCGCCGGGCGTGCTTCCCGGCCGGCGCGAACGAACTGCGAACCACATGCCAATCCCTCTCCGCGACCACAAGACCAAGATCGTTGCCACCATCGGCCCGGCTTCCGAGTCGCCGGAGATGCTCGAACGCCTGCTTCACGCCGGCGTGGACATCGCCCGGCTGAATTTCTCGCACGGCGATTTCGCCGAGCACGGCGAGCGCATCGAGCGCCTCCGGGCCGCGGCACGCGCCACCGGCCATCGCGTCGCGATCATGGCCGACCTGCCGGGACCCAAGATGCGACTGGGCCGGATCGAGCCCGAGCCGATCCAGTTGCGCGCCGGCGGCACCTTCACGCTGACCACCGAGGACGTCGTCGGCAGCGAGGAGCGCGTTTCCATGAGCTTCGAGCGCCTGCCGCAGGTGGTGAAGCCGGGAGACCGGCTCTTCCTCAACGACGGTTTGGTGCAACTGGTCGTCAGCCAGGTTACCGGTGCCGACGTTCGTTGCCAAGTGGCGGTCGGTGGCGAACTACGGTCGCGCAAGGGGCTCAACCTGCCCGGGATTGACCTCGGCATGAGCGCGTTCACCGAGCACGATCGCGCCTGTCTCGAATTCGCTCTGCAGCACGGGGTGGACGCCGTAAGCCAGTCGTTTGTCGAGACGGCGGTGGATATCCAGGCGCTGCGCGCCGCCGCAGAGAAATTGGGCCGGCGGCCGTTTGTCATTGCCAAGATTGAGCGGGCGGGCGCCCTGGAACATTTCGAGGAGATCCTGAAGGCGGCCGATGGGATCATGGTAGCGCGGGGCGATCTGGGCGTCGAGGTGCCGATCTGGAGCATCGCGCTGACGCAGAAGCGGCTCATTGCGCGGGCCAATCTCGCGGGGAAGCCCGTCATCACGGCCACGCAGATGCTCGAATCCATGGTCAGCAGCCGGTTGCCCACGCGCGCGGAGGCCACCGACGTGGCGAACGCGATTCTCGACGGCACGGACTGCCTCATGTTGTCGGGCGAGTCCGCCATGGGCAAATTCCCCGTCGAGGCGGTGTCCATGCTGGCGGGCATTGCTGCGGCGACCGAGGCTGGCCGGCCGCCGGCGCGGTTGCGTGATCTGCGCGCGCTGGCCAACGAACAGAAACCCGCGACCGCCGCCGAAGCCATTGCGGGCCTGGTTGAACACGCGCTGGAAACCGTGCCGGGTGTGGGCGTGTTCGTGCCAACCCAAACCGGGACGACGGCGCGCATGATCTCACGTTTCAAGCCGGACGTGTGGGTGGTCGCGATGAGTCCGGAGGCCGCGGTTTGTCAGGGGCTCGCGTTTTCCTATGGCGTTTACCCCGTCCACCTGACGGCTGATCCCGAGAATTGGTCTGATTTTGCCTGCGACTGGCTGATCGCACACGGCATCCCCAGCGGCATCGCCATGCTGGTGTCCGGTCCGTCGTCGCGCCATCCCCAGGCGAACTACCGCCTGGAATTCATGCGCCTCGGGAACATTGCCGGAGCGCCGAAACCGGGGGCGGCCGCCTGAAATGGCACCTGGTTTCCCGACCGATCACGATCCGCGACCGGTCGCCCCGGCGGGCTGGCGCCCGTTGGGAAGGCGGCCAACGCGCATTCATTCACCGGTTGAAAAGCGCTTCAGTGACGGCTACGTTGCGGCGCGGTGATTTCGGATCGCTCATACATGCGCACCCCGCCGGATGACACTCCCTGGCGATTGCGACTCTCTGCCTGCGTATGGCTGATCCTGGCCAACGTCATTTTCTACGCCGCCCAGTTGATTGTGCCGCTCGCCGGGATGTCCGACCGGCCGCCGCCGGCGCTGGAGCCCTACCTGGCGTTGTTCCCTGGTGATCTGGCCAAGGGCTACCTCTGGGAATTGCTCACCTTTCAGTTTCTCCATGCCGGCGTGCTCCACATCGGGTTGAACTGTGCCATGCTTTACATGTTCGGCCGGCCGGTGGAGGCGGCGCTGGGCCGGGCCAATTTCCTGAAGCTCTATTTCGGCAGCGGCGTGCTGGGGGGCCTGACGCAGGCCGTGGTCAGCCTGGCCTTTCCCGCACATTTCGGCCTTGGCCCGGTGGTGGGCGCCTCCGCCGGCGTGTTCGGCGTGATCGCGGCCTTCGCCGCCCTGAACGCCAATCTGCCCATCACAACGCTGGTGGCGTTTATCCTGCCCGTGACGATGCGGGCAAAATACCTTATTGTCGTCGAATTGGTGCTGGCCGTGCTGGGAATGCTGCGACCGGCGGAGAGCGTGGGCGTCGCCCATGCCGCCCACCTCGGTGGAATCCTGGCGGGTCTCGCCTACGTGCGGTATGGCCTGAACTGGCCGCGCCGCAGTCAGGTTCGTCACGATTGGCAGGCGGTCTCCGACCACCAGCAGGAACTGGTCAAGGCCACGGCCGTGCGCAGCGCCGCGTGGCGGCGGCAAGCCCCGCCGCCCGGCGAGGACCTGCCTCCCGCCGAGTTCATCAGCAAGGAGGTCGATCCCATCCTCGAGAAGATTTCTGCGCACGGCATTCAGAGCCTGACGCCGCGCGAACGGCGCATCCTCGAACTCGCCCGGGACAAAATGCGCCGGTCTTGAGCAGACGATGGTTGGTGCAATGCGGCCCATCCGGCCGGTAACCCGCAACTTCAGCGGCCGGCAGGTGTTTGACTGGCGGAACATTGACAACGCATCCTCAGCATGAGTCTCGAAGCCCTGATCGCCGATGCCCACCAGCAGGGCGCCAGTGACCTGCATTTGGAAGCCGGACTGCCGGCCGCCCTCCGCATCCGCGGCACGCTGCGGGTTGCCGGCGAGCCGTTCGCGGCGCCCACCCTCGCCCGGTTCGCCCACGAGTTGGTCGGGCCTGACGCCTGGCCGTTCTTTCTGGAACGGCGTTCGTTCGACTTTTCCCGGACCATCGCCGGCGTGCGCTGCCGGATCAACATGTTGCACACCAGTCGCGGCATTGGCCTCGCAATTCGTCTGCTGGCACCGTTCCAGGCCACCCTTGAACGCCTCAACCTGCATCCCGACCTGAAAAACCTGGTCGTTCCGACCCACGGGCTGGTTCTGATTTCCGGCCCCACCGGCAGCGGCAAGTCGTCCACGCTCGCCGCCCTGATCCAGGAGATCAACGTTACCGAGGCCCGCCATGTGGTGACGATCGAGAGCCCCATCGAATACACCTTCCGCCCGCGCCGCGCCTTTATCCGTCAGCGGGAGGTGGGCCGCGACACGCCGTCATTCGAGCAGGGGTTGCTCGATGCGCTGCGCGAAGACCCGGACGTTCTGATGGTGGGCGAGATGCGCGAACCCGAGACGATGCGCCTGACCCTCAACGCGGCGGAGACGGGTCACCTGGTCCTGGCCACCGTGCATTCGGGCACGTGTGCCGAGGCGCTGCAACGCATCGCGCTGGCGTTCCCGCCCGAGATTCAGGGGAACATCTGCGCCCAATTGGCCGACTGCCTGCTGGGCGTCGTGTGCCAGCGCCTCCTGTTTCGTCCGGACCTCAACATCCGCGTGCCTGAGTGCGAGATCCTCCGGCCCAGCACGTCGGTGAAGGCCTTCATCCGCAGCCGTGACTTTTTCAAACTGCCGCAGGCCCTCGAAACCGGCGGCGAACACAGCATGTGGACCTTCGACCGCTATCAAAAATGGCTCGCCCGGCGGACGAATTTCTTCATTCCCGGTAAAACGGCGGACGCCCCCGACGCCGAGCCGGCCGATGTTTCGCCCGCCGCGGCGGTGCCCCTGCCGGCCACCACCGCTGGGCCAAAAACCGCGGGGGCGGCAGCCAAAGGCGCCGTCATGGTCGCACCCCCGCCGCCGCCGACCGGCGGCCCGATTGAGATCGAGCCCGTGGAAGGCGGCCTTGGCGAGATCATCAAGAAGCTCAAATAGCCGGTCAGCGGCGCTAACATCGCGACGCCACCGCGCGGGGCAGCCGCCAGTTGGTGAACGCATGGGATTGCCCGCAAGGCGCCGGCTTGGTATGAAACCCGTGTGAACCCGCGCAAATCCGTGCAGCGACGCCGTGACTTTCTCCGACAGCTTGCCCTCGCGCCCGCGGCCCTCTTGTTGCCCTCGCGCTTGCTGGCCGGCGGACGCGGACCGGCGTCAACGGCGGTTGCCCGGGATCTCGAGCTCTTGCGCGAAATGGCGAGGAAGGTTCTCGACGGCGCGCGAATTCCGCCGGGCGGGCGAATTCCCGGTGGACCGACGAACACCACGGGCTGTGCGGTGCGCGTGCCGGGTGCCACGCAGAACTATTATCCCGCATTCTGGATTCGTGATGCCGCGATGATGCTCGGCGGCGATTTGGTGCCGGCCGACGAAATCGAGGGCTGGGTGCGCTTGACGGCGGCGACCCAGCCGGGCGCCGACGGGCTCCGCTTCGGACGGCTGTTCGTTCCGCCTTTCAGCATTCCCGACCACATCACGCTGGTTGGCGAAGCCTGTTGGTATCCGGGTGCATACATCGAGCAAGGCAACGGCAGCTATGGCTTCCTCCCGCCGGCCGACGACGCGTTCTTCTTCATTCAGATGGTCTTTGAGCACTGGTGGTTGACCCGCCGGCTGACGTTCTTCCAATCCACGGTAAAAACAGGGTGGGGGACCGCCCGCCTCTCCGACGTGTGTGAGAAGGCCTTTGCCTCCGTGGCCGCGGACGAACCGACCGGCCTGGTCGTCTGCGACCCGGCAGAAGGAAGAACGCGCGTGGACTGGGGTTTTTGCGATGCCATCCGCAAGAGTGGTCTTTGCCTCATGCCGTCGTTGTTTCGCTGGCGGGCCGCCCGTGAACTCGCGGTGATGTTGAACGCGAACGGCAAAACCGCGGCCGCGAAACGGCTCCGCGCCGAAGCCGACAAGATCCGGTCGGCAATTCCTCCGGCGTTCTACCAAAAGGTGGCCGGCAGCGGTACGACCGAATCGGGATTGCTGCTCTCCGCCACCGGTTTGGGTCGCAAGGACGACGTGTGGGCCTCGGCTTTTGCGCTCTGGCTCGGGCTGCTCGAACCCGGAGTTGGGCGCCACGTTGCCCGGCATTTGCTGGAGCTCTACGAGGCCGGGGGGACGGTGGTTCAGGGCCAGGCGCGCCATCTCCCGCCCACGGGCGAGTTCGGCGGCCACTGGGAACAGGCCGCCTGCCCGGCTGATGAATACCAGAACGGCGGCTACTGGGCCACTCCGACGGGCTGGCTGGTGACCGCTCTGCGCCGGGTGAAACGGGCGGCGGGCGACCGCTTGCTGGCCGAGTTCATCGCCCACGTCCGGGCGAATCGCGCGGCGGGCGCGCCGTGGGAGTGGATTCAGCCGGCGCGACACCTGCGCGTGAATCCGCTCTACGGATCCTCGGCCGGGCTGGTTTACAATTCGCTTCTCCGGTCGGGCGGCGGGCTTCGCTGAGGCATTGCTGCCGGCCCGCCACTCGCGCCTCGACTCGCCCCGGCCGGTTGGCTAACCTCACGGCATGATTCTGCGTTACTCCCGTCCCGAAATGCGGGCGATCTGGACGGACGAAAACAAACTCAAGCTCTGGCTGCAGATCGAACTGCTCACCAGCGAGGCGCTGGTCAAGGAAGGCGTCGTGCCCGCCGCGGATTTTGCGAAGATCAAGGCCGGTTGCGACGCCTGGTTTGCCGACTTGCCCGGCCTCGTCGCGCGCCAGAAGGAACTGGAAAAGACGCTCAACCACGATGTCATCGGTTTCACGACCGCGGTGGCCGAGAAGATCAACGACCGTGCCAGCCGCTGGTTTCATTTCGGCCTGACCAGCAGTGACGTGGGCGACACGGCCTATGGCGTGCAGATGGTCCAATCGGCCGACATCCTGATCGCCGACGTGAAGACGGCGCGGGCCAGCATCGCCCGGCGCGCGCAGGAGCACAAATTCACGCCCTGCATCGGCCGCAGCCACGGCATCCACGCCGAGCCCACGACGTTCGGGCTGAAGCTGGCGCTGATGCACGACGAGTTCGGTCGCGCCCTGCGCCGGCTCGAAACCGCCCGCGAAGTGGTCGCTGTCGGCAAGATTTCCGGCGCCGTTGGCACCAGCGCGCATCTTTCGCCGCGCGTCGAGGCGTTCGTCTGCAAGAAACTCGGTCTGCGCCCCGCGCCCATTGCCACGCAGGTTGTCCAGCGCGACCTCCACGCTGAATTCCAGACAACGCTCGCCTTGGTGGGTGCGAGCATCGAGCGCTGGGCGGTGGAGTTTCGCCACCTCCAGCGCACGGAGGTCCTCGAAGCCGAGGAGCCGTTCACCCAGGGGCAAAAGGGCAGCAGCGCGATGCCGCACAAACGCAACCCGATCACGTGGGAGCGCCTGACCGGCCTGGCGCGCGTGCTGCGCGGCAACGCACTGGCCGCGCTCGAGGACGTCGCCCTCTGGCACGAGCGCGACATCAGCCACAGCAGCGTCGAGCGCATCATTTTTCCCGATTCCTGCACGCTGCTCGACTACATGTTCGGCCTGCTCACGCGCCTGATGGACGGGATGGCGGTATATCCGGAGAACATGAAGAAGAACCTCGGGCTGAGCCTGGGCATGTGGAACAGCCAGACGGTCCTGCTGGCGCTGATCAAGAAGGGCCTGACGCGCGAAGAGGCCTACCAGCTCGTACAGGACGCGGCGATGAAGACGTGGGAGGTGAAGCACGCCGGCCGCGACGACGCGGACTTCGTCGAACAACTGCGGGCAGACCCGGCGGTGGCGCAGCATTTCCGGTCGGGCGAACTGGAGAAGCTCTGCTCGCTGGACTTCCACCTCAAGGAAGTGAAGAACCGGTTCAAGAAGCTGGGATTGTAGCCGCCGACGTGAAGAGGCGGAAAGCTTGAGCAATTCAGCAAATTGAGTTACACCATGAACATGAATGCGACCGACGAGGAGGTCCGCGAGCGCCGGCTCGAACTGGCACGCAAGGCATTCAAGGATTTTTACGCCTTGTGCTTCTGGTCAGCCGACCCGGATCACCAAGTGGTGGAGGCGGACCTGCCCTGGATCATCCGCAATCTCCGTCAGAATGGCGGACATCGCGGCTACCGAATTGTTGCCGAATTATGCCGCTAGGTGGTTTTGAGCGTGCAGTGCTGCGCGTGCTCGCAGCCAATCGCAACCCCGACAGCTTCATCGGTGGCGCGACGGTGCTGCACCAGGCGGCCGATTCCCCGCGTCGCTCCCAGGACGTGGATGTCTTTCATGACGCGCCGGAATTGCTGCTGGCGGCTTACGAAGCGGATGTGATCGGGTTGCGAGAAGCCGGCTTTCAGGTGGAGCCGGTGGGCCGCGTTCAGCCGGAGTTCCGCCGCGCTTTGGTGGCGCGGGACGGGACGCAGACAAAGATCGAATGGGTGCAGGACTCGATGTTCCGCTTTTTCCCGATCGAACCGGACCCGGAACTGGGGTGGCGGCTGAGTTTTTGGGATGCCGCCACCAACAAGATCCTGGCGATGGCCGGGCGGCAAAAAATCCGCGATTATCTCGACACCTTGTTTCTCCATGAGCAACACCTGCATCTGGCGGCGCTGGTCTGGGCGGCGGCGGGCAAAGACCCGGGGTTGACGCCGGAATTCATCCTGGATTGGGCTCTGCGGGGAAACCGCTTTCGCCCTGAAGACCTCGCCGAGGTCCGGCTTGAAAGACCTTTGGATTTGGTGGCGACGAAGGAGCGGTGGATCGGGATTGTCCTCGAATCACGGGAGTTGATTGAGCGCCTGCCCGCCGCGGAACTGGGCTGCCTGTATCTCGACGCGTCCGGCAAGCCGGTCTGCCCCGATCCGGCGTCACCGGAGTTTCCGCAGCTCACGCGCCATTACGGCAGCGTCAAGGGCGCCTGGCCGCGCATTGTGGAAAGCTAAAACCAACCTTGTCATGGCAGAACATTTCAAAAAGGGCGAACTGGAGAAACTCGGCTCGCTCGACTTCCACCTCAAACAAGTGAACAACCGGTTCAAGAAACTGGGATTGTAGTGAGCCAAACCACTCCAAAAACGATCCGGCTTTACAGATTTATGCCTGCAAAGTGGGCGATGAAGTCCATTGAAACGCGCGAACTTCGTGTTGGACGTGTTCTTGAATTAAACGACCCTTTCGAGAGCCTGCCGGGAATCGAAGGTCTCCGTGAGAATACCCCCCGCGATTTAATTCGCAATCAGCAGATGGAATTGCAAGCCCGTTTTCATCAACAATTTGGACTGCTATCGTTTTCAACTCATTGGAAGCAACCGAGTTTGTGGGGGCACTATGCTGATTCGCATAAAGGTATTGCTTTGGGATTTGACCACGATCTTGATCCCAATCTCCGTGAAGTGGATTATACAGAGGATCGGCCGTGCATATGTCTAGGTAATCTAGATTGTAATTATTTGCTGGAGCGCTATAAAAAAACCCTTACCACGAAGAAAACTTGCTGGAAGCCAGAAGCTGAGTATCGGGCGATAATTAGTTTGAAGCGTTTTGAATCTCGTGACGGAAATTTCTTCTTAGGCATTCCGGATAAGTTTCTCGTTTTAGTTGAGGTCATACTGGGCTGTCGTTGCTCTGTTGATGAAGTAGAGGTTGAAAGCGCATTGAAGCGAAGCGGATTCTCTGGAGTGCGCGTAGTTCGCGCGAAACTCAGCGTTAATAAATACGAAGTAGAGTGCTGAATTTTGACTTTTCCCTTGCGCTGACGGGTTGACTCCAGGGGCCGGGGCTATGCGCGTTGCTGGCGGCAACGCGAAACCAGTATTTCACCCCGCTCTCCAGTCCGGTCACTGCCCTCCATCATTCTCGCAGAAATCATTTTGCGTTGGCGGAAGTGTGCGGATTATTCTGCAACATGGCTTGGCGCACTCATGACAACGTGACTGGCGACGAGATTGACAACCGGATGAAAGGTCGTGTGCGCGGCGAACTTCGGCTTGATGGCCTTGGCGAGCCGGTGAAACTCGATCTCGCAGGCAATGCCTGCCCCGACCTCGCGGGGTGTTTGCTCAAATTCAAGAATCCCGCCAAAATTTTGCGGATTCGAAGGAAGGCGGAGTTCAATCCGCTTCAACGCGGCAAGATCGGCAGTCTTTGGGCGTCGCAAAAGGTGCGCGCGCTCACAATTCCCGACGAGAAGGCATTTAGTCTGCCCGCACCCCCGAAATCCGTGTCCCGGGACGCCAAACCGAAGCCGCTGCCGCGCGTTTCTTGACTTCGCTTAACAAGCTTGATTGCAAAAACTCGCCTCGCTTGTCAACGTGTCGGCATGTCTCAGATGACCGCAAATGCAAAGAAGTCGAAAGAATTTGCCGGCGCCTCACGCACGCCCAAGCAGGCGGAAACCACCACGCCCGAACCGGAGATCACCCTCCCGCCCGCGCATGACTGGCGCACGACCGACGAGGACGAAATCAACCGCCGCCGGCTGCGGGCGCGCGAGGGTTCCTTTGTCATCCGCAACCACGACGCGCGGTTCCCGGTGTTCTCCAATTTCTCCGTCGCTTCCGGCAGCGGGTTGACGTACGCGGTCGAGATTCGCGACGTGGCGGGACGGCAATTCGCCTGCACCTGCCAGGATTTTCGCAAGAACGGCCTCGGCACGTGCAAGCATGTGGAAGCCGTGTTGCTCCACTTGGAGGCGCGGTTCAAACGGCTCTTCGCGCGGGCTGCCCAGAACGGCTCGCCCCGCGTGGATCTCGTGCCTGACGACGCGACCGACACCCTGCTTTGAGCGCGGGTCGGAGCGGCTGCCCGGGGTGGTGCGCGGGTGGTTCGCCGAAGATGGCCGGTTGAACGTTACAATGGCGGACGAGGCGCTCGAGGCCCCGGAGCGGCTCATCACCGCCGGGTTGATCGCGCCCATCAGCCGCGCCCGCCCTTGCTCGACGCCGCGCTCGCCTTATCCCGCGCGTTGGCCGTCGAGACGCGCCTGCCCGAGCCGGGGTTCCTTGACGAAGCCGTGCTGCCGCCTCTGGCCGCCGCGTGGGGTGTTCACGCCGGCACGGTCCGCGAGTTTCTGCCCAACCAGGCGCGGATGGCCGCGCGGCCACCGAGGCGGTCGGCGCACTGTTGGAGGCCAAATGCGCGGCGCATGCCACGCGACCATTCTGCCGCCCTTACAGGGCTTGGATGTTTGATGGACGATAAACCCGGGGCGTCGCTCGCGGACTCGCTCTGCCCTGAGTTCTTCCGGGCCTGCAGCCCGGCACACGCCAGGGAAAATAATTCGTTCCGGAGAGACGGAGTTCCGGCGGCACAGCATCGCTGCAAGCGCGTGTGGACAGGCAGGGGCTCCGTCCCCAGCCCGGCCTGTTTTATGTCCACATCTTGAACTGGGGGATTTTCAGCAGTTCGCCGTTTTTCAGCGCCGATTGGTGGGCCACGATGCCCGACACGGTTAGGTTCAACGCCATCGCCACGTCCACCAGCGGCCGGCGATTCTGCAGCACCGCGCTTACAAATTCGTCCATGAGATATCCGTGCGCCCCGCCATGGCCGCCCGCTTCGACGCCGGGCGGCAGGGGCGGCCGGGCCGTGGCCGGCAGCTTGGTTTCCAGGCCTTCATAGCGCCCGTAAAACGAGCCCTTCTCGCCGCGCACCCGCCCCATTTCGCCGCCGTAACCGGGCGTGTCCCAACTCACCCCCATCCGCGACATCCCGCCTTCGCTGGTGCGGAACAGGGCGATCTCGGTGCCAAACGCATTTTGATACCGGTTGTTCGACGGCTGTAAATGAGAGATTCGACTTGGCAGGCCCAGGCAACTGACTTCGGTGAAGCTCCCGGCCGTCACGCCGACGTAGTAGGCATTCGAATGCGTGGGATACCACTGCGGCGGCAGCCCGACGCGCCAGTCCTTGAACGACGCGATCGGCTCCGGCATGTAGTGAAAATACTCGCCCTCGGCATAGACGAGTTTGCCCAACCCGCCCGCCCGGTAGATCGTGCGCATGGCGTGCAGGTCCTCATGGAAACACGACGTCTCGAACATCATGTAAGTGCGGCCGCTGGCCTTGACCGCCGCGAACAGCGCCGCCGCGTCCTCCAGCGATCCGAACACGGCGGGCACGGCCGAGACCACATGTTTGCCGTGGCGCAACACTTCCTGGCAATGCCGCGCGTGGCTTGGCGCATCGGTGGCCACAAACACCGCTTCGATGCGGTCGTCCTTGACCAGTTCCTCGAGCGACGGATAGGTCTTCGCGCAACGACAGGCCTTCGCGAGTTCGGCACAGCGGTCCGGGATCAAATCGCTTACGGCGACGATTTCGACGTTGGGATGATTCTGGAAGCCGAATTCCGCCCCGAATTTGCAGACGCCGTAACCGACGATGCCCATCCGCAGCTTGCGGTCTGACACCGGCTGCCAGCCTTTCGCGGCGTTCGGATCGGTGGCCGCTTTCTCGAAGCCTTGGATGGGTTTTTCCTGGGCGCGCGCCAGTGGATGGATTTGCAGCACGGCTGCGCCCAGACCGAGCGATTGGAGGAAGCGACGCCGGGTTGCCGGGGAAAGAGTCGTTGCGCGAGACGCAGGATCGGACGGCTGGACGGAGTTCATGTCGCCGAGCATGTGGAGCGCATCCGCCGCGTCAAGTTTGAAACCGCGCGGCGGCGGCACACTGCCCGGCCTGGCATTCGCGCGCCGGGCTGCTTCGCCGGGGGCCGATTGGTTTAGCGCAACAGGCCGATCAGCACGGCGGTGGCTTCCTGCCGGACGGAGAGCACCTGTCGCAGCGCCTCGCGCGCCTTGGCCAGGTTCGCTTCCTTCTCGGCGACGGACTCGCGCAGCTTGGCCAGCTTGGCTTTCACCTGATCCGGCGCTGCCTTGCTGTCGAGCGCGGCCTGCAAGGCGGTGGCCGCCGGATTGGGCTCCGCGCCGCCGCGCCGGGCACGGTTGGCGTTCTGGGCGGGTTGGTTGGCGGCGGCATCGGGTTGACCGCGCCGGCCTTGGGCGGCGTTGCGGCCGCCGCCGAAGCCACCGACTCGGCTTTCGGCCTCGGCCTGCATGACCTTTTCAACCAGCGGTTGGATGGCTTTCCATTCGGTGTCGTCAGTCACCTCGAGTTGCTCGCGATAGCGTTCCAGGCGGCGGGCCTGGAACTGGGCCGGATCGAAGTTGCCCTGTCCGCGGGCGGCGTTGCGGCCGCCACGGCCGCCGCCATTGCCACCACCGTTGCCGCCCCCGCCATTGTTTTGGGCGAGCAGGTTTACGGAGCCCAACAGGCCGGCCGCCAAAGCGACCGCCACGAGCAGGCGCGAATGTTTGACAATATTCATGATGAGTCCTCTTGAATCAACAGTTTCCACGTCAGGTCCTGGTTACCGTCATTCTTGGTGTCACCACGCCAGACGAATGGGCGCGGGGAGCGGTTACAAACAAAACGGGCCCAGACGGGGGCTGCCCCCCGAAGGCTTCAGTCTCGACATGCCGGTGATCGTGACCGACGCGACCGGAGCTACGGCACTTTGGAGTAAACGCGGATGTAGTCCACTTCGAGTGCGTTCGGGAAGCGGGTTTGCGCGTCCGGCGCGCCCGGCCAGTCGCCGCCGACGGCGAGGTTGACCAGCAGGTACATCTTCACTTGCGGGATCGAGTCCTCCGAGCGGAAATGTTCCACGCCGTCCACGAACCAAACGAGGCGTTCCGGGGACCACTCGACCGCGAACTCATGAAAAGCAGCCGAGAGATCGGGGCCGGTCCAGGACCCGCCGTGCGATTTGTGCTGGCCGGTGGCGTCCTTGAAATGGTGGGTGTAATACCCCTTCTGCGGCTCGTGGCCGAGCACTTCGAGCACATCAATCTCCGGCGGCCAGGCCAGCGGCTCCGGCAGCAGCCAGAACGCCGGCCACATGCCCTTGCCCCGCGGCACCCGGCAGCGGATTTCAAACCGGCCGTACTGCTGCGCAAACTTCTGGTAGGTCGTCATCATGCCCGAAGTGTAAGCGCGCTCCTTGCCGGCATAAGTGGCCTGTCGTTGCTCGGCCTTGAGGCGCAGGATGCCGTTCCGGACCTCAAACGCATCCGGGACGTAGGCCTGTAGTTCCCGGTTGCGTTCCCGCCCCCACGGATCGTTGGGATTCCACTTCGTCAGGTCGAGCGCCTTCCCGTCGAACTCGTCATTGAACGTCAGCTTCCAGCCGGGTTTGTCGGTCGGTGCGGCGAAAGCGGTGGCGGCTGCGGCCAGCAAGATGGCCAGCGTCCAACACGGGAGGGAGGAAGTTAAGTGTGCCATGACGCATGGCATAACACGGGCCGGCAGGGCAGGCAAGCCTGCGGTGCGGCGGTGTCCTGAATCAGTTGCGGGATACAGCGGCCGGGCTTCGTCGCGTTGGGAGTTCCGCCTTCAGGCGGCCCAACCGGCTGAAGCCGGGACTCCAAACGCCGCTTGACGGCGGAAACAGGGACACGACCGCGCGGCGGTGTCCCGCGGATTGCTTGAAGCGCGGGCTAATTGGCATTGGTTCCGCTGACCAGGCCGTCACCGACGTAGATGCGGTAATCCTTGATTCGGCCATTGGCGGAATCCTGGCGTGGCAGGCAGCGCACACCGGCAATGGTTTGCTGGCTGCCCAGGTCAAGCACCAGCGTGTGCGGATGCCGCGGTTGGGCGCCATCCCATTGCGTGTGCCAGAAGGTGGTCGTCTGCAGGTCGAACACGTTGTCGGCGCTGCCGTCGTCACTTTCCAGCTCTTCGCTGTCGGCATAGACGACCTTCCACGCGGTGCGGGGCAATTCCTTGCCGTCGGGGTCGAGCAGGCAGAGCTCGGCCAGGGTGGCGAACGCGTCGCCCGTTTGCGAGTTCAGGGCTTCGAGGGCGAATTGCCGTCCCGTGGCCGGCGGGAAATGCGCGACCTGCCATTCCTGGCCGGGACCGAACGTGCCGGTGGCGGCCGGCGTCAGGCCGGCGAGGTCCAGCTTATGTCCCGGCTGGCGATGCGCCCTGGCGTTGGCCTGCTCTTGGACCTGATCCAAAATCGGTTCGGCCAGGCCGGCGACGGTGTGATTCGTCGCGCCGTTCAGTTCAAAGACGATCAATTCGTTGCGGCCCGTTTTCAGCCACGCTCCAGGGCAGTAGAGGGATTGCTGTGGACCAATGTTCCAATACCGTCCGAGGTTGTGGCCGTTGACCCACGCAAGGCCTTTGCCCCAGGTGCTGAAGTCCAGGAAGGTGTCGCCGGTGCGCGCCAGCTCAAACGTGGCGCGATAGAACGCCGGCACGGAGTCGTCGAATGGCACGTCGGACCTGAATCGAAGTTTCGTCGGCGATTCAAACCTGAGCGCCGCCAGCTCTCGTTCGTCGAGCGGCAGATTGTAGATCCGCCAGCCGGTCAATTCGCGGGACCCGCCGGTGGTGACGAGTTCGACCTTCTCGGCGATGCCTTTGGGATCGTGAATGTAGCCGCCGTAGTTGACGTGGCCGAAGGTGTCCACCAGCAGGTCGAGCGTGTTTTCGCCGTCGCGCGTCGGAAGCAGCGTCGTGTTTTGGTTGTGGCGGCGGTCGAGCGTGGCGATCTTCCTGCCGTTCAGGAAGACGAGGCCGTAGTCGTGGAGCTCCTGGATCACGAGCTTTTCACCGGCGCCGGCGGTAAGTCTTGTTCGGTAGAGAATGGCACCGTGCGGTTGGTCGAGCATGTCCATGAACAGCGGATGTTCAAATTCCTTCGATGCCGGCAGGTTGGCGAAAAGTGGCGCGGCTTCGGGAAACTGGATTGGCGCGATGGTGATCACCGGCTGGCGCGGTGGCACGTCCGGCAACGTCTCTCCCCGTGACAGGTGCTTGACGAACAGTTCGCGCAGCGCGTGGAGTTTCGGCGTGTCCCAGCCGGCCTCGCTGATGGGCGCGTCGTAGTCGTAGCTCGTCACCTGCGGCGCGAACGGCGGACAGTTGGCCCCCGCGGTGAAGCCGAACGATGTGCCGCCGTGAACCATGTAGATGCTGAACGAGGCGTTGTGCTCGAGCATCCAGCCGACTTCCTTCACGATGCGGGCCGGGTCACCGACGTGATGGGACTTGCCCCAACTGTCGAACCAGCCGGGATAGTATTCGCCGCACATGAGCGGGCCGGACGGCCGGATGGCGCGCAGCGCCTTGAAATTGGCCGCGGGGTCGCCCCCGAAGTTCACCACGCAAAACAGGTCGTCGCGCGTGTCGTTCTTGAGTTGGGACGGACCGTCGCAGGTGAAGAGCGGCACCTCGAACCCGGCGGCTTTGATCTCGTCCCGCAGGAGGCCGAGGTACTCGCGGTCGCTGCCATAGGAACCGTACTCGTTTTCGACCTGCACCATGATGATGGGCCCGCCGCGCGTGATCTGCAGTGGCGCGAGCTGGCGGCCGACGGCTGCGACATAACGGCGGCACGCCGAGAGATAACGCGGGTCCTGCGTGCGCACTTTGAGGTCGGGGACCTTCAGCAGCCAGGACGGAAAGCCGCCGAAGTCCCATTCGGCGCAGGAATACGGGCCCGGACGGAGGATTACCTTGAGCCCTTCGGCCTGGGCCAGCCGGCAGAACGCGGCGGCATCGGCGTCGCCAGACCAGTTCCACCGGTCCGGCTGCGGCTCGTGCAGGTTCCAAAAAAGGTAGGCGCAAACGGTGTTGAGGCCCATGGCGCGCGCCAGGCGCAGACGGTGCTGCCAATACTCGTGCGGAATGCGGGCAAAGTGCATCTCGCCGCAGCGGATCAGGAAGGGCTGGCCGTCGAGGAGAAAGTCGTTCGTCCCGATGGCGAAGGTGGCGGCGCCGCGGAGTTGGGCTCCCGCTGTCAGGAGCACGGCCAGGGCCGCAAGACCAAGGCAACGGATGGTGTTCATGAGCGCGCGATGATGTCGCTTTGTCGCGCGCGCGACAAACCAATTCCCGCAGGTTTGGCGGGGATGGACCGCATCCGGCACTACTCTTGACCGCCAGGGGTTGGACCGCGGCTGTGTGCCATGCGCCAGCCGCAGCAGCTTGAGAAACCCCACGATGTCAGTCGTACTCGGGTAACCACGAGGGCGACGGCGCTGCGGCTGGTCTGCGACACCGCCGCGGTCCGGGGGCAGGCTCCGGATACACCGCCGGGTTGGTCCGAAGAAATCCTGCCGCTCAATTGCGCCGACGGTCACCTGCCGTTATGGTGTGCGGCGAAGCAGCTCGCGGGCTGCCGACCGATGGAACATCTCATGACACAACGAAAGGCACCCCGATGATCAGCACCCTTCAACAGCACCTCGGCGACAAGGCGGACTACCTGCTCGGCTTCAGCAACCCAAAGATTTCCAGGGACCGGCTGCACGTGCCCGGACCGGATTTTGTGGACCGCGTTTTTGCGTCGTCCGACCGCAACAACCGGGTGTTGGTCAACCTCCAGCGCCTGTTTAGCTCCGGCCGGCTCGCCGGCACCGGCTATCTCTCGATCCTGCCGGTGGACCAGGGCATCGAGCACTCCGCCGGTGCCAGCTTCGCCAAAAACCCCGATTATTTTGACCCGGAAAACATCATCAAGCTGGCGATCGAAGGCGGTTGCAACGCCGTGGCCTCGACCTTCGGCGTGTTGGGGATGTGCGCCCGCCAGTACGCCCACAAGATTCCGTTCCTGGTGAAAATCAACCACAACGAACTCCTGACCTACCCGAACAAGGCCGACCAGATTCTGTTCGGCACGGTCAAGCAGGCTTATGACATGGGCTGCGCGGCGGTGGGGGCGACGGTCTATTTCGGTTCGCCCGAGAGCGGCCGGCAGATTGTCGAGGTGGCCCAGGCCTTTCACGCGGCGCATGACTTCGGACTGGCCACGGTCTTGTGGTGTTATTTGCGGAACAGCGCGTTCAAGGTCAAGGGCGCCGACGGGAAGACCACGGATTATCACGTGGCGGCCGATTTGACCGGCCAGGCCAACCATCTCGGCGTCACCCTCGAGGCGGACATCATCAAGCAGAAGCTGCCCGAGAACAATGGCGGCTACCCGGCCCTCCAGATGGGCGGATCGAGCTATGGCAAGTTCGACCCGCGCATCTACACCGACCTGTGCAGCGCGCACCCGATTGACCTCTGTCGTTACCAGGTGGCCAATTGTTACATGGGACGGGCGGGCCTCATCAACAGCGGGGGCGAGTCCAAGGGCGCAGGCGATCTGGCGGCGGCCGTCGCCACCGCGGTCGTCAACAAGCGCGCCGGTGGCACGGGGTTGATCTCGGGACGGAAGGCGTTCCAGCGTCCGATGAAGGAGGGCGTCGCGTTGCTGAACGCGATCCAGGATGTTTACCTTTGCCAGGAAATCACCGTGGCCTGAGCCGCTGTCGCACACGGTTGGCGCCTGGCCCGCTTCACCGTGACGACGTTTCCGCCGGGCTGGCTCGCCGTTGCCCGCCGGCCCAGGCGGCGTCCACCGACCACGGTCCCGCGCCCACGCGCAGCAGGAACACCAGGCCCAGCCATAAACAGAAATCGGTGCGGGCCTCGTGCAGCATGCTCAGGAGTCCGTAGTGCGGCAGTTTCGGCAGCGCGAATCCCCAGAAGCCGTGCCCCAACAGGATCGGCAGCTTGGTCGAGAGGATGGCGGTGGAGATGATGACCAGCAGCGGCACGGCGGAGAACCGGGTCAGGAGCCCCAGCACGACCAGGGCGCCGGCGAGGATTTCGACGCCGCCGACGAAGGGACCCAGCACGTCGGGCCACGGCAGGCCGATCTTCGCGAAGCGCCCGGCCGCCAGTTCGTCCGGGTGCAGGAATTTGAGGAGGCCTTCGAGGAAAAATACTCCGCCGACCATCAACCGGATGACAATCGTTGCCGCCGGCGCATGGCTCATACGAAGCCGTTGAAACCAGTTCATCTGTAAGTCTTTCGCGGACGGTCGTTGCTCCGGCGGCCGGCGTCCGCCCGCCCGGTTCGATCGGGAACAACCCCGCCTCGCAATCTCGCGCAGGCGGGCCCGAAACTCAAACGGCACTCCGCCGGCCAGGCGTCGGTGTCCTCTTGTCGCCGCGCCCGGCCACGCAGAGAGCACCACGATTTACGGCGCGGGGAAGGCTTTCGGTTTTCGCGCCGTCACTTCAAGACTCGTGATGAAATCCGCCGGGCTGGTACCCGCCGGTAGCTGCTGCACGATCTTCAGGTAGAGCGGATCCTGAAACGCTTGCATGGCCTTCATGTAATCCGCCTTGGGACGCAAAACGATGTCGGTCAAACCGGCCGCCCGCGCGATCGCCTCGGTTTCGCTCGCGAGCACGGCGCCGGCGACGCATCCGACGAGCGCCTCGACCATGTCGCGGACGCCGTCCGGCAACGGCTGGAGCAGGGCGAGGTCGGAAATGGCGACGCGGCCGCCCGGCTTGAGCACGCGGGCGATCTCGCGCCAGACCTGCGGCTTGTCCGGTGACAGATTCAGAACGCAGTTGGAGATGACCACGTCCACGCTCGCGTTGGCCATGGGCAGGTGCTCGATTTCTCCCAACCGGAACTCGACGTTGTCCAGGCCGGCGTGGGCGCGGTAGGCAGCAATGTTACGTCGCGCCTTCGCGAGCATGTCAGGCGTCATGTCCACCCCGATCGCCCGGCCGGCGGGACCGACTTTGCGGCCGGCGATGAACACGTCGAAACCGCCGCCGGCGCCAAGGTCGAGCACGACTTCGCCCGGTTGGAGCGCGGCGAGCGCGGCCGGGTTTCCGCAGGAAAGGCCCATGTTGGCGCCTTCCGGCAGGGCGGCGAGTTCCGCGGCGTCATAGCCAATTTGTCGGGCTACCTCTTCGGGCGAGGGCGGGGCGGACCCGCAACAGCAAGATGGCTTGGAGGAACGGCGTTCGTTGCCGGCGGTGGCAATCCGGGCATAGCCTTCGCGGACTGTGGTGCGCACGGCTTCAGTTTGTTCGAGGTTCGGGGCTGTTTTCATAAGAGTGAAACCTGGCCGTTTTGGCCGGCGGGAGAAACCGGGCGTTGGTACCAGGCCCGCGACCGGTTGCAGAGGTTGCAGACGGACAGCATCACCGGCACTTCGACGAGAACGCCGACGACCGTTGCCAGCGCCGCTGGCGAATCCGCGCCGAACAGGGTGATCGCGACGGCAACGGCGAGTTCAAAGAAATTGCTCGCCCCAATGAGCGAACCGGGCGCGGCAACCGCGTGCTCCACGCGGAGGAAACGCATGAGCAGATAGGTGAGGCCGGAGTTGAAATAGACCTGGATGATGATGGGCACGGCCAGGAGCAGCACGGCCAGCCAGCGGCTGGTCAGGTTCTTCGCCTGGAACGCGAAAATCAGCACCAGCGTCAGCAGCAGCGCGCCGATCATCACCGGATGAAACTTCGGCAGGAACTTTTGCTCGAACCATTCCTTGCCGTGCGATTTCAGCAGCGCGGTGCGGGTGAGCCAGCCCGCCGCCAACGGAATGACGATGAACACCACCACCGACGTGATGAGCACCCGGGCGGGCACCACGACGTGCGCCACGCCGCACAAAAACATCACGATGGGCGCGAAAGCCACCAGCATGATGAGGTCGTTCACCGCCACCTGCACCAGCGTGTAGGCGGGATCGCCGTCGGTCAGGTAACTCCACACGAAGACCATCGCGGTGCAGGGCGCGGCGGCGAGGATGATGAGACCGGCGGTGTAGTTGCGGGCCGTCTCCGGGTCAATCCACGCGGCGAAGACATGTTGCATGAAGACCCAGGCCAGCAGCGCCATGCTGAAGGGTTTGATGAGCCAGTTGACGACCAGCGTCACCAGCAGGCCCCGGGGCTTGCGGGCGATGCCGCCGAGGGCGCCAAAATCCACCTTGAGCATCATCGGGTAGATCATCAGCCACAACAGCACGCCGATGGCGACGTTCACCTGCGAGCCTTGACCGAATTCAAACTTGCTCAGTGTCGTCGTCAGGCCGGGCAGCGCCTTGCCGAGCGTGACGCCGGCGACCATGCAGAGGAAGACCCAGAGGGTCAGGTAGCGCTCGAAGAAAGCGAGGCGCCTGGATGCCCGGATCGGCGGTGAGGTGGCGGCGGCCTTCATGATTGCGCCGGGCAGGCCGGGACTGGTTCCGACAAGATGTCCGCCAGCGCCTCAGCCACCGTCTGGACGCAGGACAGGCAGGTCCGGTGGCGAAGGTCCAGTTCCTTGAAACGCTGCTGGCCCTCGAGGGTCCGGAGGTCGCAGCCCGGGAGCAGTTCGCGGCAGAGGCACGAACCATGCCGCTGCGCGAACCGTTCCATGAGTGCCTGCGTGTTTCGATAGGTGCGCTCGGTCGCGGCACGGTCGTCTTTGCTGCCGCATCCGAACTTGAGGCCGATGGCCATGATGCCGCCGGTGACGGCTCCGCAAACCTCGCCCTGTCGTGCCATGCCCCCGCCGAAGCCGCCGGCGAGTTTCAAGGCGGTGTCACTGTCCAGGCCCAGTTCGGGAGCAAAGGCGTGGAGGACGGCCTGGGCGCAATTGAATCCGGCGAGGAACTTCTGGCTGGCGCGCTCAGTTTGAACGTTCATGTGTCTCCTTCCGGTTTGGAGGTGGAACTGGTGATGGTGCTTTTGCCGCGGCGAGCAGGGCCACCGGCAATGTTTCCACAAACGCGCGGATCTGGTCCCGCACCCGGCGGTACACGGCCAGCTTCGCTTCGCCATCCGGGAGGCGCCGCGTCAACGTGGGCGGGTCGTCAAACCCGACATGCACGACCTTGTTCTTGCCGGGGAAAACGGGGCAGTGTTCGTGGGCGTGCCCGCAGACCGTGACGACATAATCGAAGGCGACCGGTCCAACGTCGGTGAGCGTCTTGGAATACTGGGTTGAGATGTCCACGCCGGCTTCGGCCATCACTCTGACGGCGTGCGGATTCAGACCGTGCTTCTCGATGCCGGCGGACCAGGCCTCGATCACGTCGCCCTTGAGGTGGCGCGTCCAGCCTTCCGCCATCTGGCTGCGGCAGGAATTCCCGGTGCAGAGGAACAAGACTCTCAAACGCGGCGTTGACGTTGGCATAGGGTGGCTGGTTCGATCCGGAGGATGCGGTGCAAATGGAGCCGGTCGGCTTCGGCCTCCGGTGCGTGCGCCAGGGAGGATCGGACCCAGGCAAGGGCCTGGCGCACGGGTGGCCGCGCGGCGGGACCGGGGAGGCGACAGTAAACCCAACGTTCGGTCTTGCGGGATTCGATCAGGCCGGCGTGGTGCAGGATCGAGAGGTGCTTGGAAACCGTGGACGGCGCCAGGCCGAGGAGTTCGCTGATCTGGCAGACGCACAGCTCGCCGGCCTGCAAGGCCAGCAGGACGCGCACCCGGCTGGGATCGGCCAGCGCCTTGGTCAGGTGCATGAAGTCGCGCAGCATGGGTGCACTATGTTTCGTTATATGGCGAAATGTCAATAAGAATGTTCCTGCGCCCCGTTCCGCCCGCCCGTGGCCGCGCCCGGGCGCATGCGGGGACGGCCGCATCCTGCCGGCCTCCGCCAAGCTTGACGACTTGCCTGCGGCGGGGAGGCCGTGCCCACCGTGCGACAAACAGTTGCCTTTTTTCGTGAATACCGACAGGCTGACGCAATCTAACGTTTGGTTGTTTAACGCATGAACATGAAACACAGTTCCGACATCACGAAGCGGCTGGCGCTGCTGCTCGCCCTGGGCGTGGGTTTGGCCACGCAAAACCTCCGCGCCGAAGACCTCGCCCCGCTGCCGATCAAGCTGCCCATCCCGGCGTTCATGGGCACCCCGCCGGACACCCAGCTCGGGCCGGAAGTCGAGAAACCCAGCGACAAACCACGCGCCCCGTTCCTGGCGCCCAAGGGCTGCGTCAACCTCGCGCTCAAGAAGAAGGTCACCAGCAGCGACAAATCGCCCATCACCGGCACGCTCGACCTGGTGACCGACGGCGACAAGGAGGCCAGCGACTCCTCGTTCGTCGAGCTCCACAAGAAAACGCAGTGGATTCAGGTTGATCTCGAGAAGAGCGCCGCGGTTTACGCGGTCATCGTCTGGCACGCGCACAACACCTACCAGATTTACCATGACGTGGTGGTGCAGATTTCGGACGACCCGGATTTCACCAAGGACGTGACCACGGTTTACAACAATGACGTGGACAACAGCTCGGGTTTGGGCATCGGGACGGACAAGGAATACTGGGAGGATTACCAGGGGCGCCTGATGCCGGTGAAGGCGGTCAAGGGGCGGTATGTCCGCTGCTACAGCAAGGGCAGCACCTACAGCGCGCTGAACCGTTATACCGAGGTCGAGGTCTGGGGGCTGCCGGCGGAATGAATCGCTGGCTGACGCTGGGCCTGTTGGCGGCCGTCGCAATCGCACTGTTGCTCCGGCTGCCCCAACTCGACCGGCGTCCGCTCCACGCCGACGAAGCCAACCACGCCGTCAAGTTTCTGTGGCTGTGGGAAGGTCGGGGCTACCGTTATGACCACGACGAGTTCCACGGCCCCATTCTTTATTACGCGACGCTGCCGGCGGCATGGCTCTCCGGCGCCCGGAACGCCGCGGAGCTCCGCGAAACCACCCTCCGCCTCGTGCCGCTGGCCTTTGGCCTCGGCCTGATTTTGCTGCTGCCACTGCTGGGCGACGCCCTCGGCCGCCCCGCGGTGTTCGGGGCGGGGCTGTTGACGGCGGTTTCGCCGGCACTGGTCTTCTACAGCCGGTATTACATCCACGAATTGCTGCTGGTCTTCTTCACGCTGCTGTTCCTCGCCGCCGGCTGGCGCTATCTGCGAAGCCGCCGGCTGGCGTGGGCTCTGCTCGCGGGGGCCGCGCTCGGCCTGATGCACGCGACCAAGGAAACCTTCGTCTTCAACCTCGCCGCATTCGCCGCCGCCGCGATCCTGGCAGGAGCCTGGGATCACTGGCGCCACGGGACACTCTGGTTCCCCGAACTCCACCTGCGACGCGCGCACCTGGTCGCCGCCCTGGCCGTGGCCGCCGTGATTTCGGTCGTGTTCTTTACGTCGTTCTTCACCAACCGCCACGGCCCGCTCGATTCGCTGCGCGCCTACCTTCCCTGGCTGCACCGCGCCGGCGGCGCTTCGCCGCATTCGCACCCGTGGTGGTTCTACTTCTCCCGGCTGCTCTGGTTTCATCCAGCGGCCGGACCGCTCTGGACCGAGGCCTTAATCTGGCTGCTGGCCGGGATTGGCCTCTGGGCCGCGTTTGGCGAGCGTGATGTGCCCGGTGTGAACCGACGGTTTGTTCGCCTCCTCGGTTTTTACGCGGTCATCCTGACGGCCATCTACACCGTGCTCCGCTACAAAACGCCATGGTGCGCACTGGACTTCCACCACGCCTTCATCCTATTGGCGGGCGTGGGCGCGGCGACGGTTGTTGCGGCGTTCGCCCACCGGCCGTGGCTGGCGGTGGCGGCGGCGCTGGCCCTGCTCGCGGGAGCGGGTCAACTGGCGTGGCAGGCCTGGCGCGCAGCGATCGTGCTACCGGCCGATCCCCGCAACCCGTGGGTTTATGCGCACACCGCGCCGGAACTCCTCGAGCTGGTCTCACGGATCAAGGCCATCGCCGCCACGCAACCGCAACCCGACCAAACGGTCATCCAGGTGTTCGGCTGCGGGGGCGACTACTGGCCGTTGCCGTGGTACCTCCGCGGCTTCCGGCGCGTCGGCTGGTGGTCGGAGGCGCCATCGGATCAGCGCGCGCCGATCATGGTGGCCAGCGCCTCGCTCAACGCCGACCTCGACGAAAAGACGAACAAGCGCTGGCTGATGGTCGGCCTGTTCCCGCAACGTCCCGGCGTGGGCCTGGAACTCTACGTCGAGCTCGAGCTCTGGAAGAAATACCTCGCGTCCCGTCCGCTCCCGGCCGAAGAAGAATGAGGTTTCACTGAACCGGCGGCACGTCGGCCAACGGTGCCGCAGGAGTCGGCGGGGGCGGGACCGGCTTGAAATAGCGCCGCACCCAGAGCAGAAATCCCAGCCAGAGGACCGCGCCGCCCGCCATGCCCCACGCCATCACGGAAGGGGTCATCAGGCCAAGGCGTCGGATCTGCTCGATCTGTTGCTCGGGGTAGTGCATCATCCGATACAGCTCCAACGGGTCCACGCGCAGAAACGTGATCACACACGAGACGCCGAAAACGGTCATCATGCCCACGATGAACCACCACGCCGCGAGACGCCGGCGATAGATGGCCCAGGCGGCCCACGCCCACGCTACTCCCAGCAGGACCGATACGGTGGTGGCGACCGGTCCCGCGATCAATTGGCCAAATACCGGCAGCACGGCCATGCCGGCGAGCGCCATGATGAAGAAGGAAACCGTCCCCAGCGCTGTCCAAAGGCATAAGGCCAGGAGCGGCAGCGGGCAGCCATCGGTCCAACTGGGCTCCGGGTTGCGGGCTTCGCACGTGGCCTTCACGTGCCGGTTGCTGTAGAACCAGGCGAAGGCCGCTGGCAAGGCGATGAAGACGATGCCGATCATGAGGAACGCCCCGACCATGGCCACGACCATGGCCGTGTGGGGGACGGCGGCGCCCGAGGGCGCGGAAACGGCCAGCATACGCGGCAGCAGGAATGCCTGGATCGCCAGGTTGAAGATACCCATGATCAACAAGCTCCAAGCGCCTACGAGGGTCAGCGCGCGCGCCCAGCGCCGGGCTTTGATGGAACCGACGCCGACGCACACCAGCACCACCGCCAGCGTGCCGTACATCGCCATCGCCAGGGCAAGCGACGGGCCATAGACCGAGCCCGGTTGCTGTTGGGCCATGACGCGCTGGCTGAAAAGGAGCAGCGGGATCATCAGCGCCGTGAAACCGCCGAGGACGATCTGGACAATGCCGAAGGCCACGAGACCGGCGTGGCGGTCCTTGAAGGCGGGCGGAGCGGGGGAGATTTCGGTTTCACTCATGATTTGTCTTGGTTGTTGGATTCGCCCCCATGAATGCCCGTCATGACGACAGGTTGTCGCCTTTTTCTTTCATAGGGGCGAAAAGTTCGGGCGTCATCAACCGGAGTTCTACCACTGCCGGTCGCGGCCGACCAGATGCAAATGACAGATGCAAATGACGACGGCGGTCCGCGATCCACCATTGTGGTTCGTGACGGGAATTGAGGGAGCGCGGGAGTCTCGCCCGCTGTTCGTCGCGTCCTCGCGGCGTACTTCCCGGCGGAGGAAAAAATCGTTCGCTGAAGCCGACGGCGAGGACGTCGTCGGCTGCGCCCGAG
This sequence comes from Verrucomicrobiota bacterium, assembly GCA_050012855.1. Classification (GTDB taxonomy): domain Bacteria; phylum Verrucomicrobiota; class Verrucomicrobiia; order Limisphaerales; family J093; genus JAJXZJ01. The sequence goes on along the minus strand of JBEKGJ010000017.1, from coordinate 39,332 downwards.
ACGGGCGCGGTCCCCATAGCAGGCTGCCGCCCGGGCGGTCCGCGACCCACCGTGAGCATGGTCGAACGCCGGACCCATACGCGGTTCCCGGCCGGCGCGAGTTGGTCGGTGTCGGGCTGGGCTTGCCGAACGCGCGGCACAGGCGTAATGTAATTATTACTCGGCTCAAAGCCATTGTGGTGCCATGAACGCGGCGTCCTGCATTCCCAACCGCGCCCGAATCGCGGTCGTTGGGCGTGCTTTCACCTTGATCGAACTCCTGGTGGTCATCGCGATCATCGCGATCCTGGCGGCATTGTTGTTGCCGGCCCTCGGCAGCGCCAAGGAGAAGGCCCGGCGCATCCAGTGTCTGAGCAACCTGCGACAGATCACCATTCCCTTCAAAATGGCGGTGGACGACGACAACGGTCGGCTCGCCGGCAACTGGCAGCCTCCCACCACGCTCGATGGTTACGTGGACCCGACCCCGGCCACGCACGCCTGGTTTGCCGCCCATTGGGGCAGGACCAATGAAGGCTGGATTTGTCCCGCGGCGCGCGAAGTGGTCCGGAAGGCAGGCGACACGACGACGTTGGCTGGCCCCGGTCCGATTTACGCTGGTACCGTTCACTCGGCCTGGCAGACGGTCGGCCCGTGGGGTGGGTGGTGGTGGTGGTGGTGGGGTGAGGAGCCGTACCCGACACGGCCCGCGCACTTGGCGGGGAGCTACGCCCAGAACAACTGGCTTGGCGGCTGGTGGTGGTATGAAGATGCCCAAACCGTGCGCGGTCCCGGGATGTTCCAGATGGAAGGCGAGATCGCCCGTCCCTCGCAAACGCCTGTCTTCGCGGACAGCGTCACTTTCTGGTGGGTTTGGCCTCTGGCGGTGGACGTGCCGGCCGCCAATCTCCAAACCGGTCAGATCCAGGGCGGCGGGTTCTTCCCGGGGATGAACCTGTTGACCATTCCCCGCCACGGATCGGGCTCTAACCGGGCGCCAACGAATTATTCGGCACAGGCGGCGCTCCCGGGGGGAATTGACGTGTCCTTTTACGACGGCCATGTGGAGTTCGTCCGGCTGGACCGGCTGTGGTCCTTGTATTGGCACAAGAACTACGTACCGCCGCCGAAGCGGCCGGGTTTGAGATGAAGTCAGGCGGGGCTCGACCGAGGCGCCGCTACGGGCGTAGCGGCTTTCGGCAGAAAGCCGCCGTTCTTCTTCAAGGAGAGGACGACCTTCCGCCCACAATTTCCGCTGTTCTCGATTGGCTTGCGCCTTCGCCTGAAAACTGGCGGCGCTCTCCCGAGCCGCCGCTACGAACCTGATCACGCAAACAGCACCTTCGTGGTCGTGGCTTCGGGGTTGTCGCCTGGCGGACGTGGGGCTATGCTCCGGACATGGTAGTCAGGTTGCCAGACGATCTTGCGGCGCTGAAGGGCTTGGATGAACACGCCGTGAAGCGCGAGTTGGCCGTGGCCCTCTACGCGGGCCGCCGGCTGACGATCATCCAAGCCACCGATCTCGCCGGGAGCGGGTTGTTCGAGTTTCAGGCGCTGCTGCGAGATCGAAACATACCGCTACACTACGACGAGGCTGATCTTGACCAGGACTTGCTCACCCTCGGTCAGGTTCGGCGTATGAACTCGTAGCGGCTTTCGGCAGAAAGCCGCCATTCTCTTTCCCGCACAAAACCACTTTCTGCCCACAACTTCCGCTCTTCTCGATCGGCTTGCGCCTTTTCCTGGAAGTTGGCGGCGCTCTACCGAGCCGCCGCTACGCACCTGGTCACGCAAACAGCACCTTGGTCGTCGTGGCTTCCGGGTCCCAGCCGCGCGGCGGTTTGATGGCGACGGCGCCGACGTCCTTGATCGTAAGCTGGCGGCCGCGCGTCCGGGCGCCTTTCACTTCGACTTCCGACGGGACGCAGGTTTGCTGGTTGATCTTCTGGTGTGGCGCGGGTTTGTAGCGGAGGTAGAGCATCTCCGGCGTGCCCGGCTCGAAGAAGAGGACCTTGTATTTTTCGCCTTCTGGAACGCAGAAGTAATCCTTGTCGAGAATGAAGCCGCCAAACGTGAAGCGCTTGAGATAGGTGGCGTCGCGGTCGGCATAGACCATCGTGAACACCTGCTCGCGATTCGGGATGCCGCAGTATTCGAGGTCCGGGCCGACGAAGAGCCTCTCCGGCAGCTCGATGACCTTGTAGTGGCCATCGCGGAAGACCATGAGAATCTTGTCGAACTTCGTGCACTCGGTCTTGAACTCCTCGCCGCTAACCTTGTGGCCGAGGTAGCCGGACTCGCGGTCGTAGGCGAGCTTGAACGCCTTGAACGCGACTTCCTTCGCGTCAATCATGTCGTGCCGGCTGGACTTGGTGAGCCGTGGATAGAGCGGGCCGTACTTCTCCAGCAACGCCTCGAGATGGCTGATGGCGAACTTGACGAGGTTCTTGAGGTTCTTGCGCGTCTCGACCAGGTCCGCCTTCACCTTCTCCATTTCCTCGCGATGCTGGTTGATGTCAAAAAGGGAAATCCGGCGAATGCGGACCGTGAGCAAACGCTCCACGTCGGGGTCGGTGAGGGCGCGGACGAGTTCCTTCTGCAAGGGCTTGAAGCCTTCGTAAACCGCGGCGACGACGGCCTCGTTCGTTTTGCACTGCTCGATTCGCTGGTAAATGCGTTCCTCGATGAAGAGGCGTTCCAGGGTGCGGTAATGGAGTTCGTCCTGGAGTTCCCGCTCGCGCAGTTCCAGTTCGCGCTTGAGGAGGGCGACAAGCTGGTCCGTGTTCGCGCGCAAGACTTGGCTGACGGTCAGCTCGACGGGCCGGTGGTCGCGGATGACGACGATGCGGCTGGCGATGGTGACCTCGCAGTCGGTGAAGGCGTAGAGCGCGTCCACCATCTGCTCCGCGTCCACGCCGGCCGGGCATTTGATTTCGATCTCGACCTCCTCGGAGGTAAAATCGTTGATGGATTTCACCTTGAGCTTGCCCTTGCGCGCCGCGTCTTCGACGGAGGCGATGAGCGATTCGGTGGTGGTCGTGGGCGGGATTTCCCTGATGACGACGGTGGTTTCGTCCCGCACCTTGATTCTGGCGCGGACCTTCACGCTGCCGGTGCCGTCGCGGTACTCGCGGGCATCCATGAGGCCGCCGGTCGGGAAGTCGGGCAGGCACTTGAACGGCTGCTGTTTCAGGATGGCGATCTGGGCCTGGAGCAGCTCGGGGAAATTGTGCGGCAGGAGGCGCGCTGACAAACCGACCGCGATGCCCTCGGTGCCGAGCATGAGCGTGAGCGGAAGCTTGCAGGGCAGGGTGACGGGCTCCTGGTTGCGGCCGTCGTAGCTGGGGACGAATTCGGTGATCTCGTCGTTGAACAGCTCGGTGCGCGCCAGCTCGGTGAGGCGGCCTTCGATGTAACGGGGGGCGGCGGCGGGATCGCCGGTGTAGAGGTTCCCGAAATTGCCCTGGCCTTCGATGAGATAGCGCTTGTTGGCCAGCACCACCAACGCATCGCCGATCGAGGCGTCGCCGTGCGGATGGAACTTCATCGTGTCGCCGACGACATTGGCGACCTTGGTGAAGCGGCCGTCGTCATGCCGATGCAGCGCCCAGAGAATGCGGCGCTGGACGGGTTTCAGGCCGTCGGCGAGATGCGGGATGGCACGGTCGCGGATGACGTAGGACGCGTAATCAAGGAAGCTCCGGTCCACGCGGCGGTGGAGCGGCAGGTTGAGGGCGCCGGGGACAAACGGGCGGGGGGCCGTGGCCGGCGCGGCGGTTTCCTCGGCGGTGATTTCGCTGTGACCGTTCCCGTCCGGGCACGGCTCGGCGGGCGGGACCGAAGTGGGGTCGCTGGCCTTGCCGGCGACGGCCGCGGCCGCGGAGCCGGCTTGGGCGGGCGGGCCCACCGGCGCCGGTTGGCTGGCGAGGAGGTCGAGCTGGCTGGGATCGTTCTTACGCTTTGCTGCCATGGTTCAAGGGTGCCGACGCAACATCGGGCTCGTCTGCACGCGGGCCGAATCCTCTAGGCGAGCGGCGGGAGAAAGCCAAGCATTCTTTGACAGCGGAGCGCGTTGGTCGGGCACAGCCTGACCTTCATGCGGCAATTCGATCTCGAACGAACGCATCCTGGGGCGCCGGGGCCGAACCGGTTCTTGCGCCATCCGAACCTGCGGCAACGCGTCATTCAGCGGTTCTGAACCTCGCCGGCGCGGCGGGCAGGGCGTGCCAAAAAAATCAATAATCGAGCTTTCCTAAACGACCTTATCCTGTTAGCTTCTGGCAAGCGCGTTGGTTTCCGACGGATATCCCGCCAAGTGCACTGGGCGCTTTTTCGGCGATTCCCGACTTTCCTGTCGCGATGATTCCTCCGCGAGGGCAGGGGGAACACAGTGCGATTTTATGGCACAACCGAGAATCATTCAGGGCGGGATGGGCGTGGCAGTGTCCGGGTGGACTCTGGCGCGCGCCGTGTCGCGGTTGGGGCAGTTGGGAGTCGTGTCCGGAACGGGGCTGGCCATCATCCTGGCCCGCGCCCTGCAGATGGGCGATCCCACCGGGCAGTTGCGCTACGCGCTAGGCCAATTCCCGATGCCCGACGTGGCGGCGCGCGTGCTGGCGGCCTATTACGTACCCGGCGGAAAATCGCCCCTCACGCCGTTCAGGACCGCGCCGATGCCCGCACTGCGGCCCGGGGCGGCATTCCTGGAATTGACCGTCGTCGCCAGCTTCGTGGAAGTGTTCCTGGCCAAGGACGGCCACAACGGTCTGGTCGGCATCAATCTGTTGGAGAAGATCCAGCTCCCCACGCTGCCTTCGCTGTATGGGGCCATGCTCGGTGGCGTGGATTACGTGCTTATGGGGGCGGGGATTCCCCGGGCCATTCCCGGCGCGCTGGATCGCCTGGCCAACGGCGAGGTCGCCGAATTGCGGATGGATGTCCGCGAGGCGCAGCCCGGCGAGGAGTTCCTGTCCACGTTCGATCCGAAGGCGTTTGGCGACGGCCGGCTGCCGGCGGTGCAGCGGCCGAAATTCCTGGGGATCGTTTCCTCCGCCACGCTGGCGATCGCCCTGGCCCGGAAATCGAACGGGCGGGTGGACGGTTTCGTGGTCGAGCGCGACACCGCCGGCGGGCACAACGCCCCGCCCCGCGGTCCGCTGAAACTCAGTGCCAGCGGCGAGCCGATCTATGGTCCGCGCGATGTGCCGGAGCTGGATAAAATCCTCGATCTCGGGCTGCCGTTTTGGATGGCCGGCTCGTTCGGGCAGCCGGGCAAGCTCGCGGAAGCCCTCAGCCTGGGCGCCGCCGGCATCCAGGTGGGGACGGCCTTTGCCTTCTGCAACGAATCGGGCCTGCAGCCGGAACTGAAGCGGAAGACGATTCAAATGAGCCGCGCTGGGGTCGCCCGCGTCTTTACCGATCCGGTGGCCTCGCCCACGGGATTCCCGTTCAAAGTCGTGCAGATGGAAGGCACGCTCTCAACCGTCAAAGAATACGCGGCCCGGACGCGTATTTGCGATCTTGGCTATCTCCGGCATCTTTACCGCAAAGCCGACGGGACGGTGGGCTACCGTTGTCCGGCCGAACCGGTGGAGGATTATCTGAAGAAGGGCGGGGCGCTCGCGGACACGACCGGCCGGAAATGCCTGTGCAACGGGCTGGTGGCCAATGTCGGGCTGGAACAAACCCGCCCGGAGAGTGGACCGGAACAGGCCTTGTTGACGGCCGGCGACGACGTGGCGCAGGTCGCGCGGTTCCTCAAACCCGGCCGCGATGAGTACTCCGCGGCGGAGGTCATTGCCTGCCTGCTGGGTGACGAACCGGCGCATGAAAACGGCAAGGCGGTTGCCGGGCACGAGGTATCTGGAGCGGCGCGGCTGCGCGAGCTGGCGCCCGTCTGACCGCGTCGGAGAGAAGCCCCTTGTTCCTTTCGGAACTGCTCATCGGCCATGAACGTGGTCGGTCGGTCGGCAGTTGGGCTCGGAGTTCCGCCTTCAGGCGGTCCAAGCCGCGTAAACGCGGAACTCCAAACGGCTGGTCTATGGGGCGAACGCCGGGCCTTGGCCTCGGCGAAGGGACCGGCGGGTTGTTTTCGACCACGCTCTCCCGAGCGCAGTTGCGCGTCTATTCTTCGACCGGCACCACAAGGTGCTCCATGATGTAGTCCTTGCGCTCCGGGGTGTTTTTGCCCATGTAGAAAGTGAGGATCGGGGCTGCTTCGGGTTTCGAGGCGTATTCGACCTGGCTGAGCCGCATCGCGTCGCCGATGAACTGCTTGAACTCCCCGGGACTAATTTCGCCCAAGCCTTTGAAACGGGTGATCTCCGGTTTGCCGTCCAGTGTCTTCGCCGCGTCATCCCGCTCGGCTTCGGAGTAGCAATAAATCGTTCGCTCCTTGTTGCGCACCCGGAACAGCGGGGTCTCGAGCACGTGCAAATGGCCATCGTGGACGAGCTGGTCGAAGAACTTGAAGAAATACGTGATCAGCAGATTGCGGATGTGCAGGCCGTCCACGTCGGCGTCGGTGGCCAGGATGACCCGGCCATAGCGCAGACTGTCGAGGTTGTCCTCGATGTTGAGCGCCTGCATGAGGTTGTAGAGTTCGTCGTTTTTATAGACCACATCGCGTTTCAGGTCCCAGACGTTGAGCGGTTTGCCTTTGAGGACGAACACGGCCTGGCGGTTGACGTCGCGGCAACTGGTGATCGAGCCGGCGGCCGACTGGCCTTCGCAGATGAAGATCATCGTGTCGTCGCCCTTGCCGCGCTTCGGATCGAGGTGATGCTTGCAGTCCTTGAGTTGCGGGATGCGGAGGGTGATGGCCTTGGCGCGCTCGCGGGCGAGTTTTTTGACCTCCTGGAGTTCCTTCCGCAGTTGCTTGGTGTCCTCGGCCTTGGCGATGATCCGATCGGCAATCTGCCGGTTGCGGTTGAAGAAGTGGAGCAGTTCCTCGCGGATGCGGTTGACGAGGTCCGTGCGGATTTCCGTGTTGCCCAGCTTGTTCTTGGTTTGCGACTCGAACACGGGGTCTTTCAGCCGGATGGCCACCGCGCCGACCATCGCCTCGCGCACGTCGTCGCCGTCGAATTTGCCGCCGGCGTATTCATTGACGGCCTTGAGCAGGCCCTCGCGGAACGCGCTCAAGTGGGTGCCGCCGTCGGCGGTGTACTGGCCGTTGACGAAGCTGTAAAAGCTCTCGCCGTAGCGTGAATTGCTGTGGGTGAAGCAGAATTCGAGCGTCTTCGAGGTGTAGTGCAACGGCGGGTAGATGGGCTCGCTGCCGTCGGCGCGCAAATCCTCCATCACCAAATCGAGCAGGCCGAGGCGCGACTGAAACGTCTTGCCGTTGTAAATCAGTTTCAGCCCGGTGTTCAGGAAACTGTAATGGCGGAGCCGGTGTTCGACATGTTCGGGCAGGAACTGGCTGTCCGTGAAAATCTCCGGGTCCGGCTCGAACTCGATGCAGGTGCCGTTCGGCTCGCGGTTCCGGCCGGTCTTTTCGCCTTTGAGTTTGCCCTGTTTGAAGGACGCCTCGACGAATTCGCCGTCGCGGTGACTGCGCACGACGAAGCTCTTCGAGAGGGCGTTGACCGCCTTGGTGCCGACCCCGTTGAGCCCGACGCTGAACTGGAAAACGTCGTCGCTGTATTTCGCGCCGGTGTTGATCTTGGAGACGCAGTCCACGACCTTGCCGAGGGGGATGCCGCGGCCGAAATCGCGCACCCGGACGCGGTTGCCCTCGATCTCAATCCGGACTTCGCGGCCGAAGCCCATGATGTACTCGTCAATCGCGTTGTCCACGACCTCCTTCAGCAGGATGTAGCAGCCGTCGTCGGCGTGCGACCCGTTGCCGATGCGGCCGATGTACATGCCGGTGCGCAGCCGGATGTGTTCCAGCGAGGACAGGGTCTTGATCTTGCTCTCGTCGTAATTGTGATTCGCCGCGTCAGCCATGCGGGCCGATGAATAGGGCCTGTCGCGGCGGCGGGCAACTGCAAACCGCCACGGCGCTGGCCCTGGCCGGACCGGCCGGGCGCCAGGATGCTGGCGTCAGCGTGACGGTTCGATGAGTTTCCGGGCCCGGCACGAGCGGCTCGCCTCACAGCGACAACACGTAGGCGACCAGATCATCAATCTGTTTGGCAGAGAGAAGTGCGGTGCGGCCATGCTCGTCGTTGATGTTCTTGTTGGTGAAAACTTCCCGCAGGATCACTGCGGAGCCGTCGTGGAAATAGGGGGCGGTGCGCCAGCATTCAATCAGGGTCGGGGTATCAAAACTGTCCGTTGGTCTGTCTCCCTTGGCGTGAATGCCGACTCGATGGGACTTCTGGTCAGTGAAGAGCGGTGGGGGATGACACACAGCGCACCCTACTCGAGGATTATCAAAGACCCGCTGGCCTCTTTTGGCTGAAGCCGTGAGCCTCCCCCGGTCGAGGAAAGGACTCGGAACCGGCCGCAACGACCGCAGGTAGGCGTCAATCGCCTGTGCCTGCGGTTCGGCGGGAACGGCGAAGAGGATGTGGCGCAAACCCGAACGGACCGCTTCCTTGGCGGTGGTTCGTTCCCCCAAACTCATCGCCGGGGGAGTCTGGAAACACAGCAGGAGGCTTTTGGTGTTCTTGGGATTGCCGAGACCGTCATTCAACAAGTCCCAGTTGAGACCATCGGCGCGTCCGTCGGGATGGCAGGTGGCGCAGCTCTGCCAGCTTTGGTGGGCGAGAGTGGCGTCGTGGAAGAGCCGTTCGCCTTCCCGTTCCGGGCTGACGGTGCCTTCGGGCTCCAGCCGGAAGGTTCCCGACTGCTGATGGCGGGACAAATCCACCACGCTCACGGCGTCCGAGAAGAATTCACCAACATAGGCAGTATGACCTGTCATGACCAGTGTCCTGGGGCCGTTACCCGTCAGGGCGATCCGCTGCCTGATGCCACGGAAGAAGTCCAGATCCTCGACAAGCTGGCCTGGCGGTTTTCCGTCCAGTTTCCGCACCAGGGCCGGAGAGTCGATGAGGCTCAACTCGTGGGTGCCGGCGTGGGTGATCCCCAGAGTGGCGCCGTCGGCCGACCAGGCGATGGCCCAAGGATTAGCGGCGCCACGCCGAGGCTCGTCAAGCAGAACGGTGGCAGCCAGGCTGCCCTGTTCCAAATCAATCAGGCTCAACGCGCTCACGTTCATCCAGCCGAACTCAACCTGGGTCGTTGGCACCTGAAACCGCCCGATGTTGTGCACCACACCGGCCCATCGGCCGGAAGGATGAATGGCGACACCGGCCAGGCTCGTACTTCCGTTGGGCAGGCGAACGTGAGCGCGCACCGTGCGCGATCGGGTGTCAATCAACGTCACTGCGGCGGCGACGGTGGACAGGTTGGCGGCACCCTCCGGCAGATGATTGGCCACCACCAGGAGCCGCTCATCGGCGGTGAGCGCCGCTGCAACGGCTTCCCGCAGCACTGGAATCCGCGCCAGTTCCCGGCCGGTGTTCAGATTACGGACGCTGACGGAATGATCGAAGCGATCGCACAGGAACAATCGGTGGCTCTGAGGAGCGACCACTGGACTGCAAACCCCATGGCCAGCAGGCCAGGAGGCGAGCCGTCGGCCGTTGGCGGGAGCGAAGACCTCAATCACATTCGAGCCGCCGGAGCACGTCACGATCAGCCGGGACGGTGCCTTGGCCCAGGCCAGCCCCGTCGCGCAGTCTGCGAGGTTCTGACTCCACAGGGGTGTGCCCTCGGGCAAGGCGAGAGCCAGCAGACGGGGGGCGCGTCCACCGGCGACATAGAGGGTGTGACCGTCCGGGCTGAGAAGGAGAGCGCATGGCGCCAGCCAGGAAGGTGAAGCCGCGAACGCGCCCAGCGACAGGGCACTGGCCAGCAACAAGCTGGCTGGCGGCCCCCAGTGTGATCTCCGTTGGGGCGAGGGAGACGCCCCGCGATGAAACCTCTGGCCGCAGACCCTTGGAAAGTTCATGGCAGCAACACGTTCATGGTGACGGGAACTTGAAGACCGTGCAATGAATTTGCTTTTTGGCCACGGCGTTTGCCGGCTGTCGCAGAAAGTAATGGTTTGTGGCTCTGATGCACCACATAAGGGGGATTGCAATCCTCTTTGAAACCATTGACAAGTTCGAGAAACAGGTTGAGTTATGTTTTCACACGCCGGATCGGGGAGTTGCTGCTAACAAGGGCGGAGATCATCGGCTGAGAAGAGCGAACAGAGGTGTTGATTTATGAAAACAACCTTGGGCGCGGTCGGTACGTTCGATTTTCGGTGGGGCTTCAACTGGTCTGCGCAAACGCGCTGGTTCTGGCGGGTGATGTGGCTGGTAATGATGGGGGGAGTTGCTTGGGGACAAGGGACCACCGTGGCCACCCTGCCTGCCCCCTGGTTTTTTGACCGCCCGTTGGTGGCGGTCGCGCCAAGTCCGACGCTCCAGTCCGAAGCGGCGGCGTTGCAACTGGCCATTCAAGCCTCCGCTAGCGGTGGTGCCACATCGACGGTGGCGCTCCTGGAGGCCTTCGTGGCCGATTACCCGCAGTCGGTCTGGACGCCGTCCTTGTTATGCGGATTGGGGCACCATGCGCACGTAGAGGGCATGTACAGCACCGCCTTGAATCACTGGGCGCAAGTGTGGGAACTGACCCAGCATTACACTGATGGGCCGGGCAAGGATGTGGCGGATTACGCCCTGGCGTGGTGGACTCGGCTCCTGGTGGAACTGGGACGGGTGGATGACCTGCAGGTTATTTTTCAACAGGTGGGCAATCGGTGCCTGGACGCCGGAGCCCTGCAACAGATGTTCATCCGGACCCGGGAAAAGTACGCTTGGCTGCAACAGTGGCCGGCCTTGACCTACCGGTGCGGCTGGCTGGTGGTGGACGGTTTGCTGAGCAACACGTGGGGACAAGGCTTGCCGCCGGGAAGTCTGGAGGCGTTCTATCAGGAAAGCAGTCTGTTTGGCAGTTGTTCCATGCAGGCCCTGGCGCAACTGGCTCAGAGTCAACAGGTCAGTTTGGTGGGTGTGGAGCGGCCGGCGGGGGTGACGAATCTGCCCGTGCCCAGCATCATGCATTTCTCGGCGAGCCACTTTGTAGCCCTGCTGGGATGGCAAACCAACGGACTGGTGCGCGCGCTCGATCCAGTCGTCGGTTATCGCTTTTTCCAACCGGCAGCGCTCAATGAGGAAGCGAGCGGGCGGTTCCTGGTGCCGGCCAATCAGGTGCCGGTCGGGTGGTCCGGACTATCGACCGCAGACATGAGCGCGACCCTTGGTCGTTGTTGGTACTTTCCAGGAGCTCCAGATGATTCGGACAATGACTCTTGCGACAGTTGTCCAACATGTCCTCCTGGTGCCAATTCGCAAGGCAATGGACCCAATGGCGGAGGGCCAGATGCAGGTGGACCACCTGATCAGAACAGCCCGGACAATCTTGACCCGTTAGCATCCCATTGTTCGGGTTGCTCGGGCACAGAAGAGGCGGGCATGCCGCGTTGGCGGGTGTCGGAGCCAAATATCAACTTGTGGCTTGTGGACCAGCCAGTTTCCTCTAAACCTGCCTACGGCAGGTCCGTTCCGTTGAAGCTTCGATTCAAGCAACGGGATGAGCATGCGGGCTACGTCCAAAGCGCCTTCTTCTTTGGAGCAGGGTGGAACTGCAACTGGTTCTCTTACGTCGACTGCAGCGACTGGTCAACAGGTTCCCTGCACGTGCGGTTACCGGGCGGTGGCTGGTTGACTTACGGTTTTACTACTGGCCAGACGACAGCCTTTGACTACGTCACGAACAGTCGCCTCACGATCACAGTCGCCGGCCAAGCAGTGACCCAATGCGTCTTGGACCTGGCGGATGGGCGGGAGTATATCTACAACTACGTGTACGCAGCCAACAGTCACATCTATATGACTGCTTCTCTCGACACTGAAGGATTCGCAACATATTATACCTACAATGTTCCGAACAGCAGGCTGCACTTGAACACGGTGACGGACCAGGTTGGCACCACGCTTTACACGCTATCGTATACTGCCTCGACGTACTCAGACGTGGTGACGGGAATTGTGGACCGGTTTAACCGATCGGTCACACTTGGATATGACAGCTACAACAGTGCTAATCCACACTTGACGCAGATTACAGATGCCGCTGGTTTGGTGAGTTCATTCACTTATGATGCGACTTCTGGCTGGCCATTGACAATGACGACGCCCTATGGAACGACCACGTTCTGCTACCATGGTGTGGATGAGAGCCAACATGAAGGGCTGGGATGGTACCGCCTGATTAACATCACCGAGCCTAACAGTGGCCAGCAGATGTATTTGTTCGTGGCGGATGCAACGAGCATCTGGTCGTCCTGGCCCACTCAATACTCCAGCTCTTACCTGCCGAGTAACTTGCCGTCCAACAAGCTGGACAGCAGCCTGGAGTATCTAAACAGCTTTTTTTGGAACCAGAACCAAGTGGCGGATGCACAAGCGCTCGGATTGTCCTCTGACCCAACGCAGATCACGCCTTCGGTGCTGACGATTACCGAGTTGAACTTGGCGCGGTTGCGTCATTGGTTGAGCCCCAGTGATTATTACAATGGCTATCCGGCCGGAGTTGATTCTGCGCTTTCCACTGAACGCGCACCCAGCCCAGATGCGTCCGGGAGCACCTGGGGGCAAATTACCTGGTACGACTATGCCGGGAAGGATACGGATTACAAGGCGCGGGGTACCCAAATCATGCCATCTCTGATCGCGCGCAAGTTGCCTGACGGCTCAACATGGTATGAGTCCTACCAGCGGAATGCTTGGGGTCTAGCGTCCAGCAAGACAGGCACTTATGGCACTGGCTCTCCGGCGGCGACCCGTAGCTACGCGTATGCCTACGACTCGAACAATGGGATTGACCTGCTAAGTATCGCGATCACTTCGCCAGAGAGCCATACGCTGGCTAGTTACACGTACAACAGTCGGCATGAGGTACTGACCGAGACGCATTATGCTAATGACAGCGCCTCGTTCACGACCACCACCACGTATGACACCCAAGGCCGAACCTCCACCCGCACGACGCCAGCGGGGGTGCTGTCCACGTATTCCTATGGGAGCGACAACTACCTGGCCAATGTGGTAGATACGATCAGTGGCACGCCATTGCGGACAAACAGTTTTACGTGGACGTCAGGTTATGTGCAGACACAGACTGACTCACGCGGGTTGACGCGGACCTTCACGCGCGACGGGCTGAACCGCCTGACGCAGGTGCAGTACTCCGATGATAACAGTACGAAGCAATACAGCTATTCGCTGGCGAGCGGCCAGGGTTTCAACAACAGCGGCAGTGCGATCAGTATTCTGGATGTCGCAGCGGTCAAGGATCGTCTGGGCAATTGGACCTACTACGGTCGCGACCGGTTGCGACGCGTGGTCACGGTCACCGACCCCCTTAACCACATCACGCATTACGACTACTGCGCTTGCGGTGGCGTGGATAGTATCACGGACGCTCTTGGAACCAACGCCACGCTGTACGGTTACAACAATGCGGGCTGGCGGATCAGCGTCACCCATCCCGATGGGCACGGGGAACAGTACGCGTACGACGCCCTTGGCCGCGTCATCACGCGCACCGACGCGCTCGGGAGCCGGAGCTACACTTACAACAACCAGGGACTTTTGGCCAGTGTGACCACTAGCTACGGCACCGAAAAGGCGGTTACATACGACGCCTATGACCGGCCACAGACGGTCACGGATGCGAACGGTGTAAGCGTGACCAGCGGCTATGACCGCTTGGGGCGAGTCCTGACTCGGACGTATCCTGACAGCGGCGTCGAGTATTTGGGATATGCGTATGATTTCCGGAGCCCGGCTGGCTACACGAACCAGGTCGGTGATATCGTGCTGACGGCGTACGATGCCGCGGGCAGGAAGACGAACGAGGTTCACGCGGGTGTGGACACCAACCGGTTCACCTACTCCCCAGGATCAGACCTTTTGACCCTCACGGACAGCAAGGCACAAGTGACCACATGGGCCTATGACGTGGAGGGACGGGTGGGCGGCAAGTACGACGCGAGCGGAACGCTCATTCTGGGGTACTGGTACGACGCGAACAGCCGTGTGACCACCCGCTGGAGCAAAGCCAAGAACTACACCACCTACCAGTACGACAACGCCGGCAACCTCCTGTACGTCAACTACCCGGCCAGCCCGCAACTCGGCTTCACCTACGACGCCGACAACCGCCTGACGCAAATCGTTGATGGAGTGGGGACGACCGTGTACGGTTACAGCTATGACCGGCTGGGGAGCGAGGATGGTCCCTGGGCCAACGACACGGTGAGCTTTACGTACAACAATGCGCAGTTGCGGTCGGGACTGACCTTGCAACAGCCCGTCGGTTCCTGGTCGCAGAGCTACAGCTACGACGCAGCCGACCGACTCTACAGCCTAACCTCGCCGCCGGGCAGTTTCAGCTACACCTACCGCGGTCCTGGGACTGTGTGGACCAACCTCGCCCTGCCCAATACCGCGGTCATCACGAATGTCTTTGACTCGGTGGCGAGGTTGACCCAAACCACACTACGGTCAAGCGGCGGCACGGTGCTCAACCGGCATAGTTACCAGGTCAATCAGGCCAACGAGCGGTGGCAGATGGGCCGGACGGATGGGAGTACGGTGAACTACAACTACAACGGGGCGCAGGAACTGATCAAAGCCCTGGGAAATGGTGGATCATCCACCGAGAACCTGGGCTACGGCTACGATGCTGCCTGGAACTTGAATCTGCGCACCAACAGTGGTGTCGTCAAAACATTTACCGTCAACAACCTCAACGAATTGACAAGTGATGGGACCTACACCTACGGCTACGATGGAAACGGCAACCGCGGCAGCCGCAGTGACGGGCTTGCCTACGTTTACGACGACGAGAACCAGTTGGTGAGCGTCAGTTCCAGCGCCAGTTGGCAGAGCACGTTCGGATACGACGGCCTGGGCCGCATGCGGGTGCGCCGGGAGTACACATGGAGTGCGACCGGTGGAGTAGTCGCACCAGCGCCCGTCGTGACGGCGGCGACTCCTGGCTCCCCCTTGCGGAACGATTTTAGCGGCTGGGTGGGGATGCGCTTCCAGGTGGCAACCTCTCCTTTGGTAGTGACTGAGCTGGGTCGGTGGGTGGTGAGTGGCAACAGCCAGACCCACGCGATGAAGCTTGTCCAAGCCAACGGCACCGATCTTGCCGGCGGCGCAACCGTGGTAAACACCTCGGGTGCGACGGCCGGACAGTTCGTCTATGCGTCCCTGGCGGCTCCAGTGACCCTATCCGCCAATACCACCTACTATGTCGTCAGCCAGGAAGCGAGCGGTGGGGACCAGTGGTACAACTACCCCAACGGGACGATGGTGTTCAACGGGCTGGCAAACGGAACCGGGGCGGCTTGGGCCTACAACAACTCGACGACTTACTATGTCGGCCCCAACCTGCCGCAGAGTTATGTGCCGGTGAACTTCAAAGGTACATCGAGCAGTATTGCGCCACTAGCAAGCGTAGGCACAATCACCTCCTCACTGCGAAACGATTTTAGCGGCTGGGTGGGGTTCCAGTTCGAGGTGGGGAGCGTGCCAATTACGGTGACTAGCCTTGGTAGGTGGGTGGTGAGCGGGAACAGTGGCACCCACGCAGTCAAGCTCGTGAACGCCGATGGCACCGACGTATCGAACGGTGGCACGACGGTCCGGACGGCGGGTATGACGACAAGCCAGTTCGCCTATGCGCCGCTCCCGGCCCCGGTGACGCTCTCGGCCTATACGACGTACTTCCTGGTCAGCCAGGAGAGCTCTGGCGGCGATCAATGGTACGATTACGCCAATACGCCAATCACGATCACCGCAGCGGGTGGAGCGCTCGCAATTTCGGCACCGAACGGCTCGACAACGTACACGTTGGCCAGCAACGGCAGTGGAAGGACCTTCGGACCCCTCAATCTGGAGTTTGCCAGTGGATTGACTGGCGGGAGTTGGGCGGTCGCCCAAGAGGTACATTACGTGTACGACGGTCGCCGGGTGATACAGGAGAGGGACGGGAGCAACACACCACAGGTGAGCTACACGCGGGGCAAGGATCTGTCGGGCACCTTGGAAGGAGCGGGTGGAATCGCTGGATTACTTGCGCGCAGCAGCGCCTACAACACAGGGACCGGCGGCTGGGGCACGCACGACTACTACCACGCTGACGGGAACGGGAACGTCACCTTTATTCTCGACACCAACCAAGCGATGGCGGCCAGCTACGAGTATGATCCCTACGGGAATCTACTCTCGTCCAATGGCACGCTGGCCAGCGCAAATGTGTATCGATTCAGCAGCAAGGAGTTCCACGCCAGCTCTGGGCTCTATTACTACGGGTTGCGCTTCTACGATCCCCTTACACAGAGGTGGTTGAGTCGGGATCCCATCCAGGAGCTAGGGGGAGCCAATCTCTATGGCTTTGAAAGCAACTCACCTCTTACATACTACGATTCCATAGGTACACATCCATTCGACTGGATAAGACTATTGCCAGTGCTTTGGCAAATCTGGAACCCAGGTCCGTCTGCGCCGTCTGCGCCGCCTCTGGGTCCGCGTGGTTCACCACCGCCTATTACTCAACCCGCCCAGCCACAAACCCCCGGGGGCAACCCAACTGGGCCAGGTGAACCACCATGGTGTCCTCAGCCAACAACGACACCACCGCCAGAAGTCCCTCCACAGGCAGGCTTGTGGCCCACGCTGGTTACAGAGCTTGGTGGACCAGTTAGCGAAGCGTCGGCGGGGACGATAGCGGGCGGGGTGGCGATCGCAGCGGCGGGTGGGTTCGCGGGGGGATATTTAGCAGGTCACTATATTACTTGGGGTGGGGATTCGCTTCATGAGCACATTGGAGGTTGGTTTTATCATCTTTGCCCATCCTGCTTCTACTGATGAGCTCTCATTTGCGTAAAGTATTGATGGCGGCACGATATAACAGTCGTGTTGGTGTTCTAGTTGAAAGAGTAACGGACATTCAAATTCTCCGCCCTATACGGTTATTCGTCTCGTACATGCTTCTCTTTCCATCAACTTGGATATTCATTGCGACAGCACCACGTGGTTCAGTTATAGCGCAAAATGAGCTACGAATTCAAGGTGCCCCATCTTTTATAAGTGCAGTCAGCATGGCGCTGGATCAACTTAAAGCGCTAGACATGGAACTTTACCGGAGTCTCACAAGTCGAGAGCAAGTGGTTGTATATTATGATGAAGATGTGCTGGTTGATGCAATATTCCCTCGGTTCTTCAGTATAGATGGTGGATATCTAGCACACGGACTGGATGGCGTTGTGGCGCGACTTGTGTACATTGCGTTTACTGTCTCCGAATGCTCGCGTTTTCGGTACGTGTTGAGAGATGCGGCGAGTATGAAGCAGGCTCAACAAGATGTCATAAAGGAGACAAGGGACTGGTTGAAATTGCATGGCTGTGCCCCTGCACTATACGAGTTGTTCGGAAGAGAAGCTTGATGCCTTCCGAGGTAATGTTGTCAGAGAAACATCTGACGCACCGTGAGTTTATAGCCATCTGGAGTGGACAGAATGTAAGTGGTAAAGGAGGACCACGCTATTTCGGCGGGAAGGGCGTGATAGCATGGCGTGTTGGCGGGTTCCTGAAGACGATTCAAGCCGCTTGTGGGAGCTGCGAGAGGCCAGCCTTCTTCCAGTTGAGCGGCGTCAGTTGAGCGACCTGGTGGTTGGTCGCCGACGCCAGTGTGACGTAGTCTTCCACTACTACCCGTCTCTGATTGTTGTAGAATACTGGGAAGCAGGCAGTCTTCTCCCGCCCTTTGAAAACCTGCAAACTTGTCGTTTCCGACAAATTTGCCCTCCTTGAAAAGGGGTCGGTTCTTGATATTGAGATGTGAGGTGTTGTCGCGCACTTTTTCGTCATGGCCCGCAAGGTGAGACTCGAGTTTCCCGGCGCGATTTATGACGTGATGAATCGGGAAGATCGCGGGGAGGAAGTCGTTAGCGATGGTCAGAGCCCAGGCGCGCCTGGCGCATCTGCTCTCCTGGTCGGGCCGGAAGAGCGTGAAGAAAAAGCACACTAAGAACGTGGGGGCGGTTCTTCACCTTGGCGTGTCTGGGTTGTTGTGTGATGGCGGTTTTCGTGGCATCGGGTGCGTGGCAATGTGGGCTCATAGAGATTCGCAGACTTGTGCAAGAGTCCTTACTGTTGCCACCGTTGGCGTGAGAGGCCGTCGGTTGACCGACAGACGGCCCGGTTGGGATCGGGTTCTGGAGAAGCAGAACGCGTTTGGCGTGGACAAAGCGGGTCAACCGGGACGCGGACGGGGTGTTGAGGGCAGAAACATGTTCAGTCGGGCTGCCAGGAATCCTTGCCGTGGGGGCAGTATTTGCCGCACTGTCGGTCACATCGCTCAGGGTGACGAGCCCGGGCCTGTCGCGGCGACGGGCAACTGCAAACCGCCGCGTCATTTGCCGAACGGGTCGGGTGTCCGACGACGTCGTCAACGCGGCATCTCGACTAGCCGCCGGGCCCGCTCCAGCGAGCCGAGGTTGTAAACCCGCGAATAGCCGAGCCGCTGGAGCCGGCGCTGGGCCAGCGCGCTGCGTCCGCCGCTCAGGCAATGCAGCAGGACGGGCGCGTCCTTGTCGTTGACCACGGCCTGAATGCGCTCGGTCAGTGTGTCCAGCGGCAGATAGATCGCGTGGGGAACATGGCCGGCATTGAACTCCGCCGGCGAGCGGACATCAATCACCGTCGCCCCGCGGGCAAGCAGTTCCCGTGCCTGGCGGAGCGGGATGAGGGCCAGGCGTCTGACCACGAACCAGGCGGCCACGACCAACGCAGCGGCCACAACGAGCAACACCGTGCTGGGTCCATGTCGGTATGATAGCCAATGGCCGGGCGCTGTGAAGCATCATTATGCATCAGTCATGGGGATGTGAAGCAGCATAACGAACGATCCTCGCGCCGGCGCGGCAAAGAAGGGTTCACGGCAAGCGTTGGTGGGCGCCTTCCCGGCGGGTTGGCCTTTCGGCGATGCCCGGGCGGGCTATTCCTCCCGATAAATCACCGCCTGTTCGAGGGCGATCTGCTTCCCGGTGGAGCGCGTGTCGGCGTTATTACGGGTCACGAGGCGGAGGGTGTGCTGCCGCGGGGCGAGACCGTAGGTGTGCCAGAGTGCGTTGTCGTGGGTGTCCTTGACGATGTAGGCGTCGAGGGTGAGCTGGCTCAACCGGCCGTCGAGATAGACATCCGCCCGTCCGCCGCTCTGGCTGAGCGGGCCGACGAGCACGACCGCCACGCCGGTGAAAGTCAGCGTTGCCGCGGCCCCCGGGCCCTGGGCAGTCATGCCTTGCTGGCCGCGCGTCCAATCTCCCTGCCAGTTCCAGGCGGCCTCCGCAACGCCGAGTTTCCGATCGGGGATGCCCGGGGACCATTGTTCGAACTGCGGTGGCTTGGGCGATTGGAACGGGATGATGACCTCCGTGTCGGTCACCCGGCCGCCGGCGCGGCGGATGACGTCGGTGGCGCGCCGCAGGGTCGAGGCGCAGATGCTGTTGAAGGAGTAATCGGTGAACTGGAATTTCTGGTCGGCGAGCGCGGGGATGCCGGATTTGAAGCGGTCGGGGATCTGCGTGTAACCGAGCATGACCCCCAGCACGCCACCGGCGCTCGACGGGTTGCAATCGGAGTCCTGACCGCAACGGGTGGCAATTTCGATGGTTTTGCCGAAGTCGCGGTGGCCGAAGAGGAGGCCCAGGGCCACGTAGGCGCCGTTGAGCTTGGCATCAATGTTGAACGGAGCCAGCGCACCGTCCGGGCAGGGATCGTCCTTGTCCCATTTGTCCTCGATCATCTGCCAGACCCGGCGCCAGTCATCGGGATACGCGGCCGACCATTGGAGCAGGTCGCGGATCAACGCGGCGTAGGAACTGCGCCGCGGAATGCCGGCCAGCCCGGCGGCGACCACCTGGCGGGGATCGTCCTCGAAGAACGCCGCGGCGTACATCCCGCCGATGAACATGCCACCGTAAAGACCATCGCCGTAGTTCATGACGCGGCCAACGCGGTCGCCGAAGCGGTCCACCTCGCGCGGCAGGCCCGGGCACATGAGGCCGATGAAGTCGGATTCGATTTGAAAATCAATGTCGTTGGCATGGACGTTGTAGATCGGATGGCCGGACCAGGGGGCGCGAATGCCGCGGTTCAGATTGCGCCGCGCCGCAGCGTTCGCGTGCCAGAGACCGTATTTCGAATCGCGGAAGGCGTCCCCGTATTGCGCCGAGGTGGCTTCGAGCCCGATGCTGTCCATTACCCGGGCAAAGGTCATCTCGACGTAGAGGTCGTCCTGTTCGATCGCATTGGAAACGCGGTCGGGCGCCCACGTGATCTCGGCATCGTTGATCCGTCCCATGGAGCGAAACTCGGTGGGCGCGCCGTACGAAACGCCGATCATCTGGCCGGCCCAGCCGCCGCGGACCTTGTCTTCGAGCACGGCCCGGAAGAGGTGGCGCGGGCCGGGACGGGGTTCGGCCCAGGCGGGACCGGAGGACAGGGAGACGAGGCAAAGGACGACGAGGGCGGCGGAAAATGAATTAGTTCTCATGGAAACAGCGAACGGATGTTGCAACGGCGTTGAATGCCTCGCAAGCGCGATTCGTCTGTGCGGCGATGCGCCGGCAGGTTTGACAACGCCGGCCGGGTCGCAATAATCGCGTGATGCAAAACACCCGACGCTCCTGGCTCCGGCAGTTTGCCGCGGCGGGCGTCGGCTGGGCGGTCTGGGACGGGAAATCGGGGTTCAAGTATTGGGACAAGGCCAAGGGCGAGCCCGCCCCGGGGATGCGGGCGGCGCTGCTCCCGAACCGCAAATGAGGACCGTTCGGCCCATGTCGTTCGGTGGCCCGGTGGCAAGCCCAAGCATCTCCGGTGTTGCCGCCGGGATTCATTTGTGGCAAACCAAGCACATTCGCCCGGTTGCTTGGCGTCGTCGGTCGTTTGCTGGCCGGCGATTTGGGCGATGACGAGATGTTGACGATGAAACCATTGGCATCATGCGCGATGAGGCTGTCCCCGGTCCCCCGGCCGGCGTGGTTCGCCGTTTACGGGCGGGGTCGCATCCGGCCGGGCGGGAGGCGAGCCGCCCTTGATTCGTTTACTTTTCAGGCAGCAACAGCAAATCCACAATGAACAAAAGTATGAACGATCAGAAACCTCAACAGAATGGTGAAACGGTGGGACTCTCCCGCCGGCATTTCCTCAAGGCCACGGCGGCGGCGGCGGCGGGCGCGACGGCGCTCAACTTCCCGTCGGTCCTCGCGCAGACCAAGCAGCCCATCCGGGCGATTATCATCGGCCTGGGTGGCCGCGGCGGCGGCGCGGGCGCGAATTTCCTCGAGGCGGCCAAGAATCTGGGCGTGGACGGCAAGATCGTCGCCGTGGCGGATGTCTTCCCGGAACAGGCGCGGCGCGGGGCGGCGGCTCCGTTCAATCTGCCCGTGGACAAGTGTTTTGATGGCTTCCAAGCCTACAAGATGGCGCTCGCCGTGCCGGGCGTGAATTACGCCATCATCGCGACCCCGCCCGGTTTTCGGCCGGGCATTTACAAGGGCTGCATCGAAGCCGGCAAGAACGTCTTCATGGAGAAGCCGGTGGCCGTGGATGGACCGGGCGCCCGCATCATGTACGAAACGGGCGAGGAGGCGACGAAGAAGGGGCTGAAGGTTGCGGCCGGCACGCAACGCCGCCACCAGGCGGACTACATCGAGACGATCAAACGCATCCATGACGGGGCGATCGGCGATGTGGTTGCGTTGCGGGCCTACTGGGTCAACGGCAACCCCATCTGGCATCACGGCGACAACGGCGCGACGACGCTCGAGAAGCAGATCCGGAACTGGTACCATTACATCTGGCTGTGCGGCGACCACATCTGCGAACAGCACGTCCACAATCTGGACGTCTGCAACTGGATCATGAAAACCCACCCGATCAAGGCGTGGGGGCAGGGCGCCCGCCAGATGCTGGGCAACAAGTCCGGCGAAATCTGGGACAATTTCGCGATCGAATACGAGTACCCCGGCGGCGTTCACCTGGCCAGCTACTGCGGCCAAGTCACCCGCAAATGGTCCTCGGTCAGCGAAGCCGTGCATGGCACCAAGGGCTGGTCCGATCCCAACAGCACCATCTCCGTCAAGGGGGGGCAGCCGTTCCGCTACCGCGAGAAGTATATTGACCCGTATGTCCAGGAACACATGGATCTCATCAATGCGATTCACAACAACACCGAGTTGAATGAGACCAAGAACGTGACCGACAGCACGCTCACCGCGATCATGGGCCGCGAGGCGGCCTACAGCGGCGCCGGCGTGGAATGGGATCAGGTCCTCAATTCCAACTTCACCTATGGTCCGCACCTGGCCTATACCGATCCGTCCAAGCTCCTGTGGGAGAATGTCCGTACGCTCAAGCCGCCGCTGCCAAACGAGCACAACATCTTTTCCACCCCGCCCGTTGTCCCGACGGTGGGTTGAGACAGGACCGGTTTTGACGACAACGCCCGGGGCTGCCGCCGGTGGTCCCGGGCGTTTTTTATTTCCGGAAATGCGGGCCGCCTGCGATCTGCACTCGACATCACGCCGTGGATTTGTGACCCTCCGCGCAACCCCGAACGGTCAGGCGCGCGCGCCGGTGGGCGCCGGGGCCGGACGGGGTGGAATGCCAATGACAGTGGACTAACACAACCTGCGAACATGATCGCGCTTTTGAAACCATGAACCGTCGTCACTTCCTCCGAACCAACGTTGCCGCGGCGGCCGTCGCCGCGGCCTTTCCCACGATCATCCCGTCTTCCGTGTTGGGCGAAAACGCGCCCAGCAAGCGGGTCAACCTCGGTTGCATCGGCGTCGGGCCGCAGGGCCGGGGCGACATGAGCAATTTCCTGGCGCAGCCGGACTGTCGGGTCGTGGCGTTGTGCGACGTGGCCAAGCGCAACCTCGACGAGGCGGTGAAGATGGTGAACGACGCGTACAAGGACACCTCCGTGGCCACCCACCACGACTTTGCGGACCTGCTCGCCCGGAAGGACGTGGACGCGGTCTTGATCGCCACGCCCGATCACTGGCACGTGCCGCTCTCCCTCGGCGCGGTCAACGCCGGCAAGGACATTTACCTGGAGAAGCCGATGGGGCTCGATATTTACGAGGATCAGCTCTTGCGCAAGATGTGCCGGCAGAAAGAGCGCATCTTCCAGTTTGGCACGCAGCAGCGCTCCGGACAGCAGTTCCGCCTGGCCTGCGAACTGGTGCGCAACGGCCGCATCGGCCGGCTCAAACAAATCAACTGCTGGTGCTCCGCCAGCCGGCCCGGCGGTTCCACGGCGCCGATAGATCCGCCCGCGGACCTGGACTACGACCTCTGGCTCGGCCCGGCTTACAACAAGCCCTACACCCTCGGGAAGGCCTACGACGAAGGTGGCGCCTGGAAGACCTGGTGGTTCAATGCCGATTACGCGCTCGGGTTCGTCGCCGGCTGGGGGGTGCATCCGCTCGACATCGCTTACTGGGGACATCCAGCGATGATGTTGCGCGGACCGGTCGAGGTGTCGGGGCAGGGCGTCATTCCCACCACCGGGGCGTGCAACACCGCCGTGGCCTGGGACGTGAACTTCTCGTTTGCCGGCGACGTGCGCATGAGCTTCCGCGGAACACGCAACGGCGCCGACGCGATGCCGATGAACGACCTCTCCGCCTGGGAGAAGAAATATACGAAGATCGTTGACCATGGCACGGCCTTCGAGGGCACCGACGGCTGGGTGCTGGTGGACCGGAGCCAAATCCGCACTTCGCCGGAGAACCTGATCGAGGAGAAATTCACCCGCAAGGAAGACGTGCGGCTGATCCAGAGTTCCAACCACGCTCGCAACTTCCTCGACAGCGTCAAGAGCCGGCAGCCGGCGATCTGCCCGATCGAGGACGCGGTCCAGGCCGACATCCTCTGCCATCTCAGCAACTTCGCCATCAAACTGAAACGCCCGTTGAAATGGGATCCGGTCAAGGAGCGGTTCATCGGTGACGTCGAGGCCAATCAGCTCATGATCGTACGTCCCCTGCGCAAGCCGCCGGCCGGCCGGCAACTTCCTAAGTGACTTGTCGGTGGGGCGCCTGCCTGTGCGAATCGGCACGCAGACAGGTCCCCGCGAGCCGGCGGGAAAGTTGAGAGGGTGGTGAGTTGAGAGTTGAAACCGGTGGGGCGAGCGTCCCCGCGAGCCGAGACACGAATTGCACGAACCCGGACCAATTCGACCCTCGAAGCTCGAAACTCGGAACTCGCAATTCGCCCCGCGGCAGGCGACACCGGTCGGCGCTTTTGGTCTGGCCACGGTGTGGCGTGCGGCCATACTCCAACAAATTGAAGCCATGAAAGCGACCCACGTATTGCCGCTGGCGGCCATGTATCTCCTGATCGCCGGCCATCTCAGCGGCGCGGTGTTCCCGGAACCAACCCCGTTCAAGACGCCGGACCGTCAGCCGGACGCAGCCCAAGTGCTCTCGCCGGCCGCCACCTATGTCGGCGGTTTCCTCGGCCAGCGCATCGAGGTCAACGGTGAAAACCGCCTGGCCAAAGTGGACCTGGAGCCGTTCCTCGCCGGCTACCGGCACAAACCGGGCGAGCATCCCTGGATCGGCGAACACATCGGCAAATGGCTCCACGCTGCGACGCTGGCGTGGGCGAACTCGAACGACGCCACGTTGCGCTCGCGTCTTGACTATGCCGCCGCCGAATTGATCAAGGCCCAGGAACCGGACGGCTACTTCGGCACCTACGTCCCGGAAAAACGCTTCGGTCTGTATGAAAACGCGGATTGGGACGTGTGGTCGCACAAGTACTGCCTCATCGGCCTGCTGACCTATTACCAATACACGGGTGACGTGGCGGCGCTGCAGGCCTGCCGGAAGGCGGGCGACCTGCTGATCGCCACCTTCGGTCCGGGCAAGAAGAGCATCCTGTCGGCCGGGACGCACATGGGCATGGCGGCCACCAGTGTGCTCGAGCCGATGGTTCTCTTGTATCGCTTCACCGGCGAGGAACGCTATCTCGACTTCGCGAAGTACCTTGTCAGCGCCTGGAACGAGCCGAACGGGCCCAGGATCATCGCCTCGCTGCTCGCCAAAAAGCGGGTGGACCAGACGGCCAACGGCAAGGCGTACGAAATGCTTTCCAACCTGGTCGGGCTTTGTGAATTGGCACGCGCCACGGGCGACCGCGCGCTGCTCGAACCGGTCCTCAACGCGTGGGCCGACATTGTCGCGCACCGGCTTTACCTCACGGGCAGTGCCAGTGCTGGCGAGCATTTCCACAACGACTATGACCTTCCCAACCAGGTTGGCGCGAGCATCTGCGAGACCTGTGTTACGGTGACCTGGATTCAGTTGAACCTCGAACTGCTCCGGCTTACCGGTGAAGCGCGGTTTGGCAACGAACTCGAGCGATCGTTCTACAACCATCTCACGGCGGCCCAAAGCCCGGCCGGCGCGGACTGGTGCTATTACACGGCGATGGAGGGTACCAAGCCCTACGATGCCGGGATCACCTGCTGCCATTCGAGCGGACCACGCGGCATCGCGCTCATCCCGCAGGCGGCATTCCTCCGCTACCGTGCCGGGGGCGTTGATGGTCTGGCGGCCAACCTTTTCGAGCCGGCGCGCGTCGAGGTCCAGCTCAGTGGCGCCACGGTGAACGTGGACCAGCAGAGTGAATTCCCGCGCCGGGGCAGCACCACGTTCCGGTTCTATGTCGAGCGCCCCGTGACCTTTGCCTTCAAGTTGCGCGCGCCGGAATGGGCGGGAACCATGCAGATTCAGCTCAACGGAAAACCGGCAGTCGCCTCGCTGCGGGACGGCTGGCTGGAACTGGCCGCGCGGGCCTGGAAGAACGAAGACCGGGTGCTCCTCACTTACACCGTCGGCCTGCGGCTCATCGTGGGCGACCACGGCAACGCCGGCAAGGCGGCCCTGGCCTGGGGACCGTTCGTGCTCGCTTACGATCAGAAGCGGAACGAAGGCCTGCCGTCCGGCAGCGCCGTTGCCCTCGAGGGAAAAGGGCGGCAGGTCGCGCTCCTTCCCGGCACCATGACCAACCTGACCTTCACCGCCCCCATCCGGAGCGCGCAGGGAACCGCGACGGCGAAATTCGTGCCGTTCGCGGATGCCGGCCAGGATGGCGGTTTCTACCGCGTCTGGCTCCGTGCGCCGGGCACCGCGTTGCCCACCTCCAGTTCACTGCTGCTGGACGGGCAGGAGAGCCGTTCGCGCGTCGGCAACCAGGGCGGTTCGATCAACGACGGCGACCCGGGCACATTCGTGGTCACGTTTAACAGCCGGCCGGCCCGGGAGGACTGGTTCGCGGTGGCGTTGAGATCGCCGGTGACGATCAGCCGCGTGGCGTTCGCGCACGGCCGGAGTTTTCACGACGGCGGGTGGTTCGACACCCGCGGTGGCAAACCGCAGCTTCAGATCAAGCGGGACAAAAACGCGGCCTGGGAAACCGTGGCGGAGTTCGCGGATTACCCGGCCACCACCGCGACGAGCGACGGCGGGTTGAAGCCCGGCACGAAGTTCACCCAGAAACTGCCGGCACCGGTTAGAGCGGTGGCCATCCGTGTCCTCGGCCGTCCGGCCAGCGGGGACAACCCGGACCAGGCCTTTGCCTCCTGCGGCGAACTGGAGGCGTTCGCCAATTGACCGGCGGTTCAGCCGCGCACTTCCTTCACGAAACGCGCCATGCGTTCCATTGCGATCTCGATGCGGTCGAGCGCGGTGGCGAAACAGCAGCGGAGGTAGCCTTCGCCCGCGGGTCCGAAGGCGCTGCCGGGCACGCAGGCCACTTTCTCCTGTTCGAGCAGTCGCACGGCAAATTCCTTCGACGTCAGCCCGGTGCTTTTTACGCAGGGGAAGGCATAGAACGAACCGCGCGGCCGGTGGCAGGACAGACCCATCGCGTTCAGGGCGCCGACAATGATGTTGCGCCGGGCGCGGTAATGCTCGCGCATCTCGATGGTGTCGGGCTCGCCGTTGCGAATGGCCTCGCAGGCCGCCTCCTGGCTGACGATGCTGGCGCACAGCATCGAGTATTGATGAATCTTCATCATCGCCTCGATCAGCTCCGCCGGACCGCAGGCGTAACCGATGCGAAAGCCGGTCATGGCGTACGCCTTCGAGAAGCCGTGCAGGAAGATCGTTCGCTCCGCCATGCCCGGCAGGGAGGCGATGCTGACATGCTCCCCTTCGAAGGTCAGCTCGGAGTAGATCTCATCCGTGATGACGAGCAGGTTGTGGCGGGCGACGACCGCGGCGATGGCTTCGAGTTCCGTCCGGGTCAGCGTGCCCCCCGTCGGGTTGGTCGGAAAGTTGAGCACCAGGATGCGGCTGCGCGGGGTGATGGCGGCTTCAATGGCCGCCGCGCGCACCGCAAAGCCATCCTCGGCCCGGCACGAAACCGCCACCGGCACGCCATGGGTCAGGGCGATGCTGGGCGAGTAACTGACGTAGCACGGCTCGTGGTAGATGACCTCGTCGCCGGGGTTGATCACGGCCCGGAGGGCGATGTCGAGGGCTTCGCTCACGCCGACGGTGATGAGGATTTGGTGTCGCGGGTCGTATTCGACCGCGAAATGCCGGGCCACGCTGGCGGCGATGGCCTCCCGGAGCTTGAGCAGGCCGAGATTCGAAGTGTAGCTGGTGCGACCGCGCTCCAGCGCGTAGATCGCCGCCTCCCGGATATGCCACGGGGTGACGAAGTCCGGTTCGCCGACGCCCAGCGAAATGACGTCGGGCATTCCCTGGACGATGTCGAAGAATTCACGGATGCCGGAACGCGGGATGGCGTGGACGTTGCGGGCGATGAAATTGTGTGCGGCAAAAGCCATGACGCCCCAAAGGCAACGGGAAAAAGAGGCCGTGGAAAAGGAAAAAGTGCTGGGCGTGGCCAGTTGGCACACGGCGTGCGAAGGTTGGGAGGCCCGGTGGCGGACGCGGATCGGGGCGCGGGGCCAACCATGACGGCCAGCATTTTGGATTCGGGCGCGGGTTGAACTCGCCGTTTGACTTGGCCGGCTGTAACCAGTTCGTAAGCTGGACCGTCTCGCTCAGGAGAAGCTGCGGCTTGGGGGCAGGCTCGCCCGGGGCTCCATGACGGGAGCCGGGGCGCGTTCACCGAAAACTTTCGCTTTGGCATCCGGCCCAAAGCGGTTACAATTCGGAAATGTGTGTGACGGACGGGAAGAAAAGGTGAAACGGACGGAAAACGGCTGCGATGGAATGTTGGGCATACATTGATCCAGGGTCCGGCCTTCTGCTTTGGCAGATGGTGGTTGGTGCGTGCGTGGGCTGCGTTTTCTACGTGCGCAAGAGCCGGCGGTGGATCATCCGGCGGGTGCAGCGCTTGTTTGGACGCGGTGGGAAGTCCGAAGACCCGTCTTCGAACATCACACCCAAGGGTCATCAGGGAGAGTGATGGGAATCCCGGCCACCTCGTTTCGGGACCCGGACGGGGCCTGTCGTGTGTTTGGCGGTCGGGTGGTTCGACGCGTTGTGGCGGAGAAGGGGGAGGAGTTTGCGGCATTCCTCAATTCTCCCGGCGGTCGCGAGATGCTGGATCGGGGATGGCTGGTGGCCACCCGGCGCCTCGGCGCGGCGGAGGTGATGGAATTGGGGGTGCAGCCGGGTTGGAGCGAATTCTGCAGCGGAGGGACAGCCGACCATTTTTACGAGCACGAGCGGATTCCATTCGCCAGTTACCCGCACGAATGGCCTCCGGAACTGCTCTGGGCTGCCGCCCGCCTCACGCTCGACGTGGCGCGGCGGGCTCTGGCCGATGGTTGGGGGTTGAAGGACGCCACCCCGCACAACCTGCTTTTTTCAGGCCGCCACCCGGTGTTCGTTGACCTGCTTTCGTTCGAGCGGCGCGCGCCGGAAGATCCCGTGTGGCTCCCCTATGGACAATTCGTGCGCACCTTCCTGCTGCCCCTGCTGGCGCACCGGCTGTGGGGTACGCGGTTGAGTGACGTGTTCCTGAGCCGGCGGGATGGACTCGAACCCGAGGAAGTGTATCGCTGGTGCCACCCGCTGACGCGGTTGAGGCCGGCCGTCCTGTCGCTGGTTGCGCTGCCCACCTGGCTGGCCGCCTCCGGCCGGCGGGAAACGCCGGCGCTTTATCGTCCGCGGGCGATGGATCCGGAGAAGGCAAGATTCATTCTTGAAGCGCTGTTTGGCCGGCTGGACCGGATGCTCGCCCGGTTGAAGCCGCGGGCCGGACGGGAGTCGGCCTGGAGCGATTACATGCGGACCCACAGCTACAGCGACTCCGCGTTTGCTGCCAAGGACCGTTTCGTCCGCGAAGCGCTCACGGAATCGGCGCCCAAGTGGGTGCTGGATGTCGGCGCTAACATGGGACATTTCAGCCGAACCGCCGCCGGGTTGGGTGCGCGGGTGGTGGCGATTGACCTGGACCCGGCGTGCGTTGGGGCCATGGTCCGGGCAGATGGTGACCGGGCGGACGAGGTGCTGCCGCTGGTGGTAAACCTGGCCCAGCCGAGCCCGGCCTTGGGCTGGCGCGGCGGAGAATGTCAATCGTTTCTGGACCGCGCCCGCGGCCGCTTCGATTGCGTGCTGATGCTGGCCGTGCTCCATCACCTGCTGGTGACCGAACGCATTCCGTTGATCGAAGTGCTGTCCCTGGCTGCGGAACTGACCACGTCCGCGCTCATCATCGAGTTCGTCGCCCCGGCTGACGATATGTTTCGCCGCCTTGCCCGGGGACGGGAGGACCTGCACGCCTCACTGACGACCGCGGCCTTCGAAGCCGCGTGCAAGCCATGGTTCGAAGTGGTTCGTTCGGAAGGGTTGCCGGAAACTCACCGCCGGATTTATCTGCTCCGCAAACGCAAGGACAGCGCATGATCGAGAACCCATCAGCCAGCCCGGGCGTCGCGTCGCCCCCGCCGCACGGTCCTGCGGACGCGCTGTGGAAGCAGTGGGTGAAGGATGGCATCGTAGGGCTGTCGCTGGCCAACCTGGTGCTGGTTGGCGCGTGGTTTCCCATTCTTTTCGACAAGGACTTCAGCTATTTCAACCAGGTGCAGGTGGAGGCGCCCACGCTGCTGGCCTTGTTGATGAATCTGTTCTGGCTGGCCGCGGTGTTTTTCCTCGTGATGCGGCTGTGGCGAAACACTCGCCGGGGCTGGGTCCGCTTCGTGATTCATGGGCTGCTGCTGGCGGTGCTGATCGTGCCGCTGGATTTCGTGCGCTCCGTGCTGGTGAAGCTCCCGGACTACCAACTGGCGGCGCTTTTTCAACGACCGTTGCTGATGGTGTTGTTCCTGGTCTTCCTGGCGCTGGTTGCCTGGCAGCACCGTCGGTGTGCCCGGACGATGACCGCCGCCGTGGTCATTCTGTCGCCACTCGCCTGGCTGACCGTCGTCCACACGCTCGGGTTGCTTTTGGGCCTGCAGCATCTGCGGCAGAGCGGCGTTGAGCCGGCGCCGGCGCCCCTGACGCCCGCGCGTCCGGGGATGGCCAGGGTGGTTTGGATCATTTTCGATGAAGTGGATTATCGGCTGGTGTTTGAACAGCGTCCCCTTGGAGTGCGGTTGCCGAATTTTGACCAGATCCGCCGTGAGTCGGTGTTTGCGACCAATGCCTACCCGCCGGGCGGCTCCACCCTGATCTCCATGCCCGCGTTGATTGCGGGAAGGGACCTTGCGGCTGTGCAGGTGACGGGGCCGTCGCAGCTCCTGCTCAAGCCGGCGGAGGGCGAAGGATTGTTGGACTGGCGGAGCGTGCCGTCGGTCTTTTCCCGGGCCCGGGAGTTGGGAGCCAACACGGCGCTGGTGGGATGGTATCATCCCTACGCCCGCATCTTGGGACGTGCGCTGAGCTACTGTGTGTGGTTTCCATACCCGACGTCGGAGCTGGCTCGTGGTCGGACCTACGGACAGGCGATGGCGCAGGAGTTGCTGGCCATGTTCGGCACCTTCGAAGTGCGCCGGCTTTTCATCGAGGTGTGCCGGGCCGGTCAGGTGCAAGCTGAGATGCTGGCGGCTGATCCTAAATATAATCTGTCGCTATTCCATCTGGCGCCGCCCCACAAACCCGGAGTCTATCTGCCGGCCGGAAAGAGTTTCACGGTTGTCCCGATGCGCAAAGCGGACGGCTATTTCAACAACCTGGCGCTGGCTGATCGCATGTTGGGCGAGATCCGCCAGTCCGTTGTGCGGGCCGGGCTGCAGGACAAGACGTGGTTTATCGTCAGTACCGACCATTGGTGGCGTGAGTCGGCCATCTGGGACGGACGGGTGGATCATCGGGTGCCGTTCATGGTGCGCCCACCCGGGAGCGACCACGGTGTTGAATTTGGCGCCATGATCAACACGGTGCTGACCCACGACCTGGTGCTCGCCGTCTTGCGCGGGGAGGTTCGCGATCTTCAGCAAGCCGCGACGTGGCTCGAAAGGCGGAAAACTACGCAGCCACCGGCTTACGACCGCCAGCGGACGGGAACCTCGACCAGTTGATGGGGTGGGGCTACTTGGAAGAAGACACGCCCAGCAGCCGCCGGTAAAGCGCCTCGTATTCCGCCACCGCGCGCTCCCAGGAGAAGTTGGTCCGCATCCCGTTGGCCCGATAATACTGGAGCCACTCGGGCGACCGGTAGAGCGTCAGCGCCTTGCGAATGCCTTGGACCAGCGCCTGCGTGCTCGCCCCAGCGAACTTGATCCCATTGGCCGAGGCAAGGTTCTCCCGCACGTCCACGACCGCGTCATCGAGTCCGCCCGTGGCGCGGACCACCGGCACCGTTCCGTAGCGCAGGCTGTACATCTGGTTGAGCCCGCTCGGCTCGAAACGCGACGGCATCAGGTAGAAGTCACAGGCGGCCTCGATGCGGTGGGCGAGCAGGCCGTCGTACCCGATCCGCACCGCAACTTTGTCCGGGTGGCGGGCGGCCAACTGCTTGAACGCCGCCTCGAAGGGCGGTTGGCCGCTGCCGAGCAGCGCATACTGCAGGTCGTGCGGCAGCATTTCCTCGAGTGCGCCCAGCAGAAGGTCCACTCCCTTCTGTTCCTCGAGCCGCGTGATGGTGCCAAAAAGCGGCACGTCGGCGCGTTCGGCCAGGCCGAGTTCCCGCTGGAGCAACGTCTTGTTCGCCGCCTTGCCGGCAATCTCCCCGGCCGTGTAAGCATGGGGCAGGTGAGGGTTCCCGGCGGTGCGCCATTCATCGTAGTCCACGCCGTTGAGAATGCCGGTGAGCACGCCCCGCCGCGCGCGCAGCAGGCCATCCAGGCCGCAGCCGAATTCCGGCGTGGTAATCTCGCTGGCATAACGGGGGCTGACCGTCGTCAGCGCATCGGCAAAGGCGATACCGGTCTTCAACAAGTTCAACCGGCCGTAGTACTCCGCGCCGTCGGGGTGGTAATAGTACCACGGCAGATTGGTGAGTTCGTATTGCTCCACCGGGTAAATGCCCTGATAGGCGAGGTTGTGAATCGTCAGGCAGGTCCGCGGTGGATTGACCCAGGCGTCATGCCAGCCTTGATGCCGGATGAGCAGCGGCACCAGCCCCACATGCCAGTCATGCACGTGAACCAGTTCCGGCCGCCAGTTCAGATGCCGGGCCAGGTGCGCGACACATTTGGAGAGGAAGATGAACCGGTCGGCGTTGTCGGCGTATTCCGCCTTGTTCTCGGTGTACAGACCGGCGCGATCGAAGAATCCCGGCTGGTCCACGAAATAAATCGTGAACCCGGGAACCGGCGTCAGCGTCCACAGCCGCGCGGACACGGTTTGGCCGCCGAGTGGCAGGGCCAGCGGCAACTCAAACGGGCGCAGTTCGGGAAACCGGCCGCGAATTCCACGGTAGAGCGGCGTGACCAGGCCGACGCGATGGCCCGCCTTCGCGAGGAATTTTCCGAGCGCGGCCACCATGTCGGCCAGACCGCCGGTTTTGGAATACGGATGGACCTCCGCGCTCGCCAGCAGAACGTTCATGAAAAATGCAGCGTGATCACGGGGTCGGGATGCGGTCCGCCTTGAGATAGGGCCGGAGCGGCTCGGGCACGACCACGCTGCCGTCCGGCTGTTGATGGGTTTCCACCAGGGCGACGAACAGCCGCGCGAGGGCGGTGCCGCTGCCATTGAGGATGTGCGGGAAGCGGTTCTCGCCGGCTTCGGTTTTGTAGCGCAGGTTCATCCGGCGGGCCTGGAAATCCTCACAATTGGATACGCTCGAAACCTCGAGATACTGGCCCTGTCCCGGCGCCCATACTTCGACGTCGTAGGTCTTGGCACTGGCAAACCCCATGTCGCCGGTGCAGAGGAGCACCACGCGGTAATGAAGGCCGAGGCGCTGGAGCACCTTCTCGGCGTTGGCCAGCATTTCCTCATGTTCGGCATAGCTGTTCTCCGGCGTCGTGATCCGGATCAACTCCACCTTGTCGAACTGATGGACGCGGATCATGCCGCGCGTGCCGACGCCCGCGGCGCCCGCCTCCGCGCGGAAACACGGGCTGTAGGCCACATAATGGATCGGGAGCTGGCTGGCTTTAAGTATTTCCTCGCGATGAATGTTGGCGACCGGCGCCTCGGCGGTGGGCAGCAGGTAAAGCCGGCCCAGCGTGCTGCCGTCCTGGCCTTCCTGCACGGCGTAGGCCTGGTCCTCGAACTTCGGGAACTGGCCGACGCCGAACATGCAGTCCCGGCCGATGATGAACGGCGGCGAAACCTCCGTGTAACCGTGTTCATGCACGTGGAGATCGAGCAGGAACTGAATCAACGCCCGCTCCAATCGCGCGCCCCAACCGGTGTAAAGCAGAAAGCCTCTGCCGCTGAGTTTGGCGCCGCGGGCAAAGTCAACTAGTTTCAGGCTTTCGCACAACTCGATGTGCGTTTTGGGCGTGAAACCGAACGTCGCCGTGCTGCCCCAGGTCCGTACCACCGGATTGTCCGCCGCTGTCGTGCCAAGTGGCACGCTTGGATGGGGCAGGTTGGGCAGGCGAACGAGAATCTTGTCCCGGGCGGCCTCGGCGACCGCCACTTCCTGGTCCAGCCCCGTGATCCGGTCGCCAATAGCCCGGGTTTCGACTTTCTTGGCCTCCGCTTCGGCGGGCTTCTTCTGCGCCATGAGCGCGCCGATCTCCTTCGACACGCGGTTCCGCTGGGATTTGAGGGCTTCCACCTCGCCGAGAAGCTTGCGGCGCTGCTCGTCCAAGGCGAGCAATTCGTCCACCCGCGCCTCGTCCACGGCACGCCGGCTGGCCAGGCGTTGGCGGACGCGGTCGGGTTGCTCGCGGACCAGTTTGATGTCCAGCATCGGGTCATTATAGAAGCGAACATTGACCCGGCAAGACGTAACGGCGGCAGACCGCGGCTGTGCCGAGGGCCAGCCGCAGCGCCATCGCCCGAATGGCGTGCTGGAATGCGCTGGAGACCGTGGTCTTCTTCAACGTGCTGCGACTGGTCTGCGACGCAGCCGCGGTCCGGGGCAGTGCGCGGATGCGCCCGTCATGGTCGCAGTCGACGTCATTGGCCCGCCCTCGAGCCCGGCCAAAAGGCTGGCTGCGCCGCGTCCGGCGGCCGTTTTTCAGAAATGGAGCTTGACGATCGGGCAGGGGAAGATTAGGTGAACGCCCATGTCCACGGGTCCAGGCCACTGCCTTTCGCCGGCATGGGCGCCGCTTTTTCACCGATGAGCTGCCGACCCGCCAACCCAAGCCCCCAATCGAAGACCATTATGAAACGACGTGAATTCCTCCGCACCGCCGCCTTCACCGGAGCCGCCGGGCTCATCCTGCCCCGGATGAAACTGTTCGGCGCCGACGCCCCCAGCAACAAACTCAACATCGCCCTCATCGGCACCTGGGGCCGCGGCGAGGCGCACTTCGGCGCGCTACGCGGCGAAAACGTCGTCGCCCTCTGCGACGTGAACGAGGAGCACCTCGCTTTCGGTGCGCAGAAGCTGAACGTCCCCAACGCCAAACAATACGTGGACTGGCGCCAGTGCCTCGACCAGAAGGACCTCAATGCCGTCGTGATCTGCACCGCCGATCACTGCCACTCCTTCGTTGCCAACTGGGCGCTGAACCGCGGCCTTCATGTCTATTGCGAGAAACCGCTGGCCAACAGCGTCGAGGAAGCCCGCGTCGTCCGCGCCAATTTCCTGAAGAACAAGGCCAAGCTCGCCACTCAGTGCGGCACGCAGCGCCACGAATACGAGAACTTCAACCGCGTGCGTGAACTCATTCGCGACGGCGCGATCGGCACGCTCGAATCGGTTTGCGCCTGGGGTGACCGCAAGATTCCCCGGCCCGGCTACCTGCCCGCCCAAGGCGAACCGCCCAAAACGCTCCACTACGACCTGTGGATCGGCCCCTCGCCGTTCCATCCTTACAACCCCGGCTATTTCGCCGGCGGCCCGGGCGCGAACTGTCTTTCCTGGAACATGTATTGGGACTTCGGCAGCGGCCAGGTGGGCGACATGGGCAGCCACACCATGGACATTGCCTGGAACGCGATTGACGTCACCCTGCCGACCTCCGCCGAGGGCAAGGGCGATCCGTTCAATCCCGAGGTCACCCCGGTCCGGCTGGAAACGCATTTCGATCACCCTGCCAACGGCTGGCGGCCGGCGATCAAAGTTGCATGGTATCAGGGCGGCGCGCTGCCCGAGAACCCGTACCCCGCGGTGGACCTGAAGCACATTGACCACGGCGCCATGTTCGAGGGCAGCAAAGGCACGCTGGTGTCCGACTTCACCTCGCGCCTGATCATTCCCAACAGCGACAGCGCAGATTTCACCTATTTCAAACCGCGCTCGAAGGACGCGCTGATTCCGAAGATGCACGGCTTCCAGCAGGAATGGCTGAACGCGTGCAAGGGCAGTCTCAAGACGTCGTGCGACTTCGAGTACAGCGGCAACATGATCGAGCAGATGCTGCTCGGCATGGTCGCCTACCGGGTGGGCAAGAAGATCAGCTACGACGGCGCCGCCGGCCGCGTCACGGACAACCCGGAGGCGGACGCCCTGTTGCGCCGGACCTACCGGCCGGGCTGGACCCTGAACGGCTGACGGGTCGTTCACGTCCAACCCGCCGGACCGTGGAATGAGACGGAAAGCGGCCAAAGGGAAAACGGGAGAACCGTTGCAACGCAAAACTAGGCCGCCCTTTCAGGGCTTGGAAAATATGCTGATGGTTGACCCAGGGCGTCGCTCGCGGACTCGCTTTGCCCTGGGCTATGTTCTTTCGGGCTTTCAGCTCTTGGAGAGAGCATCTGGTTTCTGTTCACTCTGCTGCCTCCTGTTCAACCTTTGGGGCTGGAGCGCTTGGGGACGGAATCTGGACAAAGTGCGCAATCCGCTGGGGGCATTGTTCGCTCTGCTCCGCCGGGACGAGTGAATGGGGAGCGCCGCGACAGCTCAGCACGGCCCGGCCCACTTGCGGGCGGCGGTTCTTCGCCACTTGCGCAACGCGCCGTCCGGGATTATTACGGGTCCCCGATGGGAAACAACACGAGCAACCAGCCGGATCTCTTTCAACCGCTGATCCTCAAGTCGGTCACACTGCGCAATCGCATCGGCGTGTCGCCGATGTGCCAGTACTCCTGCGCCGATGGCGTGGCGACGGACTGGCATTTGGTTCATCTCGGCGCGCGCGCCGTGGGCGGCGCGGGCCTGGTCATCGGCGAGGCCACGGCGGTTTCGCCCGCGGGCCGCATCACGCCTGGCGACCTGGGCCTCTGGGCCGCGGACCAGATCGAACCGCTCGCGCGGATCAATCGTTTTGTGAAACAGCAGGGTGCGGTGCCCGCCATCCAACTCGCGCACGCCGGTCGCAAGGCTTCGGCCGCGCGCCCGTGGGAAGGCGGCGCGCATCTGGCCGATAACGCCGGCGGCTGGCCGACGATCGCACCCAGCGCGCTGGCGTTTGGCGCCGAACTGCCCAAGATCCCGCAGGCGATGGCTGAGTCGGACATCGCCCGTGTGCAAAGCGATTTCGTGGCGGCCACCCAACGCGCGCTCGCCGCCGGCTATGAATGGCTCGAGTTGCATTCGGCGCACGGCTACCTGAGCCACGAATTCCTTTCGCCGCTCAGCAACCAGCGCCCGGATCGTTATGGCGGCGGTTTTGCGAACCGCATCCGTTTCCTGCTCGAAACCACGCGCGCCGTTCGCGCGGTGTGGCCGGATAAATTCCCGCTCGCGGTGCGGCTCTCGTGCACCGATTGGGTGCCGGGCGGCTGGGACCTCGAGCAGAGCATTGAACTCGCGCGCCGGCTCAAGGCGGAGGGGGTGGACTTGATTGACTGCAGTTCCGGCGGACTCGTGCCGGACGCGAAGATTCCCGTTGCCCCGTGCTATCAGGTGCCATTCGCCGAGCGCATCCGTCGGGAGGCAGGCATTGCCACTGCCGCCGTGGGTTGCATCGCGCAGCCGGCGGAAGCCGAGGCGATTGTGCGCAACGGAAAGGCGGACCTGGTGCTGCTGGCGCGCGAATTCCTGCGTGATCCCTACTGGCCGGCGCACGCGGCACGTGCGCTCGGTCAACCGGAAAAGCTCCCGCCGCCGCCGCAGTACGCCCGGGCCTGGTGATGACGCGGCCGGCGGCGGGCCGGGTGAAATCAAGGTACGGCGTGGCGGGTCCGGTGAACTGTGGCCAGCGCTTGATCCGCGGCAAAATAACGGCAGGATGCGGGCATGAACACTTTTCGCGGCTGGTTGGCGCAGACCCTGGCAATGGCAACGTGGGCGGTCACGGCCGGCGCGGCTTCGCCTCCGTTGCCGGACGGAACCAATTACGTCCGCGGCCGGCTGATCGAACTCAACGACAACGGCGCATGGTCGTGGTTCATGGACCCGCGCGTGATTGTGGATCATGGCCGGTTGATCGTGGGTTCGGTGCGGGCGGAAGGGAAGTTCACGGATGACGCACGGCCCGGTTGGGGCAATGTGGAGTTGTCCGTGCTCGATCTCGCCCGCGGCAAAACCCGCGTGGTGCTGTTTCACCCGCATTTCGAGCAGGACGATCACAACGCGCCCGGGCTGCTGGTGTTGCCCGACGGACGTTACTTCGCGGGGTACTCGACCCATAACCAGGAACCGCGGATGTTCTTCCGCATCTCCCGGAACCCGGGTGATCCGTTCGATTGGCAAGCGGCGTCGGAATTGGTCACGCCGGGCCGGAAGGGAAACTGGGGCGGCGACAACGCGACCTATGCGAATCCGATCCGGCTGAAGGCGGAGAAGGGGCGCATCTACCTCTTCCATCGGGGGGTTAGCCAGGATCCGAACTATCTCTATTCGGACGACGACGCGCGCTCTTGGCATTACGGGGGCAAGCTGTTCATCGGCCGCCGCGGCTACAGTCCCTATGCAAAGTATGCGTCGAACGGCCGCGACACGATTCACTTTGTCGCCACGGAGGACCACCCGCGCAATTTCGACAACAGCCTCTATCACGGCTTCATTCGTGGCGGGAACATCCATCTGAGCGACGGCACCGTGCTCGCGCCACTGGCGACCAGTTCCAACACGACGGTTCACGCGTGGGACCTGACGCGCATCTATCAAGGCGGACCGAGCAACGTAGCCTGGATGACGGACATCCGTCTCGACGAACGGGAACGGCCGGCGGTCTTGTTCACCGTGCAAATGGACGGGGCCGGTTTGCCGAAAGGGCAGGGCGGGTTCGACCACCGGTTCCATTACGCGCACTGGGACGGTTCGCAGTGGGCGGAACACGAAACCGCCTTTGCCGGGCGCCGTTTGTATGCCGGCGAGGACGATTACACCGGCTTGGGCGCGATTGATCCGCAGCATGTCAACGTGGTCTTCCTCTCCACCGACGCCGACCCGATGACGGGCAAACCGCTGGTCAGCCGCGCCGACGGTGAGCGTCATCGGGAGATTTTCCGCGGCGTCACGTCCGACCACGGCCGGACCTGGCAGTGGGTGCCGGTGACGGCCAATTCGACGATGGACAATCTCCGGCCGTTGGTGCCGGCCTGGCCGGGCAGCCGAACCGCCCTGGTGTGGATGCGCGGAAGTTACTTCAACAACCGCGGCGAGTGGACGACCAAGGTCGTGGCGGTCATTTTGCGTGCCGAGGATTTCAAAACGAACGCCACAGGATTACGCCGCCGCCGGGCGCGCTAGAGTCCTTGAAGTTCAAAACATGGAGTGGACAGGTCAAGTTTTCAGGCGGCCAGTTGTTGCTGGAAGTAATCGGTCAGTTGAGTGTGGAAGGCACGGAAGCTCTTGGCCAGGGGCGGGGGC
>JBEKGJ010000016.1:0-80353 GCA_050012855.1 Verrucomicrobiota bacterium | reverse complement strand
GCCCCCGCCCCTGGCCAAGAGCTTCCGTGCCTTCCACACTCAACTGACCGATTACTTCCAGCAACAACTGGCCGCCTGAAAACTTGACCTGTCCACTCCATGTTTTGAACTTCAAGGACTCTAGCGCTGTTGTTGCAGGCAAAGAACCGGCCGATGGAGGCCGAGCCACTGGTTCGCCGCTCAATTGCTATTCGTGAAAAAGCACTTGTGTCTGACCACCCTGACTTCTTCCGAAGTATGGAAACTTTAGCGGGGCTATTGGAAGCGACTGATCGTTTTCAAGAAGCCATTCCCTTGCGCCGACGAATCTTGGAAGCGCAAGAGCGGAGGCTCGGTCCAGAGCATCCCGACACGTTACGGAGTTGGAATCAACATACCTATGCGCTGCGCAAGCAAGGCCGCGCCGAGTCGGCAGAACCGATTGACCGAAAAGTAGCAGCGACAACAGCAAAGATGCTCGGCAACACTAATCCGCTTACCATCCATCGCCGCAACAATCTGGTGCTCACCCTCATCATGCTCGGCAAGCTGGAGGAAGCCCGCCAGATTCTCGCCGCGAACTGGCGGCTGAACGCTCCGCCCCACGCCAACACCACGCCGCGCATCGCCTTCCTCCGCCACCTCATCGCCCGGCTCGAATCGCAACCGGACACACCCTTCCTCGGCCAGCTCAAAACCCTCCTCACCAGCCCGGACACGCGTAGGACAGGCGTCGCGCCTGTCTCCATTCAAACGAATTCAGAGACAGCCGGGACGGACTGTCCTACACCCACGCCGGAACTTCCCGTGGCCAGCGACGTAGCCGTGCCCTGGGACATCGCCTACTTCATCGACTCCTTCAACTCGAAACTCGAAGGTCGAAACTCGAAGTTCTTGCGTGCCCTCGTCGCCGCGCTGAATGACCGCGCGGAATTGTCCACCCTCGACTCATTTCCCGAATGGCGCGACGAACCGCCCGTTCCGCTTGACACACCCTGGCCGGATTGAGGGGGGAGTTGAGCGTTCACTGGCCAGGGCCGAAGGCCCGTTCACAAGCC
Source organism: Verrucomicrobiota bacterium (assembly GCA_050012855.1). Lineage (GTDB taxonomy): Bacteria > Verrucomicrobiota > Verrucomicrobiia > Limisphaerales > J093 > JAJXZJ01. The sequence continues at coordinate 79,316 of JBEKGJ010000016.1, read as the reverse complement.
AGCCCAGGGCAACGCCCTGGGTTCGAAGCCCCACAGAATCGCAAGCCCTGAAAGGGCGGGATAACCCGGCAGCGCGGGCGCATGGGAAACCGTGCGTCGTCATGCGGCGTGGGCTTTGTGCCGCCCCGTTGGGGCTGGGAACACTTTTCAACCCGCTTACCCAGGGCGATGCCCTGGGCTGGCTTATGGCCGCACCGTTGGTGCTCACCTAACTCCTCCAGTCCCGACCACACTGCGGAATCCCTGGCGTCTTCATCCGCAGGGTTGCATGGGTTCGACGAGGTGGTAAAATCCATACCCATGAGCAAGTTGGTTGAAATCGAGGCCGCTGCCGATGCGCTTACGCCTGAGCAGAAGCAGGAACTGATTCTGTTTCTCGCCACGCGTTTGCGCCGATCAGGCGTGAAACTGCCGACGCCGCGGAAGTTTTCGCGGGAACAAATCGCCTCGTGGATCTCGGAGGATGAGGCCGAAATGCAGCGCTTCCGGGAAGCCACGTGAGGCTTTTCCTCGATACGAGTGTCCGGCTGGCCGCGTGCGGTTCGACCACGGGCGCAGCGCACGAAATCTTCGGTCAAGCATGGGTCCACGGCTGGGGGTTGATGGTAACGAACTGCGGGTGCTGACACCGGGTGCTCCAACGCGAGCGCGCGGCGGGAAGATTGAAGGTGGGGAAATAGTTTTTGAAAGTGAATTCGAAGCGGCTTTCGACTGAGACTCCCGATCCAGATCTCGGCACGGCCGCCGAGAGAGCTCCATTTGCCCGGGCAGAAACTTGTCGCGTCGCCACCTTCAATGTTGAGAATTATCTCGATGACACCGCGTCAAGGTGCTGCGTCAAATCCGCTGAATCCAAGGCCGAGGTTCGTGAGTGCATCCGCGCGCTCCGCCCGGATGTGCTCGCCCTGCAAGAGATGGGCAATGTCGCGGCTTTGATGGAGCTGCGGGCGGCATTGAAAGCGGAGGGTCTCCACTTCCCGCATTGGGAGCATGTCTCGGGAAGTGACGCGAACGTGCATGTGGCCATTTTGAGCCGGTTTCCCTTTTCCGCGCGCCGTCCGCACACCGACGACACTTTTGAGCTGGGCGGGCGGCGATTCCGCGTCCGGCGCGGGTTTGCCGAGGTGGACGTGCAGGTCAGCCCAAATTACCAGTTCACGCTGCTGGCCGCGCACCTGAAATCGAGGAAGGTTTTGCCGGACGAGGACGCCGCTGGCCTGCGGTTCGAGGAGGCGAAACTGTTGCGGGAGAAGATTGATGCCCGGCTGGCACAAAACGCGGACGCGAAGATCATCGTGCTCGGGGATTTCAACGATACGGAGGATTCCGCAACACTGAAAATCATCCGGGGAACTGGCGGAGGGAAGCTTTTCGACACGCGGCCAGGCGACAGCGGCACCGGGGCCGTGGCGATCCCGGAACCGGGTGCCGCATCCCAAGGGGCGGCCTGGACGACCTTTCACGCGGAGCAGGACCGCTACGAGCGGATAGACTATGTGCTCATCAGCCGAGCGTTGATGGCGGACTGGGTGGTGGCGGAAAGCCACGTTCTGGCCATTCCTGATTGGAGAACCGCCTCCGACCACCGACCCGTGGTGGCGGCTTTCCGGGTCAGGACGACGCAGGCGTCGGAAGGGAGAAGCGCAGTCGCGTCCAGCATGGAGTCCACAACACTGTCCGGTCAGTGAGCGTCACTGGCGCCGAGCCGGGATGAAGGAACGGCTCGCGAGGACGCTCGCCCCACCGGCCCGGTCAAATTCGGACACTCGAAGAAATCAAACTCGACAAGGTCGCCGAACCGTTTGCAGAATCGGGGTGCTGGCAAAAGGCAACCCATGCGCGATTCCAAACCGATCCGGATGGCGGTGAAGGCAGTGCTGTTTGACGCGGCGCAGCAGTGTCTGGTGCTGCGCCGCTCCCCGGCCAACCGCGGGTTCGTGGGCTGCTGGGAATGGCCCGGAGGCAAGCTCGAACCCGGCGAGGATTTTACCGACGGTCTCCGGCGCGAGCTGCGCGAGGAGACGGGGTTGGAGGCGGAGTTCACGGGCCTGGCCGGCGCGTCCGAATTCGAGATGCCGGCGGCACGCATAATCTTGGTTTGTCTGCGTGCCCGCCCGACCGGTGGCGGCCTGCGGCTGAGCGCGGAGCACGATGCCTTCGACTGGGTGCCGCTGGAGGAACTGGCGCATTGGAACATTCTGGAGCCGATGAAACCGATTCTGAAAACCCTGCTCGAAAAAAAGGAACTGTCATGAGCACCAATCCCGCCCTCACCGACCCGGCCGCCGCCCAGAAGCTCACGGACGAAGAATGGGTGGCGCTGCACGTGCCGCGCTTCAAGGCAGTCCGTCTGCGCTACCGGGCCTTTGCGAGGTTCCTGGAGTCCATCCTCAAGGCGGCGGTGAAGAAGCTCGCGCCGATGGCAATCGTCAACACCCGGCCCAAGGAGATCGCCAGCTTTGCGGAGAAGATTCTGCGCAAGCGGGCGCTTTACACCGATCCAAAGGATCCGCTGCCGCCCGATCCGCTGGCGCGGATGACCGACCTGTGCGGCGGGCGCGTCATCACGCACACCTCCGCCGAAGTGGAGAAGGTCTGCGCGTTCATCAAGGCGGCGTTCGACATTGATTGGCCGAACAGCGAGGACGTCAGCCGCCGACTCCGGCCAACCGAGTTCGGGTACCGGTCGTTTCACTACATCGTGAGCGTGAACGAGAAGAAGCTGCGTGAAGCGGGTTTCAGCCAGCGCGTGCCCGCCGCCGTTCATGGACTGAAGGCCGAGGTGCAGGTGCGGACCCTGCTGGAGCACGCCTCGGCCGACATCGGACACGACACGCTCTACAAGGCCGGGATGCGGGTGCCGGAACCGATCCAGCGCCAGTTCGCCGCGGTCGCCGCGGTGCTGGAGGGCAGCGATCGCGAGTTTGGGCGGTTGTTGAACGAGTTGCGGGATTTGCGCTCGCACCAGGGCGCCTGGCACACGCCCGACGAAGTGCGTCATGAACTGGACCGCTTGGGCATCGTGCTGCAGTGCGAACCGCACAACGAGGAACTGGCCATCCGCATCGGCGAACTGGCCCTGAGCATCGGCGCCCATGCCGAAGCCCTCTCGGTTCTGGCCCCATTCCGCCACAGCCACAACCCCGGGGTGGAGCGGGTTCGCGGGATCGTGCTCACGGAGATTCATTGGGGCAATCCGGAGAGCGAGGAATTCGGCGAAGGACTTCGATCGCTGGAGGCCGCCTGTGAGCATTCCACCGTGGACGCGGAGACGCTGTGCGCGCTGGCCGAAGCCCATGCGCGGCGCGGCGACAACCTCAGCGCCGGCAACTGTTTCCAAAAGGCGATTCTCGCCGATCACACGGAACCCTTGTGCGTAAGCCGGTTCCTGGAATTCGAGGTGGCGCGGCAGCAAACGGAGGCACCGGTACACCTGGCCAAGCCGGTGATCCTTCAAGCGATGGATCGCTGCCGGCGCGAGATCGCCGCCGGCGTGAATCTGCCGGTCGCCTGGTCGAGTCTGGCCGTGTTCCAATTGCTCACCGAGGCGCCGTTTGCGGCGTTGCATTCGCTGGCGAAAGTCATCACGCTCTGCGTCCATCCCACCGCCAGCGGCGGCCCTTCCCCACAGCCCTGCGCGGCGGGCCGCGCCTTGCTGCGCACGCGCGAGACGGTGCAGCACCTTGCCGTGATCCGCGAGAAGCTCGCGGGCTTCGACTGGTTCGAGCGGTTGTTGCTGCTCGCGTTGGCCGGGCACATGAACGACGCCGATGCCTTGGCGGAATTGCAAAGAAAGGCCTCGTGGAAGGAAGGCCGGCCGCATCTGGGCGAAGCCGATTCCGTGGTGATCATCTCGGGTGGTTGTTCGCCGGCAGTGCAGCCGGCCATCAACACGCTGCGACCCCGCTTGCGCCGGGCCTTCGACGGATTGACCCTCACTCTCCTGGCCGGAGGCACACGCATGGGCATCAGCGGACTGGCTGGCGAAATGGCCGCCCGCTCAAAGGGCCGGCTCCGCGTCTTCGGTTATGTGCCGGGCAGTTTGCCGGTGGGCGTCACTGCTGACAAGCAGCGGATGGCGGGGCTCTTCGAAACCACGGGAACTGATTTCACTCCGCTGGAACCGCTGCAGGGTTGGACGGACCTCATCGCCGCCGGGGTGGCGCCCGCACGAGTCAAACTCCTCAGTTATGCCGGCGGCGACATCTCGAAGGTGGAATACGCCGTGGCGCTCGCTCTTGGCGCAAAGGTGGGCTTCATCGAATGTGATGCGGTTCCGGCGGAGCGGCGGGCGGTCGAACCTCTCTGGCAGGACCAGGCGGGGCTGGTGCGCCTGCCGTTGGACGCCATGACGATCCGGGCTTTCCTTCAGATTGACGACCTGCCGCTGGCCCCGGCGGCGCTCGCGGGTCTGGAGAAGGCGGCGCGCATGGCCCACGAGGATTACATGAGATTCGCCACGCCCAGGGATGACGCCTTGCAGCCTTGGGAGTCGCTGGCGGACTCGCTGAAGCAGTCCAATTACCATCAAGTCGCCTACTGGGAGAAGGTACTGCTGGACCACAGTTTGGGCGTGCGCCCGTTGAGTCGCCGGCAAAGCCGGGGGCGTCCGTTGAGCATGACGCAACTGGTGGGCTCGCAGGGCATCCGTCGGCTGGCGGAGATCGAGCACGGCCGCTGGAACGTGGAACGGTTGTCCTTGGGCTGGCGTTATGCCGAGAAGAAAGATATACCGCAGAAACGCTCGCCCTGGCTGATTCCGTGGCGGGACATTCCAAAGCACATTCGGAAGTTTGATCTGGATGCCATCGTGAATCTGCCCAAGAAGCTGCGCGAGGCTGGCTTGGAACTTTACCGGCTATGACCGCCAGCTCCGAGGCCAGAGGCAGGACTCATCATTTCCTGCTCCCGCCACGAGAACTGGCAAGGCTGCATCACGCCCTTGGGCGTTACATTGCCATGATACCTCTCATGCTCCGTCGCCTTGCCCGGTCAAAGGGAAAGTGAGTTTTCGTACACGCTCTCAGCAAAAGCTCTGCCTCGACGAGCTCCCTTGAAGAACATCCCGCTCCGCGACGACTACCCTGCCCCGATCGAGTGTGCTCCGCGCGACTGCAAGGCTTGCCAACCACTTCATCACACATCTTGCGCGGTCAATCCAACTCGATGTCGTGGTCCACAGGCAACAGCTTGGCGTAATGACGCTGGGTCGTTTCGACCGTGTCGCCCAACCAAAGCGCGACTTTGTAGATGCTCCGGCTGGCGCTGGCCAGCAGACTGGCGAAGGTGTGCCGCATCACGTGGCTCGTCACCCACGGCAGCCCAACCGCGTTAACGCAGGCATGGAACGGCCGGTCGTAATCGTAACGGAACAAACTGTGTCCCTGCTTTACGTCGGGCCGCAGCATGAACGGAGACTGCAGGCCGTATTCTTTCAGGAATTGCTGGAACTCGGACGTCAGCGGAATCGTCCGCGATTTCGAGTTCTTCGACCGGAACGTCTCAGTTCGCACCGGCACGGTCAGCGTCCCGAGGCCGAGGTTGAACCAGTCCGGTCGGCATTGGATGATCTCGTTCTTACGCAGACCCGCATGAAATCCGCAGTAGAACACGAATCGCAGCGAGTCGTCCGGCGCGGCGGCGATGATGCAGTCGCGTTCCTCGCGGGTGCAAAACAGGGTGCGGGCCTTGGGCGTGACCCGGCCGAGTTTGACACCGATAACCGGGTTCTCGCGAATAATCCGCTGGTCCACGCACCAGCCGAAAAACGCGCGCCGGCAGAACACGTAGGTCTGAGCAGAGACCTCTTGGAGTCCGGCAGACCGCTGCGCTTCGTAGAACTCGGTCACCATGTGGCTGCTGACGTCCTTGCTGGAATCGACTCCGGACCAGCGGGCGAATTTGCGCAGGATGGCGCCCTTGCTGTCGGCGGAAGCGGCGGAGTAAAGGCCGGTAGTGGTCTGGTGTTGGAGGAAGGCGGCGATGTCGCCGTGAAGACCGGCGGAGGGGTTGAGGTCGGGGTGGGCGAGAAAGTGACGGGCGCGCTGGATCGCGATAGCCTCGTCGTCGGTTTCGAGGGAGATGAAGACGCGGCGGTGGTTGCGCTGGTGGGCGAGCCAAAAAATCTTGCCGCGGCGGTAGAGACCTTTTACAGTTTCGGCCGCGTTGGTGTGGAAACCACGTCGGAGTCGCGGCGGGTGTGACAACAGAGTGCCACGCTGGCGGGCAACACGCGGTGCCACATCCCGTTCCATAGCCTGGCCGGCTTTTCGGGGCGCGCTTAGCTCAGTGGTAGAGCACTTCCTTCACACGGAAGGGGTCACAGGTTCAAGTCCTGTAGCGCGCACCATCCGTTTCCCCCGCGCGCCGCGGCCGGAAGGACCGCCACGGCGCAACCTGCGGCGAGGACGAGTTTACGCCGGGGTTGCATCGCCGGCGGGTTGGTCAGGCGTGGCGGCGTTCGCCGGTTTGGTTTGCAGGCCGGCCATGACCCATTTGCGGGCCAGCCAGAGACCAAGGGGCGACGCCAGCGCGATGCAGCCGTAGATGAACCACATCGTTCCCGTGTGCAACTGCGCCGCCGGCGTGTCGGCCGGGCAGAATTTCGCCAGCATGAAACCGGAGTAGAAACCGGTGGTGCCCTTGGCCAGCAGCCAGGGGATTTGCGCCAGGCCCATGTATTGCGCGATGCGGCCGGGTGGGGCCAACTCGGAGGCGTATTCCAGGAACCGCGCGGACCACAGCGCCTCACCGATGGAGTACAAGACGAAATTCGTGATCAGCAGCGGCAGGTTGGGGCCAAAGCAGAGCAGGAAGGTCGGCACCGCCGAAACGAACGAGCCAATGACCATCATTTTATAGACATTGATGTGTCGCGTCAGCGCGGTGGTGATGGGCACGCCGATGAAGATGATCATCGGGTTGATCCAGTTCACCAGCCATTCCATGTGGTCAGCGACGTCCTGGTCGTAGGCGCGGAGGATGTAGGACGGCATCGTGAGCCATTGGTGGGCGAAGATCGTGCGCACCGGCAGCAGCATGAAGATGAAGAAGAGAAAGCGCCGGTTGCGGAACGGGCCTTCGGTGAAGTAGCGCCCCAATCGGTCAGCGAAAGGAATTCCCGGGCCGGCGGGGTTCGTGGCGGGAAGATCGGGTCGGAGTTTCGCGGCCTCCACGCGGCGCGTCATCAACAGCGCGAAGCCGACGAAGGTCAGGGCCGTGATGCCGACGCACAGCCAGTTCACCGCCTGGACGCCGCTGCCGGTGGCGCCGGCCAGCGGTTGCAGCAGTGCCTCGCCGGCGTGCCGGCCGGTCAGGCCTTTTTGCAGATCGTTCACGGCCGGCCGCGCCCACGAGGAAAGCGTGGCGATGCCGACGATCCCGAGGTTCATGACGGCGTAAATCAGGCCGTAGCCCATCGAACTCGTCTTCGCGTCCGTGTATTGCTTGACGCCGGAATAACAGACCGGCTGCAGGATGGCTTCGGCGGCGGCGACGATGACCAGGGCGCCCAGGATCAGAAAAACGACGCCCAGACCGTGGTGCAGCGAAGGCGCCAGGCTGTAAAGCACGCGTCCCACCGTGGCCGCCACCAGCCCGAACAGAATCGCCCGGCGCAAACCGAACGACTCCGCCACGCTGCCCACGCCAAGCATGAACAGCGTCACCAGCATCGTGAAGACCGACACGGCGATCCCGGCTCTCGCGTCACCCCAGCCGAGGTCGCCCGACAGGTAGGTGGTCATCAGCGTCAGGACGCCGAAATAGGCGCTGGAATCCACGACAAACGCGCCGATGCAGAACCAGAAGCCGCGCGGCAGCCGGCGCAGATCCGTGAAGGCCGTGAAGAAACTGCGACCGGAGCCGGAGGGGGAATGGAACATAGGATTAGGCGGCAGCAGGCAAGGTGGCCGCCGGACACGCGCGCGCGGACGGGTGGGCGCGGGCGCCGGCGGACGGTTGGATCCATGACAGCGGGATTCGCATGGCCAGACGGGTGCGAGGCTACCAAGCCGGTTCGCGAACGCAAACCGAAGTTCCCGCATCCGAAGTTCCCGTGTCGTGCTGGTCCAGCCTACGGCCGCTTGGGAAGGTGGCTGCTCGACTGCCGGGCGAGCGGTTATCGTGTGCGGCCTGTGGTCGCAGTCGCGGCCCGGGGGACCACGACCCACCGCACGCCAAATCCGGGACGCGCTGCGCCGCGTCCGTAGAAGTGGGCCGAGTCGCAGCTCAGCCCTGTTCTATCGTGCAGGTACCGAGCCACCGCTACGGCCGCCGACTTGTTTCGCCGCAAAAGAACTCAAAGATCGCAGAGATGGAAAAGCTACTCTTTGCGTTTTTTGCGTTCCTTCGCGGCAAGAAGTTCATCCGTGTCCATCTGTGCCCATCGGTGGTTAAACTGGGTTTTCCAAGCCGGTAGGGCGGCACTCCTGCGCCGTCCCATTCGGGGCCGAGTCGCACGCGGCCGTACCGGACCTTGGGATTGATCTGGTACGGACACGCTGCCGCGTGTCCCCATCTTCGCAGGAGACCGATTCGCGTCGACCGCAACCCAGTCCCAGTTTGGGCCGAGCCGCAGCTCAGCCCTCCGTGGAGGAACGCCAACGCGTTCGCGCCTCGGGTCTGATCTTGACAGGAGGGTGACACAGTCACATGACATGGGCCGTGCACTCCAGACCATGAACTCCAATACTTCGTTCTCGATCATCACGCCGGCCAAAAGGCGCGTGCCGGCACCCCGAAAGGCCTTCAGGTTGCTCGATCAACTGGGCGTGCTGCTCGTTGCGGCTCCGCTGCTGCTCTTGACGGCGGCAATCGCGCAACCCGGCGCGAACACGCCCGTTTATCAGGATCCGACCCAGCCCATCCAGACGCGAATCGAGGACCTTATGAGCCGGATGACGCTCAAGGAAAAAGTCGGGCAGCTCAATTTGCCTTGCGTCTATGTTGAGGAACTCGGAAAGAACATCCCCGCGAAGACGGCGGCGTGCCGGAAATTCACGGCGGGAACCTATACCCAGGAAATCGGGCCGGCCTGCGGTTTTTTCACCCTCGCCAATGAGATTCTCCACGAAGGCGCCCGCCAGCAGGCTGAATACTTCAACGAGTTGCAGAAGATCGCGCTCACGCAGACGCGCCTGAAGATACCGGTGATGGAGGACGAAGAAGGCACGCATGGCGCCATGTTTCCGGGCGGCACGGTCTTCCCGGAGGGCCTGGCCGTGGGCAGTTCCTTCGACCTGGATTTGGTCAAGGCGATCTACGCGGCGACCGCGGCGGAGGCGCGCGCGGTCGGAATCCACCTGCTCTCCACGCTGGTGATGGAAGTGGATCGCGATCCGCGCATGGGGCGAAACGAAGAAGCTTACACCGAAGATCCTTACCTTTATATGCGCCTCGGCGAGACCATCGTGCGCGCCACGCAGGGTTCCGACATCGCCGCCCCGGACAAGGTCATCGCCGTGTTGACAGATTTTCCCACGCAAAGCGAACCCGCGGGCGGCCTGGAGCGGGGCGCGATTGAGGTTTCGGACCGTTCCTTGCGCGAGAACTATATGCCGCCCTGGATCGGGGCGATCACCAAAGCCGGGGGCCTCGGGGTGATGGCGGGTTACCCGGAAATCGAGGATGTGCCGGCGCACGCCTCGGTGAAGTGGATGAACGACGTGTTGCGGCAGGAGATTGGTTTCCAAGGAGTCGTCGAGAGCGAGGGCGGCGGCTTCGGGACCTTGCTCTATGAGCACATCGTCCCCACCCAAAAGGAAGCCGGCCTGCTGGGCTTGAGAGCCGGAGTTGATTTGAACATAACCTACGAGCCCGCCTATATGGGGCCGTTGGTCGAGAGCGTGGAGGAGGGGCGAGTCCCGATGGCGCTGGTGGATCGCGCGCTGCGCCGGGTTCTGGAGCTGAAGTTCCGCCTGGGGCTCTTTGAGCATCCTTATGTCAATGTGGACCACGCCGTCCAAGTCATGCACTCGCAGGCGCATCAAGATCTGGCTCTGCGCGCGGGCCGCGAAGGGATCGTGCTGCTGAAAAATGAAAAGAACCTGCTCCCGCTCAAGAAGGATTTGAAATCGGTGGCGGTGATCGGCCCCAACGCGGACGACGTGAGGAACCAACTGGGTGACTATTCGCCGAAGAAGGTTTTGCAGCATGTGACGACCGTGATCGAGGGAATCAAGGCGGTGGTTTCACCCCAAACCAAAGTCACCCACGTGCGCGGCTGCGAGATTACGGGCACGGACAAGAGCGGGTTCGCCGAAGCCGTGGGGGCTGCCAAAGGGGCCGATGTCGCCATTGTGGTGGTCGGGGAGCGGCAGCATGACAGGCCCACCGATGGGGAAAGCCACGATGTGGCGAGCCTGGATCTGTCCGGCGTGCAGGAGGACCTGATCCAGGCGGTTTTCCAGACGGGAACGCCCACCGTCGTGGTGCTGATCAACGGCCGGCCGCTTTCCACGCGGTGGACGTCCGAACACGTGCCCGCCCTCGTGGAGGCCTGGGAACCCGGCGAGCGGGGCGGCGAAGCCGTGGCCGATGTTCTCTTCGGGAATTACAATCCCACCGGCCGGCTCGCCATCAGCGTCCCCCGGCACTCCGGCCAATTGCCGGTCTATTACAATTACAAGCCAGCCAAGACTGCCCGGATGGAGGCGGGCTACGTCGATATGCCAGCGACGCCCCTCTACCCTTTTGGTTATGGTCTGAGTTTTACCAAGTTTGAGTATGGCAATCTGCGGGTTGAACCGGCGGAGATCCATCCTGGCGGCGAGGCGCGCGTGACTCTGGACGTGAAAAACATCGGCGAGCGGGCAGGCGTGGACACGGTCCAGCTCTACATCCACGAGCAATACGCCCCGGTTTCAACCCCGGTCAAGCAACTCCGGGGGTTTGAGCGAGTGGCGCTGAATCAAGGAGAAACGAAAACCGTAAGCTTGAAGCTGCTGACCCCGGAAGATCTCCAGTTGCTCGACAGCGATCTGCACTGGAGGGTCGTGCCGGGCGATTTTGAGATCATGGTGGGCAAATCGTCGGCAGAAATATCTCTCCAGGGGATATTGAAGGTGAGGCCGTAACGGAGCAGGATGAGAAGGGACGGGGCGGTGGGGCGGATGGCTCATCCTGCGCAGCATCAGTAAACCGGCGGCGCGGCAAAAAGTAAATCGGTTCAGTAGTATGAAGCCACGAAATGTCTGCGGGCTCCTCGCCAGCATCTCCCTCGGCCTGGCCTTCGCCGTCGGCCCGGTCGCGGCTGAGGCAGAAGTCATCACCTATCACGCACCGGCAGGCGAGCCGCTCTCAGCCGAATACGAGGTTACCGCCGACGGGCAGAAGGTGGACGTTTACACGGCGCGCGTGCTCGACCCGCCCTTCGCCGGCAAGGAGTGGGACTACGGCGGAGCGTACTCGTTCGCCAACTTCGACCTGGGCGGCCCTGCGGAAGTCCGCATCACGTCGCCACGTTCGCTGCGCGGGACGGTGATTCGCCCGCAGTCCGCCGTCGCGAAGGTGGCGCAAGCGGACGACCACACGCTAATCCTTACGCTGAATGGCCCACGCAAGTTCAGCATCGAGCCGGACGGAAAGAAGGGGCCGCTGCTCCTTTTCGCCAACCCGCTGGAAGAACGCCCGCCCGCACCCGGCACGCCGGGCGTCATCTACTTCGGCCCCGGCATCCACCAGCCGGGGAGAATCTCCCTTACGAACAACCAGACCCTCTACCTCGCCGGTGGCGCCGTCGTGAAGGCCGGGGTGCTGGCGCAAGGCGAAAACCTCCGCATCGCCGGCCGCGGCATCCTCGACAGCTCAGGCTGGGAGTGGCGCCAGGGCCCCACGCCCCACGTCGTTTCCCTTTGCGGCACCAACATCCTTGTCGAGGGCATCACCATTCGCGGCGCGGCCCATTGGACGGTCGTCCCGCGGCACAGCCGCAACGTCACCGTCCGCGGCATCAAACTCTGCGGCTCCCGGGTGCAAAACGACGACGGCGTGAACCCCTGCAACTCCCAAGACGTGCGGATCACCGATTGCTTCATCCGCACCGACGACGATTGCGTGGCGCTCAAGGGCCTCGACTTCGCTGCGCCCGACAATAACGTCGAGCGCATCACGGTCGAACACTGCGTGCTGTGGTGCGATCGCGCCCGCATTTTTCTCCTGGGCCACGAGAGCCGGGCCGGGTTCATGCGCCAGGTGACCCTGCGCGACCTGGACATCATCCACTTCACGATGACGCCCTTCTTGTTTGAGCCGGGCGAGGACATGCGTCTGGAAGACATCACCGTGGAAAACGTGCGTTTGCACGGCGAAGGCCAGCAGGAGCTGATCCGGCTGAAGCCGGTGGTGAACCAGTACATGCGCAAGAAGGTGCCGGGCTATGTACGCAATGTGCGCTTTAAGAACGTGAGTGTCGAAGGCACCCCCGGCGAGTACCTCGTGCAGATCGAAGGCGCCGACGCCGAACACAATGTCCGCGACGTCACCTTCGAGAACGTCACGATCAACGGCGCGGCTCTGGCGGCGGGCCAGGACCGGCTCCGCCTCGGAGGGTGGGTCGAGGGCCTGCACTTCCCCTTGGAGAGTAAGTAATGAATATGCCGCCAATCTCACCCGCCGGCCATAGCCACGCAACTTAAAAGAGCACCATGCAAAATCATCACGTGAAAAGGAACCGCGCCCGCATCGTTTCTTCCCGACGGAAGTTCCTCCAACTCACCGCGGCGGCGGCGGCCTTCAGCGTCGTGCCTCGTCACGTCCTGGGCGGTGCCGGACAAGTGCCGCCCAGCCGCAAGCTCACCCTCGCCGGCATCGGGATGGGCGGGCAGGGCACCGAGGACATGCTCGCCTTGCAGAAATTGCCGGAAGTGCAGGTGGTGGCGGTGTGCGATGTGAACCGCGAAGGAGGCGGTTACCAGTCCTGGAACTGGTCCGAGGGCAATGAGCGGCGGACCTCCGGGCGCGAGCCGGTGCGCCAGCTCATGGACGAGCTCTATGCGAAACAGCAACGGTCGGGCCAATACCGCGGCTGCAAAGGTTACAACGATTACCGCGAATTGCTCGAAAAGGAGGACGTGGATGCCGTGGTGATCGCCACGCCGGACCACACGCACGCCGTGATCACCCTGGCCGCGCTTAAACGCGGCAAGCATGTCTATTGCGAGAAACCGTTGACCTACTCGGTCGCCGAAGCGCGGCAGGTGGCGGCGGCGGCGCGCCAGGCCAAGGTGGCTACGCAATGCGGCAATCAAGGCCAGGCGACCGAGGCGGCGCGCGTGACGCGAGAGATCATTGCGGACGGAGCCATCGGCCAGGTGCGTGAGGTGCACGTGTGGACGGGGCCTCGCTTCTGGAGTTGGCCGACGTGGGAAGGCCGTCCGCCGGAGACGCCGCCGGTTCCCGCAGGGTTGGATTGGGACTTGTGGCTGGGACCGGCTCCTGCGCGCCCGTATCATCCCGCGTATCACCCGTGGACGTGGCGCAACTGGCGCGACTTCGGGACGGGCCTGCTGGGGGACTTGGGCCTCCACAAGCTCTCCACGGTGTTCAAGGCGTTGAAGCTGGGGCATCCGGTCAGCGTGGAAGGGAGTGCGACGAAACTCAGCCCCGAAACCTACCCCATGGGCGAGATTGTGCGGTTCGAGTTTCCCGCGCGCGGCGAACTGTCGCCGGTGACGCTCACGTGGTATGACGGCGGCTTGAAGCCGTTTCGTCCGCCGGAATTCGATGACGACGATGTTCTGCAGGACGTTCTTTACATCGGTGATAAGGGCAAGCTGATGGGGAACCGGCTGATCCCCGAGTCGCGCATGGAGAGTTACAAGCTGCCGCCCAAGACCCTGCCGCGCTCGCCCGGCCAGTATCAGGAATGGGTTAATGCGTGTGGCGGCGGTCCGCCGGCCGGCTCGAATTTCGTGGACCACGCGGCCCTGGTGACGGAGGTATGCCTGCTGGGTAACATTGCCGCCCGCCGGGAGAAAAAGCTGCGCTGGGACGGTGCGAATCTGCAGTTCACCAACGACCCGGCGGCCAACCAGCTTCTGCGTCGCGAATACCGCCAAGGATGGACCTTATGAGGCCAGGCATTATGGAAGCGACACTTAGTCGCCGGCAGGCCATCGTCCGCGCCACGCAGACCGTCGCGGCGGGCGCGCTGGGTTCAACTCTCGCCCCGCTGCCGGCCGCGCCGGCAGCCCAACCCTCGCCGCGGCTTGACGGGCGCAAACTCACCATCGGCGTGTCCACGCTGGGGTTTGAGAGCCTGGCCAACTCGGAGTTGGCCACGGAACTGGCCGCGGCCGGCATCCGCACCGTCCAGCTTTTCCTCAGCCAGACCGACAGCAAGTTCTGGGCGTACAACTCGCGCGCCGACGTTGCTTCGCTCACGTCCGAACGCTGCCAGGCCATCGCCGAGGCATATCGCCGCGCCGGCATCAAGATTCATAGTCTCGGCGTCTATACGAACCTCATCCATCCGGATGCCGCCGAGCGCAAAGCCAACCTCGCCTACTTCAAGGCGATGATGGAAGTCGGCCGCCGGATGGGCGTGCGCACCTTCATCACCGAGGCGGGCCACTACCAGAATCCCAAGGGCCCGGAACCGCCCGTCCCGCTGTTTTTTCAGGACGCCGTGTGGCCGCAGACCGTCGCCATCGTCCGGGAACTGGCAGCGCAGGCGGAGGAGTTTGACGCGAAGGTGCTCCTGGAGCCGTTTTATCGCGGCTTTCTCGCCACCGCCAAGCGGGTCCGGATCTTCCTGGAGGAGGTGAACTCCCCGCGCATTCGCGCCCTGCTCGACCCGGCCAACCTGATCGAAGTGAACGACCTCGAGGAGATGTTTCACCAGCTCGGCCCGTGGATTGACTGCCTGCATGCCAAGGACCGCAAGCTGCATACCGACCTCGGGGTGGCCGCGGGCCGGGGCGACATCGATTACCCGAAGTTGGTGAACCTCGCGGCCCAGCACACACCCGTTGCACCACTCATCCTCGAATACGTCGGGCTGGCGGATTACAAGCAGGCCCTCGCCCACCTCCGCACTACATTCCGCCAGGTTGGAATAGGCGAGAAATAATGGCCCTTTCGCCATGACAATCACCCAGCCGACCGCCTCTGTCGAAACGGCCGCCAGGACCGCCCGCCACGGCTGCCCGCCGACCGATCACCCTCGCAGCGTCAGCCGCGACCTGGCGGAGCAGGCGCGGCAATGGGATGACCAAAAAAGCCAAAGCTGGGGGATCCTGCGCCCGATATGGATCATCTCATAAGTAAATCCACCTGCGCCATGCGCCGGGTCGGGGGACCTGGCCTACAAAGGAGCAGGCCGCGTGCCTTCACGCGGCGGGGTCCGTTGGGCGATTACTTGGGCAACTATCTATAACGCCACGGAGACACGAAATGCACAGACCATGTTCACGGCGGAGTTTTCTGAAAAGCACGGCGCTCACGCTGCCCGGCCTGGCCCTGCCGTCAATCCTCCCCGCGCGGGCGCTGGGCAAAGACGCTGGCGCCGCGTCGCCGTCGCAGCGGCTCACCCTGGGCGCCATCGGTATCGGCGGCATGGGCACCCTCGATCTGACCTCCCTGCTCGCTCAGCCGGACGTTCAGATTCTGGCCGTCTGTGATGTTAAGGAGAAAAACCTCCGCCAGGCGGCGGCGATGGTCAACCGCCAATACCAAAACCAGGACTGCGCCGTTTATCGCGATTGGCGCGAGCTGATGGCCCGCCCCGACCTCGATGCCATTTACTGCGCGACCCCAGACCACTGGCACGCGCTCATTGCCATCGCCGCGGCGCAGGCCGGCAAGGACATCTATTGCCAAAAGCCGCTGAGCGTGACCATCGCCGAAGGCCGCGCGGTCGCCGATGCGGTCAAACACGCCGGCATTGTCTATCAAAGCGGCACCCAACGCCGCAGCCAGCCCAGTTACCGATTCTGCGTCGAAACCGCCTTGTCCGGCCGGATTGGGAAGCTGCTCTATGTGGTCAACCGCATGGGCGGCTCGCCCGGGCCGCAGTCGCCCAAAATCACCCCCGCCCCGCCGGACATTGATTACGAGATGTGGCTCGGGCCAGCGCCCGCGCAGCCGTATTCGGATGTTCGGGTGTCGGGATCGTTCCGCCACATAAGCGATTACGCGGGCGGGAGCATGACGGATATGGGCGCGCACTACAACGATATCGCGCAGATGCTGCGTCCGAGCCACCTGGACGCCCCGGTATCGTTCCAGGTCAAGCAGGCGCGGTTCCATGCGCACGGCATCTTTGACACGGCGTGGGGCTACGAAGTGATTGCCACTTACGAGGACGGTCTGGAAATCCGCATGCGGGAAGGCGACAAGGGCATGCGGTGGGTCGGCACCGAAGGTTGGGTGGATCTGGCGGATGAGGGCCAGCTCACCGCTCACCCGGCCTCGCTGCTGGAGGACGTCAAAATCAACACCCATTGGAGCGTGGTGGCGGGGCACCACCGCAACTGGCTGGACTGTGTGAAGACGCGCGCCCGCCCCGTGGCGGACGCCGAAGTGGCGCATCGTTCGACCACGCTGAGTCACGCGGCGAACATTGCCATGCGCCTGGGCCTGGATTTGCGCTGGGACCGCCGCGCGGAGCGCTTTGTGAACGATGCCGCCGCCAACAACATGATCGCCCGCGCCATGCGGGCGCCGTGGACCCTATGAAGACGGCAACTTCCCTCTACCAGGCAGCCAAGATGAGCCCCCGGCGCAGCCCGGCGGGGCCGGAAATCCGAAACCCCAAATCCAAAATCCGAAGCAAATCCGAGTTTGCGAGAATGGGTGAATGGAACAACAGGGAGCCGCCAAGTTTCTTCCCACGCGGCGAGCAATTTCCCCTATTGCAGTACCCGAGACTGATTCAATTCGTGGCCGTTGCCCTTCTGCTAAGCCTCTGCATCCCCCACGCTCTCGCCACCGCAGTTGATCTTTCGCTGGAAGTTGAGCGGGCGCTTCACGAGGCCGGCCCGGGAGATGCCACGTTTGATGCGGCGCGGTTGTACCGGCTTCGCGCCCTCGCACGCGAGGCCGCCACGACCGGGCAGGTTCGCGCCCTCGAGAAACGGTTGGTGGAGGCGCTGGCGTCGGACGCGCCTTGGCCCGTCAAAGAGGACATCTGCCGGGTGTTATGGCAGATCGGTTCGGCGCAGTCGGCGCCGGCGCTCAAGAAACTGTTGGCGCAGCCGGAAACGGTGGAGATCGCCTGTTACGCCGTTGCCAACAACCCCGTTCCCGAGCTGGGCCAGGCGGCTCGGGAGGCGCTGCGCGGCAGCACGGGCAAAGTCGCGGCGAGTCTGTTGAATCTCCTGGGCCAGCGGCAGGACAACCAGGCGGTCGGGCTGATGGTTCCTTTCCTCAAGGATGGGGCGGAGGTGAGCGCCGCTGCGGCGGCCGCCCTGGGGAAAATCGGAAGCCGCCCCGCGGTCGAAGCGCTCGATCAATTCCGGAAAAGCGTTCCCAAAGACCGGCGGATGATGGCCGACGACGCGTATCTGCGCGCGGTTGAGACTTTGAAGCCGGCCCGTGCCGTGCCTCTCTGGAAGCGGTTGGTCGCCGCCAGGGATGAATCCCAACTGGTCCGTCGCGTCGCGTTGTTGCGGCTGAGCGAACAGGCTCCGGAGACGGCTTTGTCATGGTTGTTGGCGGCGTTGCGGGAAGAGGATCACGCCCTCAAACCGGTCGCCGGCCAGGCCCTCCGCAATCTGCAAGACCAGACGGTCAGGGCGCGGCTGGCGAACAACCTGCCCCGGCTTCCCGCTTCAAGCCAGGTGATCGTCGTCGAAGCCCTTGGCCGATCCCTCCCCGTCGCAAGCCTCGTCGCTTTGCTGCGTCAGCCCGCGCTCCGCCCCTCCGCCCTGCGGATGCTCGGCGCGCACCGAGAACCGCCGGCGGCAGCGGCATTGCTGGCGGCGGCGTTGTCGCCGGAAAGAACCGACGATCGGCCGGAGATCTTTCGATTGCTTAAGAACATGCCCGGCGCGGCGGCGACGGACGCGCTTTTGCAGGCGTTGCCCGCGGCCCCGGCCGTTGTGCTTTCCGACTTGGTCAAAGTTCTCGTCGCCCGCGAGGCCAGAATCCCCGTGTCGGTCATCCTGAAGCGAGCGCGTGAGGGAGACCGCCCCGCCCGACTTGACGCCATCCGCGCGCTGCGGTTTGCGGCTTCGGCCAGTGATCATTCGGCCTTGTTCGAGCTGTTAACGACCGCTGGCGAACCCGAGTTCGATGAGGCCATTGAGGAAACCATCGCCAGCGTCTTCAGACGTTCCGGGAATGTACAGCAGCAGACCATCTGGATTCTGGCGCGACTCGAAGCCGGCCAACGCGCTGAGGATCGCCAGGCCTTGCTGCGGTTGCTGGCGGGGACGGGAACTTCCACCGCGCTGGAGAAGATGCTCGAGCAGATTCGCCGCGGCGGCGCGGAAGATCGCGAGGTGGCCTTCCGCGCTCTGATCGAGTGGCCCAACGAGGCCGCCCTTGAACCCTTGCTGGAATTCGCGGGGACGCCGTTGAACGAGGCGCAGCGGGATTTGACGCTGCGCGGCGCGCTGCGCCTGCTCGAGGAATCCCAACTTCCCGCTCCCAGGAAGGCCGATTGCTTCCGCCGACTCGCGCCCCTGGCCAGCGGCCCGGCGAGCCGCAAACTCCTGCTGAGCGGGCTGGCGAAGGTACCCCATGCCGCGGCGCTGGCACTGATCTTGCCGAACCTGGACGATCCTGCAGTGCAGGCCGAAGCGGCGGTGGCGGCCGTCGCAGTGGCCTCGAATCTCGGTCCCGCCGACGATGCAGTGGTCCACGCCGCGATGCGCAAAGTGCTGGCGTTCGCGTCGGACGCCAACCTCCGCAGTCAGGCCCTGGCCCTGCTCCGCGCCCACCCCGTAGCCGAGTCCGCCCCACCCGCGCCGGCGGCGACGGACAAACCAGGCTTCACGGCTCTCTTCGACGGACGCACTTTTGCCGGCTGGGAAGGCAACCGGCAGGTGTTCCGCATCCAAGACGGCGCCATCGTGGGTGGCAGCCTCGAACATCCGGTGGCCCAAAACGAGTTTCTTTGTACCACGGGCGCCTATGCGAACTTCGAGCTCCGCCTCAAGTTCATGCTGCTCGGAACGGATGCCAATGGCGGCGTGCAGCTCCGCAGCCGGCGCGTGCCGGGCAACGAAGTCGCCGGCTACCAGGCGGACTTGGGGCAGACCTATTGGGGGAACCTCTACGATGAATCGCGGCGCAATAAGATACTGGTTCAGGCCGACCAGGCCGAACTGAAGAAGGTGCTCAAGCCGGACGACTGGAACGACTATCGGATCCGTTGCCAGGGGCGGCGGATTCAGTTATGGATCAACGGCCACCCGACGGTGGATTACACGGAACCGGAACCGAACCTTGAACCGACCGGAATCATCGGCCTGCAAATCCACGGCGGACCACCGGCCGAGGCCTGGTACAAGGACATCGCGATCCAGCGGCTTGATTGACCGCGAACTCGTACAATATGACAAAATATCAACTCATCTGTTTCGCCGGCACCCTGGCGGGGACGCTGGTCAGCGCCACGCTCCTTAGCCAGGCTCAACCGGTTCAGAACCTCTATCGCATCACCGATGGCGTCTCGCGCAGCCACGTGGAGTATCACCAGTTGGAAGTGCCCAAAGGCAAAGAGGCGGTGTTGGCTGACCTGAACGGCCCAGGCAAGGTGACCTACTTTTATATCACCGACGACACCCAGGTCCATTGGTATCCCGGCCTGGTCTTGAGAGTGTTTTGGGACGACGAGACCGAACCCAGCATCCAGGCGCCCTTGTCTGACTTCTTCGGCGCCCTGGGCGGCAAAACCATTGATTATCAATCCGCGCCCATGCAGATCAACCACGGCTGTTACATGTGTTATCTCCCCATGCCCTTTTCGCGGCGAGCCCGGTTTGTTTTGGCGAATGACGGCGACCGGGACTACTCCCAAAGTGTTGCCTACGGCATTGATTACGAGGAGGGCTCGACCTTCGCCCAGGAGAAAAGCCGGTTGCACTGCGCGTGGCACCGGAGCAATCCAGTCAAGAACGGGCTGCATACACTCCTGGAAACGCGCGGGCGCGGCCATTACGTCGGGAATTTTCTGCAAGTCCATACGGAATTCAGCGGCTGGTGGGGCGAAGGAGACACGATCTTCCGCCTGGACGGCAAGCCGCTGACGCACACACCGGGCACCGAAGACGAATACGGCTCCTGCTGGGGTTTCGAACACACGTATTCCTATCTCTCCAGCGGCTACCTGCAGATGGAAAAGGGCGACCACCGGATGTATCGCTGGTACCTGGCCAACCCGGTCCGGTTCCAACAGTCGCTGCAAGTCCAAATCCAGAACCAGCACAACAACGGCACCCCTACCACCAGCGACGCCGATGACTACACCAGCGTGGTTTTCTGGTACCAAGAGGAGCCGCATCAACCGTTCACGCTGCAACCCTTTGGCGAACGCTCGGCACCCAGCCGCGCGCTTGGCGGAAAAGATCGGTGAACAGCGGATCCCAACCGGTGGAAGACGCGGAAACCGGTAAGCGGGGGATCCTGGTGTCATTTCGATTCGAAGCGGAAACTCCGGCGACCTGCCTCGCGTGGCAAAACTCCGCTGGTCGAACGGGAACGCCGGCAATAGTTCGCCTCGGCGACGAGGTGGATTCCCTGGCCAAGGAAGTGCATAAATAGCCACAAGCTGAATGGCAATCTTGCGCGGAAACAGCTAAACCGCCTCCGCATACATGAACACACGATCCAAAAACATCTTCCCCCGACTCGCGCCGTTGATGATGGCGCTGCTGGTTTGCCCCGGCCTGCCGACAGCGGAAGGCTACCGGCTCGACAACCAGTCTCCCATCTACGAAGCCGCTCCCGACAAGGCCCTCGACCTCACCGATGAGGTCACGCTCGAAGCCTGGATCAAGGCCGACCCGATGGACGAAGGCGGCGGGCGTATCCTCGACAAGTCCGTGCCCGGCACGCAACTCGGCTACATGCTCGACTCGTATCCCGGCAACTCCCTCCGCCACCTCAACGTGAAAGGCATGTGCAGCTTCAAGGCGAACCTCCGCAGTGACCAATGGAGTCACGTCGTGGGCGTTTACAGCGCCTCGAAGCGGATCATGAAGGTTTATCTTGACGGCAAAGACGTTGCGAGCCTCGGAGGCGACCATTGGCCGCGCATGACGCTCAGCACCGTGCCGCTGCGCATCGGCTGCGATCCGAACGGCGGCAACCGTTTCCACGGCCGCATCCTTCGCGCCGCGGTTTATGGCCGCGCGCTGGCGGCGGATGAAATCTCCCACCGGGCGGCCGGCACCGCGCCCGGCTCTCTCCCCGACGTGCTCGGCGAATGGGTCTTTACCGAGAAGCCGGGCCCGAAGATCGAATCCGTCGCCGGAAAAATCGCCTTGCGCCTCGCCAAGGCTGGCAGCGGCGCCAGCGGTTCGGCGATCGCGGAGTTCAACGGTGAGTTCACCGGCGAATCGTCGGCGCCCGAAGAGCCGCTCAGCCTCTGGTATCGCCGGCCCGCCAAGCAATGGGTCGAGGCGCTCGCCATCGGCAGCGGCCGTCTGGGCGCGATGGTTTTCGGCGGCATCAACCACGAGCGTCTCCAACTCAACGAAGACACGCTCTGGGGCGGCGGCCCGTATGATCAAAACAATCCGGAGGCGCTGGCGGCGCTGCCCGAAGCACGGCGGCTGGTGTTCGCGGGCAAATATCGTGAAGCCGACCGGCTGGTGAGCGAAAAGATGATCGCCAAACCGCGCGGCCAGATGCCGTACCAGACCGTGGGCGATCTGCGGCTGGATTTCCCGGAGGTGAATTCCGTGGCGGACTATCGCCGCGACCTCAACCTCGACACCGCCATCACCCGCGTCACTTACACCGCCGGCGGCGTGAAGTTCACTCGTGAGGTTTTCGCCAGCCCGGTGGACCAGGTGATCGTGATGCGCCTCACCGCGGGCAAGCCGGGGCAGATCGGTTTCTCCGCCGGCCTGAGCACTCCGCAACAGGCGGCCGTCACGAACGACGGGCCGGACACGCTGGTGCTGACCGGCGTCAACGGCCAGGCGGACGGCATCGCTGGCGCCCTGCGGTTCCAGGCGCGCGTCAAGGCGATTGCCTCCGGCGGCAAAACCAGCGCCGATGCCGACCGGCTTTCCGTCACAAACGCCGACACGGTCACGCTGCTCATCGCCGCCGCGACGAGTTACCGGAGTTTTAAGGACGTAAGCGGCGATCCGGACGCGATGGCGGAGCATTACCTGGCCGCCGCGAGCAAGAAATCCTTCGACCAGTTGTGCCGGGACCACATCGCCGAGCACCAGCGCCTGTTCCGCCGGGTTGAGTTGAACCTCGGCACCACCGATGCCGCGAAGCTCCCCACCGAGGAACGCATCAAGCATTTCGCCAACGGCAACGACCCGCACCTGGCGACGCTTTACTTCCAGTTCGGGCGCTACCTGCTCATGTCCTGCTCGCGGCCCGGTGGACAGCCGGCGAACTTGCAGGGCCTCTGGGCCGAGGGCTTGAACCCGCCGTGGGGCGGCAAGTACACGATCAACATCAACACCGAGATGAACTACTGGCCCGCCGAGACGTGCAATCTCGGCGAGTGCGTCGCGCCGCTGATGGCGATGGTGAACGACCTCACCGAAACCGGCGCGCGCGCCGCCCGGATGCACTGGGGCGCCGGCGGCTGGGTCGCGCATCACAACACCGATCTGTGGCGCGCCGCGTCGCCGATTGACGGGCCGTGGGGCCATTGGCCGACGGGCGGCGCGTGGCTCTGCCAGAATCTCTGGGAACATTTCCTCTTCACCGGCGACCGTGATTTCCTCGAGCGGCTCTACCCGGCGATGAAAGGCGCGGCGCAGTTTTTCCTCGATTCGCTCGTCGAGGAACCGGAGCACAAGTGGCTGGTCACGTGTCCATCGGCGTCGCCGGAGAACGGCCATCCGAAGGGCACGAGCATCTGTGCCGGGCCGACGATGGACAACCAGATCATCCGCGACCTGTTGGGCAACTGCATCCAGGCCTCGGAGATTCTTGGCGTGGACGAAGCCTTCCGCCAACAGCTCACCGCCACCCGCGCCCGTCTGGCGCCCAATCAAATCGGCAAAGCCGGCCAGCTCCAGGAATGGCTCGAAGACTGGGACATGGAAGCCGGCGACCGCCACCACCGCCACGTCTCGCACCTTTACGGCCTCTACCCGAGCGCGCAGATTTCCCTGCGCGGCACGCCGGAACTGGCGGCCGCGGTGAAGAAATCTCTGGAGCTTCGCGGTGACGACGCCACCGGCTGGGCCATCGCGTGGCGGCTCTGCCTCTGGGCGCGTCTGCAGGACGCCGAACACACCTACAAGATTCTCACGTTCCTCATCCGTCCCGACCGCACCTACCCGAACCTGTTCGACGCCCACCCGCCGTTCCAGATTGATGGGAACTTTGGCGGCACGGCGGGCATTGCCGAAATGCTGCTGCAAAGCCACACCGGCGAGCTCGAACTTCTCCCCGCGCTGCCGCAGGCCTGGCCGGCCGGCTCGGTGAAAGGCCTGCGCGCCCGCGGTAACATCACCGTGGACATCGAATGGCGGAAGGGCAGGGTCACCCGTTATCGCCTCGCCTCCCCCGAACCGCGCGAACTGAAAGTCCGCATCAACGGTGAAACGAAAACCGTGAAAGCAGAGAAACTTTGACCCGAACTCCACGAGCATTCTTCCAACCATTGCCAATGACGGAGCAGTTTGTATGAAACGAACGCCACGGCTGGCCCTCACCGCCCGGTTGCTGACTTCGCCATCAGCGCCAAGCGCGGAACCTGCGGCGCGGGCAACCGGCGATACCCCTGGAAACGTCGCGGCGAAGCTTTAGGCATTTGAGAGTGCCCGACCGCCCAGCCGGCAATGAAAGTCATCCCCTCTGCCATGAGCCATCCCCTGCTGCACCTCTCGTTCGCATTGGCTCTCATCCCCGCGCTTCTGGGTACGGCCAGGGGCGCATCCGAAGAGCCAAACCGCTCAGGTCGGCCCCAAACCACGCCCAGGCAAGTGCCGGGAGTGGTTATCAGCCACATTCCCCAGGCCACCGGCGTGTTCATCGGTTCGCCCAGCCTGGCCATTTTGCCGGACGGCCATCTGGTGGCCTCGCATGATGAATTTGGCCCGCAGAGCACCGAATTCGTCCGGGCGGCGACCCGGGTGTTTCGTTCATCCGACCGGGGACAAACCTGGACCCAGGTTGCCAGGATCGAAGGCCAGTTCTGGTCCACTTTATTTGCGCATCGCGGGGCGCTCTACCTGCTGGGCACGGACCGCCACCACGGCAACGTAATCATCCGGCGATCCCTGGACAGCGGAACAACCTGGACCTCGCCGACCAGCGCCGTCACGGGTTTGCTGCGGGAGCAAGGCGAGTACCACTGTGCCCCGGTGCCGGTTCTGGAACACGCGGGCCGCTTGTGGCGCGCCATCGAGCGACGCGACCCGCCGCGCGGTTGGGGCATCACCTATTGCGCGGCCATGCTCTCGGTGCCGGTGGGGGCGGACCTCCTGGACGCCCGCCACTGGACCTGCAGCAACTTCCTTCCGGGTGATCCGAAATGGCTGGAAGGCGCCTTCGGCGGCTGGCTCGAGGGCAATGCCGTCGTAACGCGGCAAGGCGCGTTGCTCGACCTGCTGCGCGTTGACACCGCCGCAGGTCCGGAAAAGGCGGCTTTGGTAAGTATCACTCCGGACGGAAAGCGCGCCTCCTTCAGCCCGGAAACAGGCTTCATCAACTTTCCCGGCGGCGCGAAGAAATTCACCATCCGATATGACGACCGCAGCGCGCGGTACTGGTCGGTGACCAGCGTTGCTCCGGGCAAACCCGCCTCGGCCACCCCGCCGGCCTCCCTCCGCAACACCCTCGCCCTGATCTGCTCGCCTAACCTGAAGGACTGGATCGTCCGCACCATCCTGCTCTGGCACCCGGACAGTGCCATGCACGGCTTCCAGTATGTGGACTGGCTCTTCGATGGGGACGACCTCGTCGCTGCCTGTCGCACCGCCTTTGACGACGAAGCAGGCGGCGCGCACAATTACCACGACGCCAACTTCCTCACCTTCCATCGGTGGTCGCATTTCCGCGACCTGACCTGGGCTGACGGGGTTCAACTTTCCGCGGAATCGAGCCAGCCATGAACATGAGCATCAACCCGCTGACATCTGCATGGGGCGGCGGTGCTCCGCCGTCCCAATCGGGGCGGAGCAGCAGATCCGTCCACAAGGGATCAGGAAACCGCCCGGCGGGGGCGCCGGGCGGGGACACGCGAGGCGCGTGTGCTCCCCGGAACTGCGTGCTTGTTTGGGGAGCGCATCCGGCCCGGGTGCAGTGGCGGGCGCCTCGCCTGCCACAGCGATGCTGGCGGCCGCGAATCCGCTTGCCCACGCCCGTTGCGCGTGGACACCGGCCGCACCACGAAAGCCCCGAAGTCCTTGAAATCACGCCCTTGAGATCACGCTTGCTGCGCCGTGCTGAGCCGGATACCTTCCAGCTCATGCAAGCCCCCGCGCGACTTCCGCTTTTGCCCGTGGATTTGTCTCAGTATAATACTGTTGGCCGAACACAACACGGAACCCATCATGATCGCAAATCCGAAAAGTTTCTTTGACACAGCAAAGAGTCTGGCGAGAAATCCACTTGGGATCATCGCGCTCTTCATCGCGCTCGTTTATGGCTTCGCTTCCCTGGTGACAGCTTTCGCCGCTTCGTTCACAGCGACCGAGCGATTGCCGTTGATCTATTTTATGGTTCTATTCCCCGTAATCGTCTTGGGTGTTTTCGCCTGGTTGGTGAGCCAGCACAGCAACAAGCTTTTCGCTCCTAGCGACTTCAAGAACGAGGAGAACTATGTGAAGATGCAGATAATTGCAGTTGCGTCCTTGGCGGCTGCTTCTGCCAAGGGCCAGGCATCCGCAGGCCAAGCCGACATTGAGCGGATGGTTGATGTGGTGCGAGATATCTCCGCACCATCCCGCGCCTCCAATGACGGATGGTGCAGGCACCTTCTTTGGGTAGATGACAGGCCAGAGAACAATACGTACGAGCGCCAGGCGTTCGAAGCCTTCGGCTTGCGCTTCACTCTGGCGTTATCTACCGACGAGGCGTTCCAGCGCCTTTCACACGATAAGTTCGTCGCGATTATCTCGGATATGGGCCGGAAAGAAGGGCCACGCGAGGGCTACGTACTGCTGGATCGGCTCCGAAAGCAGGGAGACAAGACGCCTCTTTTCTTCTACGCGGCGTCGAACGCGCCGGAGCACAAGTGCGAGACGGCTGAACACGGAGGACAGGGTTGTACCAATAATGCGCAGGACCTATTTCAGATGGTCATGAAATCAGTGGTCAGTGGCGCTACGCCATGAGACGGCGAACAAAATCGGTGCAGCGAACCCCGGATGGCCTCTTCAGTTCCGCTTTCACGGACCGCGTCATCGTTCCGGCGTGGCGGACCTCGGTCGTTGGGCGCATACCAGTTGCCCGCTCCTGAGTCGGTCATGGCTGCGGTGCGAGCTTTGTTCAAGTGAGATTGACACGAACTTATCGGCCAGGCTGTCGTGCTCCGCGCGCCAGCACAACCTGAGCGAAACCGTCCTCACAAAGGCCGATGAAAGCAATCGTCCACGCAGAATACGGACCGCCGGAGGTCCTTCAGCTCACGGAGGTCGCGAAACCCACCCCCAAGGACGATGAGGCCCTGGTAAGGGTCCGGGCGGCATCCGTGAACCCGCTTGACTGGCACTACTTGCGAGGCACGCCCTACGTCATGCGCCTGCGAGCCGGGTGGCGCAAGCCCAAGGCCACGGGTCTCGGTTCTGACGTGGCCGGGCAGGTTGAAGCGGTCGGCAAGAACGTGACGCAGTCCCAACCGGGTGACGCGGTCTTCGGCGCGTGCAAAGGAGCGTTTGCCGAATATGTCTGTGCTTCCGAAAGCGCTCTGGTGCTGAAGCCGGCGAGCGTGACGTTCGAGCAGGCGGCGGCGGTGCCGGTGGCGGGATTGACCGCCCTGCAGGGACTCCGCGACAAAGGTCGGATTCAGCCCGGACAACGGGTCTTGATCAACGGCGCGTCGGGCGGGGTGGGGACGTTCGCAGTGCAGATTGCCAGGGTGTTCGGGGCGGAGGTGACCGGCGTGTGCAGCACGCGGAATGTGGACATGGTCCGGGCCATCGGCGCCAACCAGGTCATAGATTACACCCACGAGGATTTAACCAGGAGCGGGCAGCGGTATGACTTGATCCTCGATTGCGTGGGGAACCATTCCTTGTCAGATACCCGGCGCGCGCTGACTCGCGAGGGGACGCTCGTGCTGGTGGGAGGGCCGAACAAGGGGCGCTGGCTGGGACCGCTGACGGGTATGCTCAAAGCGGTCGTGTGGTCACGGTTCGTCAGTCAGAAGCTGCTCCCGTTTATGGCGCATTGGAGCAAGGATGACTTGATCGTCCTGCGAGGGTTCCTCGAAGCCGGCAAGGTCACTCCGGTCAGCGACCGCAGCTACCCATTGAGCGATGTCCCTGAGGCCATCCGGTATCTGGAAACAGGACACGCCCGAGGAAAAGTAGTCATAACGATGGAACTACGGAGCGAAACCAACCGTCCGGCGAACGGAAGGTAGTATCCTGATCTGGTGGGGCGAGAGTCCTCGCGAGCCGGCAGGAAAGTTGAGAGGGTGGTGAGTTGAGAGTTGAGACCGGTGCGGGCGTCCCCGCGAGCCGGATTGAGCCACGTAAACCCCAACGACTCGTCAGCGCCTCACCAGATCAGGAAACCACCTTACTGGCCACCTGACGGCGTGTCTGATCGGACACAAGCTTGACGCTGGGGCGCGACGGGCTTTAACTCCCTCCAACATCAAGCCGAAATCCGATGAATACTGACCAACCGCCCCGCGCCGCCACCCGCCGCGAGTTCCTCAAGGTTTCCACCACCGCCGCCGTCGGTGGCGTGTTCGCCGCCAACCTCGCCTTCCCCGCGAAGACGTTCGCCGCCAACTCCGACACGCTCAAAATCGGCCTGATCGGCTGTGGCGGTCGCGGCACCGGCGCAGCGAGCCAGGCGCTGAACGCCGACAAGAACGTCGTGCTCACCGCCGTCGCAGACATCTTCCCCGCGCAGGCGCAGGGTGCCCTGAATGCGCTGAAGAACGAGGCGGCCATCAAGGAACGCGTTGCCGTCACGCCCGACACGACCTTCATCGGTCTCGACGCCTACCAGAAGGTTCTGGCCAGCGGGGTGGACGTGGTGTTGCTGGCCACGCCGCCGGGGTTCCGGCCGCTGCACTTGAAGGCGGCGGTGGACGCGGGCAAGCACATTTTCTGCGAGAAGCCGATGGCCACGGATGTGTCCGGCCTTCGCTCCGTGGTGGCCTCGGCCGCCGCCGCAAAGGAAAAGAAGCTCGCCTTGGTGGCCGGTTTTTGCTGGCGCTACGACGACGCCTGTCGCGAGTTCTACCAGCGCATCCACGACGGCCAGCTTGGCGAGGTGCGGGCCGTTTATGCCACCTACCTCACCGGGCCGGTGAAACCCATGCCGCCGGCCAGCGCGCGGCCCGCGGGAATCAGCGACGTCGAGTGGCAGCTCCGCAACTGGTACAATTTCACCTGGCTGTCGGGCGACGGCCTGGTCGAGCAGGCCTGCCACAGCATTGACAAGATCGCGTGGGCGATGAACGGCGCGCTGCCCATCAAGGCCGTGGCCACCGGCGGCCGGCAGATTCCCAACAACGAGGGCAACATTTTCGACCACATTGACATTTTCTTCGAGTACGAGAACGGGACGCGGACCTTCATGGCCCAGCGGCAGATCAGCAATTGCCACAGCGACAATTCGGATTACGTGATCGGCTCGACCGGCGTTGGCAACGGCGGCTGGAATGCGCCCACCATCCGCGGCGCCAAGCCGTGGCGCTACAAAGGGCCGAATCCCGGCGCGAAGATGTACCAGACCGAACACAACGAACTTTTCGCTTCGATCCGCAGCGGCGAGGTGAAAAACGACGGCGTCTGGATGGCCAACAGCACGCTCATGGCGCTGCTGGGTCGCACCGCCGCCTACACCGGCGCCGAGATTACCTGGGAACAGATCCTGAAGTCCGAAGACAAGTTCGTACCCGACGATCTCAAGTGGGACGGCTCGCTGCCCATCCGCCCGATGGCCATGCCGGGCCGGGTCAAGTTCGTTTGAACCACGGCTGCCACCTTAACCCCCGCTCATACACATCATGAATCACCGTCGCGATTTTCTGAAGGCCGCCACTCTCGCCGCGGCCGCCACCACGCTCGCCCCCGCCGCTTTCGCCGCCGCCAAACGCCCGTTGAAGAAGGGCATCATGTGGGGCGGGGTGGGCGGCAAGGGCACCATCATGGAGAAATTCCAGATGGCCAAGGACGCCGGGCTGGACGGCATCCAGGCCGACAGCCACATGAACCAGGCCGAGCTGCTCAAGGCGCGGGACGCCACGGGCGTACTCATCCCGAGCGTCTGCGATTCGGTCCACTGGGGCAAACCGTTGAGCGATCCCGATCCGGCGGTGCGCGCCGCCGGGCTCGAGGGTCTGAAACAGGCCCTGCGCGACGCCAAGGCCTACGGCGCCGAGTCGGTGCTGTTTGTGCCTGGCAGCGTGAACGAAAAGGTGAGCTACGCCGACGCTTATCAGCGTTCGCAGACGGAAATCCGCAAGGCCATCCCGCTGGCCGAGGAACTGGGCGTCCGAATCGCCTTCGAGAACGTCTGGAACAATTTCATCCTCAGTCCGCTTGAGGCCAAACGGTACGTGGATGAGTTCAACAGCCAGGCCGTCGGCTGGTGGTTCGACATCGGCAACGTCGGCCGGTATGGCTGGGCCGACCAATGGATTCACATTCTCGGCAAGAGCATCAAAGACCTTCACTTCAAGGAATTCAGCAAAAAGAAAATGGAGAAGGAAGGACTGTGGGCGGGCTTCAACGCGGATTACCTGGACGGCGACAACGACTGGCCGGCCGTCATGAAGGCGCTCGACGATATCGGTTACACCGGATGGGCGATCGCGGAGCCGGCCTACACGCCGCCCAACGTCGAGCCCGCCGCCCGGTTGCGGCAGATCGCGGAGAAGCTGGATCGCATCCTGGCGATGTAGGCGCTCATCGGCGGCCGGCTAGAGTTCACTGCCGGCCGCCTCGGTTTCGGCCACGGCCAGGAACGCGCGCAAGGTGGCCACACGCGGGCCGGCGAGCCGGCGGGCGGTGTCCAGTTCCAGCCGCGCGGGCAATTCCTCCGCGTTCTGGCGCAGCACGCGCAACGCATCGTTGAAGCGCGCGAACCGCGTGTCCCGGCCCACCTTGCTGACCACGCGGAGAATCCCGATGGCGCCTAATTGCTCCAGGAGGTCGGCGTCGCGCAAGAGCGTGCCTTCGAAGGTCGTCGGCTGTCCTGACGGCAGGTGCGTGCGGATGGCCTCGAGGACGGCGGAGATCTTTTCGGCGGGGAATCCAAGTTCCCGCAGCATCGGCGGCACCGCTCTCGTCGCGTAGGCGATGTGGTCCCAGACAGCGAGTTGAGCGGGGTCCTCCGGCCGATGGCCGACAAACACTCCCAAGTCGTGCATCCAGGCCGCCGCGTGCAGCACGTCGTCGTCGTATGGCCGGCCTTCGGCGAGCCCGCGGGCAAGCCGATAAAGCCGCGGCTGGTGGCTGAACTTGTCCGGCGGCTGCGCGTGAGCGCGGATGTGGTCCTCGATGGCCTGGCGATAACCGGCTTGATGCATGGCGTGAGCCTGCCGGTGGCATGAGCGATTGCCAATCACCGAACGCGGCGCCGTCGGGCGGCGGCGGAGCCCTTCGCACCTGTTCTGCCTGGTGGCCGGCCGACCGCTGGGCGGCCGTGGAGGTCGTGGCCTGTCTGCGCCTGTCTGCGGCCGCACAGGCAGATGCCGATCCGCACAGGCAGGGCCCAGCGGTCCACGACCCACCTACGCCGCGCCGGGGGCGCTGCTGCGTCGGCGCCCCATCTTGACTTGGGGTGCTGCCCGTTGTCCGCGTAGCGTGGGCTCGCCGATGAGTCCGGGCGCAGCCGATTCGGAGTTTGGGCCGCGACGCAGTACGGCCCTACCAGGCTGGCCGATCCGCCGCCTGAATCGTCTTGCCCGCCAAACAGGCCAAACCCGCGAAAACACAGTGCGTTGGGCGGCCGGGGGAGGTCGCGGCCTGTCTGCGCCTGTCTGCGGCCACACAGGCAGATGCCGATCCGCACAGGCAGGCCCAGCGGTCCACGACCCACCACCTTGGAGGTGCTTCGGGCGGCGGACGAGTGGCAATTCGCACGCCTGGCCGCGGGTGCAAATTGCTGGCCAGGCCGGCGCCGACGGCGCAAACTGGCGCCCGTTTTTGCACGTTGATACCATGAGCAACGAATTGGAAATCCGTCGGCATTTCGCCAGCGACAATTACGCCGGCATTTGTCCCGAAGCCTGGACCGCCCTCGAAGAAGCCAACCACGGTCATGCGGTCGGCTACGGCGACGACCCCTGGACCGCCCGCGCTGCGGACCTGATCCGCGAGGTGTTCGAGATGGAGTGCGAGGTGTTTTTCGTCTTCAACGGCACGGCGGCGAACTCGCTTTCGCTCGCCTCGCTCGGCCAGTCCTACCACAGCATTCTTTGTCACGAAATCGCGCACGTGGAGACGGACGAGTGCGGCGCGCCGGAGTTTTTCTCGAACGGGATGAAGGTGCTCCAGATTCCCGGTGTGTCTGGCAAGATTGATCCCGCCGGCATCGAGCGGATGGTGACCAAGCGCACCGACATCCATTATCCGAAGCCGCGGGCCGTGAGCGTCACTCAGGCCACCGAAATCGGCACCGTTTACACGGTCGAGGAATTGAAGGCGATCTGGGCCAAAACGCGGCAGTTCGGACTGAAGCTGCACATGGACGGCGCGCGGTTTGCCAACGCCGTGGCCTCGCTCGGCGTGCGGCCCAAGGAGATCACCTGGCAGGCGGGCGTGGACGTGTTGTGTTTTGGCGGCACGAAGAACGGCTCGCACGTGGGCGACGCGGTGGTGTTCTTCAACCGCGAACTGGCGGCCGAGTTCGACTACCGCTGCAAGCAGGCGGGCCAGCTTGGCTCGAAGATGCGGTTCATGGCCGCCCCGTGGGTGGGGATGCTGCAGGACGGCGCCTGGCTGCGGCACGCGGCCCACGCCAACGCCATGGCGCAAAAGTTGCACGACGAACTGGCGCGCATTCCGGAGATCAAAATCCTGTTCCCGCGCCAGGCCAACTCGGTGTTCGCCGAATTGCCGCCGTTCCTGATCGTGGCCCTGCGCGCCGCCGGATGGAAATTCTACACGTTCATCGGGCAGGGCGGCGTCCGGCTCATGTGCGCCTGGGACACGTCCGAGGACGACGTGCGGCGGTTTGTGGCCGACACCAAGCGTCTGCTGGTCGAGGCGCCGCGGCGGGTTGACACCAGCGGGATCACCAGCCGAAAGCTGCACTAGCGGACGCCGGACTTGCCCGAAGCCGAACCGGAACAACGAGCCGGCGACCACGGCGGCTCATCCGCCGATGGTCCGGGCTTGGCGTAGGGACTGAATGCACGGGGTGTTGGGGGTGGTGTTCGGCGGGAAACCGGCAGCGATTCCGCACGGTGGTTCAGAGTCCATGGCGTGTGCGGCATTCCCTTTTCTTTTGGGGTGCATTGGAGCGGCGATTGTGGTTCGCGTTCCGAAGGCACCCCAGCCCAAGACGGTGCGAGGTGAAAGGTGACCAACCAAACCAAGGCTTGCATTTTCACGGCAGTTTGATAGGTAACCCACCATCACCAAAGTATGGCGCTGGGAGCGAACGTCATTGAGTTCTGCGGGCGTTGCCGCGAAGCCGATGCAATGGGCGGGTTTCGCAACTCGCGCACGCGCGAACGGTTTGACTGCAGCCGCACTGAACGGTTGCGGGCCGGCGCTGTCCCTCTATGTCAAAATCGAGCAGCGCGGTTTGCTGCTGCCCCGGGCGGAAGCCCACGTCGAGTATCTCGGCCGTGCCCGGTACGACGACTTGCTGTGCCGGACCACCCGCGGTGCGCGCGGCGGTCGCGCGGGCCGGCGCGGCCGACCAGTTTGTTGGGAGAGAAACAAAACCGTACAACCCCGGAGGTGTGAGATGTTGGGCATTCAAGATCCGATCGTGGCCCTGGCGTATCTGCTGTGCATCGCCAGCACGTTGCTGTGTGTGGTGTATGCGTGGCTTAACTGGAACAAGGGGGGTGAAGCCGTCGAGCCTGACGATGTGAAGTGGGCGAAGGACGAGGACAAGGTCGAGGAGGAACTCTAAACCGCGAGGAGACCACCATGATGTTGGCACAGATCGGTTTTGCGGATATCAGCGTCGTGCTGATTTACCTGTTCCTGACCGGGTATCTCGGCTGGCTCGGCTACCGGGGGACGAAAACGACGACCGACTATCTGCTGGCCGGGCGCACGGCGCACCCGGTCATCATGGCCTTGAGCTACGGGGCGACGTTTATCTCGACGAGCGCGATCGTCGGGTTCGGCGGCGTGGCGGGGATGTTTGGGATGAGTTTGTTGTGGCTGACGTTCTGCAACATCTTCATCGGCATTTTCATCGCGTTCATCTTCCTCGGCGAACCGACCCGGCGGCTGGGACATCGCCTCGACGCGCACACGTTCCCGGAACTGCTGGGCCACCGGTACCAGAGCCGGTTCATCCAGGTGATGGCGGGGGCGATGATCGCGCTGTTCATGCCCTTGTACGGCGCGGCGGTGTTGATCGGCGGGACCGAGTTCATCGCCACCGGGTTCAGCCTGGATTACAACACGGCACTGCTGCTGTTCGCGGTGATCACGGCGGCGTACGTGTTTTACGGCGGCTTGAAGGGTGTGATGTACACCGACGCCATGCAGGGCGTGATCATGTTCGTCGGGATGGGGGTTCTGCTGTTCTACACTTATGCCAAAGTCGGCGGGGTCACCGCCGGTCACCAGGCGTTGACGGACCTGGCGGACCTGGCGCCGCCGACGTTGACGTCCATCGGGCATCAAGGCTGGACGGCGATGCCGAAGTTCGGCTTCGGCGCCACGCAGTACAATCTCTGGTGGATCATTGTCTCGACGATCGTGATGGGCGTCGGCATCGGCGTGTTGGCGCAGCCGCAGTTGATCGTCCGGTTCATGACGGTGAGGAGCAAACGCGAGTTGAACCGCGCCGTCGGCACCGGCGGCGTCTTCATCCTCATGATGACCGGGGTGGCCTTCACGACCGGAGCGCTGTCGAACGCGTTCTTCGCGCACCACGGACCGCTGTTCCAGGGCCGCGTCATCAAGACCGTCAGTGCGGAGAAGAAGCACGTGCTCTTGCAGGTCATGAAGCAAAACGCGGCCGGCACGTGGATGGACGCGATCAAGGAGACGGGCAAGGACGGCCGGACGCTGACCAACTATCTCGCCGCCGCGCCGGAAGGCCCGGTCGCCAAAAGCACCAATGCGGTCGGCACCGTGCGCGAAGGAGTGGTGGTGCCGGCCGTCCTGGACCAGACGCAGCCAGCCCCGGCTGACAAGATCGTGCAAGGTCGGAGCATCTCGATCGTTTACGCGAAGGGCGTGTCCGACCAGATTGTGCCGGTGTTCATCACCACGGCGATGCCGAAATGGTTCGGATTGCTGTTCCTGCTGACGCTGCTGGCGGCGGCGATGAGCACGTTGTCCAGCCAGTTCCACACGCTCGGCACCGCCGCGGGCCACGACGTGTTTGAAAGCCTGACCGGCGCCTCCAAGGAGGCCGGCTCGAAGCGCACCATCTACATCGTGCGCGCGGCGATCCTGGTCGGGCTGTTTCTGGCGGTCGCGCTGGGCTACTACGCGAAGAAGGAACAGGTGTTCGTCAGCGTCATTGCGCGGGCGACGGCGATCTTCTTCGGAATGTGCGCCGCCACGTTCCTGCCGCCGTTTGTCGGCGGGCTGTTCTGGAAGCGGGCCACCCGGACCGGCGCGATTGCCTCGATGATCGTCGGCGCGTCGGTCACGGTGTTCTGGCTGGCGTTGGTGAAAGTGCCGGAATGCACCATCATCGGACTGGTGAACAAGAGCCTCTTCGCCGATGCGCCGAACTGGCCGGTGGTGGACTCGTTGTTCATCGGTCTGCCGTTGTCGGCGCTGACGATGCTGGTCGTCAGCTTGATCACGCGCCTGCCCGACGCGGCGCACGTGCAGAAATGTTTCCCCAATTCAAAACCCTGACCACGGCGGACAGGCCGACCTAAAGACTCAGAGGTTGTTCAGCGCGGCGCTCACCGCCGCCCCGCGGTCGGCGGTCCACCAGAAGAGGCGCACCTTCGCGGCAAACAACCCGGCGTGCGGAAGCCAAAGCCAAAGTGATCCTGCCCGGCGCGGGCGGCATTGGCTGCGCCCATGACGGCGCGGCGGTAGGGGTGAGGACCGCCCGACCTCGCTGGGTGGATGCTACTCCAGGCCGCGGTCCTCCAAGTCGGCCTCGTCAAGACCCAGGTAGTGGCCCAGCTCATGCAGATAGGTGGTGCGCACCTCTTCGCGGTAGATCGGCTCGTCCCCGCCGGCAAATTTCCAGAGGTTCTCGAGGAAGAGCAGAACCTGGGGCGGCACGTCGGGCGCGCCGGATACCTCGTCCTCGAACGCCGGTCCGACGAACAGGCCCAGCAGGTCGGGCTCGAACCCGTCGGCCAGAATCGCGGCATTCGGCACGCGCTCATAGATCACAGGGAGCGGCTCGGCCTCCCGGCGCAGGCGGGCGGGGAGCCGGCGGAGGGTGTCGGCAACCTCGGCTCGCGCGAGGCTCAGGAGTCGCGACCAGGGGACGGTCATGCCTGGCTCCCGGGGTGAATGGCGGACAGACGCACGGGGCGGAATTAAACGCGTTCTCCGCGCCGTTGCAAGGCGGGTTGTGGAGCAAGTTGGTAAGAAGGTTGCTACAAACCGGTGGACCTGGCTATGCTGACGGGGTCCGCTTGGGAGCCTTGTCGGCGGGGCAGGCCGGACGGGCGGTTGCCTTTCCGGCGCGCGCTGCGTGGAGCCGGTGCAGGTGGGGATGACACATGAATGACACGGTTGTTGGCGGCTCGCGAGCGTGGTGGACATGGTTGGCGGTAACGATGCTGGGCGCGGCGACCGGCCTGGCCGGTTCGGCCACGTATAACTTCAACATGAACCCGGCGGGTTCGGGACTGGTCCTGTTCGGTTTCCCCGGTTCCTTCCCGGAATGGCGCTCGTCGGGCGGCGCCAGCGGGGCCGCAGCGGACGGCTACCTTGCGCTCTTTGACGCCGTGGGCGGCCAGGAAGCCGCCATACTCTTCCCGAACTTCGACAACAACCTGATCGTCCAAGGGTTTACTTTTGACGTGGATTTGCGCGTCGGCAACCCGGTGGGCAACGGCGGCCGTCCGGCGGACGGTTTCAGTCTTAATTACGCCCGCATCACCGACCCCGTCGTGCTGGATCTGATACAGAATCCGCCGATTGATCCGGTCAACGACTACGCCATGCCGGGCCAGCCCGAGAACGGCATCGGCTCGGGCATTGCGATTTCTTTCGACACCTGGCAGGGCAACGTGATCAACGACGTGGGCAGCGACATCGAAGGGCTGATCGTGCGGGTGGACAACCAGACGATCGTGGAACTGGGAATGCCGGACCGGAACGGCGTGAACGACGCCGATCCCACCGGGCAGTTGGCCTGCACCGATCCCAACAGCATCCAGACTGGTCCCTACGATGGCCTCGACACGGGCAACCCGGCCGGTCTTTGCTGGGCCCACCTGCACGTCGAACTCACCACCAATTCCCTGCTCACGGTCCAGTGGAAGGGGACCAACCTGCTCGACCACCAGCAGGTCAATTTCACCCCCGGACCGGGCCGTCTGCTCTTTGCCGGGCGGACGGGTGGGGCCAACGAAAACACCCATATTGACAACGTTTCCATCACCACCATTGCCGCCGCCGGTCCACCGGACACGACCCCGCCGGTGGTGGCCACGCTCGATCCACTCGCGGGCGCGCTGGTGCCCGCGCTCACCCAGATCGAAGTGATTTTCAGCGAGAACGTCGCCAACGTGCAGGCCGCCGCGCTGCTGGTGAACGGCCAGGCGGCGACCAACGTGGCCGCGATGTCCGGCGCCGATTACATTTTTCTATTTCCTCAGCCCGCCACCGGCACGGTCCAGGTGGCCTGGAGTCCCACCAACACCATCCAGGACCTGGCGGTCCCGCCGAATGCCTTCGCCGGCTCGGGGTGGGCCTATACCCTCGATCCGCGGCTGGCCATCACTGGGGTGACCATCAACGAGATCATGGCCGACAACAAAAAGACGCTGCGGGACGAGGATGGCGACAGCTCGGACTGGATCGAGCTCTACAACGCCGGCACCTCGACGGTGAACCTGAACGGGTGGTTCCTCAGCGACGACGCGACGCGCCTGCCCCGGTGGCGCTTTCCCGCGGTGACCCTGCTTGCCAACCAGTATCTGGTCGTGTTCGCTTCAGGCAAGGACCGGACCAACCCGGCCGCGCCGTTGCACACCGATTTCACGCTCGCCAAGACGGGTGGCTACGTGGCGTTGTCCGACGCCCAGACCAATGTGGTTTCCGCCTTCAGTTTCCCGGCGCAGACGGCGGATGTCTCCTACGGCCGCGACCGGTCGAGCCCGACGCTGCTGGAGTATTTTCCGACGCCGACGCCCGGAGCGGCGAACGCCGCGGGCGGACCGGGTTACGCGCCTGACGTGGAGTTTTCGCAAAGCGGCTGCACCTTCGTTTCCCCCTTTGCCCTGACCCTGACCACGCCGGTTGCCAACGCGGTCATTCATTATGAGCTGGGCACGAACCTGCCCACCGCCTCGTCTGCCGTGTTCACCAACGCGCTCCTCATCACCAACAGCGTGCAGGTCCGGGCGCGCGCCTTCCTGGCGGGATTCCTGCCCGGCGCGCCGCGCAGCGAATCGTACATCGCGTTGAGTCCGAACGTCACCAACTTCACGTCCAACCTGCCGCTCATGGTGATCTACAATTTCAAGGGTGGACCCATTCCAGCCGGCACCCGGAAATTTGCGAACCTCAGCGTCTTCGAGCCGGGGGCCGGCCGCTCCTCGCTGACCAATCCCCCGGTGATGAGCCTCCGCGGCGGTTTTAGCCTTCATGGTTCCAGCACCCTCTACCAGCCGAAAAGCAATTTCCGCGTCGTGCTGTGGGACGAATTCGGCGACGACCAGAGCCAGCCGTTGTTGGGTCTGCCGGCCGATCCGGACTGGATTCTCTACGCCCCCGACAACTTCGAGCCGGTGCTGATCCACAACCCGTTCATACACAATCTAAGCCGGAGCATCGGCCGTTATTCGTCGCGGGTGCGGCTGGTCGAGGTCTTCCTCAACACCACGGGCGGGCCGCTGACGAGTGCCAACTACAACGGCGTTTATGTCCTCGAGGAAAAGATCAAGATCAGCCCGGACCGGGTGGACATTGACAAGCTTCAACCGGAGCAAACCACCCCGCCGCTGGTCACCGGTGGCTATCTGCTGGGCATTGACCGGTCGGCGCCCGGCGAGGGCCAGATCTACGCCGGCGGTCAGGGCATCAACGCGCTCAATCCGAAGTATGACGAGCTGATGCAGCCTCAACGCGCCGCGCAGTGGAACTACATCAACAAAGACCTTAACAGCTTTTACACGACCCTGGAGTCGGCCGGCTTTGCCGATCCGGTGAACGGCTACGCTCAGTTCATGGATGTGGATTCCTGGATTGACCATCACATGCTGAACACGCTGGCGTTCAACGTGGACGCCCTCCGTCTGAGCGCGTTCTTCTACAAACCGCGCAATGGCAAGCTGACCTTTGGTCCGCTCTGGGACTTCGACCGCGCGCTTGGATCAACCGACGGCCGCGACAACAACCCGCGCGTCTGGTCCACGCCCGACGGCTCGGGCACCGACATGTTCCATTACCCGTGGTGGGACCGGCTGTTCACCGACATTGATTTCTGGCAGCAGTGGATTGACCGCTGGCAGGGACTGCGGCAAGCGCAGTTCTCCCTCACCAATCTGAACGCCCAGGTGGATTACCTGACCGGCCAGTTGATCGAGGCCCAGAAGCGTGAGGCGGCGCGCTGGCCCGGCTTCACCACGCCGCGTGGCGGCAGCTACCAGTGGGAAATCACCCACCTCAAGTCCTGGCTCTCGAACCGGGTGAATTTCATTGACACTAATTTCCTCGTGGCCCCCACGCTTACCCAGACCAACGGCTTCTTCCTCGGCAGTCGCCAAATCACCCTGGCCGGCCCCGCCAACGCGGCGCTGTTCTTCACGCTGGACGGCTCGGATCCCCGCCTGTCCGGCGGCGGTGTCTCGCCGCGGGCCGTGCGTTACCAGGAGCCGATCACCGTCACCGCCAACGCCCGCCTCGTGGCCCGCGCCTTCGATTCCAGCCACCGCAACCTGACCGGCGCCAGCGTGAACCCGCCCCTCTCCAGCCCGTGGTCTGGCCCGGTGGCGGTTACCTTGGCCTTCACGACGCCCGCGCTCCGCATTACCGAGATCATGTACAACGACGTGCCACCGCCCGCGGGTGACACCAACGCGGTCGAGAATTTTTCCTATCTCGAACTGCAAAACACCGGGACCACACCGTTGAACCTGATCGGCTTCAGCCTCAGCGGCGGCATCCAGTACACCTTCACCGCCGCGAGTGGCGTCACCAACCTGCCGGCCGGCGGGTTCGTGCTCGTCGTGAAGAACCGCGGCTCCTTCCTGTCCCGGCACCCGGGCGTTACGAATATCGCCGGGGAATACACGGGCAGCCTCAACAATGGTGGCGATCACCTGGTCCTCACCGGCCCGCTGCAGGAGCCCATTCTCGACTTCAGCTACGACAACACCTGCTACCCGATTACTGACGGTCTGGGGTTCTCGCTGGTGGTCACCGATCCGACGGCGCCGACGACCGCCTGGTCCACGGCCGCGGGCTGGCGCGTGAGCAGTGAATGGCACGGTTCGCCCGGGGTCGGCGATCCCGCTCCGCCGGTGTTCCCTGAAATCCTCGTCAACGAGGCGCTCGCGCACCCGGCAACCGGCGAACAGGATTCCATCGAGCTGTTCAACCCGGACGCGACGCCAGCGAGCGTCGGTGGGTGGTTTGTTACCGACAATTTCCAGGACCCGTTCAAATACCGCATCCCGGCCAACACGGTGATTCCTGCGAACGGATTTCTCGTTCTTACCGCGAAGCAGTTTGGTGCCGGGACCAACGGCTTCGGCCTCAGCCGGCTCGGCGACTCGGCCCACCTGTTCTCGGGCGACGGAACCAATCTCACCGGCTACACGCACGGCTTCAAATTCGGCGCCTCGCTCAAGGGCGTCTCGTTTGGGCGCCTGGTGACCAGCGACGGCCTTGAACACTTCGCCGCGCAGATCAAGCCCACGTTCGGCGCGCCCAACGCCGGGCCGCAGGTGGGGCCGGTGGTCATCAACGAGCTCATGTATAATCCGCCGCCCTTGGGCACGAACAACGACACGCTGGACGAATTCGTCGAGCTTCGGAACATCACGACCCAGGCGGTGCCCCTATACGATCCTGCGGCCGCGACCAACACCTGGGAACTCGGGGACGGCATCAGCTTCACTTTCCCGCCGAACGTGAGCCTCCCGGCGGGCGGCTATGTCCTGATCGTCAACTTCGATCCGGTGTCGTCACCGGTCCAGCTTGCCCTGTTCCGCGCGAAGTACAACGTGGATCCCAGCGTGCCGATCTTCGGTCCCTATGGTGGCAACCTGGCGAACCAGGGCGAAACCGTGGGCCTCTACCAGCCAACCACGCCGGAAGGAGCTACCGATCCACAGCCAGGCCAGGTTCCATATGTCCTGGTGGACCAGGTGACGTACGCCAACCAGGCCCCGTGGCCCACGAACGCCGACGGCACCGGCCTTTCGCTCCAGCGGATTACCGGCACCGTCTATGGCGACGAGCCTGCCAACTGGCAGGCCACGGCTCCCACGGCCGGGAGCGACAATCCGGCGCCGCCTCTGGGCAGCCTCAGTTTTGATGCCGTGGCGGTGACCAACGGTGTGACGCACCTGACTTTCTCTATGGTGGCGGGCCACTCCTACACCGTCCAGGTCCGCACCGACCTGGGCGTCGGCGACTGGCTGAAACTCACGGACATTGCCGCGCCGGCCGTCAGCGGCGAAACGGAGGTCACCGATCCCGCTTCCGGGCCAGCGCGCTTCTATCGGTTGGTTTCCCCGGCCCAGCCGTGAGGCCGGCCGGTGTGGGTCGGCGGCGGCCGCCACGGCGACGGCATCGTCATCGCCGCCAACCGCCTCGCCAAGCAATCCGTCTGGCCTTCTGGAATCTTTCGCGACTCGACACCCAGCCCACGCTCTGGCGTTTTACGGACTGGCACTCGCAGCGCACTGGCCAAGCGGCGCGGGATTTCCGGGAGCCGTGCTCGCAAGAGCGCCGGATGCGGTTGGTTCTGCGAGGAATCGGCGGCGGTCAGAAGCCGCCTCTCCAGAGCATCACGCGTCTTTCCGAGGTTTTGAAACGCAGTTTTTGGCAATTTTGGCTTGCGCGACGAATCCGAAACAGGCGAAAAGAACAGTACATGCGCTACGAAATCGCGCCACCCGTCTCCACGCCGCCGTCATTCGCCACTTCATTGCCGGACTACATTGCCAACGCAACGCCGAATCCCAAGGTCAACCGTGTGCCGTGGTATAACAACACCGCGCTGACGTGCGCGGGCATCTTCCTCTGGTTTGTGTTTTGGCAAGGCGCCACTGCCATGCACGCCGGCTTCCTCGGCGGCACGCTGGCGCAGGGCGTCGGCGTTGCCGTTTGCGGCTTGGTGATCTCGGCGCTGATTTGCGACCCGTTTTCTTTGCGTCTCGCGCCTTTGCGTGAGCCAATGCCCAATCTACGGAGGAATCGTCAATGAATACTGGACTGTATCTGCGAGTGAGCGCGCTGATGTTCATGGAATACGCCGTCTGGGCGGCGTGGATGCCGGTGCTGGCGGCGCGGCTGCTCGGCCCGCTCCAGATGACCGGCAAACAGACCGGCTGGATTTACGCGACCCTGCCGCTGGCCAGCATGATCTCGCCGCTTTTCGCCGGCCAGCTCGCCGACAAATACGTGGACACCGGCTACATCCTCGCTTTCTGCCACGGCGTTGGCATCGTCCTGCTGTTCCTCGCGGCGCGCATCACCAAGTTCAAACCGCTGTTCATTGTGATGTTGATTTACTCGATGCTCTATGGCGCGACGATCCCACTGGTGAACTCGCTGATGTTCAGTCATCTCACCGACGCAGGCAAACAAGCGGCGGGTATCTTCATCTGGGCGCCGGTGGCATGGACGTTGATCGGCGTGATGCTCACCGGGTGGCGCAACCTTCGCAAGGCCGAGGGTGACGGCAGCGACTGTCTGAAGTTCGCAGCGCTGCTCTCTATTATCATGACGGTGGTTTGCCTCCTGCAACCCGCGACGCCTCCGAAAGGCGGCGGCACCGGCTCGCCGATTCTGCAGGCAATTGGCATGATGTCGGACCCGAAGTTTGCGGTCTTCATCATCACGTCGCTGGTGGTGGCGGGCATGATGCAGTTCTACTTCCTCGGGACGGCGCGGTTCCTGACCGACCTCGGCGTTTCGGGGAAGAACATCCCGGCCATCATGGGCATCGCGCAGGCGGCGCAGGCGCTGGCCACGCTTTTCCTGCTTGGCTTGTTGTTTGACGAGAAGGTGCTCGGCCCGAAGTGGACCATCACGCTTGGCGCGGCGAGTTGGACGGTGCTCTACCTGATTTACGTGCTGAAGATGCCGAAGATCGTGGTGATCGTTTCGCAGGTGTTCCACGGGCTGGCTTACGTCTTCTTCATGATCGCCGGCCAGATGTATGTCGGCAAGGTGGCGAAGCCGGAGATCGCCGGGTCGGCGCAGTCGTTGATTATTCTCGCGACCGTGGGCATCGGCTTGTTCCTCGGCACGCAGTTGGCCGGCGTGGTGATGGATCGTTATTCGGCGGAGGGAAAATTCAACTGGAGCAAGGTGTTTCTGGTGCCGCTGCTCTGCACCGCGGTGGGCGTGCTGGCGCTGCTGACCGCGTTTTGATTGTTGCCGCAGCCGCCGGCTCACGACGGCGGCCGAGAGCTCCCCTGCCGTGGCGGTTCCGGGCCTTTACAGAGAAATCGCCAGGCTCTACGGTTCAACGGCAGACTGAGAACACGCCTGCTTAAAGAACCATGGTGACGGCAAGATGAGTACCGTGCCCCTCGATCAGCTTTCCCTGGAGCAGTTTTCCACCCTGCTGCAAACCAAGTTCCGCGTCCACCTCGACGCGGCCCGGCAGGTCGAGTTCGATCTGGTCGAAGCCACCCCGAGCCGGGGCGGCGCGGGCGCCGGTGCCGCTGTCGGCGGTCTTCGG
Source organism: Verrucomicrobiota bacterium (assembly GCA_050012855.1). Lineage (GTDB taxonomy): Bacteria > Verrucomicrobiota > Verrucomicrobiia > Limisphaerales > J093 > JAJXZJ01. The sequence continues at coordinate 35,825 of JBEKGJ010000016.1, read as the reverse complement.
CAGGAGAGCTTTTCGCTCCTCTTCCACGGGCCGCCGGCGCCATTGCTGCCGCAGCGGATGTATCGGTTCGAGCACGATCAGATCGGGCAGTTCGACCTGTTCATCGTGCCGATCGGACGCGATTCGGCAGCGATCCATTACCAAGCCGTCATGAGTCGCCTGATCAAGCCGGCCTGAGCGCACGGTCACTGGCATCCGTGCGCCCCATACTGGTTGGCCGAGGTGCCCCCCCCACGTTTTCCAAGCCGATGATGGCCCCAGTTAAAGCCCAAGCTGGGGATCAAACGCCCCCCGGTTTCCACTCCATGCGATCATAGAGACCTTCCTCTCCGACTCGGCAGAACCCCACCCGTTCGTAAAGGCGGGCGGGCCGGCTCGTTTTCAGCACGCGCAGGCGCAGTGGCTTGTTCAGTCGAGCCGCTGCGCCAAGCAGTTGTCTCAGCAGAATCGTCCCAATGCCCCGGCCCCGGTAGGCCGGCAACAGCGCCACGTCCACCAATCGAATCTCCGTCCCGGTGCAGTTCACCACTTGCCGGCCCACGGGCTGACCAGCCAGGAGGATGATGGTGAATTCCCCCTGCGGGAACATGCTGCGGTAGCCTTGGCGCATCGCTTTGAATTGCAGGTCCAGAAAAGCCGCCCGCGTGGCCGCGTCCCAGCCGGTCAGGTTCAACTCCTCCTCCCGGGTGCTGGCATAGACCGCAAACAGAAAGGGTTCGTCCTCCGGTCGCTCAGGACGCAATCGAATTGTCCCGGGCGGACGGGCGGAATCGAGGATCGCATCGTTCATACGTTGAAGTGGCGCGATTCCTAACCGGTTCGCCCCGGCCAGGCAAGTCCGGCGATCCGCGACGTTTTATCACTCGAACTTCTTGACTTTTGAAGAAAATCCAATATAAAAGTGGAGGCGTCGGAGCGGGGGGACCGCTGGCCTGAAACTGCAAACAACCATTATGGGCGACAAAAAGACATTCGGATTGACGGTGAAGGCACTGTCTGGGCCGCGCTCCGGGTCGTTCGTCTCCCAGGTCCTTCCCCCATCGCTTCCGAACCCAACTCCATGACGCATTTTGTGATGGCAACTCGCCGCCAATTCCTTCGCAACTCCGCTGCCTGGGCCGCGACCGCCGCTCTGGCGCCCGCCCCCGTCCTGGCCGGACCCGGGCGTGGACGGACCGTCTCGCTCGACCAGGTCGCCTTTGCCCAGTTCAGCGCGAACGTCGGCACCGCCTTCCGCGCGTTCGCGGCCAACGTGGCGGTCGCGGACCTCGAACTGGTGCAGGCCCAGCCCCGGCGGCCCGCCAATGCCCGCGAGGCCGGCGCGCCCGATGGCCGCAACGAGAAGTTCGCGCTGTTGTTCCGCGGCCGGCCCGACCAGCCGCTCCCCCAGGACACGTACACCTTCCAACATCCGCGGATCGGCACGTTCGCGATGTTCATCGTGCCCATCGGTTCGCCGGCGGCCGGCTACCGGCTCTACGAAGCGATCTTCAATCGCGTGGCCGGGCGCGCCGTGGCCGCCGGCCGGACGCAGGATCTGCGGTAGGGGTGAGCAACCAAAGTGACACGAGCCCTTAACCGGAAACCATTGGAGAAGGAAGCAGATCAATATGGGAACACCTTACCTCGGTGAAATCAGGATGTTTGGGGGCAACTTCGCGCCCCAAGGCTGGGCGCTGTGCGCGGGGCAACTGTTATCGATCGCGGGAAACAGCGCGCTTTTCAACCTCATCGGCACCACGTACGGCGGCGACGGTCAGAGCACGTTCGCCGTGCCGAACCTGCAGAGCCGGGTGCCGGCGCACATGGGAAACGGGTTGGTCCAGGGTTCGTTCGGGGGCGAGGAAACCGTGACGCTGACCGCCAACCAGCTCCCGCAGCACACGCATGCCGCCTCCGCTAATGCCAGCGCGGGCACGCAGACGAATCCCACCGGCAACCTGTGGGCCGGGTCGCCTAACAACCCGTACGCGACGCCGGCTACCATCGACACCCAGATGGCCCCGGGCGCACTGGAGCCGGCGGGCGGCGGCCAGCCGCACGATAACATGATCCCGTTTCTGGCGATCACTTTTATCATCGCGCTCGAGGGGATCTTCCCGAGCCAGGGCTAGGTCCAGTCCCGCCGCCAACCTCAAACCCAATCATAAACCCATGTCCGAACCCTTTCTCGGAGAAATCCGGATCCTGTCTTTTAGTTTCGCCCCGAGCGGTTGGGCGTTCTGCGACGGCCAGACGTTGCCGATTAACCAGAACCAGGCCCTGTTCTCGCTCCTGGGGACGACTTACGGCGGCAATGGGATTTCCACCTTCGCGCTGCCGAACTTCCAGGGCCGCGTGCCGATGCACGTCGGCCCCGGCTTCGTGCTGGGCCAAACTTCGGGCGAGGCGGGCCATACCCTGCTGGTGAACGAGATGCCCTCGCACACGCACGTGCCCGTGGGCAGTTCGAACACGCCCAATGTGGCCAGCCCCGCCGGCGCCTATTGGCCCACCACCTCCGGCGGGAGCTATGCGCCCACCCCGACGACCACGCTGGCGCCCCAGGCGATCGCCAGCGGCGGCGGCAGCCAGCCCCACGATAACATGTCCCCCTATCTCACCCTCAATTTCTGCATCGCACTGCAGGGGATTTTCCCCAGCCGCAACTGACAACCCAGAGGTTTTTTTATGGCCGATCCCTACATCGCCGAGATCCGCATGTTCGCGGGCAACTTCCCGCCCACTGGCTGGGCTTTCTGCGACGGGCAGCTCCTGTCCATCGCCCAGAATACCGCCCTCTTTTCACTCTTGGGAACCACCTATGGGGGAGATGGGCGAACCAACTTCGCGCTGCCGGACCTTCGCGGGTCCGCCCCGTTGATGGCGGGCCAGGGCGTCGGACTTACCCTCCGGGACCTGGGTGAGTCCGGGGGCGAGACGACCGTAACGCTCGGCTTGGCGCAACTCGCGTCCCACACGCATGGGGTGGCCGCCAGCGACGCCGCCGGAGGGGTAACCCCGGCGAACAACGTCTGGTCCAAGCCCGGCCAGCGCGGCATCAACGGCTATGCCACGGATCCGGGAACCCAACCGTCGCTGAGCACCGCGGCGCTCGCGCCCAGCGGCAACGGGCAGCCCCACAACAACCTGATGCCTTACCTGGTGGTGAGTTTTATCATCGCCCTGGTGGGTGTTTTCCCCCCCCGCAGTTGACCCGAGACCACGGCTCTGCCGGGCAGGACGCCCTCGAACCTCAACGACCGATGAAATCGAACCTCCCGCTCTTCTGGCTGGCAGCGGTTGCCTTGCTGGCCCAAGGCGCCTGCGCGGCCACCACCCTCACCGTCAACACCACGACGGACACCCACAGCGTGGGCTTCACTTCGGAGATTCCTGGTGGCGCGGGCCCGTCCGGTTCCACGGCCTCGACCGACAGCGGCGGCAACACCTCGCTTCGTTCTGCGCTCGAGTATGCGTCCGTCCTGGGGGGGGCGTGGGTGATCAACCTGCCGGTCGGGACCTATAGCCTGAGCCTGGGCGACTTGGTGGTCGGAGTGAATGCCAACACGACCATCACCATCCAGGGCCAAGGAACGTCGGCCAACACCACCATTAACCAAACTCAAACCCACCGGATGGTCTTCGTGGTCAATTACAACGTCGATGCGAACGTGGTGTTCAACCTCGGGAACGTGACGCTCTCTGGCGGCAACGAAAACGGTTCCGATTCTGACGGCTACGGGGGCAACGGCGGGGCCATCCTGGCCGGCGGCAGTTCCAGCGCACCCGGTAACGCGGTGGCCCTAACCAACGTGGTGTTCACCGGCAACACGGCCAACGGCAACGCCAACGGGGGCGCCATCTCCATGACCGGCGGCGGCAACCTGACCGTGGCCAACTGCACGTTCTCCGGCAATTATGCCGGGGCCGGCGGGAGCGGGAGCGGGGCGGGGGGGGCGATCTATTTCGACGCCGGTTCCAACCCCGGCAACGTCTCGATCAATAATTCGGCTTTTGCCAACAACATCGCCGGCGGCGCGAACGGCCTGGGCGGGGCGGTTTATCTCGCGGGAGGGAATACTTATACCATTGACCAGTGCACATTTACGGGAAACACCGCGGCGACGGACGGAGGAGCGATTTACCTCGCGAGCGGCGAGCTCACCGCGAGCTTCAACCGGATCACGGGGAACACGGCGCCGGCCGGGAGCGGCAGCGGCCTTTTCGTGTTGAGCGCGGGGACGGGCTGGGCGGACGCGCGCAACAACTGGTGGGGGGGCAACCTGGGGCCAAACGGGACCGGTGGCGATTCCGTGGCTACAACCACGAGCTTTGACTCAAGCTCTGCACCGTCCAGCACGACCCCGCCGCTAAGCAACGGCCAGGTTTCTTTCGACCCCTGGCTCGTGCTCACCCATACTGCGAACCCCACCACCATCCTGACCAGCGCTTTCACCACCCTGACCGCTGGCTTCACCGCCAATTCCGCGGGAACCCCGATTTCGGCCAGTAACCTCGGCGCGCTCATTGGATTGCCGATCGCTTTCAACAATCCTGTCAACGGAGCCCTTTCCAGCCCGCAGGCGACCATCCAGGCCGCGGGCGCCGCCACGGCTACCTTCACCGCCGGCGCCACGCCCGGCGCGGGCGCCGCCGACGCCAACGTGGACAACGGAACGGCCACCGCCTCGATCACCATCGTGGGACCACCCACCGCGAATGTCCAGTCCGTCGCGGTCGCCCAGGATACTCCGAAGTCCATCGCCCTGACCGGGAGCGATCCCAACTCGCCACCGCTCGGGCTGACCTACACCGTCACGGCGGATCCGACCCACGGCACGCTGAGCGGCACGGCCCCCAGCCTGACCTACACCCCGAACGCAGGCTACTTCGGCCCGGACAGCTTCCAGTTCAAGGTCAACAATGGGTTTGCGGATTCAGGTGGGGCGACGGTTTCCCTCACCGTCGTGGGCCAACCGACTGCCAGCGCTCAATCGGTCAGTACTCTTCAGAATTCGGCGGTGGGCGTGACCTTGTCGGGCAGCGATCCCGACTCGCCGCCGCTCACGTTGACCTATACCGTCACGGCGACTCCGACCCACGGCGGGCTCTCGGGCTCCGCCCCCAATCTCACCTACACACCCAATGCAGGCTATACCGGTCCGGATAGCTTCCAATTCAAGGTCAACAACGGCGTGTTGGATTCAGCGGCAGCCACGGTCTCCGTTACCGTCCAGCCACTGCCGGCGGTGAGCCTGGTGGTCAGCGGCTATCCGTCGCCGATGACGGCGGGAGTGGCGCAAACTTTCACCGTCACGGCGAAGGACAGCGGCGGCAACACAGCGGTGGGTTACGTCGGGACGGTGCATTTCACCAGTTCCGACGGGCAGGCGGCGCTCCCGTCCGACTACGCGTTTGTGACCGGGGATGCGGGCGTGCATACCTTCACCGCGACGCTGAAGACAGCCGGAACTGAGACCCTCACGGCGACGGACACGGGGACCGCCAGCATCACGGGCACGAGCGGCTCTGTCACGGTAAGCGCGGCGGCGGCCAGTGGGTATCGGATTACCGACGCCGACAGCGGCACGCCGGCGGCCGGAGTCGGCGACGCACTGACGATCACGCTGGTGGACCCGTTCGGCAATCCGGAGACGGGTTTCACCGGGGACAAGAACCTCACGTTCAGCGGGCTGTCGGTTGCCGATGATGGCACGCACCCGACTGTCACGGACAAGAACGGCACGCCGGTGAACCTGGGAACTTCGACCACGATCACCTTTGCCAGCGGCGTAAGTTCGGTCGGCGGGCTGCTGAAGGCATACAAAGCGGAAACTCAGACCCTGGGGGCCCAGGACGACGCGAGCACGCCGCTGTCCTCAACCTCTCCCGGCGGGGCTCCGGTGAGCCTGACGATTGCGAACGCGAATCCGGTGGCGAGTTCGCCCACCTACGCGCACGCTCCGGGGATCAGCTTGAAGATTTTGCTCAGCGACCTGCTGGCGGGCGCCAACGACGCCAACCATGACACGCTCAGTTTTGCGAGCGTCGCTACGCCCAGCACCGGCGGCGCCACCCTGTTCGCCGATTCAACCTACGTCTATTACACCCCGAACAGCGCCGGCAACGGCGACACGTTCACCTACCACATCAGCGACGGACACGGAGGAACCGCCACCGGCACGGTCACCGTCACGGTGGCCACGCCGGGCGGCCTGGCGCTGAGCATCGTGGCCTCGGGCGGGACGGTGACGATCACGTTCTTTGGCATTCCGGGTTTGGAGTATGATTTGCAGCGGGCGACGTCGCTGGGTCCGGCGCCACCGGCGAATTGGGCGACTTTGCCCAACCCCACGCAAACCGCGTCCAGCAGCGACGGAGAGTTCACCTTCAGCGACACGCCGGGCAGTGGAACCTTCTTCTACCGGAGCCTTCAGCACTGAGGCACTGCCGAACCCTGGGATGACGATGATGAAACAGCAACTCTCCTTGCAGGCCTGCTCTTGAGCCTGAGCGCGCAGGCGGGGGTTGACACGTTCAACGGCCCCTTCCCGAATGCCGGGGCGTTTCCGGCGGGCAACCTCAGCGGTTGGAGCGATACGGAAGCAACTCATTGTTCCGCCCTGTTCCGGTTGATCCGCTTTGCATTTGCCCGCGGGTCGGGCGACGGCTACGCTGCCGGCCACGATGTGGGCGCTGTGCAAAGAATTCCTGCTGTTCCTCCGGCAGGAGAAGAAATGGTGGCTGGTGCCGCTGGTGGTGTTGCTCGTGCTCCTGGGCGCGCTCCTGATCTTCGGTTCCAGCTCCGGCATCGCCTGGGCGCTGTATCCGTTCATGTAAGCCATGCCCGCCGGGCCCTACATCCTCGGCATCTCGGCCTACTACCATGACTCCGCCGCGGTCCTGCTGCGTGCCGGCGACATCGTCGCGGCGGCCCAGGAGGAACGCTTCTCGCGCCGCAAAAACGACGAGCGTTTTCCCGCCCAGGCGATCGCCTTCTGTCTCCGTCACGCCCGCCTGAGTCCGTCGCAACTCGATGCCGTCGTTTTCTACGACAAGCCCATCCTCAAGTTCGGTCGCATGCTCGAAAGCTGGCTGGCGGTGGCGCCGGGCGGATGGACGGTTTTTCCGCGCGTGCTGCCGGGCTGGCTCGGCGAGAAGCTCGACCTGCGCCGCACCATCCGCGAGGAACTGTCCGGGCTGCGCGCCGACTGCCCGATCCTGTTCACGGAGCATCACCAGGCGCACGCGGCCAGCGCGTTTTATCCCTCGCCCTTTCAGCAGGCGGCCATCCTGACCATTGATGGCGTCGGTGAATGGGCCACCACGACGCTCGGTCGTGGGAAAGGGCGGGACCTCGAACTGTTCGAGGAAATTCGATTCCCGCATTCGTTGGGGCTGCTCTACTCAGCGTTCACCGCCTACTGCGGGTTCCGCATCAACTCGGGCGAGTACAAACTGATGGGCCTCGCGCCCTACGGCGAGCCCCGTTTCGTGGACGCGATTCGTCGCGAACTGCTCGACCTCAAAGCGGACGGCTCGTTCTGGCTGAACCTCGATTACTTCCGGTTTCTGCGCGGCACCACGATGACGAACGAGCGGTTTCACGCGCTGTTGGGCGGCCCGCCACGCGCACCGGAGGCGGCGGTCGAGCAGCGGCACATGGACGTGGCGCGTTCGGTCCAGGCCGTCACCGAGGAAGTGATGTTGCGGCTGGCGCGGCACGCGCGCGAGCTGACGGGCGAGTCCAATCTTTGCCTCGCAGGCGGGGTGGCGCTCAACTGCGTGGCCAACGGGCGCATCCTGCGGGAGCGCATCTTCGACCGGCTCTGGATCCAGCCGGCGGCGGGCGATGCCGGTGGCGCGCTGGGCGCAGCGCTCGTCGCCTGGTTCGCGCGCTGGACCGGCGAACGCATGGTTTCCGCCGGCGACGCCATGCACGCGGCGCTGCTCGGCCCGGAGTTTTCCGATGACGAAATCGCCACGACGCTGCACGGGCACGGGGCCGTGTTCGAGCGCTTGGAACGCGACGCCCTGCTCGAGCGCACGGTGGCCCTGCTGCAGGCCGGGAAAGTGGTGGGCTGGTTCCAGGGCCGCATGGAGTTCGGTCCGCGCGCCCTCGGCAACCGGTCCATCCTCGGCGACCCGCGGTCGCCGGCGATGCAGTCGGTGATGAACCTCAAGGTCAAGTTCCGCGAGTCGTTCCGGCCGTTCGCCCCGGTGGTGCGGCGCGAGCGGGTGGCGGATTATTTCGAGCTGGACGCGGATTCGCCCTACATGCTCCTCGTTGCGCCGGTGCGGGAAGCGCTGCGGCGTCCGTTCCCCGCGGGGGCGACGGGCCTGGCCCGCCTGAAGGAACTGCGCTCGACGATTCCGGCGGTGACCCATGTGGATTATTCGGCCCGCATCCAGACGGTGACGGCGGCGCAGAACCCGCTGCTGGACGCGCTGCTTGAGCGCTGGGAGAAGGCGACCGGCTGCGCCGTGCTGGTGAACACGTCCTTCAATGTTCGCGGCGAGCCGATCGTGGGCACGCCGGACGACGCCTACCGCTGCTTCGTGAACACGGAGATGGATTATCTTGCGCTGGGGAGTTTCCTGCTGGAGCGGACGGCGCAACCCGCTCGTCCGGTCGAACGGCGGGTGAAGCCGCAAATGGACTAAGCCATGAAATTGCGCCTCAAGGAAGATCCCGGCGAGTGGGTGAAGTTCACCGTGCTGAACGCCGCGGTGATCGCTGCGCTGTTGACGCTGCTCTGGTGGCGCCATGTCCTGTCGGGGCACTGGCTCGCGCGCGGGCTGGAGGTCTTGTTGTTGGTGGTGCTGCTGTGCCTCCTCCAGCCGCGGTGGTTTCGCGGGGTCTATCGCTTCGGGATGCGGGCCAGCCACCGGTTGGGACAATTCAGCAGCGCCGTGCTGTTGGCCGTCTTCTTCCTCGTGGTGCTGACGCCGCTGGGATGGCTGTTGCGCCTGGCCGGCAAGGATTTGCTGCGGCTCAAACGCGATCCGCAGGCGACCACTTACTGGCAGAAGGCGCGCCCGCCCAACCCGCTCGAGCGCCTGTTCTGACCCCGGTCAGGCCATGTGCGTTTCTGTGCCGGCAAACGCCCAGTTGCACAGAACCGCCGCCGTTTGCTAGCGTTGCCCGGCCGGCACCAGCAGTCGCAAAGGCGACCGGACGGCATTCTCTATGGTGATGAGCGAAATCAGCCCGAATCGGAGCGAACCCGGCGCGCCGTCCGCCGAGGTCGTGGTCGCCGTGCGCGGCCTGACCAAGGTGTTCAAGGATTTTTGGGGCCGGCCCAAGGCGCGGGCCGTGGACAACGTGGACTTCGAGGTCCGCCGCGGCGAGGTGTTCGGCCTGCTCGGACCGAACGGGTCGGGCAAGTCCACGACCGTGAAGTTGCTGTTGGGCCTGCTTCATCCCACCCGGGGCCACATCGAGGTCTTTGGCCATTCCCCGCGGCACGTGGCCACCAAATCGCGCATCGGTTACCTGCCCGAGGAATCCTACTTGTATCGCTACCTCGATTCCGCGGAGACGCTCGATTTCTTCGGCAACCTGTTCCATCTCCCGCCCAAGGAACGGCGGAACCGGTCGGAGCAGTTGCTCGAAATGGTGGGCTTGAGCCAGGTGCGCCGGCGGACGGTGGGCGAGTTCTCCAAGGGCATGCAGCGCCGCATCGGCCTGGCGCAGGCGCTCATCAACGATCCCGACCTCGTGATCCTGGACGAACCAACCGCCGGGATGGACCCAATCGGTTGCCGCGAAGTAAAGGATCTGATCATCGCGCTGGCCCGGCGTGGCAAGACGGTGCTCCTCAGCAGCCACCTGCTGGCCGATGTCGAAGACGTGTGCGACCGGGTGGTGATCTACTACGGCGGCCGCATCCAGGCCATGGGCACGCTCAAGGAATTGCTGGCGACGCCGGATTCGCTGCGCATCACGACGCCGGTGCTGACGCGGCCCCTGCTCGAACGCGTCCTCGAGTTGCTCCGGCAGGAAACCGGCCCCGACCAGGTCCGCATCGAAACGCCCACCCAGAATCTTGAAAGTTATTTCCTCGGCGTGGTTGAGCGGGCCAAGCAAGGCGAAACTTCGGGCGCCACCTCCGGCCATCGCGTGGCCGCTTATCTTCGCGGCGGAGCGGAGGCGGCTGCGCCGGCGCCGGACCGGATGCTGGAGCGGTTGACGATGCCGCTGGCCGGCCCCGAGCCGCACGTGACTGTGGCGCCGCCGCTTGAAGCGGTGGACGAAACCCGGCTGGCCGCTCTGGCGGGCGCGGCCACCGCGCCGGAAACACCCAAGCCCGCACCGCCCAAACCCGCCGATCTCGCGCAGGCGGACGAAAAACTAGCCGACCTGCTCGGAGGCAAAGGCTGAACGACCATGCAGTCTCTCCTGGCGATTGCCCGGCTCACGTTCAAGGCCGCCTTCCGGTTCCGCTTGGTGCCGTTGCTGGCGGCGGTTTTGATCGGCGGCGTGCTGCTGCTGCCAGCGGTGATCAAGGACGACGGCACGGCGCGCGGGTTGACGCAGATTGTGCTGACGTACACCCTCGGCCTCATCACGGTGGTGCTCGGCATGACCACGCTCTGGCTGTCGTGCGGCACCCTGGCGCGGGACATCGAGGAGTGCCAGATCCAGGTCGTGGCCACGAAGCCGGTGGCGCGCTGGCAAATCTGGCTGGGCAAGTGGCTCGGCATCCTGCTGCTCAACGCCCTGCTGCTGAGTCTGACGGCCGGCATTGTTTATGGGCAGATGACGTGGCGGGCCCACCGGTTGCCTCCGGAGCAGCAGGAAATCCTGCGCAACGAGGTGTTTATTGCTCGCGGGGCCTTTCACGAAAAACCGTTTCCCATCGAGCGCCTGGTTGAGCGCCGGGTTCAGGAGCGCCTGAAGAGCCCGCAGGTTGCCGCCATGAACCGCGCCGAATTGCGCCGGGTCGTCCGCGAACAGATCAATGCCGAATTGCAGCTCGTCCCGCCGGGCGGGGGGTTCGCGCGCCGCTGGCAGATTGATCTCAGTTCCGTCCAGAACCAGGTGCGCGACCGCTACCTGTTCCTCCGGCTCAAGTTCTTTGCGTCGCAGCGATCGCCTTCCGGCACGTTCATCACGATGTGGAATGTCGGTCCGCCGCAGTCCCCGCGGCAGATGCACTTCGAGAAGAGCCTGGCGCCGGAGACCTTTTACGAGATTCCGGTGCTGCCGAACCTGCTGGACGAACACGGCGTGTTGAACATCGAATGCATGAACCCCAATGACGCGGCGTTGCTGTTCCCGCTGGACGAGGGGATGGAAGTGCTCTACCGCGAGGGCGGCTTCGGACCCAACTACGCCCGGGGGGTGGCGATCCTCTTCTGCTGGCTGGCGTTGCTGGCCGCGCTGGGACTGGCCGCCGCCAGCTTCCTGTCCTTTCCAGTGGCCACGTTCTGTGCGCTGAGTTTTCTCCTCGTCGCCACCTCGACCACCACGATGAAGCAGGTGATCGAGCAGGGCAGCGTGCGGGAGGTGAACCACCAAACCGGCCGCGTGGACACGCCGAACGCGTTCGACAACGCCTCGGTGGCGTTTTTCAAAGCCCTGCTCGCCACCGTCAACCTCGTGCGCGACTTCTCCCCGGTGGATGCGTTGAGCACGGGGCGGTACATTGCCTGGACGACGCTGGCCCGGGCCTTTGGCCAGATCGTGCTGCTGATGGGCGGCCTGCTCGCCCTGGTCGGCATTTTCATTTTCCAGCGCCGTGAGCTGGCCACCGCCCAGGGGACGACGTGATGACACTCGCGGGTTCCAAATTCTACAAACCGCTCCTGGTCCTGCTCGCGCTGGCCCTGCTCGGCCTGGCCGCGTCCTCCCAGCAGCGGCTCAACCGCCTGCGCGGCGACCTTGGCCTCACCCGCGTCGAACCGCTGGAAAACGCGCCGCCCATCCTCTCCCTCACGACGGTGGCCCTGGGGGGCTTCCGTGGCTTGATCGCGAACGCCCTCTGGGTGCGCGCGATGGACCTGCAGGAGGACGACAAGTATTTCGAGATGGTCCAGCTCGCCGACTGGATCACCAAGCTCCAGCCACACATCAGCACGGTCTGGATCGTGCAGGCCTGGAACATGTCCTACAACATCTCGATCAAATTCAGCGAGCCGGCGGACCGGTGGAACTGGGTGTCGCGGGGCATCGAATTGTTGCGGGACGAGGCGCTCCGGTACAACCCGCATGACGTGAACATCTACCGCGAACTCGCCTGGCATTTCCAGCACAAGATGGGCTCGTTCCTTGACGACGCGCACCTCTATTACAAAAGTGTTTGGGCCACCCAGATGCAGGACCTGCTCGGCGGCGGCCGGCCGGATTTTGCCGCTTTGATCAATCCCAAGACCAATGCGGAGCGCGCCCGGGCCCGGGTCCTCCGCGAGCATTACAAGATGGACCCGGCGTTGATGCAGGAGGTGGACGAGCGCTATGGCCCGCTGGAATGGCGGCTGCCCGAGGCCAGTGCGATTTACTGGGGCTACGTCGGCAAAAAACTGGCCCGCTCCAAGGAGGACCTCATCAAGCTCCGCCGCATCATCTACCAGTCCATGCTCCAGTTGTTCGAACATGGGCATTTGATCGAAAACCAGCGCAACCACACCGTCACCTTCAGCGAGGACCTGGACATCATCCCGAAAACCAACGCCGCTTATGAGGAGATGATCGCGGACGACCCCGAGCAGGCCCCGGTCATCGCCCGCGCCCACAAGAATTTCCTGCTCAATGCCGTGTATTCGCTCTACGTCCACAACCGGCGCACCCAGGCTGAGGAGTGGCTCAAGGTCGTCAAACAGAAATTCCCCCAGGACTATCCGCCGGCGATGACCCTCGACGAATATGCCATCAAACGCGTGGAGGAGGACGTCGGCGACACCAGCCAGGACACGACCATCAAGATCGTCCGCGGCATGCTGGTCCGGTCCTACACCGCCCTGGTGGATGATCGCGACGAGGAGGCCGTGGGCTATGACGCCCTGGCGCGCAACATCTGGCGCCGCTACATGGGCAAGATGGTGGGCGGGCCGTCCGAGAAACGCGTGCCGTTGCCGCCTCTGGACGACATGCGGACGGAAGTGGTCAAGGAATTCCTTGATCCGCAAAGCGACCTGCGCCTGGCGCCGGAGCCGGCGGCAATCCTGCGCACCAAGCTGCCGGCGCTGGTGGCGCGAGCCGAGGCCCTGATCAAACGCAACCCGGCCGCCACCGGCACGAATGCGCCGCCGGTCACGCCGGAAGCGCCCACCGCGCCTGCGGACACCAACGCACCGCCCGCCCGCTGAGCTGCCGCGGCGAAACTCCAGTATGGGTGGCTGCCCGATGCCGGCCGGGCCGCGTCCCTCAACTCTCAACTCACTTCGCCTCTCAACCGCGTTCGCTCATCTCCCGGCCCAGCGGTCCACGACCCACCGTTTATCACTCGTCATTCGCCCTTCGTCATTCGCCCTTCGCATGGGTGGCTGCCCGACCGCTGGGCGGGCAGTCGTCCTTCCTCAACTCTCAACTCACTTTGCCTCTCAACTATTTCGCCCCGCCCCCGCTCCCAGCTTCCGCAGCACTGCCGTCGTCGAATAGCCGGACACCCCGCCGAGCACCACCACCCGACCACCCAAGCCCTCGACCAACCGGCGCTCCGCCTGGTTGATCGTGTCAATCGTGTAGTCGCCGCCCTTCGCGTAAATGTCCGGTTGCGCCGCCGTGAGCAACCGCTGGGCGTCGGGCTCGGAGAAAACGCACACGGCGTCCACGGCTTCGAGCGCGGCCAGCACGGTGGCCCGGTCCTGTTCCGAATTCACCGGGCGGCCCGCACCCTTGATGCCCCGGACCGAGGCGTCACTGTTCAACCCAACGAGCAAAGCGTCCCCCTGCTGGCGCGCGGCGTCGAGGTAGGTGATGTGGCCGACGTGCAGGATGTCAAAGCATCCGTTGGTGACCACCAACCGCTTGCCGGCGGCACGCAGTCGCTCCCGCCAGGCCGGCAGGCGCTCGAAAGTGAGAATCTTGTCGCGGAAGCTCACGGCGTCAGCCTGCCCTTGCCCGCCGCCACTGGCAACGACGGATTCGATGGATTCGCTGCCGCAAGTCTGCGGCGGGCTGGTGTGTGGCGATTGGTTGAAGGTTGTGTTGTACGAAGTGCGAGGTGCGAAATCCGAGGTCCGAAGTGAGTAATGCGATTTGCGAGGTGCGTTCTTCCGCGGCTGAATCATGCGGCGCGCGGGTCTGTGACCCGTAGCAGTTTCGCCAGGCAGGACACCGTCAGAGTGAGCTGCGGCACGGGGACATCCGGAAGTGCTGCGGCTCGCAGAGCCGCGGTCCGCTCGTCGCCCGCCGATCAGCGCTCCGGCGAGAGGTACATTTCGCCGGGGCCGAGCCGGTCGTACCAGGTGAATTTCAGGATGAGCGAGGTCACGGCGCAGACTGCGACGGAAATCCCGAACTCGGTCCAGTGCTGAATGACGAGGTAGATGGGCGCCGTGACCAGGCTGGTCTGCCAGACCAGGCCGATCGCGAGATTGGCGACGTCGCGGGAGAAATCGCGGTTCGGCTGGAAGTCCGGGCTTTCGGCGCGGCATTTCTCGAAAATCGGCTGCCACCAGCCCCACGGCCGGACGTTGCGGTAGAAACCTTTCAACACCTCGTCGCTCTCCGGCTTGGTGAGCAGGCAGACCACGACGGACGCCACCGTGCTCAGGAGCAGGATGATCAGGAAGGTGAAGACCTCATGCAGGTGGGGCAGGAAAAATGGAATGGCCAGGGCGCCCGCCGTGCCCGCCACCATCCCCGCGAAAAAGCCGTGGCCGTTGAACCGCCACCAGTGCCACTTGAGCACATTCGGCGCCACGAACGCCGGCACCAGCGCCGACGTGATCCACTTGGTCACCGCATGGACGTTGCTGGTCATCACGAAGCCGAACACGATGCCCAGCAGGATGACCGCGCTGGAGGTGATCCAGCCCAGCGCCACGTAGCGCCGCGGCGGCGCCTGGGGATTGACATAGCGCTTGTAGATGTCGTTCACGACGTACGCGGCGCCCGAGTTCACCGTCGAAACGAACGTGCTCATGAACGAAGCCAGCAGGGCGGCGATGAGGATGCCCTTCAACCCGATAGGCACATGGTGGTTCAGGACATTGGGCAGGATTTCCTCGAACCGGGCGCTCTTGCCTTCGCGGGCGACGAGTTGTGCGAGATCACCGCTGAAAAACACGATCCCGAGCACCGTGATGCCGCCGATGAGCAGGAAACGCGGCGCGAGCGAAACCACCGCCATCACCATGTTTTCCAACGCCGCTTCCCGCGGGCTGCGCGTCGAGAGGATGTGCTGGATCGCGTAGTTGGGGGTGGGACCGGCCATGCTGACCGCGATGCCCTTCAGCAACAGCATGCCGGTGAAGAACAGGAACAGCGAATAGCCATCGCCGCCGGGACCGTAAATCCGGTCGTTCAACTGCGGAATATGCGCCGACCAGTCCAGGGTGAGCTTCCAGCCGGAGAACAACTGGTCCCAGCCCGCCGGCACCGCCGCCGCGATTTGGGCCGGCGTGATCAGCGTGATGGCGATGACCGCGACGCCGACGGCGGCAATCACTTTCAGGACAAACTGGATCAAGTCGTTCATCACCACGCTGTACATGCCGCCGACCACGCAGTAGATGCCGGTGACCAGCAGCATGGCCGTGCCATAGAACTCGACCGGGTAGTCCCAGGGGAAAAACGGTTTGGTGAATTCGGCGATGCCACGGAAGGCGTAACTGAGAAAGCCCACCACGTGCACCAGCGCATAAACGACCACGCTCAGGTAGGCGAGCTTCGCGCCCGGGCTGTCGCCGAAACGCGTCCGCATCCACTCCGCGCCGGTGAGGACGTTCGAGCGGCGCACCCAGGTGCCGAGGTACATCATGCGGAAAATGACATTGAACAGCGGCCACACCCACAGCAGCCAGATGCCTTTCACGCCGTAGATGAAAAACATCATCACAAACCACATCGTGCCGGTGATGTCCACGCCGCTGGACCCGTGGGCGACGCCGATGACCCACCAGGGAAAGCTCTTGCCGGCGAGGAAATAGGACTCCGCGTTGCGCGAGGCGCGCTTGGCCACCCACGCGCCCACCAGCGCCATCAGCAGCAGGTAGAGGGCAATGATTGTCAGATCGAGCGGATGCATGGTGGCGCTTTCAGCGCGGTCGTCGAGGGTGCCGTTCAAGGCGGGCAGGCGCGCAGGTGGTCGAGGAGTTCACCGAAATCGCAGGTCGCCACGGCGCAGAACTGGTCGCCGGCGCCGTAATAGACGAACAGCGTGCCGTCCTTCACCACCGTCCCGCACGGAAAGCACGCACCGCGATAGAAGCCTTCGACCTCGTAGTCGGCTTCCGGTTGCATCAGCCAGTCCGGCGTGCGGTGACGGACCTGGCTGGGATCGTCCAGGTCGAGCAGCAGCGCGCCGAGCCGGTAGAATTTGTCTGGTCCCACCGCGTGATACAGGGTGAACCAGCCGTGCGGGGTGCGGATGGGCGGCGTGTTGACGCCGAGTTTGAAGGCTTCCCACGGCTGCCGGTTTTTGATGAGCAGGCGGCTGGGCGCTTGCGGAAAGCCCAGGAGGTCGTCGGCCGTTTTGATCCAGGCGCAGGCCTGCTCGGTGTCATAAGCCGGTCCAACCCATTCCAGCGGACGGTGAATCATGACGAATTTGCCGCCGATTTTCTCCGGGAAAAGAACCACGTCGCGGTCGTCGAGGTTCGGATCGGTGAGCCAGCCGGCGCGGATCCACGTCTTGAAATCGCGCGTCAGCGCAAGGCCGGTGAGCGTGGCATTGATCCGCAAATAGCGCGGAAACTCCGGCGGGCAGTCGGGCGTGAGGAACCGGTCGCGGCCGCCGGGCACCCAGAACTGGCCGAAGGGATAATGGCGCGCCGCGTAGGTGACGTAGAACCAGTCGCCGATTTTGACGACGCGCGGATCCTGGAGGGTCGCGCCGTCAAACCCCTCGAGGCTGGGGCTGAGGGCCGGTTGATCCGAGACGCGCTCGAAGCGGAAGCCATCCTGGCTTTTCGCCAGGCCGAACCAGCACTTGTATTCGGGACCGGACTCGGCGGCGCGGTAGAGCAGGAAGATCTCGCCTGTGGTGTCGTCCTGCCAGGCGGCGGGATTGAAGACCGCCAGGTCCTCCCACGGATGATCCGGGTGCGGGGCAAGGATCGGGTTCCCGGGGTAACGCGCGAGCTTCATGGCGCGCGAGCGTAATGGTCCGGGAACGGGTCAGGCAAGCGGTTCTTGTTCGCGCCGGGTGGCGGGCAAGCGAGCGAAGCGTTACCGCGAAAAACCAGTTGTAACACCGCCTGAACGCCAGGAACGCTCGAGGGAAACTGGTTTCGCCGGATCGTTTTTCGGGTTCAGCGCGGATCGCGCTCCACGCATTCATGGCTGGCGTTTCCGAGGTTTTTGCGGAACCGTCGCGCTGGTTGGACTACGATGTCATCATCATTGGCGGGGGCGCCGCCGGGCTTTTCTGTGCCCAGGTGGCCGGCCGGCGCGGCCGGCGCGTGCTCGTGCTCGAACACAACGCGCGGCCCGGCAGTAAAATTCTCATCTCCGGCGGCGGACGCTGCAATTTCACCAACCTCGGCGCCACGGCCGCGAACTACGTCACCCGCGGCAGCCCGCACTTCCCGAAGTCCGCCCTCGCGCGCTACCCGCCGCCGGATTTCCTGGCGCTGGTCGAGCGACACGGCATCGCCTGGCACGAGCGGGCACACCGGCAACTCTTTTGCGACCACAGTTCGAAGCAGATTCTCCAACTGCTCGAAGCAGAATGCGCGGACGCCGGCGTGGAGGTGCGGTTGAACTGCCGGGTCTTGCGGCGCGAGGACGGCGAATCGTGGGCGGTGGATCGAATTGGCGATCAAACGAACCCCGCTTCCAGCCGTTATCGACTTTCCACCACGGCCGGCACCCTTACCGCCCGCTCGCTTGTCATCGCCACGGGCGGTCTGTCCTTTCCCAAGCTCGGCGCGACGCCGTTTGGCTATGAGATCGCCCGGCAGTTCGGCGTGAAGCTCGTTCCCGTGCGGCCCGGCCTGGTGCCGTTCACCTGGTCACCGGCGGATCGCGAACAGTTCGCCGGACTCAGCGGCATCGCGTTTGACTGTGTGACCAGCCTCCGGCCGGACGCGCCTTCGTTTCGCGAGGCGGTGCTCTTCACGCACCGAGGACTGAGCGGCCCGGCGATTCTCCAGATTGCGAGCTACTGGCGCGCAGGTGAGACGGTGCGGCTGAATCTGCTGCCCGACCATTCCGCGGCCGAGCTGCTCGCGGCGAACCGGTCCGGCGGACGCGGAGTGAAAACAGCCCTCCGTCAGGTGCTGCCGGAACGCTTTGTGCAGGCGTGGTGCGCGCGACATGCGCCAGCCAAACCCATTGCCCAGCTCACCCGCGCCGAACTCGAAGCCGTGTCGCGGAACCTTCACGCATGGGCGATCACCCCGGCGGGCGACGAGGGGTATGCGAAGGCCGAGGTCACTGTCGGCGGCGTGAACACCGGTGAATTGTCCTCGAAGACGCTCGAATGCCGGCAGGTGCCGGGCCTGTTCTTCATTGGCGAAGTGGTGGACGTGACCGGCTGGCTGGGCGGCTACAACTTCCAGTGGGCCTGGGCCAGCGGCCACGCCGCGGGACAGGCAGTTTAGCCGTAGCGGCGGGTCGGCCGACCGCCGCATACTTCCCTCTTCTTCCAGATTGGCGGCGCTCGGCCGAGACGCCGCTACGTGAACCGCAAATAGATCGCCTTCAAATACCAGGCTTCGGGGAACGTCGCCGGGTGATCGGGGGCGTGGCCGGTCGTTTGCCATTCGGTGAACGGCCGCGAGGTCTCGCGCGCTGCCTGGCGCACCGCGCCGAAGAACTCCTCCGTCGAAACGTGCGCTGAACAGGACGCCGCCACGAGCACGCCCCCCGGGGCGAGCCAGCGGAGTGCGTCGGCGCTGAGTTGCCGATAGGCGCCGATCGCACGGGCGCGCTCGGCTTCACGTTTGGCGAGCGAGGGAGGATCGAGCACGATCAGGTCGAACTTTCGCGCCGGCTTGGCCGCCAGCCACGCAAAGGCGTCCGCCTGGACACAGTCATGGCGGCAGGCGGCGACGCCGGGAGCGGCTTGATTCAAGGCGAAATTGCGCCGCGCCCCGGCGAGCGCGTGCTCGCTGATGTCCAGATCGGTGACCGACTTTGCCCCGCCGCGGGCCGCGTAAAGCGAAAACCCGCCGGAAAAGCTGAAGGCGTTCAGCACGTCGCGGTCGCGCGCCAACGACTCGACACGCCGGCGGTTCTCGCGTTGATCGAGGAAGAAGCCGGTCTTCTGGCCCCGCAGCACGTCCGCTTCGAAGCGCAGGCCGGATTCGAGAAACGTCACCGGGCCGTCCGGCTTTTCCCCAAGCAGAGGCTGACCGTCGGCATGGTGGAAATGCCCGGTGGCGAGGGATTGAATATTCCGGCTGAGACGGAGAACGAGCCGCTGCGGATGCAGTGCGACCCGAATGCCGCCCACGACTTCATCCAGGCGCGGCAGCCACGCGGCGGTGTAGAGCTTGAGCACGAATGTTGTGTCGTAACGATCGAGCACCAGCGCCGGCCAGCCGTCGCTTTCGCCGTTGATGCAACGGTAACCGTTGGTTTGCGCGTCGAATAATCCCTCGCGGCGCGCCAGCGTTTGCTGCCACCGCGCCTGCCACCAGGCGGCGTCAAGCGTCACCGGTTTGCCCGTGTGCAGCACCCGGACGCGGATGGGTGACTCAGGATCAAACAGGCCGAGGGCAAGGAACCGGTCGTGATGATCGAAGATGACCGCCAGTTCGCCGAGTTCGCCCGCGCGGTTTGCCGCGCGGATGCTGTCGGCAAACAGCCACGGATGACCTGAGCGGATGACGGTTTCCGCGGTCGCGGTGACGCGCAGTCGCAGTCGTGGAAGCGGCTCGGGTTTCATCCTTCGCGCAGCGTGCGCCAGGTCCCGCTGGAATTCAAACTTACTCAGTTGGCGACAGCGGGGGTCCGGCGGCGATAAAACGGCGAGATGACCAGGAAGAGCAGGGCGGTCCCGAGCATGACCCAGACGAAAAAGAAAAAATAACTGGCGCCGGTCAGCTTCGCGGTGCCGTCGGGATTCTGGATGAACACATTCACCGTGGCGGTGAACACGTTGCCGAGCGCGATCGAGCCGAGATAGAGGCACATGACGAGCGATTTGAGGGCCTTCGGCGCCTGCGTGTAGGAGAACTCAAGGTGCGTGACCGACACCAGCACTTCGCCGGCCGTCAGCACCACAAACGCCAGGACCTGCCAGCCGATGGGCGGCCGTTCGCCCGCGTCAATGCGCGTCTGGATCCAGCCGACGATGAGGAAGGCCAGGATGACGGCGAACAAACCGGCGCCAAACTTTCGCAGTGGCGTCAGGCGCACGACCCGGCCCACCGCGGGGTAGATCACATAGGCCATGAGCGGCAGCATCAGCAGCACAAAGACGGGATTGACGGTCTGGATTTGGGCGGGCAGCCATTCGTGGCCCCCGACGACGCGGTTCATCTTCTCCGATTGCAGCACCCAGGAGGAGAAGTTCTGCTGCCACAGCGCCCAGAACATCGCGGCAAACGGCACCAGGACCAGCAACCGGGCCAGCGCCTTCAAGTTTTCGCACCGCGCGAGTTCTGCAAAAAGGGGGCCCAGTCCGACTGGTGGCACGTGGGCGTAGCGACGGCGCCCCAGCCAGAAGACGAGCGTGGCCAGCGCCATGAAGATTCCCGGCAGACCAAAAGCCCAACGGGCCCCCCACCGTTCCAGCACTTCGGGGATGGCGATGGTCGCCAGCGCGGAGCCGATGTTGATCGCGAAATAGAACCAGGTGAACACCCGCGGCAGCAGGTGCTCATTCGCGGCGCCAAACTGGTCGCCGACGTTCGCGGAAACGCAGGGCTTGATGCCGCCCGAACCGAGCGCGATCAATGCCAGTCCGACGGCGAGTCCCGACCGGGTCACATCCAGCGACAGGGCAAGGTTGCCGAGGCAATAGACCAGCGACAGCAGCAGAATCGTGCGGTACTTCCCGAGCACGGCGTCGGCGAGGAAGGCGCCGAGCACCGGCAGAAAATAGACGCACGAAACAAACCAATGGTACGCCGCCTCGGCCTGTTCCTGGTGCATGACGGCGAGCTGGTCCTGGGCGTCCCGCAGGTGATGCGTCATGAACACGACGAGAATCCCGTTGACGCCGTAGTAACAGAACCGTTCGGCCGCCTCGTTGACCACGATGAACGGAATGCCCGGTGGCATCTTCGCGGTGTCCACCGGTTGGGTCAGGTAGGGGGCCGGCGGCATCATTCTTGGACAGTTCAGCGACCGGCCGTTGCTCCGGGAAGTCGGCCGAGCTGTGCCGCGCTATGGCTTCACTTCGAGCGCCTGGAACAGGGTGCGGAAGCACTGGGCCGATTCGCCCGCCTCATTCTTGGTGGGCGCCGCGCCGCCGGCCTTCGCCTCAAACGCACGCAAGAACGGCGCAAAGCCGCACCACGTCGTCTGCACCACGCCGAGGGCCTGGCCGGCGCCCGGCGATGCCGGCGCCTGGCGAAGCGAGCGGACCTGTGCCAGTTGGTCGAGCGCCACGTTGGATTTGCGCCAGGGAGAGGCCACGACGGGGAACCCCTTGCTCACAAAGAACCGGACTGTCTCCGGCGCTTTGTCGTAATGCCAGTCGCAGATGACCAGGTCCTTCGGCACTCGGTCCACCGCCGCGAAGGTGCCGTTCTGGCTGCCTTCCCACTCGCCGGTGCCGGTGGCCTTGCCGTCGAGAAACCGGTCGCCCCACATCCACATCCGACAGCCGATTTTTCGCAGGTGCTCGTCGAGCCGGGTCACCTCGCCGGCGAACACCTCGGCGGTGGATTTGCCCTTGCATCGCGGACAGTCCGCGTCGGCGAGGATGAACACCTCGTCCATGCCGACATGGAATGACTTTGCCGCGCACGCCTTCGCCAGTTCATCCATCAGCGCGAACAGAACCGGGTGCACGTCCGGATGGAGCGGACAGTAACTCCGGCAGTAGATTCCCTTGTTGTCGGGATATTTGCCGGGGGTTTCGTCGAACTCCGGATGCAGGGCGAGCAGCCGGTCGGTGTGCGCCGCCCAGGACTGGTGGCCGAGGCAGTTGATCTGGGGGATCAGTTCGATGCCGGCGGCGCGGCAGGCCTTGGCCAACTGGCCGGCCTCCTCCGCACCCAGCGCCGCGGGCGCGGCAAACTCGGGCCGCGACTTGAAATCGAAGTTGTAATCGAACTCGAGGATCAGCGTGTTCACCCCGAGCTTCGGCAGCGTCTGCTGGATGAACGTGAGCGCCCTGGGCAGCTCGGCCTTGGCGGGCGCCGACAGGTGCAGGCCGCGCACGGGCAGCGCCCCGGCGTGGGTCGCGGGCGCCTGGGCGTGCGTCGCGAGCGCGCCCGCAAGGACCAGCGCGAGCAGGGCGGGGGAGCGCATGATGGGCTACTTGATGTCCGGCACGTCCTTCCGGGCCTCCGCCAGCGCGGCGGCCTCGTCGGCGGGCAGCGGTTTGACCATCAGATCCTTGAACTCGACCACGCTGCCGTCGTTGTGCTGCTGCAGGGCGAGGTGGCCGGTGGTGTAGGTGTTTTTGGCATCCACGTAATCGGTCACGATCTTGTCATTGACCTTGATGATGATCCGGTTGCCGACCGCGACGACCGTCTGGGTCCACCAGGTGTCATCGGCGATCAACTGCTCGCGCACGGGATGAAAATTGTAGAGGCTGCCCGTTCGCTGGGTGTCCGGGCTGGTGTTTTCGACCTGGGCCTCGTAGCCCTTCGGCCAGCCGGGGCCATAGGCGGCGCGGATGTACATGCCGCTGTTGCCGCTGTGGTTCAGGCGGACCGTCGCCCGGAACTCGAGGTTGTGATAGGTGAGCGGACTTAACAGGTGGGTCGTTGGTCCGGTGCCGGCGACGACCCCGTCCTTCACCTCCCAGTGGCCCGGGGTGGGTGCGGTCCAACCGCTGAGTGTCTTGCCATCGAAGAGCTGGTACCAGCCGTGCGCGTCGGGCTCCATCAGGACGGAGGCCGTGGCCGGAGCTTGGGCGAGGGCTTGCGCAGCCGTGAGCAGGAGGCCGACGCCCGCGGCGCCGGCGAGAATGCGTTTGAACATCAGTGGTGTCATGGCCGCTTTGTAGCCCATCCGGGTGGCCTTGACAATAGGATTGATTCGCGCCGACGACGCTCCCAAGTTACCGCCATGCGAATGGTGGTTTCGGTGGCAGCCATGCAGCGGCGTGCCCGGGGCTGGCGGCGGGCCGGGGTGCGGGTCGGCTTGGTGCCGACGATGGGTTATTTGCACGAGGGCCATCTAAGCCTCGTCCGTGTCGCGCGCCGGCAGGTTGGCCCCTCCGGGATCGTCGTCGTCAGCCTCTTCGTCAATCCCACGCAGTTCGCCCCCAACGAGGACCTGGCCCGCTACCCGCGTGGCCTCGCGCGGGACCGCCGCCTTTGCCGCGGTGCGGGCGTGGACGTGCTGTTCGTGCCGGCCGCGTCCGCGATGTATCCGCAACCGATGGGCGGAGAGTTCAGCACGTACGTCGTCGAGGAGTCCCTCGCGCGTGGCCTGGAGTCCGTGGCGCGCCCGACGCATTTTCGCGGCGTCACCACCGTGGTCGCCAAGCTGTTCAACCTCGTGCTGCCGGATGTGGCCGTGTTTGGCGCCAAGGATTTTCAGCAGGCGGCCATTGTCCGGCGCATGGTGCGCGACCTGAATTTCCCGCTGAAAATCATCGTTGCTCCCACGGTGCGCGAGCCCGACGGTCTGGCGCGCAGCTCGCGCAACAAGTACCTCTCGGCCGACGAACGGCGGCAGGCGACGGTGTTGTCCCGGGCGATCCGGCAGGCGCGGGCGGCCGTCCGCAAGGCCCGTCGGCCGTTGCCGGCGGCCCGACTGAAAGCGCGGCTCGCGGCGTTCATTGCCCGCGAGCCAGCGGCGCGGGTGGATTACCTCGAGTGCTTCGATCCGGCGACGCTGCGGCCCGTCCGGACGGTGGAGCAGGGGACCCACCTGGCGCTGGCGGTGTGGGTGGGAAAAACGCGGTTGATTGATAACGCACGGCTGAACTGACCTGAACATGCAAACCAACACGCTCAACTTCGATTTTCTCGTCCTCGGCAGCGGGATTGCCGGGCTGTTCTACGCGCTCAAGGTCGCGCCCCACGGGCGCGTGGCCATCGTCACGAAAAAGAGCAGCGCCGACTCGAACACGAACTACGCCCAGGGCGGCATCGCGGCGGTGACCAGCAAGGAGGACTCGTTCGAACTCCACGTGCGCGACACGCTGACCGCCGGCGCGGGTCTTTGTCGCAAGGCGGTAGTGCGACAGATCGTGCAGGAGGGGCCGGCGCGGGTCGCCGAACTGATGGAACTGGGGATGAAGTTCTCCGAACGCGAAGACGCTCACGTCCCCGGCGGGCGCGAACTGGATCTGGGTCGGGAGGGCGGCCACTCGATGCGGCGCATCCTGCACGCCAAGGACGTCACGGGCCGGGAGATCGAGCGGGCGCTCCTCAACGCCGCCGCCCGGCAGCCCAACATCACGATCTACGAGAATCACATCGCCATTGACCTCATCACGTCGCGGAAACTGGGCCGGCCGGGTCCCGACCGCTGCCTGGGCGCCTACGTGCTCGACAAGGCCGCGGCGACCGTGACGGCCTTTGCCGCCGGCAGCGTCGTGCTGGCCACCGGCGGTTGCGGCAAGGTCTATTTGATCACGACGAACCCCGACATTGCGACCGGCGACGGGGTGGCGATGGCCTATCGTGCCGGTGCCACCGTGGCGAACATGGAATTCATCCAGTTCCATCCCACCTGCCTCTACCATCCCAAGGCGAAGTCGTTTCTGATCAGCGAAGCGGTGCGCGGCGAGGGCGCCGTGCTGCGGACGCTCGCCGGTCGCG
The DNA here is from genome assembly GCA_050012855.1 of Verrucomicrobiota bacterium. Classification (GTDB taxonomy): domain Bacteria; phylum Verrucomicrobiota; class Verrucomicrobiia; order Limisphaerales; family J093; genus JAJXZJ01. Next base: position 10,829 of record JBEKGJ010000016.1, on the reverse strand, counting down.
AATTCATGGACGCCTGTCATCCGCTCAAATCGCTGGCGCCGCGCGATGTCGTGGCGCGGGCCATTGACAGCGAAATGAAGCGCACCGGCAGCGAGTATGTTCTGCTCGACATCACCCACAAGCCGGCGCCGTTCATCATGCGGCGGTTTCCCAACATTTACCAAACCTGCCTGCAATACGGGATTGACATGACCAAGGAGCCAATCCCGGTGGCGCCGGCCGCCCATTTCCAGTGCGGCGGTGTGGCGACCGACGTGAACGGGCAGACGGAGATTCCCGGCCTGTTCGCCATCGGTGAAGTGGCCTGCACCGGGTTGCACGGCGCCAACCGCCTGGCGAGCAACTCGCTCCTCGAAGCGGTCGTCTGCGCCCATCGCGCCGCGCAATCGTCCATCGCGGAAAAGGCGGCGGCGCCGGTCATCGCCATCCCGCCCTGGCAGTCCGGCAAAGCGTCCAACCCGGACGAACTGGTCGTCGTGGCCCACCTTTGGAACGAGATCCGCCGGCTCATGTGGGACTATGTGGGCATCGTGCGCACCGACAAGCGGCTGCAACGCGCGTTCAACCGCATTCAAAACCTCCAGGCGGAAATTCAGGAGTATTACTGGGATTTCACCGTCACCGCCGACCTGCTCGAATTGCGGAACATTGCCCTTGTGGCCGAATTGATCGTGCGCTGTGCGATGCAGCGGCCCGAGAGCCGCGGCCTGCATTACAACCTGGACCACCCGGAGGCCGACCCGGCCTGGGCGCAACGCGACACCGTCTGGCACAAACCCGCCTGAACGGCCGCAATGGTGGCGAGAGGGCTTGCCGCGCCCTCCGCCCCCTGCCTGCGCCGCGGTCGGCGCGGCAGGCAGGTCTGCCCTCTGCCCTCTGTCCTCTGTCTTCGGGAAGGCGCCATTTTTTCTGTCAGGGCTGGACCGTATTTGTCCCAGCCCCACTGACAGACTGGCGGCATGAAATGGAATCGGATGCTGGAACTCCTGCGCCCGCAGGAGGAGTTGGTGGCCGCCTTCGGGCAGGCGGAACTGGTGCGCACGCTCGCGGGCCGTTATGAGTTGCGCGGTGGCACCGCGGAAGACCGGCAAAAGGCTGGCGAATGGATTTCGCTGTTCCTGCACGAGGCCCATCCGGTCGTTCGGGATTAGCCGCGGACAGAGGGCGGGTGGGGAGCGCACCCGGCCCGGGTGCCGTGGCGGGCAGCTCGCCCGCCACATCAGTGACTACAACTCGAAGAACCGCCCGGCGGGGGCGCCGGCCGGGGACACGCGAGGCGCGTGTTCTCCCCGGAGCGTCATTCTTGTCTGGGAAGCGCGGACGCCCCACCTGCTGTTCGCCGCACCCCCGCGGCGAACGTCCAGACCAGCGGCTTTTTATGAACCGTCTGCGCAACCTGTTGATAATCAACAAAAGCTCTGCATCTGCGAGAGTCTGGGGGAGCACGGGCGCCTGCCTGTGCCACCTGCCTGTGGCAGACAGGTGGCAGACAGGCCCGCCTGCTGTTCGCCGCGCCCCCGCGGCGAACGTCCAGACCTGCGGCTTTCCATGAACCGTCTGCGCAACCTGTTGATAATCAACAAAACATCTGCATCTGGCGAGAGTCTGGGAAGTGCCCACGCCGTCTGGCGGTGGTTGGGCCGGGAAGGCGAGGTGAAGGGCCGCCAGCTCCCGAATCAAGTAATTACATTAATTTATGCATTTAAGCCTGCCAACCCAACCCTGTGAATCCAATTCCGTAGAAATAGCTTGATCTTGCCATTACTGTACGGTAAGAACAGCAACTCGGTTTCAGAAATTGTGATTGCGATTGGTGTTAGTCCATGTGGTTATGACGCCGGTGGGGGTATCGTTATTCATGCCCCGGTGAACGTGCCCTGTCCCAGCCGAAACTGTTGGTGGCCTTGGGGGTCAAGGTCCATCTTGGAAGGGGTTAGGCCGAAGGTGCGCCGTGCCCTCCTGCCGCAGCGTGCCGGGAAGACGATGGGCCTGAATCGGCCAATTACCTCGCGGGAACTGGCCGGACGGCCGGGGGCGCAGCTTCACCGGCCTCCGGCCCCCGAGCGGACGCCCGCCCGGCTGACCGGGCCTTCCTTGACCAGCCGGCTGACCACCGCCCTTGCTCTCCGGCAGGCCCTGACCGGCTCAACCTCCCGCCGCGTTGCGACATTGAACCGGCGTCGAAGCCGAAGTTAAGGGCACGAATGGAAACAGCAGGCAACATGCGGAAAGGTATCCTGGGAACACTCAGAGCGGCCCTGTGGCTCGTGCTCTTGCTCGCTTGCACCTCCAGCGTGTTGGCGCAGAGCTGGTATAACACAAGCTGGCTCTACCGTAAAAAGATAACGATCGATCACACCAAGGTCGGTACCGTGGGCAGTACCGACCAGTCAAACTTTCCCGTGCTGGTAAGTTTGACCTCCGACGCCGGCTTGTCGGCTCACGCCCTAAGCACCGGCTACGACATTCTTTTCACCGACTCGACCGGTACTACCAAGATACCTTACGAGCGAGAGTCGTATGCGAGCGGGACGCTGGTGGCTTGGGTGAAGGTTGCCACCCTCAGCCACACCACCGACACCGTGATCTACCTGTACTACGGCAACTCCAGTGCGAGCGACCAACAGGATGCAACCCACGCCGTCTGGGATTCCAGTTTCAAAGCCGTCTGGCACTTGAAAGAAGCCACCGGTGCAACTTCAGCGGATTCCACTGCGAACGGCTATAACGCCACCCCGCTCAACTCACCCACCCAGGGAGCCGCCAAGATTGACGGCGGATTGACCTTTAACGGCTCGGCCTCCGGGATGGAAGACGATGTTTCTTCCGCATTTGGTCTTGGCACTGCCAATGTCACGATGGAATGCTGGGCATACTTGTCCTCAAGTTCTGTTCACGGGGCATTTCTAAAAATCGGCGGTGCAGGAGAGGCCGCATTGGGAAGCACTGCGCCAGGCGATGGCTATGCGATCGGGGTAGGCAGTGGCGCGTATGAAACCAACGGGAATCATGTATTGGCGCTTTATGAACGGGCCAGATGGATTGACGCAGGCGCCTTTACCGGCACCATACCAGGATGGCATCACTTTGTTCTGATGGTTAACGCATCTGGCTATCCCTACGTTTATTATGATGGGGCACAGTTGTTTACTGATGCGGTTGGAGCACCGTTTTCTCCTGTGGCCACAAACCACATTGGCGGCTACACTGGTTCGGCGGGTGAGAACCGTCATTTCGGCGGAACCCTCGACGAGGTCCGCGTTTCCAGCACCATCCGTTCCCCCGACTGGATCAACACCGAGTTCAACAACCAGAACTCACCGTCCACTTTTTATGCGCTTGGGAGTGAAGGGGGGCGTTATACGTGGAATGTAAGTGGTTCGGGCGACTGGCAGACGGCCGCCAATTGGACACCCACCAGAACCTCGCCCTCCGCCGCTGACGTTCTTATCTTCAATACCGTAGGCAGCACGGTAACCGATATCCCTGCTCAGACGATTGGGCAGTTGCTCATTTCCGGCGGTGTTACGTTGAATTTCACTGCCGCTGCCACCGGCAATATCCTGACCGTAAACGACGTGTTAACTACGACTTCCAGTGATACGCTTAATCTGGGCAGTGGGCTGGTGCTGGGCGGCACTTTAACCAGCCTGACCAATGGCGGCAAGATTCAAACAGCCGTGCTTACCGCCACCAGCGCCGCACCCATACCTGCTAGCTTAACGTGGGGCGGCACGGTGGAATACAATGGAGCCGGGGCCCAAACGGCGGTGGGGGGAACCTACACAACCCTTAAAGTAAACAATGCCACCGGAGTGACGCTTGCGGCGGCCGCCACCATCACCACCCTGACCATCGGCGACGTCACGGCCAGCAGCATTTTTAACGATGGCGGTTTTGTCATAACGCCCGGCGCTTCCAGTGTGTTGAATCTCACCTCGGGAACCTACAATCTCGGTTCCGCCACGGTGGGAACCGCCTGGCCCGCCTGGGCGACGCGCAACATCACGGCCGGAACGACGGTTGGATATGTCAGCGCTCTTGCCCAGGCAGTCTCCACGACACCGAGCTATCCGAACCTCACTTTTTCCGGGGCGGGCGCAAAAACACCGGCGGCAGGCACGCTCACGGTGGGTGGTAATTGGAGCGTGACCGGCGGGACAGCGACGCTGACCAGTAATCCTATTGTGACTGTTACCGGCGACCTTACCGGAACTGGAAGCATTGGTGCAGATACGGCGCTAATTACCGTGGGAGGCAATTGGCTCAATACAGGAACCTTCACCGCCGGCACCGGTGGCGTTACCTTGACAGGCACTGGAATGCAGATCACCGGAGCTTCAGGACTTACCTTTCTTACCCTAACCGTCAATGGTACTTACACCAACAATAACCCTGGCACACTGACGGTTTCGACCGCGCTCAGCGGCAGCGGAACACTTACACAACCTGCCAATGCAACTCTGAGTATTGGCGGAACGGCAGGCATTAGCGGCCTGGATGCGACAAGTTACACGCCCAATACGGTTAACTACTCCGGTGGCGCCCAAACAGTAAAAGCCGTAAGTTATTATCACCTTGCCTTAAGCGGTTCCCTCGCAAAGACGCTCACCTCGGTAAGCACGATCAACGGCAATTTGACCATGAGTGGATCGGCGACGGCAACGACAGCAACCACAATGACCGTTGGCGGCAACGTAGCTCTGAGCGGAACTTCCACCTTAACCACCGGGGCGGGATTAACCATTACCGGAAACCTTTCCGTCGGTGATGGCACGACCTTCACGGCGGGCGCCTTCGCTCTCACCGTGAGCGGGACTACGACCGTGGGTGCAGGGACAAGTGGCAATTTGACAATAAGCTCTGCTTCCGGCACGAAGATCTTCACGGGGTTGGTTACGGTCAATTCGGGCGGCACATGGGCCAACACTTCGGCCAATTCGCCCGTAACGTTCAGGGGCGGGATTACCTTGAACGGCACCGGCGCATTCAATGCCGGTACCGGAGTCAATACCTTTGACACCAACACGCAGACGCTGACCGGGACGTTTACAATTCCGAGCGTGACGGTCACGGGTGTGACGTTGAACAACAACGGGACGCTCACCGTGAGCACCGCGCTCGCCGGCACGGGCGGGCTGACGCAAGGCGCGAGCGCCACGCTCAACATTGGCGCCAGCGCGGCGAATCTTACGCTGGCGACTTTGACGGCCACGGCCAGCCCCAACACGGTGAATTACAATGCCAGCGGGGTGCAGACGGTGGTGGCAACCACTTACAATAACCTCACGCTTTCGGGCAGCGGCGCCAAGACGATGACGGGGGTCACCACCATTGGCGGCAACCTGACGATTTCGGGCACGGCCACGATGACGGGCAACGCCGGGTTCACGGTCACAGGCGCCCTGAATTACAGCTCTACCAGCGGGACGACGACACTGACCGCGGCAACCCCGATCTCGATCGGCACGTTCAGCCAGAGTGGTACCGGGGGGACGCTGGCTGACAACGGCAACACGATCACCGTGACGGGCACCGGCGCGAGCACGTGGGTGCTCTCGGCCGGCACGTTCACGGCCACGGGCACGGCCCTCTTCACGGGGGCAGCGCCGCAAATCGGCGCGGCCAACTTCTACAACTTGAGCCTGGGTGGCAGTGCGTCGGCGACCACCGCAGGGGCTGTTACCGTCGGTGGCAACCTCAACGTTCAAGACGGCACCACCTTTACTGCCGCCGCCTTCGCTCTGACCGTGACGGGCACGACAACGGTTGGTGGGGGGACGAGTGGCACCCTGAGCATCAGCTCTGCCACCGGGGCGAAATCGTTTGCCGATGTGACCGTCAGCAGTGGCGCCACCTGGACCAATTCGGCCAACGCGGCGGTGGCTATCGGCGGGAATCTTGCCAACAGCGGCACGTTCACGGCGGGCAGCGGAACCTACACGCTGAGTGGTTCGAGCAAAACCATCAGCGGGACGATTTCTATTCCCAGCCTGACGGTGACCGGAACCTATGCGAATAGCGGCGCCCTGACCGTGGGGACCTTGCTCACGGTTACTTCACCGGGGGTGCTGACCAACAACGGGACCATCACCGCCACCACGGCGTTGAGCGGCACGGGCGGGCTGACGCAGGGCGCCAGTGCCACACTGAACATTGGCGGGACTTCGGGGATCACGGCGCTGACCGCAACAGCTTCCGGCAACACGGTCAATTACACGGGCACCAGCCAAACGCTGAAAGTGGTCGCTTATTACCACCTCACGTTAAGCGGGGGAGCCGAGACCTTTGGGGTGATCGCGACGATCAGCGGCAACCTAACCTTGAGCGGGTCGGCGACGGCGACCATGGGGGGCAATCTGACCATCGGCGGGAATCTGAGCATTGGCGACGGGACGACCTTTGCCAGCGCCAGCACCTATACTCTGGGCGTGACCGGCACGACGACGGTGGGTGGGGGAGCGAGCGGCACGTTCACGCTGGCCGGGACGGGGGCCATGACCTTCACGAGTGATGTCACCATCAACACCGGCGGGCTCTGGAATGAGACTGCGGTCGCGGCCTATTCCTTTGGCGGGAGTTTGCAGAATGGCGGGACGTTGACGGCCAACACGGGTGTCCACACCTTTACGGGCGCCACGAAGACCTTCAGCGGGGCCAACGCAATTGTCATCCCCAGCGTCACGGTCAACGGGACCTATCAGAACAACGGCACCCTGACCGTGAACACGGCGTTCGCCGGCTCGGGCGGCTTGACGCAGGGCACCAGTGCCACACTTAACATCGGCGGCCCCACTACCACAGCGATCACGATCACAACGCTGAGTGCTTCGGCCAACGTCAACACGGTCAACTACACCGGCGCCGCTCAGACGCTAAAGAACGTCAATTATTACAATCTCACCTTGAGCGGCAGCGGCGCAAAGACGTTGCAGACGGGCACGACAACGATCAGCGGCAGCCTGGCCCTCAGCGGGACCGCGACGGCCACCTTGGTGGTGGGCTTGGCGGTCAGCGGCAACGTGACGATCGGCTCCGGAACGACGCTCGACGTCAGCGCCAGCAACTACAGCCTTTCGTTGGGCGGCAATTGGTCCAACGGCCAAACGTTCACGCAGCGCAGCGGAACCGTGACCTTCAACGGCTCCGGCATTCAGACCGTCGGCGGTTCGGTGACGACGACGTTCTACGCCCTCGCGATCATCAACAGCGGCACGCAACTGAGTCTCGCTACCGGCGTTTCGTTCCCCGTAACGAGCCTTTATATCGGGGGGGTGAACAAAGCGTTAGGCACCTGGGGCTCGACCACCTCCAGTGCAACCCACCAAGACAACACGGACTTTGCTGCGACGACGGGCACGCTGAACGTCTCTTCCGGGCCGTCAACTACCACAACGCTGGCCCGTCATTCGGGCACCGTCACCCCTTCGACCTACGGCACTGCCCTGTCGTTCGACGTGTCCGTCACCGGCTCGAACCCCAGCGGTGGCGTGACGCTTACGGACGGAGGGACGAACATCGGCAGCGGCACTCTTTCCGGCGGATCCTGCATGATCACGACCGCGACCACCGCTGTCACAGCCGGTACGCACGCCAACATCGTGGCCGTTTACGCTGGCGATGCCAATAACGACAGCAGCACTTCCATTGCCCTTTCGCCTTCGCAGGTGGTGAATGCGCTGGCCGTTCAGTTGTCGGGCACGCGGACCTATGACGGGACCACGGAAGCGGCGTCCGGGATTCTGACGATTGGGAACAATCTTGACGGTGCGAATCTGACGCTGTCGGGCAGCGCCACGCTGGCGAGCAAGAATGTTGGGTCGCCGGCACTTTCGACGCGGACGGTGACGCGGGTGAACAGCGCCACCGGGGCCGTTGGCGGCAGTGCCGCGACCTCTTTCACTGTGACTGTGACCGCGCCGACTTCCGGGAACACCTTGATCGCCGTGATCTCGACCCGCAGCACTAGTGCCAACGCGGTAAGCTCGATCAGCCAAACCGGAGCTACATGGTCAAGAGTCGCCTCGACAACCGGCACGGCGGGCACGACGACAGAAATCTGGTATGCCCCCAATGTCTCCAGCGCCGGAACCACCGTGACCGTCAATCTGGGCGCCTCCCTTTTCGCCGCCGCCGTCGTCGCGGAGTACAGCGGCGTCTTGTCTGCCAGCCCAGTGGATGTGACAAACACCTCCACCGGCAACAGCGCCTCCGCCGTCACCGGCACGACGGGGACGACCGCACAGGGAAATGAATTGTGGATCGGTGGAATTGGCCTGGTCAACAGCACGTACACGCTAACGAGCATCCTTAACTCATTCGCCTCGGTTGCAAACGTGGCCTCAACTAATGTAACCGCAGGCAACAATGCCCTGGTTTATGCCCTTGAGAAAATCGTGACGACGACCGGGACAGCCAATTCCGGCGGAACCGTGAGCACGTCGTCACTATGGTCCGGGGCGATTGCGACTTTCAAGACGACACCACTGGCGCTGGCGGGCACGGCGGCGGCCAACTACACACTGACCGGCTTGAGCGGCTCCGTGAGCGTCACGGCCAAGGCATTGACGGTATCGGGCATCACGGCCCCATCCACGACTTATGACGGCACGACGACGGCGAAGCTGGGCGGGACGGCGGCGTTTTTAGGGACGGAGGCGCCGGGCGCGGGTACGACCAGCGATGGCAAGCCTTACAGTGTGGACGCGGTTTCACCGGGCACGGTGACGGGCACGCTGGCGGCCAAGGATGTGGGCAGCGAAGCGGTGACGACCAGCGTGGCGGTGACGGGCACGGGCAATGGCAATTATACCGTGACGCCGCAAGCCGGTTTGTCGCAGACCGTCACGGCCAAGGCGTTGACGGTGTCGGGCATCACGGCGGCGTCCACGATTTATGATGGCACGGCGACGGCGAAGCTGGGCGGGACGGCGGCGTTCCCGGCGGCGGAGGCGGCGGCCGTCGGGACCGGCGGGGACGGCGCGCCTTACACGGGCAATGGGGACGCGGTTTCAATTGGCGGGACGGCGGCGGGCACGCTGGCGGCGAAGGAGGTGGGCACGCAGAACGTGACGATCACTGGAAACACGGTGACGGGCACGGGCTACGGCAATTATACGGTGACGCAGCAGACGGGTCTGACGCAGCAGGTCACGCAAAAGGCGCTGACGGCGGTTGGAACGTTGTCGGTGCCGGCGAGCAAGGTGTATGACGGCACGACCAGCGCGTCGGTGTCGGGTGCGGCGGCGTTGCAGGGGGCGGAAGCGACCGGCGGCGGCAGCACCACCACGGATGGCAAGCCTTACACCGGCAATGGCGACACGGTGAGCCTGACCGGGACGGCCAGTTATGCCTACAACAGCAAGGACGTGGCCACCGCCAGCGCGGTGAATGAGAGCGGGCTGTCGCTGACCGGCACGGGCTACGGCAACTACACTCTGACCGCGCCGAGCTTGAGCGCGGCCATCACGGTCAAGAAATTGTTCGTGAGCGGGCTGAGCGCGAGCGACAGGACCTACGACGGGACGACGACCGCGACCTTGACGGGAACGGGAGCGTTGCTGTCGCTGGAGGCGACGGGCAGCAGCACGACCGACGGCCACCCTTACACGGGCGACACGGTGAGTCTGAGCAGCACGGCGGCGTCGGCGTTCACCGGGACGTTTGTCAGCAAGGACGCGGCCGGTGGCATTACCGTGAACGTGACGGGCAACACGCTGGGGGGTGCGCAGGCCAGCGACTACACTCTTGCCGGGCAGACGACCGAGCAGAGCGGGATCACGGCCACCATCACGGCCAAGAAATTGTTCGTGAGCGGGCTGAGCGCGAGCGACAAGACCTACGACGGGACGACGACCGCGACCTTGAGCGGAACGGCCGCATTGCTGTCGCTGGAAGCGACGGGCAGCAGCACGACCGACGGGCACCCTTACACGGGCGACACAGTGAGTCTTACGAGTACAGCGTCGTCGTCGTTCACCGGGAACTTTACGAGCAAGGACGCGGCCAGCGGGATTACGGTGAACGTGACGGGTAACTCGCTGGGGGGTGCGCAGGCCAGCGACTATACTCTTGCCGGGCAGACGACCGAGCAGAGCGGGATCACGGCGACCATCACGGCCAAGAAGTTGTTCGTGAGCGGGCTGAGCGCGAGCGACAAGACCTATGACGGGACGACGACCGCGACCTTGAGCGGAACGGGAGCATTGCTGTCGCTGGAGGCAACGGGCAGCAGCACGACCGACGGCCATCCTTACACGGGTGACACGGTGAGTCTGAGCAGCACGGCGGCATCGGCGTTCACCGGGAACTTTACGAGCAAGGACGCGGCCGGTGGCATTACCGTCAACGTGACGGGCAACTCGCTGGGGGGTGCGCAGGCCAGCGACTATACTCTTGCCGGGCAGACGACCGAGCAGAGCGGGATCACGGCGACCATCACGGCCAAGAAATTGTTCGTGAGCGGGCTGAGCGCGAGCGACAAGACCTATGATGGGACGACGACCGCAACCTTGACGGGAACAGGAGCGTTGCTGTCCGCCGAGGCGACGGGCAGCAGCACGACCGACGGCCACCCTTACACGGGCGACGATGTGAGTCTTAACAGCACGTCGTCGTCGTCGTTCACCGGGAACTTTGCGAGCAAGGACGCGGCCGGTGGCATTACCGTCAACGTGACGGGCAACTCGCTGGGGGGTGCGCAGGCCAGCGACTACACTCTTGCCGGGCAGACGACCGAGCAGAGCGGGATCACGGCGACCATCACGGCCAAGAAGTTGTTCGTGAGCGGGCTGAGCGCGAGCGACAAGACCTATGACGGGACGACGACC